>NZ_JBDVDW010000027.1:0-242057 GCF_039941815.1 Reichenbachiella sp.
ATTCCAATCATAAAGCACTTTGAAATAGACACTTAACATATATTTATTGAATCACCATAGCGGTGCTATGCCTCTTCAATATAAGTGCCTCTTTCTTTGCGCTTTATAGCTTTCATCACGATTCCTAATGCATAATCCAGGTTTAATAAACAAAAAAGAGCAGCCGAAGCTGCTCCTTAATCTTATCCTAAACCTTTATGCCAAGCTTATCTCTGGATAAGGACCTTTGTTGTTGTGGTAATATCTTCTTGAATGGTTTGCACCAAATACAAACCTGGTCGAACATGCGTAATATTGACCGGATCAGCAGCTCTCATCATTTGATCCACTACTACCCTACCATTGGTATTGATCAATTGAAGTCTGGCCATTCCTTCAAATCCAGCTACATTGAGCCAATCCGTGGCAGGGTTTGGAAATAATCTGATTTCCACCTGAGTGGGACCTACAGCTAGTACTTCTGGCTCGGTCACTTCAAAACTGGTACTCACTTCTTCTGCGGCATTGAATGCCTCATTGCCGCTTTGATTGGCAAATACTGTCACGATACCCGTAGAACCATCCAGCGTAATCGTCTGACCAGAAACCGTAGCTGGGCCTGTCACAGTGATTTCCACTTCCAGCCCTGAGCTGGCGCTTACCTCTACCTCAAATGAGGAATCTGTTGTCAGCTTATTTTCAATAGTGCCAAGAGTAATCGTCTGATCCTGCATTTCTTCGGCGAGGACAAAGAATGATACTGATTCCGAGGCTGCGTTGTAATTGGTGTTGGACGCTGCAGAAACGGTGACCTCCACCTCGCCGGCATCGCCATCCAAAGTAATCAAGCCAGTCTCAGAAATACTGGCCGGACCAGTAATCGTATAGGCAAGCGATTGATCAGAATCAATGTCTGCTGCTACAGTGAATGGTTCAGCATCAAAAGATTTATTATCAATCGTCTCAAGGGTCAAGACTGGATCCGCCTTCATTATAGTAAGCTCACCATCCACCAAATCAAAAGAGTAGTTGTCAGCAGACCCTCCTTCTATCGTGAGTGTGTAGACACCCGCATCGCTGGTATCTGTAGCTTCGGTGCTGACTGTTGGTTCGGAGGTCAGATCATCAGCAGACTCTTCATAGACAAACCCACTATAGTTATAAGTCAGCTCAGGCAATTCGGAGCCATAGGTGATACTCTTGTCATCAGCGGACACGGTAAGGACAGCCTTATCGACCGTAAATTCTACAGTGACAGGTTCAGCCTCGTTGTATGTGTCGTCTCCCGCTTGTAGCGCTTTGACTTCTGCCAGCCCCACACCGGTAAATGTCAGTGTGCCGTTTTCTAACGCCAGTGGCCCAGAAACGATTTCATAACTCACTTCAAGGCTACTTGACGCCGAGCCATTCAAAACACTCTCGTTGCCATAAACCTGATCTGACAAGGAGAAGCTGATAGTTTGTAGCTGTTTGTCGTTGACCTCGAAGGTGACCTGCTCCGCGGCAGCATTATAGTTGGTACTAGCCAAAGCACTTACTTCTACAGTCACCGTACCTAGCCCACCTGTGAGAGTTATAGTGTTGCCAAGAATAGTTGCAGGCCCAGATAGTATATTGTAGCTCAATTCAGATTCAGAATCTACACTAGCCTCCACCGTGAACGGATCCGCATTCTTCACCTTATCTGTAATGTCAGTCAGGCTTATGTTTTGATCAGCCTTCTCAATAGTAAGTGTACCCGCAGTGACAGATATTTCATAGTTGGTATCCTCGAGCTCTTCGATTGTGATCGCATAGCTGCCTACATCAGAGTCCTCATCTGCACTAGAGACAGCTTGTGGGAGCACATCGAGATTGTTTTCATCTTCACCTGCTATGAATCCGCTATACGAAATGGTGAATTCGGGATTGGCCTCTCCGTATGCTCTGCTCTGATCATCAACTATAGCAGACAAGTCTATTTTACCTATCGCTAATACTCCATTGATATAGTCAAAGGAATAATTGTTGGATGCTCCTCCGCTTACTTCTATAGGGTGATTGCCCGCAGGACTATACTTTGTAACGTCGGTACTTACCTGAGGAATGATATCAAGATCCGCATCTGATTCTTCGTTTTTGAATCCTTCGTACTCAATGCTCAATGTAGGATTGTCATCTCCATAGTTTTTGATGGTACTGACAGCATATACAGTCAGCTCGGCTTTAGTTATAGTCAATATTCCATCTTCATACTGATACTCATAGTTGTCATCTGATCCACCAGAAACGGATATTGTATATTCTCCTACCGTACTCTCTTCATCGGCCAATGTACTTCTGGTCGGTAGTGGTCCGGTAAGGTCACTTGAGTTTTCTCCATCGATGAAGCCGTCAAAAGACAATGAAAAAGCAGGGTTTTCGTCGCCATATTCTCTCGATTTGTCATCAGCTGAAGCGATAAGTGTTTTCCTGGTGATTTCTAATTCACCTTCAATCAGTGCTATCGTATAGTTGTCGTCCGAACCGCCAAGCACATCGATTTCATAAATGCCTACCCCCGAAAGCGCAGCAGCTGTTGTGGAGGTAGTTGGCAAAGTTTCTATTACCGCTATGGTCTCATCATATACAAACCCATCGTAGGAGATGGTCAATGCTGGATTGTCTTCTCCGTATGTTTTGGATTGATTGTCTGCGGTGGCCGTCAGCGTTTTCTTGGCGACCGTAAAATCTCTGTCCACTGATGTAGGTGCCAAATAGTTGTCAGATTCGGCTACAAAAGCACGGATAGTTACCTCACCAGTCCCAATGATGACAACCTGATCTTCATTCAGGCTTACGGCAGTTCCGCTTTCTATTGCAAACTGCACTTCATCACCAGACGGACTTACTGTCGCACTGAGCGTGAAAGAATCGTCTCCATAGGTTTTGGACGCCGGACCAGCAAAACTTATCGTCTGTGATGCTTTGTCAACGGTAAAATCCTGAGTCGCGGAGGCCGAATTGTAGTAGGTATTTCCAGCCTGAGTAGCAGTGATCGTCGTAGTGCCTGCTCCTACTATCGTAATCTGATTGGCTGATACAGTAGCTACGGTTGGATCAGAACTGGTATAGTCAATTCCAAGCCCAGAGGTAGCTGTTGCCACTTCGAACAGAAATGGTTGGTCGCCATAAGTTTTTGAATCTATTGGGTTCAGAGTTACGGTTTGATTCTGTTTCACTGGAGTGAAATTCCATGTTTCGTTATCCGTAATGTCGACAGGATTGCCCTCATCATCCTCTATACCTCCATTGATGTTGATATAAACTTCTACTCCCGGATCTAGATCCATTGGGATGTCATATGACACTGTATTTCCATCTATCGTGGCTCCATTGAAGCTCCAGTTGACTCCCAGCTGCTGATCGTCAGATTTTCTGAATATTCGGAAAATCCCTCCGCTTTGCAGCTCAACGCCTTTTGAAAAGGTAATCTCTAAATCATCAAACGGGCTCACATCATTTGCCTCGTCAGCTGGGCTCAGTGCTGATATTATACCCTCAGCAGAAAAACTCCAATCTCCTGATCCAATGGCTGGGGCAGGGTTACCCGACAAATCGATGACTACACCAGAAGCCGCCTCTATCGTATAATCTGTATGATAAATCAGATTGTTGGAAGGATTCAGCACGACAGTATTTCCACTAATGCTGACGTTAGGACCATCTACTGCGAGGGCTTGTACCAGTTGACCCGAACCGTCGCGTAGAAAATATGATCCACTGTTGATTTGTACCGGTTCGTTGTAGTTGATCTCGAGATTGGCATCAAGTGCAACTGCTCCTGAGGTACTAAAACCGCTAAGGATAGGAGACTCTTCATCTGGTGCCTCTGCAGTGGTAAATTCCCATGTGGTATCATCTGTCCAATTGCCCAATGGGTTGCTAGCCACATCTTGGATCGCATTGGCTCCTGTGTTGTTGTTTCTGACCCAATAGGTACTGAGATTAGACAGTAATGGTACATTGTTTAAAGTAATGGTGTTTCCACTCACAACTACATCAGATGTCCCCATCACAAATTCTTTTATCACTTCGTCCGCAGCGTTGAGCAATTCAAATTTTCCAGCTACACCGGAGTTTACAGTCTCTGAGAGCACCAGGCTCAGCTGCGATAAGTTGACAGCGATGTCTGATGCATCATTTTCAGGTGCTATACTTTGTATCGAAGGTGGCGCGTTGTCCACCGTGAATTTGTAGCTGGTGTCAAACAATTCATTGAGATCATTGCCCGCCAAATCTTCGAATGGAGTCGTACTCCAGCCTACATACACTTCGACTTCTTGCTGCGTAGAGAGTATCCCACTGCTAGGTGTTATGGTGATCACGTTTCCATCTATGGTAACATCTCCTGAAGATGGGTCAATGGTTTTATAGATGGTGCCTGGGTTGCTGAGATTTCTAATTCTGATCTCATCGTTTGGATAATTAGTCAGTTGCATGTCCTCGCTTAGGGTCAGCACGAGGGCTGAATTGTTAGCCACCTTCACTTGATCAATCGTGGGATCAAAAGATACAAGGGTTGGAGAAATGTTATCCAGCGTGGTAAAGGTCCATGAATCTTGGTCGGAGATTCCTCCGAAATCAATTCCGGAGCTTACTCCATTGATTCCACTATCGGTGATTTGGACGTAGTAGGAGGCGCTACCGTCCAACTCCGTATCAGGATTAATTGTCAGAGTATTGTCAGCGAATGTGGCTTTGGCGATATTCAGGTTGATTGTTTCAACTATGCTATCATCATTTTTAAAAATCCTAACATAGCCTGACTCTCCAGAATACTGAACGTTTTCGTTGAAGGTCACTACCAGGTCGTCGGTCGGATTCACTTCTATTGCACCATCTGCTGGAGACAATCCTGTGATGCGAGGCCCTGCTGTTGTGAAGGTCCAATCTCCCGGACTATTGCCTGCATATGGATTGCCAAGTATATCTGTGATACAAGTGTTGCAAACCAGCACATACATTTGCGTGGCAGTCGGGAGAAAACCTACTCCATAGAGATCGACCCCTTCTTCGCCTAATTCATTATTTTCATCATTGATGTCAATCGACTTGATCAGTTCATCTGTTGCTGAGTTTCTAATTTCAATATTTCCGGTGCCCAACAAAATATTTTCATTGAATTCGAAAAAGATGCCATCGCTTTCGATATCGGTAACCGATACATCTATTGAACCTGATTCTGGATATTCGTAGTACCAAACCGGTGGATCACTCTCATCATCCATAGTAGTGAAGGTCCAGACGGCCAAATCGTCGATTCCTTCGTATTTATTGCCGGCAGGATCCTCTACTACGCCTTCATCGACTAGAATGGCATAGTTGGTCTCAGGTAGCAAATTGGAGAAGGTGACGCTCAAGGTACTATTGAAAGTAGCCGAAGAATGATTGGCTTGCATGGAGGTGACGTCTACCGTCTCAACAATGGATGTGCCATCATGTAGGCTAATAAAACCTGTGCCAAGTAAGGTAGGTTCGTTGAATGCAATGCTGACATTATCGTTGACTAACACTCCTGTTTCTCCCTGAGATGGGGAATAAGAAGTGGCCATCGGTGGAGTATCGGCTTCTGCCACTGTCACCATCCAGTTTTGACCAGCTGCTTCATTTTCAGAGCTCACAAAATAGTTGACAGGATCTGTAAAGTCCTGCTCATCACCACTGGCTGGATTGACGGTGGCTCCAGGTGAAAGTGTAAAGGTTGGTACCAAGGCAGTAAATGGGGTGCCAGGTGTCACTTCTACAAGTACGGTGTGATTTACCTTGTTTATCACTGGTTCGTAGTACTGCTCTGGTATGGAGAAGGTAACAAAATCGGTCTTGGTATTGGCTACCTCATAAGCACCTTTGGACGGAATAAAAGCACTTCTGTTGGTTCCCAAAATGTCTGTGGAAATGCCATCTACGGGAATACCCCTCAGGTCATCATCTTCTCGTGACGCACCGGCCAGTGAAAGATCTCCTGTGCCTGCGTTTGTAAACTGTGGTGTACTGAACGTCGTGTTGGGCATATAGTTCAACACTTCCGATTCTAACTGATAATGGCCAAAACTGCCGTTGGTGACATATTCCCAGGTGCTTACTCCGTCGTCAGTCACACTTAGGTTGTTGTGAGAGATGGTCTGATTGCTATAGCCGCTGTAAAAGGTAACGGCTGCTTTGGTGGTCGCTGCGGTGTAGCTACGCTCTATGTTGATCAGGTTGTTCTGTACTTTGAGCGTACCAGAATTGTTGATCAAAGCAAGTCCTTTGACCTGGCTTGCTTCATATAATCCGGTGTTATCTCCATACAGATGTACGGTGTTATAGACAACCTCATTATTTTCTTTAGAACTGAGAGAGATACCTGTAAAAAAGGAAGCGGCCATAGAAATAGAATTGTTGAAGGCTGAGAGGCTATTAAAGGCAACAATTCCATTAAAAAGTTGTGGATCGGGGCTCCCTGTCTTTTTATACATGCTGTTGTTGCTAACCAATACACCTGTCGCACCATTCCACTCTACTGATATTCCATATGTGTTTTGACTATTGTCAAGTGCATCGACTTCAAACTCGCAGTTATCAATCAAAAGATTAGAAGACCCTCCACTAAGTGTCGAGGTACGAATCCCATATCCTCTGGAGATGGTGAATTTGCAATTTTTGATGGTTATATCATCACTTCTAGTCAGCGAGATGGCAGTAATATTATTGAAGTTTGTATTCTGATTATGAAAATGAAAGACACGGTTGCCGCTGCTTGGATCTGCACCATCGATGATTATATTATCTACATCCACCGTAGCCCACCAGATATTAGAATGTTCTGTAGGGATAAAGTCAACACTGGTCGCTCCCGCTTCCGGGCGAATGGTCACGTTGTAGGTTGGATCTGGATTGACGATATAGGCGGTCAGCACATCGGTATGTCCATCCAGCACTTCGAATACCACGTCTCCACTGATACCCAAAGCTTGCAGCTGATTGAAAGCGGTCTGTACTGATGCAAAATCACCAGCATCACCGATCGTATAGGTACCAGACATAGGTTGCCAGGTAAGGGTAATGGTCCAACTTCCCACGCTCCCACTTTCTGGTACTACCAAAAACACTTTGCCTACTCCAGACTCGAAATAATGTGGGCTATTGTTCGTCAGCGAGGAAGATGCTCCCTGCGAATAGGTGGCGGTAGTTTCCACATTAAAGCTTGCTGAGGCATCCATAGTCGCCGTGATCGTACGGCTCGGTGTATCAATTGTAGCATTGCCAATCTGTCCATCGGCGCTAAATGTCAAAATATCTTTACCCGTATATGCTGCACGTGTTGTGAAACTATTTCCTAAAAATGGATTGCCTTCGTTGTCATTTAGGTCTGCTATAGCTGGCCCGTCAAAATAATATTCCGTATTGTATTCAAGTATGGCCACCACATTGAAAATCATTTGATTGTCAACTATGGAGAGATTTTCATTGGATCCCCCTTGCGGCACTTGCCAACTCATCACTGAGCTACCATTTGAGACTCTTCGAAGATAAAATGTAGAGGTGGTGGCATCAGTCAATTGTACATCTTCATCGAAGGTAAATGTGATGACGGGCGAACGCTCAACTCCTGTAGCTCCGTCAACTGGAGAGATCGCTGTGATGATCGGAGGTGTATCATCTACATCTATGATCTGAATCGTAAATGCTCGCTCATAGGTAGCTCCGACATTGTCTGTCACTCTCAGTCGTATGCTTTTTGAAGTGGCGGTTTCGTAATCGAAAACTGTCGTAGTCTGGAGTTGATTGCCAACTAAAGTAAACGAGGTATTGTCAGTACTTCCAGTGCCGCTTACGAGTGCAAATGAAAGATCATCGCCATCATCAGAATCCACACCAGAAATGGTACCCACCATTGCTCCAGCGGCTTGTTCTTCTTCCACGCTACTGCTGGACAACGAAATATTGGTCGGTGCTCTATTCACCTGGAAGGTCCAGGAATCTGCGTTGGTGCCTGCAAAGTAGTTTTCTTGATTGTCGTGAAATATATTGTTGCCAATACTGACATAATATTGTGCGCCTGACACCAATCCGCCGTGCCCATCGAAGGGGATAGTATATAACCCTTTGTTGAGTATGGCATCTCGGGGATCAGTCTGGTCGATCAAGGTTTGGCCAGATTTTGTGATTTGATAAAGTCTAATATAGTCGTTGGCCTCGACGGATGCAGATTCGTTAAATCTGATGCTCACCTGATTTAGATTTGGGTCTACACCTTCTTCGTTGTTGGCGGGTACCAGGCTAGACACCACCGGTGCATCGACTTCTGTTTTGGTGGTAAAATTCCAGGTTTCGTGGTCTCCATAGGCGATTCCTTCAAAATTTCTATTGTTGCCATCTTTGAAGGCCTGACTCGGAATATAGATATGAAGGTCCTCGCCATACGGCAATGTCGTCGAGCCTCTTTTGAAGGTGATTGTATTTCCTGAAATCTCCATATGGCTAGGTACGCCGGTAGAAAATCCCTGGATGTCTGTATTGCTGCCATCTCTAATTTGAACCCACCACGTAAGTGTCCCCTTAAAAACGGGTTGATTAAACGTAATAGAAAAGTCTTCATTGGGTCTTGGGTCTATGAATCCAGCATCATCTGATGGTGAAGTAGACACTATATAGAGGTCCGAAGATCTAGTAGTAAATCTCCAGGTGGTACTATTATTAAAGTCTGCGAGCTTGTTTCCAGCGGCATCTTTTACTAAGCCCTGTGCACCTGTATAGTTTTGAATATAGTAGGTCTGACCGTAAGAAAGTGGGGCTACATTATTTAGCGTAATCGTTGAGCCAGAAATAGTAATGTCGGATTCGTCTATTTCAAATGACTGAATGACACCTCCTGAAAGATACCTTAGGTTTAAATGATCATAGGTATCTAATAAATCACCATTGGCAAAAATTGGCTCACTCAGTGTAAGTGTCAGTGATCCTATGTTAGGATCTACGCTGGTCGCGTAGTTGCCTGGCGACATAGATACTATGGTCGGTGGATCTGTGTCGGCTGGATTGGCATGTGTTGCGAAGGTCAAGACCAGGCATATGAAGAATAGCAGGATTCCCAGAAGTACCTTGTCTATATACAACCAGTGAAGTTTGAGTTTTTCGACTAGAGGATTTTTAAATGTAGAATTAGAATTCATGGCATAAAAGTTTAAGTTTCTATGCCGAATTTCGTTTTTCACTATGGTAGTTTACCTATACCCAGGGTCTAGTTTATTACCTACCCAAGTGGGTAGTTTTGTCAAAAACAGCGATTAATGCTCCTGAGTGGCATTTTTTGTTTTATGAAAAAACAGCAGGGTTGTATGTTTTGTTGGCTTTTTGATTTCGAAAGCAGAAAATACAAAATCAGTTATAACAAATAAAGGGCAGCCGAAGCTGCCCTAATACTTATCCTAAACCTTTATGCCTAGCTTATCTATGGATAAGAATTTTCGTTGTTGTGGTGATATCATCATGGATGGCTTGCAGCATATACAAACCTGATTGCAATTGAGTTACATTTATTCGATCCGCAAGACTAATCTTTTGGTCAAGTACTATTTTCCCATCTATATTGAGCAACCGAACTTGTACTTGTCCTGACTTCGCACCTTCTATTTTTATCCATTCTGTGGCAGGATTTGGATATACTTTCCACAAGGAAATAGGATCGTTGATACTGGTGATCGTCTGCGCTTCCTGAGTGACTGATACTCCCCAATCTTCGGTGGTCACGCCATCTTCTGCCATTACTGTATATATAACTTCTGATGAGAAATCCTGAGCACCTTCAGGTGTCATAGTTGCACCGGTTGATAAAGTGATCGCTGGCACAAGGTTGGTTACATCCGTTCCGTTTGTCACCTCAATAGTCACGGTATGATTGGTCGCATCTATAGTGGCCTCGCTGGTTTGCTCGGTCAGTACAAAAGTCAAAATATCTGTCGCATTGCTTCGTGCCGCTGTGACGGATACCTGCCATTCTTCTGAGCTCGTAGGTTCTTCTGCTGTGATGACATAAGTGACCGCGCTACTAAAGTCCTCAACACCTTCAGGGGTGATACTAGCACCTGCTGAAATTGTGATTTCTGGTGTTAGGTTAGTCAAGTCTGTACCGTTAGCTACTTCTATACTTACCGTATGAGTCGACGTATTGATGACAGCCTCACCTGTCTGCTCTGCAAGCACAAATGTGAGAATATTGGCATCGGTAGACTCGGATAGATCTTCTATGGATATGGTCAGCTGCTGAATCAACGCATGTCCATTGCCATCGTCGGTCATCACCAGAATAGAATAGCTGTTTTTCAATTCGTAATTAAAGCTTTCTTTTGCACTTAGTTCATCTCCAGAGATGGAAAACGAACCATTGTCATCATCTCCCTCTCCAGCAACGAAGTCGTAGGTGAAGCTGCCAGACAAATCTTCGCCAGAAGTAGAAAAGATACCTACCAAAGTGGCTGCAGGCTCATTTTCAGTAACTGTTGAAGCATCTAGGGTAATGGCCGTGACCGAGGCTGGTAGGTCATTTATAGTAATACTAAAACTATCGGTCCAGGTATTGCCTCCTGCATCTGTGGTAGTAATGTCTATCGAATAATTAGTCGTGGTTTCAAAATCAAAGGCGACTTTACTTCTTAGCTCATCTCCTACAATAGTAAAATTAGACGACTCTTGGGTACGGCAGACACTACATCCATCTGACACCGTGTAAGTGTGTGTATCTCCAGTGTCTACATCTTCTGTGGAAAGAATGCCAATTAAAGTGCCTACAGGATTACTCTCATCAATGGACTGGTTAGAAAGTTGAATATCTGTTGGTGCCTCGTTTACATCGTTGATGGTAATGGTCAACGTTTTTTCAAACAGGCCGCCGTTTCCGTCGTTGGTTTGGAGACGAATGTTGTAGCTGCTTTTAGTTTCGAAATCAGCAGAAGGTATGAGTAGAAGCTCATCTATATTGATATCGAATAGTGCATTATCATCATCTCCTGCTCCTGAGGTAAAGGTATAGGTGAAACTATCTGAAAAACTGGCGTCCTCCGACGCGAGATCTCCCACTACCGAATTCGATGTGAGATTTTCATCGATACTTGTTTCGGATAGCAAAATGTCTGTTGGGTCTGCGAGCGCTTCTGTGACGGTGACGTCCCAATCTTGTTCTCTGCCATCTCCTGCTGTTGATCTGTAAGTCACTACCGAACTGAAATCCTGTACTCCCTGAGGGGAATAAGTGGCCTCACTTGATAGCGAAACGGTAGGAGTCAATGAACCGATATTCGTACCTGCTTCGACTTGTAATACGATGGTGTAATTATCATAATCAATAGTGGCCGGTGCGGTCTGGGCAGAATGTACGAACGTTAGAATGTCTGTCTCATAATTGCCACAGTCGATACTAAAACCAACTCCAGAGTCTACATCTGTAAAATTGGCAGTGGCATAGGTAACATCATCTACGGTCACACAGATCAGATTTGGGTTATTCTCAAGATCCAAATCCCCAATGATTCCATTATTTCCATTTGCCATATTGAATCCATATAAGTCATTGTCATACGCATACACAGATTCGATCAGGCCGTTTTCACTAAAATCAAGAAATGTGATTTGATTTTCATAGATATCGACCGAATTCAATTGTGGGTTGTTACTAAAATCAACACTTGTGAGAAGATTGTCATACAAATAGGTCTCTTCTAGCAGCGGATTTCCACTTAGATTAATTGAAGCCAATTGATTTTCATACAAATAAGCGTAGAGAAGGTCCGGACTCTCAGTCAGGTCAAGGGCAGCCAAATTGTTAGCAGCAGCATTTAGCTCGATCAGGTTTTCTTGATTGCTTAAGTCTAGAGATGTGAGCTGATTTCCATTGACATTTAGTTCTAACAAGCCCGTCAGTGGTGAGAGATCGACCGATGATAGTGAGTTTGCCGAAACCACCAGTTCGGTGATAGAGGGGCTATTGCCAAAGGTGATGGAAGTATGACCATTATTCCTCAAATTCACATATTCAAGTGCAGTATTTTGACTCAAGTCAAGAGTGGTTAATAATTCGCCTTGAGAATCCGCTATCAATAATCTCATTAGGGCTGTATTTGCGGATAGGTCTACGCTTGATAGGCTGGTCATTTGAAGTTCCAAATCTTCCAATGCAGTATTCTGACTAAGATTAACTGAAGTGAGGGGATTGCTGCTCAGGTCGAGTGTGACCAGATTGACATTGCTGGTCAAATCAATACTTACGAAGCTATTATTCGTTGCCGAAAGGCTGGTAAGTAATGGATTGTCCGAGAGGTCTAGTACGCTCCATGAATTGTAGTTACATTCCAGGGTTTCAAGATTAGGATTGCTGGATAAATCAATAGAACTCAATCCGGAGGCTGTAACATTCAGATTTTCTAAGGCGGTGTTTGCACTGAGGTCGAGCTCAGATATGCCTCCGCTAAATAGGGCTGAAACGTTCAGATACTCCAGGTCAGTAAATGTGTTTACCGTGATTTGATTGATGGCGTTGCTATATACTTCAAGACCGATGATATTTTCAAAACTTTCTAGTCCGGTTAAATCTGTAATCAGTTTGCTTCCTAGAAAAAGAGTGCCATTGTACGCGGTGATTTCATCCAACTGAAGGATACCATCGTCGTCTGTATCGATGACGGGATCATGGGCTAAAAGCGCCTCACGGAGTTTGGCATCGGGCATGGCAGGAGGGCATTCTTCCTCGGACAAATACGTATTAAAATTAGTTGTCACTCTGGACGTTGCATAGGCTATGCTGTGTACTTTGACGCATAGAAGGTTCATATTATTAGTCAGATTGACTGTGCTGTAGCTTGTCACAGGAGATAGATCCAATGAAATTAGTTCATTATTGAGAAGGTAAATTTCATCAAGATCCGGATTGTTGCTGAAATCTACGGTGGTCAATTCGTTGTTGCCTGCACTGAAAAATGTGAGGTTCGGATTATTCGAAAGGTCGACAGTTGAAATATCATTTCCTCCGATATAAAGCGTAGTTAGTTTAGGGTTGTTAGATACATCTACTGCTGTGAGGGAAAGGCTGGTAATGTAGGAAATCTCAAGATTGCTAAGTGTAGACATGTTTACTTCGGGTAAATCATTATTGTTGAAGAGCCTTAATTCATCGAGGGCTATGTTTTGTGTCACATCAATGGACTGAAGGTCGTTGTTGCCAGCAAATAAGTAGGTAATATTGACAAATGCTTCTATCCCTTTCAGGTCAGTAATTGAAGAATTGTTTCCTACGCTCAGGTCATCGGTGAATGCAAATGCCTCACTCACCTGAACCTCCCCGTCATCATTGAGATCTATGTCTGGCGAATGGCTGATAAGCGCTGTTTTGAATGCGGTATTTGGAATGTCTACAATACAATCGGTGCTAAACCCAGTACCGGCTGGAATGTTTGTCCAGTTGGATTGTGAATAGGTGGGATTGTCTACGGTAATACAACTCAAATCATCATTGCTACTTGCATCGAAAGACGAGATGGAGGTGTTGGCTCCATTGTCGACTTTTAAAACTGTAAAAGCATTGTTAGAGACGTTGACAGAAGTCAAGGAAGCATTGGCACTAAGGTCTAGTGTCTTAATTTGGTTGTTGCTAACATTTAGTCCGGATAGATTCACAAATGCGTCGATACCTACCAGTGAAAGTATTCCGCTGTTGCTAACATCTAACGAACCAGTCTGAGCAATGGCTTCTGAATTCTCGATTTTACCGTTAGCATTGGTATCAATACTCGGCGTGATGGCAAGCAGAGCTGCTTCGAAGTTGGAATCGGGAAACTTTACTGAAGGATCATCACAATCATTTTCAAAAGTAATACCTGGATCAGCGGTCAGCTGACTGGAAGCCGGGTTGTCCGCATCATGGACTGAGACGCAGGCGAGACTCGGATTGCTGACTACGTTTAAGTCAAAAAGCTGGCTTCCAATGTTTGCATTTAATGACGATAAACTGTTATTGAAGACATACAGTCTTGACAAGCTTGGAAACATACTGATATCTAAGGAGGTCAATGAATTGCTTCCAACGTTCAAGGAAAATAAGTTTAGCGCTTGGGCCGGTAAGGTCAGGGATGTAATACTATTGCTGTATGCGCGTAGTGAAATAAGATCCTCGTTACTACTTAAATCTAGCGAGGTGAGGCCATTCAAATAGATATTGAAATACTGCAAGCTAGGGTTGCTGCTGACATCTATGCTGGTGATTGAGTTCTGTGAGAGATATAGCCGTTCTAGTTTTGGTAGGTCGGTTACATCTATGGAGCCAAGATTACACTGTTCGGCATATAAATAGATAAGTTCGGTATTCTGACTTACATCGATACTGGTGAGGTTGCTGTTCAGGCCTATATTCAGCGTGCTGATATTAATAAAGGCTTCAACACCGGTCATATCCGTGATTGCTTTTGACGAGACATCTAGTGTGCCACTGAATGCTTCGGCTTCGACGATTTGAATTTCATCATCATCATTGGTGTCGATTACCGGAGTATGTACGATTAAGGCGGCTTTGAAATTGGCGTTTGGAATATTGACATTTTGCGCTTGTGCAAACCATCCGATGGACAGGATAAATATCAATGATAGTAATTTTTTCATGGCATAAAGTTTTTTGCTTTTATGCCATCGAAATACGCTGAAATGCTAAAGATTCTACCTGACCCAATGGGTTAGTTCTTCGCTACCCAGTCGGGTAGTTTTTAGCAAATCGCTGATTATCAGCTAGTTTTGAGCATGTATTGGAATGCCTCTTTTCGGTTGGAAACTCCCATTTTTGAATAGGTGTTGCGTAGATGAAATTTGATTGTACTCACTGATACAAACAAAAGCTCAGATATTTCAGGATTTGTCTTCCCTTCCAGACTCAGCTTAAGCGCTTCGAATTCCCTTTCTGTGAGTGGATTGTGAAGCTTGCCATTCAACTCTTCAAAATCTAGTGATACGGCCAAATCTGATGGGCTGGAGTGCAATTCCATAAATCTTTTTTTGAGTGCATCGATTTGCAATTCTTGTGCTTCTCGCTCCGCTTTTTGTTTTTTGTACTTAAGGATAAAAAAAACGATCAGTAACAAAATAGTCAGCACACTCCCGACTACTATGGCTACTTGTGCGTTTCTACTACTAGCCAAATTGGCTACTTGCAGTTGGTTTTCAAGTTTCAGTTTTTCTATTACCACTTCCTTTTTTTCCGTTTCATACTTAGTCTCCAATTCGGCTATTCTCTCTCTGGTTTCGGCAGCATTCAACGAATCGTTGATGGTCACATACACTTTATACTCTCGAAGAGCCTCCGCGGGCAATGCCTTCCTTTCAGCTATTTGAAATAATAAATAGCGGGCGTTTTTAGAATGAATGGGAAAATTTTGATTCAGAGAAATAGTCAATGATTCCTGTATCCTTTTTTCTGCGGTGGCCAATTTGCCTTGCTCCAAATAGATTTCGGCGAGACCCAAGAGGGTATGTGCTCGATTTGCTGCATCACCGAGGGCTTCTGCCAGCATAGCAGCTTTTTCGTTGTGCTGGAGTGCCAGGTCCAATTGATTCTTCTTTTTGTAGATATTGCCCAGTGTATTTTCTATGTAGATCAGCGTGGTCGTGTCTTGTAAGATTTCCATAAACACGCTCGCCTTTTGATTGTAGCTAAGGCTTACGTCCAGACTATCCATGGCTTGATAGACTATAGCCAGCCGGAGATAGTCATAGGCAATCTCAGAGGTATCTCCTATTAAAATTGCCTTGTCCAGTGCTCTTCTGGTATAGGTCTTGGCAGAAGTGTAATCTTTCAACTGATAAAATATTCCTCCGGTGTTTCCTAATATTTCAGCCTCTGCCAGCTCGAAGGCACGTCCTCTTCCCTCCTCTGCGATGGCCAGCGCTTGCTGAAAATAGTTTAAAGAGGCTTCGTGTTTCCCCTGTATTCTATGCAAGATCCCTAAGGAGCTATAGGATCTCATCAACCGTACTTGATCACCAGCAGCTTTTGCCAATTGCTGACATTTTTCCAGGTAATAAACCGAAGAATCGGCCTGACCGAGTTGGCCGTAGCTGATCCCTAGCTGAAGGTAAAATCTGACCTGAAGCGTATCATTTTTTTCATCGAGTGAGGATTTCAATCGAGTGAGGATTTCTAAATTTTCGGATGGATTCTGTCCTTGCTCGACTTTTTCCAAATCCACCAGCCAATTTCTTCCAGAGTCAGACTGAGCAAGTGATGGTGTTGCTAAAAAGAATAGGCCGAAGATCAGGTAGATGTGCTTAAAAATTGACGTCATTAATATCTTGTCTGTTTCAATCGATAGATGAAACTAAGCATATTAATTGAAAGCTTTGTTGAATTATTATGTGACGTATATTTATTTTTTCCTTAACACGTAGCCCAAGGCTTGCTTTCGATTGGAAACACCCAGCTTATCGTAGATGTTTTTGAGATGGTATTTGACGGTGTTTACAGAGACAAAGACTTTTTCAGCAATTTCAGAATTATTCAAATCCCCTATGGCATGACCTAGTATCTCAAACTCCCGATCTGTCAATGGTGCGGAGAGGCATTCGTTGATTTCGCTTAAATCTACCTGCAAATTAGATGCATCTCCTTCTAGCAATACCTTGATGTGTTCTCTAAGGTCGAGGAGATCATTTTCTAACCTTTTATTTTTCTCACGTAGATTTTTTCGTACCAGATAAAAGCTTGCGATCAATACAATGAATAGGGCAAGACCTCCTGTGGTCAACCAAACCAGTTTGCTACTTTTGTCTTCAAGTCTTTGATGTGTAGATTGGTTACTCTGGATCAAGATCTGATTCTCCTGCTCAAGTTTATCAAATTTTACTTGCAGTGCGAGCCTATTTAGTTGCTCTTTGTTTGTGAATTCGTTCAAAGAATTCTCAAGTTCCTGCAACTTCAATTTCACTTCTTCTGCGGCCTTATGATCGCCTATTTTAGCGAACAATTCGGATTGAAGCTTATAATTGTCTCTGAGGTTTTTGATATTCCCAAGTTGCTCGCATTTGTGCTGATTTTCAATCAAAAGCTCTTGTGCCTTATCCAGCATCATCATTTCACTGTAAGTCATGGCCAGCACATTGTTGGAAAGAATCAGATATTGACTGTCGCCTTTTTTAGTATAGAATGCGTTGGCTCGCTCGGCAAAATCTACCGCTTTGCTATATTGTCTCTCCTTTGTTTTTAGCTTCGCCAATTCAAGCCAGCAACTAGCCAGACGCCATTGATCCTTTATTTCTACATATTCTTTTTCTGCTGCTTCTAAATAAAATGATGCGCTATCGAGCATGCCACGCTCAAGAAAAATACTTCCTACCTGCTTTACTCTATTGGCATGGGAGTTGGCATTACCTCCGCCGGGAGGAAGCAAAACCAAAGATTCTTTTGCATAATAAAGGGCATTATCCAGATCTCCTATCTGAAACTTGAGCTCACTCAAAAAACCCAAATCAAAACCCAAGGCCACAGTATCTTTTAAAGCCAGATCCATTTGATAGGCACTGTCCAACAACTTAATCGCATTTTCAAAATCACCAAGGTATTGATAGAGAGTACCAAGGTTGTAGTACTGCTGGGCGCTTTCTACTGAGTCATTGATACTTTTGGCAATTGAGAGCGACTGCTCATAATGAGGAAAGGCCTTCTGATACAAGCCCATTTCTCGATAGCAAAACCCAGCGTGACTGTAGCATTCTACTAATAATAAATCGTTCCTGATCTCTGACTGTTCTCCTGCGTGAATGGCTTGAAAATAGTTTTCTAGGGACAACTCGAGCTCTCCCAGATAGTACCAGGCATCGGCTCGTAACTGGTACAGTCGAGCCGTTTCAAATTTTGAAGAAATCAGTAATAGTGAATCCGTTTGTCGAATGACCTCATCGTACTGCTTATTGGCATAAGCCTCCTCTATGGATGACTGGCCACTGGCTGGAAAACTCACCAGAGCCATAAATAAAGTAAAAAAACTAAGAGGTCTTGACCACATATTCCAGTGCTTCATTTTTATTATTCACACCAAATTTATTATAGACATTCCCCAAATGAAATTTAATTGTACTTACAGATACAAAAATTTTGTCTGCTATTTGCTTATTGGTCATTCCTGTCAGGCTCAGCTGTAGCACTTCGTACTCCCTTTCGGTCAGTGGATTGACCAGGCGCTGATTCAACTCATCCAGCTGTAGATGCAGATCGAAAGTCGTAGGTCCATTTACTAGTTCAAGATATCTTTTTTGTAGAGCTTCATACTGAAGATGCTGGGCCATTTGATCGGCACGCTGTTTCTTTTTATAAAAAATGAAAAATACTACAGCCAAGATGACTACAAAGGCGGCGCCAGAAGAAACCATAATAATTTGCCATCGGGCCTCCGACAATTGAGCTTCCGATAGTTCTTGTTTCATAGTCAGTCTTGCAATCTGATCTTCTTTCTTTTTTACATCAAATTTGGTCTGAAGCTCATGTACTCTAATGGATCTCTCTTTTGAATTGATGGAATCGGTCAATTGCTTGTATTGCTCATAGTAGCTAAGTGCCAATGCATCGGCCTGGGTCTGTTTGGCCAGCTGACTTAGCAGCATATAGGTCTCTGCCTGCTCCTCCAATTTTCCCTGTTCCAGATATTGCTCCAATCCCAGTAAATAATGTGCTTTGGCTTGTGCTACAGATCCTTTTTTTAGTGCCAGATTTCCTTTGTTTATGGGCAATTGATCAAGATTGTAATTGAGAAGTAAGCCTACCTTTTCTGAGAGGAGCAAATAGTACTCTGCTGAGTCATAATTAGATAGTTTCAAATGAGCCGTACTCATATATTCATAGCAATGTGCCAACGCCACCGAATCATTGTGCAACTGGATAAGTTTTATGGATTGATGCAGACTATCAAGTGCTTCACTTGGCCTATTCACATCTAGTAGATAGCGTCCTATTTTTAGATGGCTCCGTGGTCTGAGATTGTTGGTTTTCACGCCTATCCGGTTGCTCCTGATCACGTAGTCCAACGCCTTGTCGTGCTCACCCAGCTGTGCATATATGCCGCCGATATTGCCCAGGATCATGACATGGAAGGTGTAAAATTCTTCACCGTCATTTTTCTCAGTCAGCTCCAACGCAGCCTGATATTTTTCCAATGCCAAATGATAAAATTGCATCCCCCAATACACGTTGCCTTGGGCGATCAAAGTACCTACATGATTGACAGGAAGGTTGCGAGTACTAGATATGACAAGAGCCCTTGATAGAAAATAATGTGACGAATCAAATTTTCCGAGTTGACCAAAAGCAGATCCATAGAAATAGTACAAGTCAGCTCGAAGGCTATCGTTTTTGCAATCTTCAATATTGCCAATCTGACTGAGTACCTCCATCACCTTGTATGGATTACGATTGCGTTCTATCTTTTTTAGGCTAGCAGCATAGAGCGTATCGTCAGGAGAAATGACAAAATTGGCTTGAGCCAAAAGGTGGTTTTGCCAAACAGCAAAAAATAAATAAAGTACCAGGGTGGAAAATGGTTTCATGCTAAATATTAGAATTCAAAAGCGGTGTAAATATGCGTTATGAAGATAAAATATTTTTCCACTGCTGCTTATACGTTCGATGTCTCCGACTGACCTCTGGTATACTCATACACTATGGTCAACAATTCAATCGGATTAAATGGTTTGGACAGAAAATCATTCATCCCAACTTCGGCAATTTTCAACTTTACATTTTCATAGGTATCTGCCGAAACTGCGACGATAGGAATGTTTTTTAGCTCCAGATTATCCAATGATCGGATGGTGGACGTGACCTCATAGCCGTCCATTTCTGGCATTTGCAAATCCATAAGAATCAGATCATAGTCGGCATTAAACACCTGCTCCAGTGCCAGTTTTCCAGAAGTTACCACATCACTAATTAGCCCCCATTTGTCGAGGAATTTTTTAGCCATCATGAGGTTTATTTCATTGTCATCTACGACAAGTACTCTCTTGTCCCTGACTTTTTCTTTCATCATGACATCGTCTACCACTACTGCGGCGTTGGCATGGCCCGCTTCTTCCATATATAGGGAGAAGTAGAATTTCGACCCTCGTTTTACCTTGCTCTTTACAAAGATTTGACTATCAAAAAGTTTGATCAGTTTTTTAGTAATGGCAAGCCCAAGGCCCGTTCCCCCGTACTTCCGAGTGGTATCCGCATGAGCCTGAGTGAAGCTTTCGAAAATGAGTTTCAGCTTATCTTTAGATATGCCAATACCCGTATCTTCCACAGCAAACTCAAGTTTTACACGCCCGTTGCCTTTTGCCAAAAGATGTATGAGGAGCTTTATTTCCCCTTTAGGGGTAAATTTAAAAGCATTGCTGATTAGATTGTTGAGTATCTGAGTAAGTCTGGCAGGATCTCCTTTCAACATAGAGGGGATGTTGTGATCGATCAGTATGTTAAAGTTTACTCCATTCTCCGCTGCTTGCTGCTCATAGGTATTTCCCAACCCTTTGGTCAGTTCTCTCAAATGAAAATCAATATGTTCGAGCTCCACGTTGCCTGATTCTACCTTACTATAGTCAAGGATATCGTTGATAAGTATGAGTAGATTTTCTGACGAAAACTTTAAGGTCTTCAAGTGCTCCAGTTGAGTTTTCTTGGGGTTTTCATCCAGCAGCAGGTGTATGGTTCCTATGACGGCGTTCATAGGAGTCCGGATCTCATGGCTCATCACCGATAGAAAATCTGACTTAACCCGGGCAGCAGTCTCTGCTTTTTTGATTGCCCTTTTCAATTTTTTATTCTTTTTCTTGATCTTCGTCGTCCTGTGATCAATGATTTTTTCCAACTCTTCCTTCTGCCATTGCGCCAGACTTTCGTTTACTCTTAGTTGATCTATCTGCTTGTTTAGTGCCTTGCGCCGTTCTTTTTCCTGAATCTTCTTACGCTGTGCGAGTCCCAGAGAGAAAACCACAATCTCCGCAAGCAGACCATATTTCACAAAATTGGCTTGTGAGCTGGAAGGGTCCCATAGTATAAGGTCTATGAGCGCCATGATGATCATGGCGGCGGTACCATAAATAAAGTACTTCACCATCTCATATTTAGAATCATAGATTCTATAGATCAGACCTATTACCAACAAGACATTTACAAGTACAGCTGCACGCAGCACATTAGTTACCAGATAAATTTCTTTCGTGAAGTGTATGATTGCAAGGCAGATCACAAATAGCGAAAAATTTGACCAAGCAGTGATAGTGGTCCATTTGTGGTATACTGTAAAGTGTTTTTTGACACTTATAAAATCATTGATAAAAACCCAATAGGCTCCAGCGACCAGGATCGATGTAGGAATAAAATAGATGGTAAGCCACGGCGTATGGTTGAGGAAATACTCGCGAAGTATATCAGTTAGAAACAAATAGTTGATGGCTGTACAAAACAGATAGGCCCCATAATACAAATAGATTTTGCTTCGGGTAGACCCAAACATGAAGAGATTGTAGAGCATGATGATCCAGAATAGGCCCTGAAAAATAAAGTCTACGAAATGTGTGTCCAGGATTTTATATACCCAATCTGATCCACTGGTAAAGTGTAAGTCAAATTCCGGGTCGTTGTGTATGATCTCCTGTATACGGATATACAGATCTTGTTTAGTGTTGGCACTCATCAGCAACGGCACATAATAGCTACCCTTCGGTACTGATTTCACCTCTTCTGCACGGAGATATCCACTTTGCTCATGCTGAACCAGAGAATCATTTTCTACATAGTAGCAATCGATGTAATCGTTTTTCCCGACATACAGGAGATAGAGCTTGATGTAATCCTGATTGTTTTCAACTGTCAGCTTTCCCCAGTATACTTTATCCTTGGTCAGTGGACCTGTTTGAGGAAGAAAAGGTGGGTTTCTCAATAGAATATCTGAGATAGTCAACTCACCGGTCGGGTCTATATATATACCCAGGTGGTCATTGAGAGATAAGGAGTCATTGAGAAAGTACTGCGGATGTACTACCTGATCATTTGAGGCATATGCTTGAATCCCCCATAAAAGGATCAGCAGACTCCAATAAAACTTAGCGTTTTTCACAGTAGATACATTTTGCTAAAACTTGCCAAAAGTTAATCATTTTATTAATCAACCCAATCCTATCAATCTTCCACTATTCAATGATATTGTAATTATATTTAAACCTGAAATATGCATTAGAAAATCTATGCCAATCATAAAGCACTTTGAAATAGACACTTAACATATATTTATTGAATCACCATAGCGGTGCTATGCCTCTTCAATATAAGTGCCTCTTTCTTTGCGCTTTATGCTTTCATCACGATTCCTAATGCATAATCCAGGTTAAATCGAAAAAATATCGCTCATTGATGTTCCAACCTATTTGGAGCAACGCATGCTCCCGACACCAAGTATAAAAAAGGAGATAAGTTTTAATAAATCGTAATAAATGTATCAAATCTGGGCTTATCTCAAAAGGTATCTTCAGGAGCACTTCCACCTCGGCCTATATCTATCAGTAGGCCTCTTTATTTCTATCTGTATCTATTTCAACTTTGCCTATGATTTTGAAGACTCGATAATTGACTCATATTCCAGAACCTGGCTTCACTGGTTGTTCATGAGCCTCTTTATGGCTTTCCCATTTTTGCTGACATGCGTAGGGCTGAGCATTTTCAAAATCAATACGATCTGGTTTCGATCACGAGAATTTTGGTTGCTTTTTGTTTTCGGCTTCCTGATTTTAGGTTTCAGCCGCTCGTTCTATTATCACTATTCGTGGATAGAGCATCTGGATAGGGTCGACTATCGCTTTGTTAGGTCGATAATTTGGCGTGCCAAGTCCTTTTTTACGCTTTTTTTACCTCTGGTCATTTTCTACTATTTCTATGAAAGGAAGAGAGACGCGCACTACGACTGGTATGGGCTTACCTTTCGCCAGACTGATTTCAAACCTTACCTGATTTTACTTGTGATAGTTGTTATAGGTATCGGAATTGCCTCCTTCATGTCCGACCTTACCAATTATTATCCCAGGTACCTAACTAGTGGAGGTGTAAGATTTGCGGAAAAGCATGAGCTGGATGAATGGATACCCATGCTACTATATGAGAGTGTCTATGGAATCAATTTTCTCAATGTTGAGCTGTTTTTTCGAGGTTTTCTGGTCATCGGGTTTGTGCGAGTATTAGGAGGGCATGCGGTACTGGCCATGGTTGGCTCCTACGTGTTTTTACATTTTGGCAAGCCTATCACAGAGGCTATCAGTTCGGCTTTTGGCGGATACCTGATTGGAATTCTTGCGTTCTATTCTCGCCGGATATGGGGAGGTGTCATATTACACATCGCTTTAGCGTGGAGCATGGAGCTTTTTGCCTGGCTACAACGCATTTACGACTAGTTTACCTTCTATTTATTGGAATAAAAACTGGAATAAATTAACATTGGGAATCATTTCTAGCTTTCCAACTTATCATAGACAAAAATCCCCGGCTAGAATAAAAGTAAATCAATGAAGCTAATAGAAAACAGACCCACAGTAAGCAGTGAGCTTTTTGAGGACGAAGCAGTCATCGTTAATCTTGAAAACGGAAATTATTACTCCTATTCAGGCTCTGGAATCGATATCTGGAAGTTCCTGAAAGAAGGGATCGATCGACCGGCCCTAAATAAGATTTTTACTGAAAAGTATAATTTTGAATCCACTGCCGCGGAGGAATTTGATAAAATGGTTGACGAACTTCTGACCGAAGGACTACTCATAGAGCAAGAAGGTGCAGCTACAAAACCTGCCAACGTCACTTTTCGTCACGAAGCGTTCGTGACTCCGGCATTGAATAAGTTTACAGATATGCAGGATCTGCTACTTCTGGACCCGATTCACGATGTGGACGCCACAGGCTGGCCGATGCAAAAAGAAGAAGACGCAGAAGAAAACCAATCCAAAAAGAATGAAGACTAGTCACTCTCCACTGGTAAGCGTGATTATACCAGTTTATAATGGAGAGAAGTATATAGAAGAAAGTATACAAAGCGTAATCAGTCAGACCTATACTAATACAGAAATCATAGTGGTGGATGATGGCTCTACCGACAACACTGCTTTTTTGGTTAAAAAATTTCCCGTTCAATATTACTATCAAGAAAATCAGGGTCAGAGTGCTGCGCTAAATTTTGGAATCTCTAAAAGTACGGGCACTTTCCTCTCATTCAACGATGCAGATGACCTCTGGACTGAAGGTAAATTGGAAGATCAAATGAACCGTTTTAAGGAAATTTCAGATCTTGAGGCTTCCTTTGGACTTGTAAAACAGTTCATCAGTCCTGAGTTGAATGCTGATCAGGCTGGCAAAATACATTGTCCTGCTGAGCCAATGAAGGGCATGGGTAAAACCACGATGTTAATCCTTAAAGAATCTTTCGAGCGAGTAGGTAATTTCAATACGACAGTTAAAATTGGTGATTTTATTGAGTGGTTCGCATCAGCCCAACGGAAAAATATCAAGACTGACATGATTGATCATATTTTGGCATACAGACGTCTGCATACCACCAATATGAGCCTCCAAAATAAAGACGAAAGAACAAGTTTTGCACAAATATTGAAAAGGCACCTTGATGCGCAAAAAAAGTAACTCAAAAGATTCGTGGAAGACCTACTTTGCGTATTATCGCGATAAAAAAGGGGCTATATTTTTTGCACTGACCTTAGCCATAGTTCAATCATTTATACTAATTCCCAGCACATTTCTCGTCAAAGAAATATTTGATGTAGGCCTTATAAAACAGGACCTGTATTTGATTTTAGAAAATGCGGTTGTGGTAGTGGTCCTAATCATTACGAACCAAATTATTTGGCTATGGGTAAGAAAAATGATTCTGAATATCACTAAACAAATCATTGAAGAGATTCGAACGAAACTGCTAAGTGGACTGCTATATCTTGATTATTCGGTTTTTCAATCCTTCCCTAAAGATGAGTTACACTCTCGAGTCGTAAATGACAGTGAGAGAATAGACAGGATGAGTAATGCCTTTGTGGCGAGTTTTCTTCCTTCCTTGATCTCATCAGTTTGTCTATTGGGTATTTTGTTCTACCTGGATTGGAGACTCACGCTTGTGCTGACCATGCTGGGGCCATTTCTTTATCTTGTAATGAAATTGCTGAGCAAAAAAATTGGCCAGAATACTAGAGCCTCAAATAGCAATTTTTCGATTTTTAGTGGCAATACTCATTTTATCATTAGATTTTTTGATTTGATAAAAAGCAGTGGACATGAAGCGGAAGAAGAAGTGGTAAAACATAATAATTTAGAAGATTTAAAACGCTCAAGTATTGCCATGGCATGGCAACACTCACTCTTTAAATCGCTCCAGGATATCATCATTTCATGCATAAGCTTGATGATTCTTGTACTGGGATGCTATTTCGTCATCAATGAGCAAATGTCTTTCGGTACTTTGATGTCGTTTTATTTTGTGCTCTACCTCCTCAGAAGACTTATGTTTAACCTCACGCAGTCCATACCAGAAATTCTTTCTGGAAAGGAGTCGCTTGAACCTATACTCAATCTGTTGGAAAAATTTGACCTGCAGAGGGAGAATACCGATGGGGATCAAATACACTTTGATGATGCGATCCAGCTACGAGATATAAATTTTGGCTATGCGCCGGACAAACCACTCTTCCACGGCCTCAATTTCAGGATAGACAGAGGCAAGACCTATGCCGTTATAGGATCCAACGGAATAGGAAAAAGTACACTTGTCAAATTAATCATGGGTTTCTATAGGCCGGAGTCTGGTCAAATTCTTATCGGCGAAACTGCACTTTCCTCAATATCGATTCAGCACTGGAGAAAACAAATCGGACTGATATTCCAAGAACCAAACGTGATTTCAGATATCACAATAAAAGAAAATATTTTCTATGGGCACAGCGAAGAGCTAGAAGAAAACAGGTTTGATGAAATTTTGAAACTATCTACTTTGGCTCCTGTGATAGAACAACTGCCCAATGGGATAGATACTATGCTTTCAGGTGGATTGAATTTATCAGGAGGCGAAAAGCAAAAAATTGCGATCGCAAGAGCGCTCATGTCACAACCCAAACTTTTGATTTTGGATGAACCTACCAACCATCTTGATGCGGCGTCATTAAAAGCACTTTATCATAATTTGAAAAATCTGTGGTTCAATCCTTCCATATTAATTATCACACATAATAAAGATTTTTTGCAACTTGCAGATGAAGTATATGAGCTACAAGAAGGTTCTATGCAGAAAGTGGACTTGAAAGATGACTAATTCTAAATTTTGGCCTAGCAAAGCACAACTGAGTTTACTCAAAGCCTGTACGCTGTCAGGTGTTGAGGCAGAAGAACATTTCCATGCTTGGAAGTCTTCCCTTAATCTGAGTACCCAAAAAAGTGGCGAACAATTGCTGGCTTTAGTTTTCGATCAAATCGACCATGGTTCGCAGCGGTTGTTGCCTCTATTGCATTATAATCTATCAGAGACTCTGACAGCAGAGCCTATCATCAAGTCCATCAAAGGCTACAACCGTTATGTTTGGTCTAAAAATCAAATCATCTTCTTTCAGGTCGGAAAAGTAATTGATGTGCTGACAGAAAATAACATCCAGCATTTCTTTGTAAAAGGAGTCCCTCTGGCAAAACTCTACTATAGTTTTGACGGAATCAGACCGATGTCTGATTTGGATATCGTTATTCGTGAAAAAGACCTCACTTCTGCATGGGACAAGCTATCAACTGCCGGATGGAAAGATAAATTCTCAGAAAAGTCGGTAGACTACAAAAAATTGATTGTCAGATCACGGTGTCTTGTCAACTTCAAGGATGACGAGCTTGATTTGCACTGGCGAACATTCAAAGATTCGTTTCAGGAATCAGATGAAGAAGAAATATGGTCTGGTTTAATCGATTTTAAAGTAGGCAATCATACAGCATACACCCTGAGCCCTACCCATCAGCTAATTCACACGCTCATCCACGGTATGCAGTGGAACGAGGTTCCCTCCTTCAGATGGATTTGTGATTCGCTAATCATTCTGAAGCAAACAGAAATAGACTGGCCTCTTCTTCTGAAATTTGCGAAGAAAAGAAAGTATACCCTAAGGCTATCCTGCGGATTCCAATATTTGAAGGATGAGTTTAAAGCTAATATACCAGAAGAGGTACTACAAGAACTCCAAACATTCCAGGTTTCGTCCGCAGAAAGGAAATTCTTTAATCTGCTTGTTAAAAAGCATGAGCCAGGATCATTGTCACACATACTGATGAGGCACTATCAGTTCAAACTGTACTACAACAACTCTAATATTTTCAAAGAAATATGGATCTTTTTAAATAACTATAGAGCCAATTGGGGTAGTAAAAATTTGTTAGATGCTGCATTTCAGGTCATCGGTCAGATGATTGGAATAGTAAAACACCCCTATAAAAAATTGTAAATGAATAAAGATCTGATCTTGTCGTTTTACCGTGAATTGCAATCGGTATACGACGATGGGTTAAAACTCTCAACTGGTAAATCATTTAACCTTTCATTTGCGAAACACACTTTCAAAGCTCACTATCTTGACAGCAAAACGGACGAATTCTATTCTCCAGCTCTGTCACATTTGATGCTACCCTCCTCCACGAATCATGACCTGGATGTATATGTGATGGAGGGGAAAACCACTGGTCTCAATCTACCAGCCCCATGTTGGGATTGGAATAAGGTGCATCCTCATGGCGAGATATATAGAGATGAAGAATTGATTCTCACCTTCGAATCCTGGTGCGGAGTACTCAGAATGTATAATCGTATAGAGCAAAAGGCGTATATATGGATCCGCTCCATAAGTGACCTTCCTCAATGGATGAGGAGCTTTCCGCTGAGAAGTATAGTAGACTGGTATTTCGAACCTACCGGAATACAACCAGTACATAGTGGTGGTATTGCCTTAGGGCAAAATGGGGTCATGCTCACAGGTAAAGGCGGCTCAGGCAAATCTTCAACCTGTCTATCTTGTCTCAATCATAGCGAGTTGAAGTACCTGGGAGACGATTTTATGCTGGTAGACTGCGAATCAGGAAAGGATGCCTATAGCTTATACAATGTAGCTAAGGTAGAATTTGATAATCTCAGTCGATTTAAATTTCTAGAAGGATACAAAAAAGATTTTAAGGTCGACGATGAAAAATATCAAATTTTCATTAATCAGATCATGCCTGACAAGTTGACCAATGAATTCAACATCGATGCCATTTTTCTACCCAAAATTACCGGATCCAAATCAGGACGGCTGGTGAAAACCGACTCAAGCAATGCCCTCATGGCACTAGCCCCCTCTACAATTTCGCTGCTCAAAGGAAATCGAGAAAGAACTTTCAGCAAGGTGTCTTCGCTTGTAAAAAAGACGCCTATATATTTTCTCGAGCTCAGCACAGAATTCGAGCGTAATCCAGAAATTATATATAAATATCTTGAATCATGAAATCACCACTAGTAAGTGTAATCGTAATCGTAAAAAATGGAGAAAAGTATCTTGCAAAGGCGCTTGATTCAATAATAAATCAATCTTACAAAAATTTAGAGGTTTTACTTATTGATGGCGGGTCTACGGATAAGACCCTTGATATCGCGGCTCATTACGAATCTGTAAGCGTACTCGTACAACCCAATAAGGGAATTGCCAATGCCTACAATTTTGGTATTGCCTCAGCCAAAGGTTCATTAATCTGTTTTCTGTCACATGACGACGAATGGGATCTCAATAAGCTCAAGCTACAAGTAGAATCTTTCGAATCTGACCCGGAATTAGAGTACAGCATTACGGATGTGGGATATTTTGTAGAGCCGGGTGCAGAAGTGCCCCAAGGCTTCAGAACCGAGTTGCTGGACAAACCAGTAAAGGGTTTTATGATGGAAAGCTTAATGGTGGATAAAAAAGTCTACGACAGAATCGGCACTTATGACTCCGAGCTAAGCGTAGGCGAGGATACCGATTGGTTTTTTAGATGCATTGACCATGACCTCCGATACAACCATATCGCCAAAGTACTTGTGCACAAAAGAATTCATGATTCAAATGCTCATCTGAATGACGGAAATATCAATCAAATTATACTCAAGGCTGCGTTTAGGTCCATTCAAAGAAAAAAACTAGGCAAATAGCTTTCTGAAAGCTGAATGAGTAGACCTGTAAATGTTGACAAAGTAATTTGGGTGATTGAGTCTATTATCTTCGACTCCAATTTCAGGATGCTGTCCTGAGTCAGGCTCAAACCAGGTCCCAAAAAGTTTGTCCCACCAAACGAGGATAGTACCTAGATTCTTGTCAAAATGCTCCTCCTGAACACTATGGTGAATTCTATGGGCCATAGGAGAGATTAAAACATATTTCCCCACCCAGCCCAGGTTCCACTTGAATTCAGAATGCTGAATAGAGCTCATGATAGCTCTGAGATAGATGAAACCAATAAAGGTAATCACCGGACTACCAAAAATTGCAAATGGAACTGCATAGATAAGACGCTTGAAGGATACATCCAGGATAGGGTGAACACGCTTAGCAGATATAATATTGAATTCTGTGGGTGAATGATGAAACTTGTGCATCTCCCAAAGCGCTGACGATCTGTGCTCAAATCTATGGGCCCAATAATCCAAAAAATCTACTATAATAAAGGCAATGATTACTTGAACAAAGGGGTAAGGTATGGACCTAATCAGGTCATAACCCAGAAGCACTTTTATCTGCTTGGGAATGTACCAAGCAATGCCTAATAGTAAGCCATAACCAAAAATTTCGTGTATCCTTGACTGAACCAGAATAAAACAAATCCAGTCATTTAGGGCTGAGCCATTCGGATGCAATAATCTGCGCAAAGAGGACTTCTGCCAACCTGATAGCAGGATTTCGAGTAGAATGATCGTAAAGGGAATAGACACAGACAGCAGAATCCATTCATAAGAATTGGTATAAAACTCCAGGTAGTGATTCCAAAACTTCAACAAAAATTCTTCGATAGCAGACATTACCTCTGAAACCATTGCGCTAGTTATTTTTTGTTCGACCTATCAAATGCTGTAATGCTATCTTTGATGAATGAAAAATATTTACAAAATAGTTGGGATGATTGAGCTGATTATCAACCAACCCTATTACAGGTTTTGATGACAGATCTGGCTCTGACCAAGTGCCAAAAATACGATCCCAAATGATAAGAATGAAACCAAAATTCTTGTTATAGTACTTTTCATCCACTGCATGATGTACCCTATGAGCAGCAGGCGAAAGGATAATATATCGGCCTACCCAGCCAAAATCCCAATGAAGCTCAGAATGTTGCAGCAAAACCAGCACACGCTTGGCAATTAATACAAATAAGTAGGACACTACAGGAGTCCCCATGATTGCTATTGGAATAGCCTGAATTATTCTTTTCAATGACACGTTGGAAATCGGATGAGTACGATGAGCGGATAAAAAATTGAACGAGGTAGAGGCGTGATGATATTTGTGCATTTCCCAAAACGGTCGGTACCAATGTTCCAGACGATGTATCCAATACGCCAGAAAATCAATTACAAAAAAGGCTATCAATGCTTGAATCCATGGGCTTGATATATTCTGTATCAAATTATAACCGAAAACAGATCTAACGCCTTTAGGAATGTACAAAGCCACTCCTAAAAGTAATCCATAACCCAGTATTTCATTAATTCGAGTCTGTACGAAAATAAATCCTACAATGTCATTTAATTCAGATCCATTCGGCTTTAGGATTTTCTTAAGTGATGATTGCTCCCACCCATATAGCAATATTTCAATAAGAAAAAACAACACTGGAAGAGAGAAATAGAAAATTAATAAAGGGTACGAGTCTTTATAGAATTGCCAATAATGGCTCATGAACTTTATTACAAAATCCATGACTCTACCACCTATAGCTATAATTAAATCCATGCTCAATCCTTGGTTCTGGTCAGGTTCTGTTCATATTTTTTGATCCAGTCATTCACAAAACGGTTACCCATTTGTGCATTAAACTGTTTCACCATAGGCAGATTTTTTTCAATCAGATACCTTTCTAGTTTCGACGATATATCAAATTCTACACCTTGCCAGACCTTCTTCTTCAGCGTGTCCTTCTCCTTGCTGGAAACGGTCAGGCCTAGAAATTCAAGGATATTGGTAAAGAACCGCTGAGGGTCTTCGGCCAGCTGATCATAATATGCAATATGTACATGATCAGGAAAATGTAGCCGCCACCTATCCAGAATATCCACATATGCCGGACACTCTTGCATGCCTTGTTCCAACAAGTGCGTCCAATCTTCTTCGCTGGCACTTGACATGATGGAAGTACCTCTGGAGGACATTTTCATTTTGGCTTGTGACCAGAGTCTATCCACCGGATCGCGCAAAATCAACACCACCTTCATTTCCGGATTGATCGATTTTATTTTCTGAATTTCAGCCTCTTCTAGTACATGATACTGTGGGCTGATGTCTCCTCTCATTTTACCCGAAACATCTGGGAAAAGGTTTTGGTACCATTTCTTGCTCTCGGGTAGGAGTGCATATCGTAGATACCATGAGAGAGCGTCATATTCGTTGCTTTTCGATGTTGATCCCCTCAGTCTCCTCATCAAGGCAGACATCTTTTTCTTAATCACATATTTTTTATGTGTGATGAATCTCCTGGTTGAATAGGTACGGGTATCAAAACCCTGCAGATAAGCAATCTCCTTTACCGGTGGCAACCATACTTGCTCATGATTTCGAAGATGGTGGTATAGCCAGGTGGTGCCTGACTTAGGGAGTCCTATACACAAAAAATCAGGCTGCTTCATTTTTACTGACAATCCCTCGGAGTATTAAACTCGCTAGATGTAAATTCGCTTTTGATATTCAGCAAAGATAATGACAGATTCATCCATTAGCATAGTAATCCCCTGCTATAACGGAGCCGAACATTTAGGTAAGGCCATACAGAGTGTCCTTGATCAAAAAATAGATCATGTTCAAATCGTAGTCGTAGACGACGGTTCGACCGACGATAGCCCAAGTGTAGCTCGATCATATGATCAAGTCACCTTGATCCAACAGGCAAACGCAGGTCCGGCCGCGGCACGAAACATGGGAGTGCTGGCGACCAATAGCACTTTTGTCGGATTTCTTGATGCTGATGATCTCTACCCACCAAACAAACTCAAGTTGCAAATGGAGTATCTGACCGCTCATCCGGAGCTCGATCTGATATCCGGTAGAATACAATGCATGGGCACGCACAGCGATCATATGTATACAGAAATGTATGAAGACCAAGAGAAAAAAACTATGCTCAACTTTCACCTGGGTGCCAGTTTGTATAAGCGACAGGTATTCGAAGAGATAGGCTTGTTGGATGAAGAGCTAAAGTATTCTGAAGATGTAGACCACTGGTTCAAAATTGTAGAGCAAGGACTCAAATACGCTTTTCTTGACCAGGTCACCTTGCTTCATCGCAGGCATGAGACCAATATGACGAACATCCCTCTTGCCGAGCAAAATTCATTTTTTATTCGGGCTATAAAAAAAAGTATGGATCGTCGAAAAAAATTAGACTCTTTTCAGATGCCGGATTTCTTTCAGCACGCGCTTAGGCGAAAAAGTAATTGACTAGAATCTGCTAAGAATTCTTTTTTGGATTGCCTTTACTACCCGGTGGAATTGAATAGCTGCTAGCTGAAAAATACTGGTCCGTCGATACATCGATACGTCCAATCCCCTGCTGGTCTCAACCAGAGTTCTTGAAAGTAAGCTGGGATGTGCCAGAATCGCTTCCATGTCCAACGCTTGATACGCCGAAGGTGTCCAGGAATTGTGCAAGGCAATGATTGACTGGTTTTTATAAAAGACCTCCTCTGTGCCGATTTTATCTGAAAACCAAAAATTTTTGTACATCGCTTCAGGATCTCCTTTGTTCACAAAATAGTTGATTTCAGGTGTAAAGGCAGATTTATACTTGTCAATAATAAGCGCATTATATTTCTTATTCTTGAGCTTACTATTTACGATTTGATTTCCAAAGTAATCCCAATCGACAGGAGAATTCGGTGGCAAATTGTCAATCCTGCGAACCACCTCCGCGTACCACTCATCAACCAGCTGAGTACCTGGCTTAACCATCATAAAGGCCAAATGAGTAGAAAAATTGACCGCATCGTATTTATCCAATAGCCCAAAGAAGGGATTGAGATCTCCAGTGATAATCATATCAGCATCCAAAAAAACCCCTCCGTTGTATTTGAAAACCGCTGCTTGAATCGCATCCTTTTGTATGGAGAGTTGAACGTGTTTGATTTTATCAATATCAAGACTCCCTACAGGGATATAATCAAAGAGGTTGGAATAATCAATCATGACATGTTCAAAACCTTTGATATAAGGCTTCCAGCTCTTCATGCATAGCTCCAAATAGGGCATGATCTTGTCCTTTGGCTCCCAAAATGTATAAATTGTTTTATTTAACATTAAAAAATTGTTGCACGTCGCTGTTGTGACGTATCATTTGGTTTAAATTATTTTTACTCAATGTGATGTGGGAGCCAAATTGATGATAATGGCTGTAATTCAAACCGATATATTTACTTAAATTCAAATAATGGCGTCTAAGTAGATCATTTCTCAATTCTAAAACATTTGAAGATGCTCGCATCCAGATCAAATTGGCAAGACCTGCTCCGTGCTGGCCAATAGTTAAAATGGATTGATCAAAGAGTTGAACCTGCTCCTCCAGGGAACAATACTCCAATTTGACATTTACAAACTCAAATTCTTTTTTGAGGTTTTCCGACAAGAAGGCCCGAAAGGTCTCATGATTTACAATATTTCTTTTAAATGAACCTGTATCTGACAGCGGTACATTGGGAAGCCTCATTTTTTCTCGTGGTGCTGCCCTTTCTATTACTATCACTTTTTTTGCAGAAGCAGCCAATTTAATTCCTAGCGTATTCACCACATAGGATTTAAATGAGCTTAATTGTGACAGTGAAGAACGAACGAGTAAAGAATTCATCCCATGCATTTCAATTGATTCCAGTTTTCCGGAATTTTGTGAGGAGTCAAATACCTGATCCGAAAAAAGCTTGGCTAAATATTTTTTTTGATATCCCAAATTAACAAAAGGAATCCCAATTCTGACCTTAGGTGATCTCTCAATAATTAGAAAAAGAGGAAGCAAAAAATCGAATATAAAATGAAAGTAATTGTCCAATGTTCCGTCACCTCCTACTGGGGGCACTGGGATAAGATTTATTTCATTGGAATGACGTAGTGATTCGGCAATTAGCTGTTGATTTTTCTCAAAAGCAGCAGTAGCCTGTCTCTTATAATAAACAATTTTCTTGACCTGCTTTATTTTCCAATTTACGCTTTTTACCAATGAACTAATCTCGGTTCTCATATACGATATTGGTCATTTCCGAAATCTTTGTTGACGTTTCTTGCAAAACTAAAACTAAACTAATCATTAACATTACATTCTAGCTTACTAGATTTGTTTTATGGAAGTTTATCATTTTGTCTATTTGATTACTGGATTGATTCTAGGAGCTGGTGCTGCTTGGTTTGTGGCTAAGGCAAGATTTCAAAATGGCCTTAATCCTGAAGATCAGTTGAAAAGCAAGGAGATGGAAATTCAGCTTAAAATGGAGCTAGAGAGATCTGCTTCGCTTACTGAAAATCTCAAAGAAATGAATGAAGAGCTCAAGGCTGAGAGGGAACGAATTATTCAACTCAACAATCAGCATACTCGCCTTGAGTCCGATTATAAAAACCTTCAGGAAAACCTTCGTACCCAGAAAGAAGAACTCAATGAAATTCGTGAAAAATTCTCCGCTGAGTTTAAAAATATGGCGAACGAAATACTCGAAGAGAATAGCAAGAAGTTCACCACTCACAACAAAGAACAAGTAGATCAACTTCTAAAGCCGTTGGGTGAAAAGATTGTAGCTTTTGAGAAAAAAGTAGACGAAACCAACAAAGAAAATATAGCACGCAACTCAGCACTCAAAGAGCAAATAGCAGGATTTAAGGAACTCAATCAGAAAATCACCAAGGAAGCTGAGAATTTAGTGAATGCGCTAAAAGGTGATACCAAAGCCCAAGGCAACTGGGGAGAATTTATACTAGAAAGTATTCTTGAAAAATCTGGTCTGGAAAAACAAAGAGAATACTTTGTCCAGCAGTCTCTGGCAGACGAAGACGGCAACAGATACCAGCCTGATGTGGTCGTAAAACTACCGGACGACAAAAGTATCATCGTCGATTCCAAGGTCTCCTTAAACGCCTATGAGAGATTTGCCAACACCGATGACAAAGAAGAAAAAGAGAAGCAAATCAAAGCACATTTGATTTCGCTACGAGCTCATATCAAAGGACTAAGCGATAAAAACTACCAGAGTCTATATGGTGTAGAAGGACTGGATTTTGTCTTGCTATTTATTCCCATTGAGCCTGCATTCTCATTAGCGGTTCAAAAGGATGGTGAGTTGTTCAATGACGCCTATAGCAAAAATATTGTGATTGTGAGCCCTGCCACACTGATCGCCACATTACGCACAATTGCCAGCATTTGGAAACAGGAGTATCAGAACCGAAATGCCATAGAAATTGCCAAAGAAGGCGGCAATCTTTATGATAAATTTGTGGCCTTTACAGAAGATGTAAAAGGAATTGGGCGTCAACTAGACCTGACACAAAAGGTATATGTAGAGGCGGCCAAAAAGCTCTACGAGGGCAAAGGCAATCTGATAAATAGAGCCGAGAAGATGAAAAAGCTCGGAGCAAAGGCCACTAAAAACATGGACCAAAAGCTGCTTGATAGATCCGAAGAAGATTAGCAGATTTCCTTGAAGAAATGAGGATAAATTACTAAAATTTTTAGTAATTTAGTAGGCTCGTTTTCAGGCTTTAATTTTCAATTTCTTCATGGAGTATATAAAAGGCAGGGGCGCTCAGGTCAACCCCGACAATCGGTTTTTCGAACACACCAACGAAAAAGACTTATCCTTCCTACAGCATCTGCATCAGAGTGGAGAGAAACAAAAGAAGCCAAAGACTTCATACATCACTGTACATCCCAAGACTATTGTCAACAAGGTAACAAGCCCCGACCTGGGTTTTTCCTATTCCATGAATCCCTATCAAGGGTGCGAACACGGTTGCATTTATTGTTATGCGCGAAATACACATGAATACTGGGGCTATAGTGCAGGTACTGATTTCGAAACAAAAATCTTGATTAAACCTAATGCGCCTGACCTCCTCCGTGCACAGTTCAAATCCAAGTCATGGAGACCCTCTCCAATCATGCTCTCTGGCAATACAGATTGCTATCAACCGATTGAAAGAAAGATGAAAATCACCCGTGCGCTCCTGGAAATTTGCCTCAAATACCGCCACCCTGTTGGGATAATCACAAAAAACGCCATGATACTTCGTGATCTGGACATCCTGAGTGAAATGGCTCAAATGAAATTAGTGAAAGTAGTGATTTCTCTCACTTCACTAAAAGAGAAAACCAGAACCATTTTGGAGCCTCGAACCAGCGCCGTAGGCATCAGGCTCAATGCCATTCGAACACTGACAGAGGCAGGGGTTCCGACCATGGTGATGATGGCACCGATCATACCCTCGATCAACAACATGGAAATCATGAAATTGGCTGAAAAAGTAGCGGAAAACGGGGCTACAGATCTGGCCTATACCATCATTCGCCTCAATGGAATCATTCCAGAGATTTTTACAGATTGGTTAGAAAAGAATTTTCCAGATCGCGTGGACAAAGTACTCAATCAAATCAAAGACTTGCATGGAGGCACGCTAAACGACAGCCGTTTTAAACTCAGGATGCGAGGTGAAGGTGAACTTTCCAATCAAATACATCAAATGTTTGCCGTAGCCAAAAGGAAGTTTAACCTGGGTCTCGAGAAGCACCCATTTGACATGAAACTCTTCAGAAGGTCAATCGACGAAAATCAGTTGGAATTATTCTGAGCCTTCAGTAAAGCATTAAAAATTCCTATCTGACCGGAATGATAAAGGTCGTGCTCCAGAATGCCTTGCATAAGAAAAGCATTGTTATATTTCTTGTTCGGCGTAGGTTCCATAAGCCATTCATCGCTTTTCGACCTTAGCAGCATCAATATATCAGCTTGCGATTTTTCCAGTTCAGCCAAATAATATGCTTTCACGTCTCCAACCGGATTAGGCAAAGGCCAATCCATCACACTACTAAGCTCAATATCAAAATCTCGATCCCCTTTCATTTTTTTCACGGCAAATTGCCTCCAGGCCAGCAGATGCTCGATGAGATGAGCAACAGATTTGCTCGTAGGTTCTACTGCTTTATTGAAATGCTCGGACGGGACGCTGCCCAACAAGTCTAGCATGGAGGCACCATGCCATGGGTTTCCTTTATACAATTCCTCAAACTTGCCAATCAATTGATCTATAGTCATGATCATCGTATTTATGCTCAATACCAGATTGTATTGGGTCGCTAAAAAAGCTAACTTAGAATGATAAATTCAATCGTCTATGAAATCGTACTCATTTTTTCTTGTCTTTTTACTAACCGTCTGGAGCGCAACAGCTCAAATCTCTCCTGAAGTGATCCAAACCAGCGCTGGAGTTATCAAAATCTATCCAATAAAGCATGCCACAATGGCGATAGAATATCAGGATCAAATGGTCTATGTAGATCCTTACGGGGGTGCAGAAGCCTTCAAAGGTATAGCTAAACCATCTCTGGTGCTCATCACAGATATTCATGGCGATCATATGAATCTGGAGACGCTGCAAGCCCTCCAACTTCAAACCACTCAAATCGTGGCCCCAGAGGCTGTAAAAGAAAAGCTATCATCAGAATTCACGCAAGTGGCCACGCTTGCTAATGGCGCGAACATGACCATAGGTCAGATTAAGGTTGAGGCCATTCCTATGTATAATCTTCCAGAGACCGCAGACTCCAGACACCCCAAAGGCAGAGGAAACGGATATGTTCTAACCATTTCCGGTAAACGGATCTATATTTCTGGCGACACCGAAGACATCCCAGAAATGCTAGCATTACAAAAAATCGACATTGCATTTGTATGCATGAATATGCCCTACACGATGACGGTAGAATCAGCAGCCGATGCCGTATTGGAATTCAAGCCAAAGGTGGTCTACCCTTTTCACTACCGCGGCAAGAACGGATTCAGTGATGTACAAAACTTCAAGCGGCTGATTAATGTAAGCTCCGATCAGATTGAGGTCATACTGAGAGATTGGTATCCCGAACAGTAAACACCAGGCTATCAATTATGAAACGTCATTTCTTTGACGTTTTACAGGTGCTAGTCATTCATATCTCAGGCTTTCGGTAGGATTTGCACGTGCAGTATTTAGCGACCGGACAAGTATTGTGAGCAGCGCTAAGAATAAAGCCAGCAGAGCTCCAATTAGGAAAATTATCCAAAAATCTACCAGCTCTATACGATAGGCAAAGTTCTCCAGCCAATGTTGGATGGCATACCAGGACAAGGGTACAGCAATCATACTGGCTACACCGATCATGAGTATAAATTCTTTGGAAATGATGCGGAGCAGGGATCCAATGTCAGCACCGAGTGCTTTTCTAATCCCAAATTCTTTTCTACGGCGCTCCACCACAAATGACACCAGACCAAAAATACCAAGGCAAGCAAGAAAAATGGAAATGCCGGAAAATGCTTGAAAAATCTTGCCTTGCTTCTGTTCTTCTTCGTATAGTCGCGCCAGTGATTCGTCCAAAAATTCATAACTGATTGGATAATTTGGAGCAAGCTCAGCATAAACTTCTTCTATAACTCTCAATGCTTCAATCATTTTTGATGATTCAAGTCTGATGGCTGCCAAGCGATGATACTGACCTGGCACAATCATCAAAGGCTCTATGTTCTCCTTTAAGGTCAGAAAATGATAGTCATCGGTCACGCCTACAATCTCGTGGACCAGTGTATCCCACATGGGAATAGTAAATTTGGTGCCTATAGCTTCGTCTAGCGAAAGGCCTAGCTCCTTAACCGCTTTTTTGTTGATGAGACAGGCTTCAGCGTCGTTTAGTCTATACTGATCGGAGAAGTCGCGACCGGCCAACAACTTGATTCCAAAGGTCTTCAGATAATCCAAATCTACGAACGCAGTTCGCATTCGGCTCGATTCTAAATCGCCCACAAAATTTACAGTAGTAGCGTCATGAAATCCACCCGGCTGCCCCGAAGCCGTTGTCATACTTAAGATTCTCGGGTCTTGCAATAGCCTTTCTTTAAAGTTGTCTCTATTCTGTCTAATTTCTTTATTCTCTAAATCCACCATCAAAATCGCTTCTCTGTCAAAACCCAGGCTTTTGTTGTTGAGATAGTCAAGTTGTTCGCCAATCATCAACGTAGCAATGATCATAAATATGGAAATTACAAATTGAGCAATGACAAGTCCCTTTCTGATCAGTAGATTGTTTCGTTTAATGGTAGTTTGTCCTTTGAGCACTGCCAGAGGCTTGAAAGAGGACAATATTAAGGCCGGATACAATCCTGACAATACAACAGTGAGTAGCAGCAAGCTGGCGAAAAACATGATCACTTCCTTATCAAGCCAGGAAGTCACCACAGTCAGCTCAAAGTAGGCATTAAATGATGGTAGCAATAATTCTGTAAGCCCTATTGCTATGCCAATGGAAACAGCGGCGACCAATGTAGACTCACCCAAAAATTGAAAAATCAACCGGCTGCGATTACCACCCAATACTTTGCGCATACCAAATTCTCTGGCCCGTTTAAAGGTCAGCGCAATCGACAGATTGAGATAGTTGAAGCAAGCTATAAATAAGATCGCTATCGCAACAACAGCCAGCAGAATCACGGCTTGCTTGTTTCCGTGCTTGACCCAATCATATCGGATGTCACTATTGAAATAAATGTCATTGAAGGACTCCAATGTAATGTCCACTCTCTTGCCTGACTTCTCAAAATCCTTTCCAAAATACTTATCGATGAACCAGGGAAATTTTTCCTGCACAGATTCGGCCAGCACCGGACTTTCTATCTCAAGATAGGTGGCCAGCATGTTGCCCCACCACCTGTCCAGTAGTCCTGCAGTTTCATACAACTCTAAAGCAGCTACAAAGTCAAATTCCAAATGCGATTGCATAGGGTAATCGTCTACAATACCTGTAACAATAAACTTGTAAGTCCTGTCGGCGATCAAAGTTTTTCCAATTGGGTCTTCCGCCCCAAAATATTTCAGGGCCGACTTCTTGGTTAGGACAATCGAATTGGGCTGCTCAAGAACAGTATTTGGATCACCTACCAAAAGAGGAAAAGAGAAGAAATTGAAAAAGTCTTTATCCGCAAAGAAAATTCGATCTTCTTGAAAAGTTTTGTTTTCATATTCCATCAAGCCTTCCTCGTTAAGCACTCTCATCGTGCGCTTAATCTCAGATGGAAATTCCATACTCAGATGAGGGGCAAACGGACCAGAGGTTACCCCAATTTTATATTTCTCGCCGTTCATTTCACTGACTCGGATCACTCTATAGATAGAGTCCCCATTGGTGTGAAATTTATCATAAGAAGTTTCGCCCTTTACATAAAAGTATAGCAGCAATACACACAGCATTCCAAGTGCATATCCCCCGACGTTTAAAAACGTAGTTGATTTATGCATCCACAAGCTGCGGATGGTTTGAGTAAGATTAAAATTGAACATAATAAAATATTTTGAGTTATGACTTTTTGCTTTGATAGTAGACAGCCTTAAATAGGTTAAAGCCTGATAGATAAATTTCATGTTAGAACTCATGGAGTTCTTCTTCAATCCCTCTTTGTACTCAATCAGGTTGCCCTCAATCTCTTCATGAAGTTCCTCACGGCATAAGCTATGAATCAGGAATAAGATCCACTTTGGTATTTTGTCGCTTTCAGTAGGCATTGCCCATCTTTAATGAAAATTCTGGTACCCTATCCCAGAGTGACTGACGCATCTCCTTGATAGTGCTCAATTCAATCTTGCCAGCAGCAGTCACCTGATATATTCGCTTTCTTCGCCCTCCTCTTTCATTCGTAGGCTCGCCCATTTCCGAGGTCAAAAGAGATTTTTTTTCCAATCTGGAAAGTGTGGTGTGCAATGCCCCCATACTAATGCTTCGATTAGCTTTGTCCTTGAGTTCTCTTTGCAAGCTGATCATATAAGCATCCTCTTGCAGGATAAGCACCATCAACAAAACTGTTTCTTCAAATTCTCCAATAGAGGTACGTTTCATTCTATATACTTTTACTTTGCAGAGGTAATATACGAAGATCAAATTTATTAGTTCTGCAAAATGAAAGTAAATCATAAATTAACCCTCAGCGGCATTTATTCGTAAGCTTAGCACGATGCTCCCAAAACTATTCAGAACCAATACCAGAACCCTACGCTACTTGATTCTTCCAGTATTGGCTTTGACCCTCACGCACTTGGTCTCTTACCGAAAGCTACCTTTTGAGGCAGGTTATCAATTTCCCTGGATGATTTTTTCTGCGGTCCTTCTGATCTGTGCTGTTTGCTGTGAGGCAAATTTTATCTGCTACAGTCAACTTAAAAAACGTTTTACAATCCACTCATTTAGTCGGAAAGATATTTTTCGTCAGCTGATTGTATCCGGCATACTGACGGGTGTGGTCTTCGGGTTTTTGGTCTATAGCATCAACTACTTTGTTTTTGACAGTATCACACCCATCACTCGATTTCTCAGCGCCCTGCTGATGGCCGAGCTCATCATCCTACTGGAGACTCTCTATTTCATCACTCGCGATCTCTACCTACACCATCAAGTGCAAACGACTGCGACAAAGGCCCCACCGGTTTGGAAAATCACTAGCGGTAGAACAACACAAATGATCGACGAAAATGACATCGCCTACCTCTACTCTCAATCTGGCATGGTCTACCTTGTGTGCCAAAGCGGGAGAAAGCTACTTACCCAATTCAATTCTCTCAATGAGGTAAAAGAGCGCTATCCTATGGATTCCTTTTTTCAAATTAATCGCCAATATCTGATCAAGCTTAGCGCTGTAGATACGGTCATGAAAGAGGTAAACCAAAAATTGCGGGTAAAGCTCTCACCAACTGCTCCTGAGATCCCAGAAGCTGCCATGATCAGCAGATATCGAAGTGTAGACTTCAAAAAATGGATGGCACAATAAGACCATTCATCCATAAAACTCCCACCACTGGTTTTGATTTTACCGATCTACTCCTTCCCAGATTGTATCAGGTCGTAACTATCCGCAGAAACAAAAAAATAATATTATGAAAACAATTTCACTATTGATGCTTGCACTCATACTTGCGAGTGCTGGCACTGACACCTCTTTATCAAAGAAAGAAATCAAATTCTCTACCAAGTATATTGACACGTCAATGTCGCTAGCCATAAGCGCTGTGGAAAATCTATCTCCAAAGCAATGGAACTACCGACCAAATGATGAGGCATGGACGATTGCTGAAATCTGTGAACACATGCTCATCGCCGAAAAAGGAATTTTGGGAAGGATTCAAAATCAAATCGTGACTGATGAGGCCAATAGACAATTGGCAGACGGAGAAGGTATCACCAACGAAGAACTGATCCTACGCATAAAAGACAGGAGTCCCGACAAAAGGGTTAAAACTGGTGAGCAGTTCGAACCCTCTGGCATCTTGAAAACTCCTCAAGACTTCATTAAGCAGTATTCAGCAGCACGAAAGGCTACTCAAGAGTATTTGAAAACAACCGATGTGGATTTAACCGCCTACTATGGCAAGAGTCCATTAGGGTTGGTTTCGGCTTATCAGTGGACATTAATTATGAGCGCTCATGCGGAAAGGCATACCGGACAGATCGTAGAGGTACAGTCCTCCGCCAACTATCCAAAATAAAAAATGAGATTGGTATTAATGCTGATGACCTGTGGCCTATTAAGCTGCAGCAGTCATCAGATAGATCAAAAGCTCCTTCTTGGTACCTGGAAAAACACAGAACTAAGGGTAAAAATGAACTCATTTAAAAATGAGGATTCTATCAAATGGTTGATTGCAAAAGCCGGAGAGTGGGAAAAGGTTTTGAAAATGAAGCCAATAGAGACCACATACTTCCCTGACGGGACCTTTGAGTCGAAATACAACGGGCTTGATGGCCAACTCCTGGGTACAGAAAAAGGTCAATGGCAGTTAACCAATGATTCGTTGATTTTGCGCTCAGCCAACTACAACAACAGCTATAAAATATACTATATAGACCATCAATTAAGATTTGTATCCTTGCTTGACTGGGACGAAGATGGTAAAAAAGACGATCTGTATGACGGCTGGCAGGTCAAAATTGATCCTTAGTTATAAATGGACGCCGTTGGTTTTTGAGTTTACTGGTCGCAGCTTATGCGGCCAGTTTTTATTTTATTAAAGCCTATAGGATTAACCCAAAAAACATTGTTTGTTTATGCATGTAACTAGCTCATAAACAAGGACATATAGACCAATCTAAAACACTTGATCTCTCTTGGTTTGATTTGCAAATTGACTGGTGTCAATATTTTAGGAAAATGTACAATTGAAAAATGGAAAGAAAGGCGAATAAAATCGTCAGGGTAAGTTGTACATCGAGTGAGCGGAAAAATGCTTTGTACAATACCGCAAGCAGTAATATCGCTTTAATAAAAAAAGAGAAGAAGCCATACACCCCTGCATATTGTTTAAATCGATAGTTCTTTCCTCTGATTACCAAATCCAGATACATTGGTTTGTCAAAAAGTGGTGTTGCATATACGGTCGCATGTTCGTAAGTACCAATTTTCTCAACGTCTTCCAAATCCCCTGCTCTTAGATAGAGCGTATGATTGTTGACCCGCAAAATATCATAGTATGAGCTGGATCTCTTCATGATCGGTTGATTGCTGGAGAGATCGTTATAGGCCACGAGGGTCATGTGACTATCTATGACCAGAACTATATTAAAGGAAACTATTAGGATCAAAACCAGGTCGAACGCTTTCAAGATGGACTTGATCATTATGTTTTGTCTTCTGACCGCCTCCTGAGCACGACGCTTTGCAAAGAGCTTAGCTTTCCTTCTCCAATCATCATAGGCGTGATCCTGAGCGTTATAATCATAAGCAGGAGCTGAAGCTACCATTGGTTCAGGCCTTGGTCCTACATCAGTTAGAAATCGATAGGCTTCATTGATCTCAATAAATTTTTCACGAGCGTTTTCATTCCGACTTACATCCGGGTGATATTGCTTGGAAAGTCTTCGATAGGCTTTCTTAATCTCTATTTCAGTAGCTCCAGGTGCTAGGTTTAGCACTTCCAGATATTGATTATTCATTAACCAAAATTAGACAATATTAGCATCTAAACAGTCTCTAAGAATTTAAGCACTGCCCGCCAGATATTCACTGTACTTCCCTATACTCGATCACTGTTGAGCATTGAATGTCCATGCCCTACGTTTTTAGAAATATGGATAGATAGACCTGCTTTTTTGGCCAAATCAAATTGATCCTGCACATAATAAATTTTCATCTCTCTGTCCGGACGGATCATAATTCCTTTGCCCTTCAGCTTTGCTAAAAAAAAAAACCTGGTTCGATGAATCAGGTTTTTGAAATAATTGTATATCGCTACCGGACTAATGCGCCAGTGTTTTTTCCTTACGTTTTTTAAGTTGCCTTCTTAGGCCTTCTACAGCCTCATCTACGCCAGCTTCAAATGACTTCGCCTGCTCCTTCGAAAATACCTGGGCACCAGGAATATTCAATTTTATCTCTACGATCTTATTATCCCTTGCGCCGTCTTTCTCGACTTTCAATATTACCTCTCCGTCTATGACTCTATCATAGAATGTTTCTAGCTTGTCAACTTTCTTTTGAATGAAATCAACTAATTTTTGATCTACGTCAAAATGAAGGGAATGAAACTGTAACTTCATAAGATTTAATTTAAATGTTAAAAAATAATTTATGCCTTTGGATGTGCCTGATCAAAAACTGATTTCAGTTTGTCCAAAGAATTGTGCGTGTATACCTGTGTGGCAGCCAGACTGGAATGACCCAGAAGATCTTTAACTGCATTGAGGTCTGCACCGTTGTTTAATAAATGTGTTGCGTAAGTGTGTCGCAGCACGTGAGGGCTCTTCTTGTACACTTTAGAAATGTATCCCAAATATTTTTGTACGATCCTGTATATCATCATTGGATAGCATTTATTACCCTTGTCGGTGACCAGGAGCCAGTCCGCTCCAGCTATATCCTGTCCCTTTAACTTTTCATACGCTTCTATTAGCCGTATGTTGCCCATAGTCAATGGTATTATCCGCTCTTTATTCCTTTTGCCCAGAACCTTAATGCTCTGATTAAAATAGTCGACGTCCGATGATTTTAGATTTATCAATTCTGATAGCCGAATGCCGGTACCATAGAGAAGTTCGATGATTAATTTATCTCTCATACCCTCCAATGTATCTGGAAATTCGACTCGGTCGAGAAGATTATCCATTTCATCTTTCAGTACAAATTCGGGAAGCGATTTTGCCGTCTTTAGCGGGCGTAATTTAGTAGCGGGGCTCTCTGAGATTATTTCCCTTTTCAGTAAAAACTTATAAAAGGACCGTAAAGAAGCTATTTTTCTGTTAACGGATCTAGGATTAATTTTAGCCTCTATCAAGGATATCATCCAGGCGCGAAGCATTTTGTGGTTTGCCTCTTCGAGGGTTAAATCCAAATCAATACATTCCAGATAATCCTGAAACTGAAGGAGATCAGTTTCATAAGCACTCACGGTATGAGTGCTGTATCTTTTTTCTTGCAGGAGGTATTTGAGGAATGGTTTTATCATTAGTACAACCTTGGATAAGGCTATACTAACTTATAAAAAACCAAGCACAAAAACTACTTAAACTAGTAGTTTTCTTTGGCGTACATTTTTTGCTTGTAAGCCGCTTTTATCAATTGAGTTCTTCTAGACACAGATGGCTTTTCGAACGCAGTTCTTGATCTCAATTGCTTCAAAACACCAGTTTTTTCAAACTTCTTTTTGAATCTCTTAAGAGCTCTATCAATCGATTCGTTTTCTTTTACGTTAATAATCAACATTATCTTCTATTTTTAAACGGGCTGCAAATTTATGACACTTGTCATTAATTCACAACCTGTTTTCATAATTATCTTAATTAATTTCTTCTATTTTTCGAATAGGGTTCGGGAGATCACCAGTTTTTGTATTTCAGAAGTGCCCTCGCCTATGGTACAAAGCTTTGAATCTCTATAGAATTTCTCTACAGGGAAGTCTTTTACATAACCGTATCCACCAAATATTTGTACAGCATCATTCGCTACGCTTACTGCAGTTTCTGACGAATGTAGTTTAGCCATGGCAGACTCTCTGTTTATCTTTTTTCCTTGGTTTTTAAGTTCTGCAGCTTCCTTGATCAGCAATCGAGATGCCATTACCTGTGTGGCCATATCAGCGATTTTGAATGAGATCCCCTGAAATTTAGAAATTGACTGATTAAACTGTTGCCTTTCCTGAGCATATGCCACTGCTGCATCCAATGCCCCTTGCGCAATCCCAAGTCCAAGTGCCGCGATAGAAATTCTACCGCCATCCAGAATTTTGAGTGCCTGGACAAACCCTTCACCTACCTCTCCTAGCAAATTTTCTGCAGGGACACGGCAATCATCAAAAATCATTTCTGCGGTTTCCGAAGCCCTCATTCCAAGTTTATTTTCTTTCTTGCCACCGGTGAATCCAGGAGTTCCTCTTTCCACAACAAAAGCTGACATCCCATGCGAGTCGCCTACTTCTCCAGTTCTGGTCATCACCACAGCCACGTCACCGGAGATTCCATGAGTGATGAAGTTTTTTGTACCATTGATTACCCAGTGATCTCCATCCTTTACCGCAGTAGTTTTCATATTGCCTGCATCAGAACCAGTATTCGGCTCGGTAAGACCCCAGGCCCCGATCCACTCACCACTTGCCAATTTGGGCAGCCATCTTTGTTTCTGCTCTTCATTTCCAAATTGCATAATGTGACCAGTACATAGTGAGTTGTGGGCAGCAACTGAAAGTCCGATTGACCCATCCACTTTAGCTATTTCCGAGACTACAGTGACATATTCATGATAACCAAATCCTGCGCCTCCGTACTCATGTGGTACCAAAACACCCATTAATCCTAATTCGCCTAGTTTTTTGAATAACGAAATAGGAAACTCCTGGCTTTCATCCCACTTCATTATATTAGGTCTTACCTCCTTTTCACAGAAATCTCGAAGCATTTCTTTGATCATTTGGCAGTTTTCTGCAATCAATTCTGGCGTATTTTCGCTAATATTATTCATCTTATCTTGTTGGTTATCAATAGTTAATAGCAATATTAAAATATTTTTTCGCTAATTATACTCTTAGATTTAAATAATGTTTTGGCATTAATTAAAAATGTTAGAATAAGCATTCAAATTCTTCTTTGTCAATCTGTCTATTTAGTTCCGCTTATTTTATGCTCTTGCCGATGGATATTAATAGCAATCAGCTTAGATTTGCGGCTTAAATTTTTACCTAGAATATGAAAATTGCTGTAGTAGGAACCGGATATGTAGGATTAGTAACAGGTACTTGTTTCGCAGAAACAGGAAATCAGGTCACCTGTATTGACATTGATGAAAAGAAAGTAGAAATGTTGAAGAACAAGATCATGCCCATTTATGAGCCTGGCTTGGATCTCCTCTTCGACCGTAATATCAAACAAGGCAGATTGCACTTCACCACTGATCTGGCTGAAGGAATCAAGGGTGCAAAAATTATTTTCCTGGCACTTCCCACACCTCCCGGAGAGGATGGTTCGGCAGATTTGAAGTATATCCTGGGTGTGGCCAATGACCTCGGTCCACTTCTAGAAGAATATACTGTGATCGTAGACAAAAGTACTGTACCCGTGGGCACAGCAGAAAAGGTAACAGCCAATATTAGCAAAGGAGCCAAAGTAGATTTCGACGTAGTTTCTAATCCAGAGTTTTTGAGAGAGGGAGTAGCGCTAGACGATTTTATGAAGCCTGATCGAGTGGTAATTGGCACATCTTCTGAGCGCGCTAAGAAGATTATGGATGACCTATACTCTCCATTGGTAAGACAGGGTAATCCAATCATAGTAATGGATGAAAAATCAGCTGAGCTCACAAAATATGCTGCCAACTCATTTCTGGCTACCAAAATTACATTTATGAACGAGATCGCCAATATGTGTGAGCTCGTGGGTGCAGATGTAGACATGGTGCGAAAAGGTGTCGGTACCGACTCAAGAATTGGCAAGAGGTTTTTGTTCGCAGGGATAGGGTACGGTGGAAGCTGCTTTCCTAAAGACGTACAAGCACTGGCAAAATCAGCAAAAGAGGTTAATTATGATTTTGAGATTCTTGATGCCGTAATGAACAAAAATGAGTCTCAAAAAATGAAATTGATCGAAAGGATCAAATCATTTTATCATGGGGATCTCACGGGCAAAACTTTTGCTGTGTGGGGATTAGCGTTCAAACCGTATACAGATGATATCAGGGAAGCGCCATCTTTGCTCAACATCAAAGAATTATTGGCTGCCGGTGCCACCATAAAAACCTATGATCCGGAAGCCATGGAGAACGTAAAAGAAATATTTGGAGATCAAATTCAATTTTGTAATGACGAATATGATGCCGCCGAGGGAGCTGACGCCCTATTGATAATGACTGAATGGCCGGTATTTAGAACGCCTGACTTTAACAAGCTAGGTTCGACTCTCAAAAACAAGTTGATTTTTGATGGACGAAATCTTTACAATACCGACACAATGGCTGAGCTGGGGTATACTTATCACAGTATAGGTCGTGCTACTGTAGGCGACAAATAAATGAAACAAACAGGGAATTTCAGTCATTTCAAAATTTAACATGGAATGATTGAAATTCTTACAGAGTTTCATCTGACCACTAACATTCTAAGATAAACAGATGAAAAACATACTCGTTACCGGTGGACTTGGCTTTATTGGCTCCCATACTTGTGTAGAACTAATCCACTCTGGATTCAATCCAATTGTAATTGACAATCTTGACAACTCTGAGATTTGGATTAAAGATCGAATTGAAAAAATCGTTGATCGTTCTATAGTATTCTATCAAGGAGATTGTCGTGATGAGAATTTGCTCAGAACTATTTTTAAGGAGAATAGTATCAGTGGAATAATTCACTTTGCCGCGCACAAGGCGGTAGGTGAGTCGGTTCAACAACCTTTGAAATACTACGACAATAATATTGGAGGGTTAGTCACAGTCCTAAAGGTAGCGCAAGAGAATAACTGTTCCAATCTGGTCTTTTCATCGTCTTGCACTGTATATGGAACTCCAGATCAACTGCCGGTAGATGAATCAGCTCAAATCAAAACAGCAGAATCTCCATACGGAACTACCAAAATCATTTGCGAAAAAATTATTCAGGACCTAGTCCGCGCTAACAAAGACTATAAGTCTATTTTACTTAGATATTTCAATCCGATTGGGGCGCATGAATCTTCATTGATTGGAGAGCTACCACTTGGAGTGCCTAGCAATCTTGTCCCATACATCACTCAGACGGCAGCTGGATTGAGAGAAAGTTTGACTGTGTTCGGCAGTGACTACCAAACAAAAGACGGAAGCTGCGTCAGAGACTTTATTCACGTGACTGATCTGGCTAAAGCTCATATCAAAGCTTTGGACTTCCTGCTTCAGAAAAACGAAGGCACCTGTGAGGCCGTTAATATTGGAACTGGTCATGGAAACACTGTATTGGAACTCATCAGTACCTTTGAAGAGGTCAGTGAACAAAAACTGAATTACGAAATTGGAGCAAGACGCTCAGGCGATGTGGAAGCTGTATATGCTGATTCCAAAAAATCTCGGAGCCTTCTAGGCTGGGAAGCTGAAATCAGCTTGGAGAAATCTCTTTTAGATGCCTGGAACTGGCAAAAGACTTTAGCTAAATAGTATTATGGACAAAAAAATACTTTTTACTGGTGGTGCAGGGTTTATTGGCTCACATGCCGTGAAGTATTTTGTAGATAAATTTCCTGATTATCAAATAGTCAATCTTGACAATCTGACCTATGCCGGAAATTTGGAAAACCTCGAATCAGTTGAGGGAGCTAGTAATTACACTTTTGTAAAAGGCGATATCTGTGATGAGGCAATGGTTCGATCCTTATTTGAAACCTATCATTTTGATAGTGTTATTCACCTGGCAGCAGAATCGCATGTGGACAGGTCGATTGAGGATCCACTAGCTTTTGTGCATACAAATATAATCGGGACGGTGAACCTGCTTAACATATGCAAAGAATTTTGGGGTGATTACCTTGATGACAAGCTTTTTTATCATATCTCTACCGATGAAGTTTATGGCTCATTGGCAGAAGGAGATTTTTTTTACGAGACGACTGCCTACGATCCGAAATCACCTTACTCAGCCTCTAAAGCTAGCTCAGATCATTTTGTGAGAGCCTATAGCAATACCTACAAGCTGCCAGTTGTAGTCTCTAATTGCTCTAACAACTATGGCCCTAATCAATTTCCAGAGAAGCTGATCCCTCTTTGTATTCAAAATATCATTGACCATAAGCCGCTACCTATTTACGGCAAGGGAGAGAACGTAAGAGATTGGCTCTTTGTGCATGATCATATTACAGCCATTGACGCCATATTTCATAGAGGTAAAAAAGGTGAAACTTACAATATAGGTGGATTTAATGAATGGAAAAATCTTGATTTGGTCGTTTTGCTTTGCAAAATCATGGACAGAAAACTTGACCGGCAACCCGGCACAAATGAGGCATTAATCACTTATGTGAAAGATCGTGCGGGGCACGACATTCGATATGCGATCGACTCAACCAAGATTTCTGAAACACTCGATTGGCAACCGTCACTTCAATTTGAAGAAGGTCTCGAAAAGACTGTTGACTGGTACCTTGAGAATCAAGAATGGCTTGACCACATTAAATCAGGTGCCTACAGAATAAATAATAGCAATTTTAAATAGCTCGTTTGGTATTGGCTTACAATAGTTTCTAATTTGGTGTTTATTTGAATCAATTTGTTACCTATGGAGATTTCATCGGAAGTTGTACTCAAGTCACTAGCTATTCATAAAATTACTGAAGATGATGGCCTGGTGTCTTCAAATCAGGCCATAACCGTAGAGGACGAGGATCTCAATCAATTGTTGGTAAAATTTTTCTTCAAAGCCTTCAGAGCAGAGGAGCGTTACCGATTTGGACACGAGACCTCACTCGAATACAATGAGATTTTCAGCTTTGTTAGTGAGATATTTGATGCTCCCGGAAAATTGCACGAAAAGTCTGTCGAAATCTCCAAACATTTGTATGCCAACTCCAGAAATCAAAATATTAAGGATGGAGATGTAATGGTCACCTACTTTGAAGACTGTGTAGTAGGCGATGAAATTACCGACGCTGTTGGCATCTTCAAAGTAGAAAATAAGGATACCTACATCAAGATCATGGGTCACGCTGGCGTCTTTGACATTACCAGTGAAGAAGGCATCAGTATCAACAAACTGGATAAGGGACTAATTGTTTTTAATACAGATCAAGAAACAGGCTATCAATGCCTATTGGTAGATAAAACCAACAAATCTGGCAATGCCCAATACTGGCAAAATGACTTTCTCAACGTCGAACCATTCAACGATGAGTATTTCAAAACTCAAAATGTAATTAACAACCTACAGGAGTTTGCCCAAGAAGCTTTTGCTGGGCAAACAAAAACAGACAAAATTGCTTTTGTCAATGAATCGATCGACTATATGAAATCCAAGGATCACTTCGATAGCTCTGATTATCAGGAGGCGGTGCTCCAGGCTCCTGAATTGATCGAGCATTTCGAGAACTTCAGAGAGAAGAAGCAGGAAGAGCAGCCAGAAATGGACCTGGACACCTTCAATATTTCAAAACCCGCAGTCAAAAACACGAAGCGATTCATTCGGTCCGTAATAAAACTGGACAAAAACTTCCATGTATATGTACATGGCAATCGCCAAAATATTGAAAGGGGATTCGATGAAAACAGGCGACAAAACTTTTATACACTATATTTTGAAAGTGAAGAATAAAAAAAGGAACATTTCTGCTCCCTTTTTTATTCTTTCTTAATATAGTTCTAGCTCTCAGCCTGTTCATTTGCCGACTTCACATTATCGTTTGGATTCCGATCTATCAATTTGTTGATCGGATCTATTCCAGCCTTGATAGGCTCTTCATCCAATAGGAGTTTTATCGTGTTTTCGCCAGCTTGTATTTTATGCTTTTTAAGATAGATTAGTCTATCCTTTTCTCCTTCGGTGGGTTTTCCAAATACACCTATATCTACCCAGTCTTGCATATCGATTTCGGAAGTATTGCCTAAGCTGTCTGCTCTGATTTTTTTAGCTTCATAAGTTAAATTCAATTCGAATCGATCATCCGCCAATTTTTTGAAGGTCACATTTTTAGCTTTATTTTCGAACAAGGTTATGTTTTCAAACATGTCGTCGATTATATATTGAAGACTGTCGGGAGTCACCTCGCGAAAATAACTGATGAGCATATCAGATGTGACATAAGGATTCTCTTGATATGCATAATCATTTATGAATCTTTTGAGCGCAGAATTAACACTATCCTCTGAAATATAATCCTGGAAAGCGTACATCACTAATGAGCCTTTTCTGTAGTGAATATAACCTTGACCCTCTACCAATTCCAGAGGCCGTTCTTGCAAGGTCTCTGATTTTCGTCCACGTAGATATCGGTCAAGCTCATGTTTCAAAAACTTCTGCATCATCTCCGGTGGATATTCCTGTTTCATAACCATGAGTGCGGAATACTGCGACATAGTTTCTGAAAGCATGGCATTGCCTTGTACTCTGGCCTCTGTCACTTGATGTGCCCACCACTGGTGAGCCAATTCATGAGAAGTAACATAATAGGCCATATCCACATCATCTTCTTCTATCTTTAGATTAAACCCTATGCCTTCAGAAAACGGGACGGTATTGGCAAATGACTGTGCAAAATTAGAATACCTGGGAAACTCCATAATTCTCATTTGAGAGTACTGATAAGGGCTATAGTGACGACTGAAATAGTCAAAAGACTTCTTCATGGCATTCATCATACGATCCAAATTGTACTCATGCCCTTGATGATAGTAGATTTCCAAATCTACAGAATCCCCTTCTGCACTCACCCAGACATCCTTTTTTACATCATAGCGTGCCGAGATCATTGAAAAGAATGGCAATATGGGCTTATCCATTTTATAGTGGAAATATTTTCGCCCGCCCTCTAACCATTGATCCTGAAGATAGCCTGGAGCTATAGCTATTTGATCCGGAGAGGTACTCATTACAATTTCGAAATTGACTCGATCAGCATCATCTGTGAGCAATGACATCGACCTCCCTCGTGGATCATCTCTTTCAAGCATTTTCTCCTTTTCGGGTAAATCCTGCTCTTTTCGCTTGTCAATTTCTGTTAGCTCATAGCGTTCATTGTATCCAAAGGATGGAAACATGAAATTATTGAAAAATGTACCGTTGTATACCACACTGGTATTGGATCCACTCTCTACAAATCCTACCGTTTTGAATTCAACAGTCCAATTCATCCAAATAGAGTCTCCCGGATTCATCGGACTATTTAGGCTGTAGATAGTGTACTTAAATTTATCAAAGGATTCCTTCACTTCGGCACCGCCTTCAAATTCCAACGCTTTAATCTTCAGGCTTTGATCAGCTCCAGCTTGTATATGAATATCAGAAATAGTTTCATCTGACTTATTGGTTATTAGATATTTTCCTTCGGCAAGAAAGTCTCTTGTTTCAGGATAAACATCCACCTTCAAACTGATATCTACAATTTTTGGCTGAACGAGCGTTACATATTTTTTTAGCTGTTTTTCATAGGCAGCCTGCTGCTCATCTTGCTCATCGCTCGTACTATATTCATTCAAGATGTTAGTATTATAATAAATATAACAGCCTGACAAACCAAAAATCATAAACGACCCAAGAATAAACGTTACCACGGGTTTAGTCAATCTGAGTCTTCCAATTTTAAATCTTGTGCTTAGCAAGGACTCTGATCCTCGCACAGCAAAAAAGATGGCTGCCGCCATTAGCAAACAAGCAAATCCGAACCAATACAAATCCAACCAAGAAAAGGAGGTGATATAATGGCCGTATCCATTCATGTCTGAATAAGTACCGAGATCTGCCGAGCCAAATTGAAACATGCTATGCTCCAACCCAAGGGAGGATAAAATACCTGTCGTAATAAAAAACAAAATGATCATAGCATGACCGAGAAATTTATTGTTCACCATTACATGAATAAAAAAGGACAGCATGGTAAATAAGGCCAGAAAAGAGAATGTGTTAGAAAATAAAAAAGAGAAATAAAGCCCTATTTCATAATTGTAGTAGCCTTTGGCGGTCTGAACAATCACACCCGAAAAAATCAATATCACGATCAGAGCACTGTAGACCAGTAACATCCCAAAAAACTTACTCAATAAATTCATGGCGTCGGTGACAGGCATAGAATCGTATATTAAATCCATTTTGACTGCTCTCTCTTTCCATATCAATTCTCCAGAGAAAAACACCACAATAATGACTAGAAATATACCGAATGAACCACCAATCAATTCTAAAACAGCGTAAGTGCTTGCATAAGTATTGGCGCCATACAATCTGTTCATATTAGTAGAACTGATGAATATTAATGCGAGGCCGCTAAGCACGATGCCTAAAAAAGTTACTTCTTTAGTAACTATTTTAAAATAGAAAATGGTTTGCTTAAATAGCTGCATCAATACCGCTCCAAATGAGAATGAACGAGAAACTTTTGGTATATCAACCGTGACATTTTTTGTTTTCTTCTCTACCAACTCCTTCTTCCTTCTTGTAAACCAAGGCGTACGAACCACATTAAAACTAAACCCATAATAGGTAGCCGCTAAACCAATTATACCTAAGGATATCCACAGTATCCGATTCCACAAGAATGCGCCTTCCATAGGGAGCAACAATGTATTTTGTTCGGCAACTGTCCAGTACTGAGTCATGTATCTCACCGTACTTGATGCCATCGGATCTACAATGGCGGCCATAAATTTATTATCAAGGTCTCCTGTGAAATTGTTTGCGATTCTATAAATGACAAAAAAACCAATTCCCTGGGTGTATACGGCCAGCATATTTCTACTCAACGCACCACTAGCAAAGAATAATACTCCTGTGAAAAATAGGTTGGGAACAACAACCGTGAAAAATGGCTGCCAATAATTCCAGGCATTAAATGGCAATAGTTTTTCAGCGTCTCTGCCTGGCCACCAAGTACCTCCCAGGCCAGGCCAAAATTCACCTACCATAAAGCCAATACTGACCCCGCTGGCTATAAGTATCAAAACAACTAATGACCCGGCAAATCGGCCGAAAAGATAATCTCGTTTTTTAATTGGATTGCTAAAAATCAGCGACTCAGTGCTGTGCTCAAAATCTCTCAGCACGGCTACGCCCATTACAGCTGAAGCAATGAACATGACGATTAAAAACATATTCATCGTCATAGCAGCCAGTACCGCTGGAGCATTCTCTTTAACCATGGCATTCGCACCACCCACCCTGACAATATCTGTCGTCATGGCGAGGAAGCCCATCAAAAAAAGTATTCCAAAATAGATATAAGTGGCTGGTCGCTTCGACCTATACTTAATTTCGAATTTGAATATTTCAAAAAACATATCTTAATATTTTATAATTCGAATAATTAAACTGCTTCAACTTCTTGCTCAACGGAGTTCTCAGTTTGCTCAGAACTAAATATTTGAGCAAAGTAAACGTCTTCGAGATCTGCGGATACTGATTCAAAAGAGCTGTCAGGTAGATCATCGGCAAAAACATGAATTATAGGTTTTCCCGAAATCAGTTTTTCTGACACCACTTTATAGTTTGCCTTGTAATCATCAAGCTCAGCTTTCTCAACGACCTTCTTCCAAATCTTTCCTTTTAGGGTCTCAATGGATTCCATTGGGTTTCCTTTTAAAAGCACCTCACCTTTATTTATTATCGCCATATCGGTACATAGCTCCTTGACATCATCGACTATATGAGTTGACAAAATCACGACTGTGTTTTCTCCTAATTCGCTTAGTAAATTATGAAACCTGTTTCGTTCGGCAGGATCAAGTCCAGCAGTGGGCTCATCTACGATGATCAGCTTTGGATCACATAGTAAGGCTTGTGCAATTCCAAAACGTTGCTTCATACCACCTGAGAAGCCACCTAAGTTCTTTTTCCTGGCATCATATAGATTCGTTTTGTGGAGCAAAGAAGATACTAATTCCTTACGTTCAGATCGGTTGGTCACTCCTTTGAGAACAGCCAGATGGTCCAGTAGCACTTCAGCAGATATTTTTGGGTAAACCCCAAATTCCTGTGGCAAATAGCCGAGGATTTTTCGTACTTCATCTTTTTGTGTAAGCACATCTATATCACCAAACATGATTGATCCTGTATCTGGTTCTTGCAAAGTGGCCAACGTTCTCATCAAACTTGATTTACCAGCCCCGTTCGGACCGAGAAGTCCAAACATTCCGGTTTCAATTTCAAGATTAACATTTTTGAGTGCCTGGACACCATTTGCATAGGTTTTGGACAGGTTTTTAATTTCAAGTTTCATAAGTCAACAATTGGTTTTCAATAAATGTATGATTGATTAACGGTAGCTCTTCTGGGCTGGGCACAGAAATTTAACCGAACACTGATAAGTATCCAAAAGGGGTAATTCCTTACAAAATGAATTTAAGAATTTACTTTAAGAGAAGATTTCTTCGAGCTTTTCGTTTGTGAGTGGCTTACTTACAAAACCAACGATATCTTCGTTGCTGTCTGCGCGGTCTATGTCAGATTGGATGACAGAGGAAGTCACCATATATAGGCTTACTTTTCCTTTGACCTCTTTAGAAATGTGTGCATAGTCTTCGAGAAAACCCCAGCCGTCCTTTACAGGCATATTGACATCCAGCATAACCAAATCAGGCACGCTACCATTTCCTTTGCCTTCCTCAAGACTTCTAAAAAAATCGATCGCTTCCTGTCCATTATAAAAATTCAGAATATCACATTCGATATTCTTCATCTCGATTTGCTTCTTAATGATAAGTTGGAAAACTTCATCATCGTCAATTACCGCAATTTTCTTTTTCTCGCTCATTTACAATAATTCCTAAAAATCAAGCGCTACTTGTTAGCTGGTTGAATAGCTGATGGGCTATACTTCACCAAAATTAATAATAAAATTTGATCCTTTCCCTATTTCACTCTCAACTCTAATCGTTCCTCCCATGGATTCCACTTGTGATTTGGTAATAAACAAGCCCACTCCACGAGAATCGGGATGATTATGAAAGGTTTTTCTCAAACCGAATATTTTATCACCAAACTTATCCAGGTCTATACCCATTCCATTATCCTTTACTTGAAGGCACTTCGCACCATCTTTTATACAGGTACTAAGTTTAATTATTGGCGGACGGTCTGGGTTTCTGTATTTCAACCCATTGGTAATCAAATTTATCAATATACTTTCCAAATAAACTTTTGGGTATATGATCGCATCGAAGGCAGAAAAATCACTTTGTACTTCTCCTTCCTTCTCTATAAGTTCATTTTTTATACTTCCGAGTATTTTCTTGAGTACAGTGGATAAGTTTACTTTTCTTCTTCTTTTATCCAATTCCCAAGAGGTTTTCACCACCTCATTGAGTTCCACAATCGTTTCATCCAAATTTGCAACTCCTTTCTTCAGATTTTCCCATACAAATACATCAGTATCAGCAGCTGGATCGCTCTCTTTGATCTGAATCAGTGACATCATGTTAGTAATAGGTGCTCTCAAATTATGAGAGGCTATGTGTGCAAATTCTTCTAGCTGATTGTTTTGCCTGGTCAGGTGACTATTCAGTTGAATTAGTTTTTTCTCGTCTTTTAATATCTTTTCTTGTGCTTCTTTTCTATCGGTGATATCATATATAGCAATCTGCACTGCGGGTTCGCCCTCATAAGAAATCAAGGTTCCCATGGCTTCGATCCATATGGTGGTCCCATCGAGGCAAAGAAATTTCTGCTCATTCTTGTGCGCTGTCTTTTTGGTGTATATGTTTCGAATGCGTTTTTTGGCCACATCCTGTGAGTCGGGATGAATAAAATCCATTGGACTCTTCCCCACAATTTCCTTTGCCGACTTGGCTCTGGTCAGCCTGACCGCCTCAGCATTGACCTTTTTGATTACGCCTTTAGAATGAATGATTATACCGACTGGTGAATGATCGAAAAGAGACTGAAGGCGTTGAGCGTCTTCCGATACTTTCGATTCGCTCTTGACTATATCCCTTTTGCGCTTGTTGATCTCTGTGACATCCTGAAGACTGGTTAGCGATTTGACGAAGTTTCCTTGATCGTCTTTTACCACCACTGATGAGAAAAGTACATCCATGACTTCTCCTTCTTTTTTAAGAAATTGAAAAGGGATGTCCTTGCAAAAACCGGTCTTTACATAATTTGGAAATATCTTGTTCATGCCATAGTCCTTCGACTCAGGTGTGAGAAGATCGGAAGCCATCATACCGATGACCTCCTTTCGCGAATAGCCGGTGACTTCTAAAAAATACTCCCCTACTTCAGTAATTTTTCCTTCCGCGTCTATAGAGTTGAAAAGTGCAGGAGTATTGTAATAGAGAGCTTTAAATTTTTCTTCACTGGCCTCTAGCTGCAAGGTGTGTCTAATTCTATCCAGCTCAGTAGCTGCTCTGGTTGAAAATATCCGCAAAATCTTGTCATAATGCTGAAAGGTCCGATAGTACTTTTGAAACATCACGCACATGATTCCTGCTACCTCCTTCTGATTGTCAACAAAGTAAATCGGCACTCCAATGAATCCTTGCACTTTTTGATCTTGAAATGGTTTAAAGGATGGGTAAAGCGTGGTACAATCTGCGGGGATATTTATAATCTCTTCTTTGGGCATGTTTTCAAATGGAGACCCTTTTAGTTCATAGGTCTCATTTTCCAACATTTGATTGTAACTCGCCCGAGAAACGGTGTTGATTTTACCATGCTCGAAAAGTGCAATGAAAGAATAATCGCCATTGAATGCCTTACAAAGCTGGTGAGTAAGGTGATCAAGAAAAGTTCGTCCGGTCGAAGATGCCGTACCTTGATAGATGTTTTGAATGAGGTTGTAGTATTGAATCAGTTCAGCTTCCTGCCTTTTTCTATTTGTGATTTCCCGAATAATGGCAATGACCTCATCTGTCCCACCAGGCTCTATCTCTACTTCAAAGTATTTCTCTGCCCCATCTCTTGAAGGTATGGAGAAATAGGTGGTTTCTGATTTATTGTGATCAAGACAAAATCTGATGACGTCAATTCCATTGGGAGCGTATTCGAATTCATCTATATTTCTACCTAGCAGGCTTCCGCTGAAAGGAAGGGCATCAAAATCCTCATGAACATGACATTCTAGAATTTTTCCTGTCCTGTCAATTCTTAAAATTGGAGTTTTAACAATACTTAGCAGGCTTTTACCGATTCTTATTTCAGTCATTCGCTTTTTTGCAGATAAACCTCCCACTAGCGGAGACTCATTTTAGGTTTCTTAGTCGTGAATCAAACTATTAATAAAAATAACCAATAAAGTAAAGCGCTTTGGGGCGGAAAATATAACCAATAATTAGCAAAATCGAGGGGCGATATGATAGGAATCATACGATATTTTCAAATTTCAATTCAAATTTTTCCAATCTCGCAAATTTCTTATGCACCAGAGCACTTTTCTTTGTTTAGATCATGCCTTCTCGTATTTTTGCGCCACATAGAAAATATAATATCATGCAAAGAGATCAACAAGTTTTTGACTTAATTGAAAAGGAAAGACAGCGTCAGGAAAATGGGCTGGAATTAATAGCCTCAGAAAACTTTGTATCAGCACAGGTAATGGAAGCGGCAGGCAGTGTACTTACCAACAAATATGCTGAAGGGCTACCTGCCAAGCGATACTACGGCGGCTGTGAAATTGTTGATCAAACTGAGAACATTGCAATAGATCGAGCTAAAGAACTATTTGGTGCCTCTTGGGCCAATGTGCAACCTCATTCCGGTGCACAGGCCAACGCTGCAGTGATGCTGGCCTGCCTAAATCCAGGTGACAAAATCTTAGGTTTTGATCTCTCACACGGTGGCCATTTAACCCATGGTTCGCATGTGAACTTCTCAGGTAAGTTGTATGAACCACATTTCTATGGTGTGAACAAGGAAACAGGCAGAATTGATTATGATCAGCTTGAAGAAGTTGCTAAAAGGGAGAAGCCTAAAATGATCATCTGTGGCGCCTCAGCTTACAGCAGAGATTGGGACTACGCTCGATTTAGAGCGGTAGCAGATGAGGTAGGTGCCATCCTTTTGGCAGATGTCTCACACCCTGCCGGGCTTATCGCTCGTGGACTCCTCAACGACCCGCTGGAGTACTGCCATATTATCACCACCACTACTCACAAAACCCTTCGCGGTCCCAGAGGAGGAATGATTTTGATGCGAGAAAATTTTGATAACCCTTTCGGCCTAAAGAACCCAAAAGGTGAGTTAAGAAAAATGACAGCTCTGCTTGACTCAGGTGTATTTCCAGGTACTCAAGGAGGACCCCTTGAGCATATCATAGCGGCCAAGGCTATTGCCTTTGGAGAAGCGCTTTCTGATGACTACATGGAGTACATCGTGCAGGTCCAGAAAAATGGCCATGCACTTGCCGAGGCTTTCATGCAAAAAGGATATGACGTGATATCAGGAGGTACAGACAATCACTGTGCGCTCATCGATTTGAGATCGAAAAGCCTTACCGGCAAACTGGCTGAAAATTCACTTGTGAAAGCTGATATTACTGTTAATAAAAACATGGTACCATATGATGACAAGTCTCCATTTGTCACCTCGGGAATCAGAATAGGCTCTGCAGCAGTGACTACCAGAGGGATGAAAGAAATGGACATGGTCAAAATCGTTGAACTGATAGATACAGTCTTGATGAATCCTGAAAACGAAGAGAACCTAACTGCCGTTAGAGGACAAGTAAATCATTGGATGGCTGACTTTCCGTTATACACTCATTTAGATTCATTGGTATAAATTATTAGATGCAGCAACTGCCCCAAGATCAGCTTCAAAACATCGAAGAGCCTGAGATGTCTTTTTTGGACCATCTGGAAGAGCTCCGCTGGCATGTCATTCGCGCCTTCGCTGCAATTACTTTATGTACAGTCGTAGCATTTGTTTCAAAGGACTTTGTATTCGGGACTTTGATATTTGGGCCAACCACTCCTGACTTCTGGACTTTTCAGATGCTTTGCCAGCTGTCTGATATTCTTCACTCTGAAGCACTCTGTATCGATAGTATTCCTTTTAATGCGCAGAGTAGATTGATGACTGGCCAGTTTACAATGCATATTACTGCATCTTTTGCGCTTGGGATCATTGTTGCTTTTCCATATGCATTTTGGGAAATCTGGAGGTTCATTAGCCCCGGGTTATACATCAAAGAAAGAAAGGTGGCTCGGGGAGCTGTGTTCTATGTCAGTCTGCTCTTCATTATCGGAGTGATGTTTGGATACTATATTATTACTCCTCTCACGGTAAATTTTCTCTCCAGCTATCAAGTCCATGCTTCGGTGCTAAATGAATTTGATATTGTTTCATATGTGTCAACTATTACTACCTTGGTCTTGGCCTGTGGATTGCTTTTTCAGCTACCCATGGTTGTATATTTTCTAACCAAGGCAGGTTTGCTCACTCCGGATATTATGAAGAACTACCGAAAGCATGGAATTGTAGCCATCTTTTTGCTCGGAGCTATGCTTACGCCACCAGACCCATTTAGCCAGATCCTTATAGCTATTCCGCTGATCGGCCTGTACCAATTTAGCATTGCCATATCAAACCGTACCTACAAAAACATTTCCAGAGATTTAAATTAACTTTAGAATCAAAAACCCAAACAAATGAAAGTTGCTATTGGAGGAGATCACGCCGGATACGAATACAAAAAAGAAATCATCAGCATCCTTCAAGATGCAGGACATGAAGTTCAGGATTTTGGCCCCGACTCAACAGATTCTGTTGACTATCCTGATCATGTGCACCCACTTGCAGAGTCAGTCGAAAAAGGAACTCAAGACCTCGGAATTCTCATCTGCGGTAGTGGCAACGGCGTAGCAATGACTGCCAACAAGCATCAAGGTATCAGAGCTGCACTATGCTGGCAAAATGATCTGGCGGCACTTGCCAGACAGCACAACGATGCGAACATCATCGCATTACCAGCTAGATTTGTATCACTAGATGACACCAAGCAGATGGTACTTACCTTTGTATCTACAGATTTTGAAGGAGGTAGACACCAAAACAGAGTCGATAAGATTTCCTGCTAAACACACCCGGATGGCCCCTTCTGGTCCGCAAGGAAGAATCCTACCTTACTCTTTTCTGAGGTAGATTTCGGGATAAGACTCATGATGAATATATTTGGTTGCAATCGTTGGCATTATTGAGAATATCGTGGGAATGCTATTCTCTGTGTCTATGATTACTTCTGGAAGATCCTTGTTGAAATTCACAAATATTTCTGCACTATTATCATAAAACTTAGGTCGTTGGATCTGAATTTTAGAAAGATGCCAATTCAAGTAGGGAGTGGCCAAACTGGCTTTTTGGTAATGATGTAGTTCGTCTCCCAACACAAGTATTTTCTTATTTTCTACCAGATTCGCGTATTTACTCTGTTTAACTTTTAGAAGATCATAGCTCACGAATTGGTCAATATGAAGCCACTGATTTGAAAATAACAAATGGTTAAACAACACCAGAATTATAACCAAACCAGTACTTATTTCAGCCATGAGCCAATGGCGGATCAAAAGCAGATAGTGAGCTACAAAAAAAGCCACAGTAGGCACAAAGAAAATAAGTTGATAGGTGGACACTTCTCTTGCCATCATCATGGCTAAAAAACCTACCAGTAGGAACATGAGCATGACTTGCTGTATTTTTTCCTGAAAGTTGATGTATTTTCCAAGCTTACGAACTTTATAAAACGAAAAAATCAGAATTAGAAGCGGCACTGCTGATACTATCATCAAATCCAACCAACTGAGATACTGGATAGTCTCTATAACCCAAAGCGATTGGAATGTGTGATGCTGAAATATCAAATAATCGTCATACCAATAAAAATACAGCGCAACCAACCCTACCACCATACTAAAACCATAGACGAGCAACATCATTCTTCTAAGTATCGAACCTGTGTATAGAATCAATGATAATATGGTGACTAAAAAGAAACATATAGATGGCAAGTAAAACATGGCAGCCAGACCAAGATAGACACCGGTAAAAATGAACAACTCATCTTTGGTCTGGTTGTCCATTCGCTTGAATAAGTTATTCATCGCGAGCAGCACGAAAGTCATACTTAGCAGAACCGGAGACAGTGTGAGAAAATCAAAAAAGGCATTCATAAAAATCATGTATATAAATGCTGGTACATAGTTGCTGCTGTTGTAGGCTTTATTTCGCAACATTACATTATTGAATAGTGCGGATTGAATGACGACCAATATCAGCGATAAAGTGAAATATGGGATCCGTGACTTACCAAATAATACAAAAAGCCACTTATAAGTGAATACGGCTAGTGGAGCTGAGTAGTCCCAAACATCCTGATACATGGTGTAATCACCACTCCCTAGTCTTTCGCCTATTAGCATCCACTTCAGTTCAGGCAAAATGGAAGGAACACCCGAAACAAACATGGGAATTCTAATAACCAGTAGCAGCAGGAGTACACCTACGAGTCGATAAGGATCATTAGTTTTAAATATAGTAAGCAAGTGTTATACTATTTATTGAGTTGATAGTTCTGCATGTATATCGTTTCACACATCATGGACGAAATTACAGTTTTATTAAAATAAAATATAAATTAACGACAATTAAGCCTTAAGTAATTATGGCCTATTAGGTGATAATCAATCAAGTAGATATCTCGAATAGAAATAATTTCATCAATTCTGGATACGCGGCAAAATGTTGATTATCAGTATTTTCATCAATTATTCGGAGAGCAAAACAATTAATACAGGATTAATCAGGATATTTGTACAGAGATATGAGTAGTACAAGACAATTAAAATATGCCGGGTTAATACAAAAAGACCTGAGCGAACTGTTTCAGAGAGACACCAGACACTGGTTTGGTAATGCTTTCATCACAATCACTGACGTGGAGGTGAGTCCTGATCTTGGCATAGCCAAGGTCTATCTGAGCCTAATGATGGTGCCGGATGAGGAAGCATTTTTGGATCTGATCAGATCTAAGAAAAGTGAAATTCGAAAAGCACTGGGTCAAAAAATTGGTAAACAAGTTCGAATTGTACCTGACTTAACTTTTCATATAGACAATACTCAAGAAAATGCGCAAAAAATTGAAGACATTTTATCTGGACTTAACATCCCTCCCGCGCCTAAAGAAGACGAAAGCGAAGACTAGCAGTTGAATCTCCCATTTTTTATATCGAAGCGATACTTTTTCTCTAAAAAGAAGAAAAATTTCATCAACATCATTGCCATTATCTCAATGTTGGTAGTGTCTATTGGAACAGCGGCACTCATTATTGTATTGTCTGTGTTCAACGGCATGGAGGGTTTGCTGCGATCAATATATGGCACCTTCGATGCACCACTTCAAGTTTTGCCAGCAGAAGGCAAGTCTTTTCTTTTCACAGAGGAACTTGAAGAAAAAATCTTGGGTGTAGATGGAGTATTAGATATCACCGAAGTAATAGAAGACAATGCGCTTGTAAGATATAGTGATGCACAGATGATCGTGAAGATCAAAGGCATGAGTGACAACTTTATCAAACAGGGTCGGATGAAAAATGCAATTCGGCAGGGAGAACTTAAGTTTCAGGATCAAAACACATCTTACGCCATCATCGGCAGAGGCATTCAGTTTAACCTTGGAGTATCACTCCGTAATGATTTTTTGGCCTTGCAATTTTTCTATCCTAAAAATGTGAAACCTGGAGGAATCGACCCATATAAGTACTATAACCGAGCAAATATCATGACCGGCGGTGTCTTTGCTCTGGAACAGCAGTATGATGACAACTATGTATTTGTACCCATCGCATTTACTGAGAAACTATTTGGCTACGAAGGTAAACGCACCTCTCTTGAGCTAATGGTGGATGATGAACAGGACATATTAAAAATACAAAGTCGTCTTTCTAAAGCCTTGGGAAATGACTTTACTATTCTTAATAGTGATCAGCAACATGCCGATCTCTACAAGGTGTTGAAAATTGAAAAACTGTTCGTTTTCATTATTTTCTCTATGATCGTTGGTATAGCATCTATCAATATTTTCTTCTCGTTGTCCATGTTGGTCATTGAGAAAAAACCAGATATCAGCAGTCTTTTCGCTATGGGTGCATCTAAGAAATTAGTACGAAAAATATTTCTTGCCGAAGGTGCTATCATCGCCTTCATCGGAGCAGGCAGTGGACTCATCCTTGGGTTTTCCGTATCTTGGCTGCAGCAAACTTATGGCATTATTTCTATGGGCGTGGCCACCTCTGTCATACAAGCTTATCCTGTCGAAATCATCCCAAGCGATTTTCTTTTTACTGCCATCACCATCATTTTCATCACCTTCATGGCCTCTATTCAACCTGCCGTAAGAGCTTCAAATCAAGGCATACAGCGAGGATAGAAATTATGACGCCTTGTACTATTTGGGTGATAAATTAATTGACTAAACATGAAAACAACGATGAAGAATAAACCCCATCGTTGTAAACCATTGTTGCAGAGGGCTCCACTATTTGGTCCATAAATTGAATTCAACAAATCTGGGGAATGATTGGGACATTAATCGGACCACTTAGACAGTAAATTGGTCATTAAAATGTGTGCAACGAATCTATCTGAGTTGATCAGGAAACCATTCCCAACGTTCTGCCTAAGAGTAAGCCCGCTCGTTGTTTTCATAAAAAAACTGGCTATTTTGCAGACAGAATTTTATGCAGAAGATAGCAAATTATATTGATCATTTTACAGAGCAGACAGGCAAGTATGTATCTTGGATTAGCCTTATACTTGTAGCCCTTATTGGCGTAGATGTTGTACTGAGGTACGCCTTTAGTTGGAGTAGTTCGGCTAACCAAGAGCTCGAATGGCATCTTTTTGCTGCTCTTTTTCTCTTAGGATCCGCCTATGCCCTCAAACATGACAAGCATGTCAGAGTGGATGTTTTTTATTCCAGATTCAGTGACACAAAAAAGGCATGGGTCAATCTGATAGGCACCATGATATTCTTGATTCCATTCTGTATAGTTATGATCAAGACCTCGATTCCATTTGTAATTGATGCGTGGTATATCTCAGAATCCAGCCCCGAGCCAGGTGGGCTTCCACATCGGTTCATTGTGAAATCCACTATTCCTCTTGGCGCCTTACTACTACTGATCCAGGCCATAGCTCAAGGACTGAAAGCCCTATCGACCATTTTGAACATAGAAATTAAATGATATCGGATTATCTCCCACTCTTGCTTTTTGCGCTGGTTTTTGCATTAATTCTCTTCGGGTATCCGGTTGCATTTACATTAGGTGGGCTCTCCATTCTCGCTGGAGTGCTGATTTATGATATTGATTTCTTTTACCTACTTTCATTAAGAATATATGGGACGATGCACAATTTCGTCCTGATTGCTGTACCCCTTTTTGTGTTCATGGGTATCATGCTAGAGAAATCTGGCTTAGCGGAAAGTCTTCTCGAAACGATGGCTAGTTTGTTTGGACGAATGAAAGGCGGATTGGCAGTATCGGTAGTCATAGTAGGTGGCATGCTCGCTGCCTCCACTGGAATTGTCGGAGCCACAGTGATCACGATGGGTATGATTAGCTTGCCAACCATGCTCAAGCGTGGTTACTCACCTACTCTGGCTACAGGAACCATCGCATCGTCTGGCACATTGGGGCAAATTATTCCACCATCTGTTGTGCTGGTCCTCTTAGGTACCGTGCTCAACGTCTCCGTAGGCGACCTATTCACAGCAGCCATAGTACCCGGAGTCATATTGGTCGGCCTCTATATCATCTATATTGTAGGTGTCTCCTATCTAAGACCAGATGCTGCTCCAAGTATCTCGAAAAATGAATATCAGGACTTCTGGTCAGAAGGTGCTGTCAAAAGAATAATCGTTGCATTTGTATTACCGTTTGCCCTTATCCTCCTAGTGCTTGGGTCCATATTCGCGGGAATAGCGTCTCCCACTGAGGCAGCAGCTGTTGGTGCAATTGGTTCTATTGCGCTGACTGCCATTCAAGGAAAGTTAAATCTGAAAATATTAAAAGAAGTCATGCGCGACACTACCTTTCTGACCTGCATGGTGTTCATGATTTTTGTGGGAGCCACTTCCTTCTCCTTGGTTTTTCGAGCCATGGGGGGAGATCGGTTGTTGGCAGATCTGATTACTCAGGGGGGGCTATCTCCAGATCTTTTTTTAATAGTGGTACTGTTGGTGATTTTCGTTGCTGGTTTTTTTATTGACTTCATTGAAATCATTTTTATAATAATCCCCGTGGCTGCACCAATTTTCGCAAGTATGGGAATCGACTTGATATGGATTGGAATATTAATTGCCCTCAATCTTCAAACTAGCTTTCTTACCCCTCCATTTGGGTTTTCTCTTTTTTATCTAAAAGGTGTGGCTCCACCCGAGATTAAAACTATCCATTTGTATAAGGGCATTATTCCATTTGTAATCATCCAATTACTATTGCTCATAGCCGTCATACTCTACCCTGAACTGATCAGCTGGTTGCCCGACTTATTAAGGTCTTAATTGGCTACTTCAGACGCTGTCGCTGAAGACACTTCTTCTAAAGATTTGATACTCGCACCCTGATACATGATATAAAAGCATCCAATCATTACCACATGGCTGATGTCATTGAAATTGAACCATTGGTTGATAGATATTTTCATCAAGTGAATTGCTGCTGGAATGAGGTTGCTAAGCACACCTACAATTATCAATATCGATCTTCTGTCTTTATTTTTTAAATAGTGCGCAATAGAAATCGGAATAACTACGCCTATCAGGCCTACAACTGAATCAATTAATACACTAGAAAAATGCTGAAAAACTAATACTGAAGCTGACATGACCATCAACTGCACATAGGAGAAGATTCTAACAAAAACACGAACCTTAGAATTTTCGATCATAGGTAATACTGCCAGTTGGGCACAGAAAATAGAAATGCCGCTGAGCAACCAAGCCATTTGATGAAATTTGGGACCCACATAATTGATAAAACCATGGGCCGTACCACCAGCGATAGATGCTAACCCGATAAAAAAGAAAAAAAGTGCCCAAAATTTTTGTGACAAATCTGCTTTTTCATCATAAAATAGCCTGTGTCCAAATACAAAACAGGCAATGGCAACCAGCCAATTAGTAATCCAGGTCATCGGCTCTGTAATTTGCAGGCCAAGCCATTCTATAGTAGGTACTTGCATGGCGCAATGATAATAAAGCCTACAAAACTTCCTCTCTTCAATTTTAGGAACTTTCTCAAAGTTTATATTATTGGTAAACTATCTTCTTATTTTTACTGATATGTGGCAAGAACAAAACGATACACTCACCAAAACCTTCAAATTCAAGAATTTTACTGAGGCTTTTGGGTTTATGACTAAAGTGGCAATAGAGGCGGAAAAGGCCAACCATCATCCAAACTGGTCCAATGTCTACAATCAGGTAACTATCACCCTGTCCACTCATGATGCAGGCAATATTGTCACCGAAAAAGACAGACAATTAGCCAAAATCATTGACACTTTAGTGAGCTAATGGAATATAACGCATCACTTTATTTGGTGCCTACTCCAATTGGCAATCTGGCTGATATTACGCTCAGAGCCCTTGAAGTATTAAAAACAGTAGACGTGATCCTTGCGGAGGATACCCGTACTACTGGCACCTTGCTCAAGCACTATGAGATCAAGAGCCAGCTAAAAAGCTATCATATTTTCAATGAACATAAACAAATCGCAAGTCTTGTTGAAGAGTTGAAGGCTGGGAAAATAATGGCTCTGGTCTCTGATGCAGGCACCCCTGCGATTAGCGACCCAGGGTTTTTACTGGTGCGCGAGTGCCTCAAAGCCGGTGTTCGGCTAGAGTGCTTACCAGGTGCAACTGCTTTTGTACCTGCACTTGTAGCTTCAGGATTACCTTCTGATCGATTCGTGTTTGAAGGTTTTCTGCCTCAGAAGAAAGGGCGTCAGACCAGACTGCACTCACTGATAGAAGAATCACGAACTATGATATTTTATGAATCCCCGCACCGGCTGATCAAGGCACTTCATCAATTCGGGGAAACTCTTGGATACGACCGACAAGCCTCCGTATCTCGAGAATTAACTAAATTATATGAGGAAACAGTGAATGGCAGCATCCAGGAAATAATTGATCATTTTGGAGATCAGAAAATAAAAGGAGAGCTTGTAGTAATAATCGCAGGTAAATGAATTTAAAGAATATCACTCAGAAAGTTGTTTCATTGTCGCTCGAATGTGGAGCGTTTATCAAAAAGGAATCCGAAACCTTCAACTACCAAGATGTAGAAATCAAAGGAAAAAATGACCTGGTTTCTTATGTAGATAAGGAGGCGGAGATGATGATCGTAAAACGACTCAAGGAGATTTTACCTGAAGCTGGTTTTATTACCGAAGAAGGTACCGAAAAGGAATCTGAGGCCACCTATAAATGGATCATTGATCCGCTCGATGGCACCACTAACTTTATTCATGGTCTGCCTATCTACTCTACCAGTATAGCTTTGGCTAAAGGGACGGAGATCTTGAGTGGAGTAGTCTATGACATTGGAAGAAGCGACTGTTTTCATGCCTACAAAGGAGGCGGAGCATTTTGCAATGACACATCTATTCATGTTTCCAACTTACCTACCTTAGGCAATAGCCTACTGGCTACTGGTTTTCCTTACTACGACTTCGATAGAATGTCAGAGTATCAGGCTATACTAATGGAACTCATGAAAAATGCGCACGGACTAAGACGACTAGGCAGCGCAGCCATAGATCTTGTTTATGTTGGATTGGGTCGATATGAGGGGTATTTTGAATATAATCTTAACCCTTGGGACATTGCCGCAGGAGCACTGATTGTCTTGGAAGCAGGGGGAGTGGTCACAGATTTTTCAGGAGGAGATGATTACCTATTTGGACGTGAAATTTTAGCGGCCAATATGATACACGAAGAAATGCTGGCAATTATCAAAAAGCACTGGTAATTTTGCAGTCAATGATACAGGAATTTTTTACACTGGTTTTATTCGCTCTGGCCGCATTCTTTGTAGCTCGAAAAATATATCTTGATTTCACAGCCAAAAATAATTGCCCAAAGGGTTGTGGAAATTGTGAGATTTCTGATGCGAATGTAAACCCAATGCACTCATCGATTAAGTCTATCAAATGATTTTGGTAACCGCACTATAGCGCTTAGTTTTGCGGTCTGAAATACATGGTATAAGTATGGCGGTATGACCGCACCATCAAATAGAATATTATGGCATTTAGTTTTTTTAAGAAAAAGAAGAAAAAGGAAAATACAGATTCAAGATATATTGACTTGATCGTAAAGGAGGTAGTAAAGGAAACTGCTGATGCCGTCACTCTGGTATTTGAGCAACCCGAAAATGGTGATTTGGATTACAAACCGGGTCAGTTTATTACTCTCATTCTAACTATAAATGGAAAGAAGGTACGTAGGGCTTACTCTCTATGTAGTGCTCCAGCCTTGGGCGAATTACCAGCTGTGACTGTAAAAGCAGTCGATGGAGGGATAATGTCCAACTATATTAACAATGAAGTAAAAACTGGTGACACCATTCAAATCATGGAGCCCATGGGCTCGTTTGTACTGGACATCAACGAGGCTCATAAAAAGCAAGTATTTCTTTTTGGTGGCGGAAGTGGAGTCACTCCATTGATGTCCATTGCCAAGTCTATTCTAAAGACAGAACCAGCAAGTAAGATTTCACTGGTATATGCCAACAGAAATATTGATTCGATTATTTTCCTCAAAACTATCCAGAGCCTTGAGCAAGAATATGCAGGCAGAATAGATGTTGTGCACTTTCTCGAAGCGGCGCCTGATGACTGGACAGGGGAAGTTGGATATATGACCAAAGAGAAAATTGTAAATATCATCAAGAATCTTAAAGACGGTGACTTCTCTGATTTTGCCTATATGACTTGTGGCCCTGAACCATTGATGAATATAGTTTGGGAATCTTTAGCTGAGCTCAATATCCCTGAAGACAAGAAATACAAAGAAAGCTTTGTGGCTGGTAATACATCTCCTAGTGCTATTATCGCTGATCCAAATGGGTCTCGAGAGGTGACCATATTGCTGGAAGGTGAAGAGTACAATTTTGAGGTCCCTGCCAATAAAACAATACTAGAAGCCGGCCTTGACCAGAATATAGATATGCCATATTCCTGTCAGAGCGGTCTATGCACTGCATGTAGAGGCAAATGTATACAGGGAACTGTCAAAATGGATGAAGACGACGGGCTGTCCCAGGAAGAAAAATCTGAAGGCTACGTACTCTTGTGCGTTGGGCACCCAGATAGCGATGACGTAAAGGTAGAGATTGGCTAGGAGCCGGATTTGAGATTGGCTAATTCCACTTCTGCCGCAATATATCCGAACGCCTGCCAGTACGGGCTTTGCATCATTTGTTCGAATACAACTGCTGCTTCTATGGCGTTGCCTGTATAAGAATACCAGTTGCCCACTCCATATCCCATAGTCATGTCATCAATAGCAAGTTTGCCAGCCTTATTAGGATTGAATAGCTGATTGGGTTCTTTCAATCCCTTGTACATCAGAAGTCGAGCGTGATAAGCATAATTCTCGATGACATTCATTCGTTTCTTTATTGGCTCGAGTAACGCTTCAGCGGCATCCAGATTTCCAGTTTTCCTGTAGGTCATATAGAGCCAGTCCGAGGCGGCGACGAGCATGTCGTCGTTGTCTGCAATCGCCAAACACTTCTTATAGGCGGATACCGACTTATCAAAGTTACCTTTCAAATAATAAGCCAACCCGAGGTGATACCAAATATTAAACTGTGTTGAACTGCGCGGTATATTTCTACGGTTGGGCAAACCGTCTTCTTCCATCTCGATAGGTACTTTTCTAGAATAAAATACAGCTTTCTCCAAGTCCTGAATGGCCTTGTCAAATTTTCTGAGTGTCAGGTACCGATGTCCGCGATGGCGGTATAGTTTATATGATTCAGGAAACTTACTGAGCCCCAGGGTATAAATTTGAATTGCATATTTGTATTGATAGAGATAGGCTAATCTTCTTCCATACCAGATGATGGCTTCCAGGCTATCCGGATTGTTGTTGAAATTCTCTTCTGCAATCAATAGTTCTTTCGTGCGGGAATCCAACACTTTCTGTGGTAACTCGGGTGGGTAAAGTTTATTACCCAGAAGAGAAATGGCTTCATGCTCACTCTCCTCTACTACTTCCAAACCTACATCAGATACATCAGTAACAATTGATTTTTTCACTTGTGTATCACGAGTGTTTTCGATTTGGATACAACTATCCAAACAGATTACTAAAAGTACAAGTCCTATTAATTTTTGCTTCACTGTATGATGACTTTCTAATCTCGAAATAATCCAATCTGTTCAATATCCAACTGAATTAATTATCTAGGTATCAAATCTAACCTAACATTATCATAATGCTAAAATTTAAGCTACCGTTTATTTATTTTATTAAACTCAGTTATGAAATGTTGTTCCAAGCTTTCTTTCCATTTCATCTAATTTGGAAACAATCCTAGGATCAGAATCCATCATTTTTCCAAATAATTTATCGAAACAATACAGGTAATCTCGTTTAGCGCTGTTAAAAATCTGTTGAGTCAATCATTACGATATAAAATTTTTTCTATCTTTAAGTGCATCAAGGCAGGCAAATTCTCCTTGCACTTCTTGGCTCATTCGAAGGCCTCATATCATAAACTAATAAACAAGTCATATTCATGAGTGAATCAACTTTAAACTTTCTTAACAACTGGAGAGCGGCGATGTTACTGCTTACCCCAATATCTGCCGCCATTGGTATTCTAATATTTGTATTCTACAAGATAAAACTATCCACCACCAAAGTCTACAAGGCAAAATATGATCTGGTCAGTAAGCATGAATATAAATTTCTGCTGAGCGCACATGTTTTCATAGCAGGAGCAATTTTTTTTGTTTGCAACACTTATGAAGCAGAGGGTCTGACTCACTCATTTATGTGGTTTTGGATTAGACTTTTCATTTCACTTTGTATAGGTGTGTTGTATGGCTATGTAGCTTTATTGATGCTCAAGTTTTACTACCCTACCCAGCAGGCCAAGCGACTCAAGGTGTATAGATATGCGCCAAGGGTTAACCCTAAGACAGGCAACAAAATGAAACTGCTAAGTGAGGAAGAAGAGGACGCTTATCTTGACGAGGGCATGCAAGCAGAAGAAGACGTTTTTTCGGTAGATTATGATGTATGGATAGATGAAGATACCGGAGATACTCATATAGAAAAGTATGAAGGCCGATTGCATGCAATGGAATGTGACCGATGTGGTTTTCAGACGCTCAAGCTGGAAAAGGAAGAGATCACAAAAGAAGTATCTGATCATGAAGATGGTGAGCTGATCAAGCATTATAAATGCACCTATTGCAAACGGATCAAAAGGAAAACTGTGAACTTGTCACATGAGAAGTCAGCCAGTGATTTTAAGATTACAGAATCAACAAAGCTGATTGAAGACCCGCTAAATATGGGAGCTAAAGTGATCCTGATTAAAATGGATATCCACATATCCGGAGGTCGTGTAGAAAGCTATGAGTTTCAAAACATGGTCGAAGCCCAGAAGTTCCTTAAGGAATTTGAATTGAGCAAGCTCGAAGAGGAGGAGCAAGCCTAACTATTTGAGATAGGATAAACAGAAAAGCCATCTCGCTCATGATAGATATCAGCGCGAGATGGCTTTTTTTATATTATAATAAGTCGACTTAAGACTTTGCTTCTGGCGAAACCACCGAAACAAAAGATCTGTTTTGTCTTCCTTTTCTGAATTCAACAACACCGTTGGTCAATGCAAACAAGGTATGATCTTTGCCAATACCTACATTCGCTCCTGGATGATGTTTAGTTCCTCTTTGTCTTACGATAATATTTCCAGCGACAATCTCTTGCCCTCCAAATATTTTCACTCCCAATCGCTTACTATGGGACTCTCTTCCGTTTTTCGAACTACCTGCTCCTTTCTTATGTGCCATGGTATCTTATTTAATATTTTCGATTAAAACTTTAGTCAATGGCTGTCTGTGGCCATTTTTTACCTTGTATCCTTTTCTTCTCTTTTTCTTGAAGACGATCACTTTGTCATCTTTCTCCTGAGCAAGGATTTTACCTGAAACCTTGGCACCCTTTACTGTAGGGGCACCTACTTTGACCTTTCCGTCATTGTCTATCAACAATACTCGGTCAAATTCTACGGAAGCGCCAGCTTCACCCTCCAAACGAGGAGTGTAAACGTACTGATCTTGCGTTACTTTGAACTGCTTACCGGCTATATCAACTATTGCGTACATAAATTTGTAATAAATCCAGTTTTAAAATTGGTCTGCAAAAGTAAAGTTTATCTGCAACATATCAAACCCTTTCACTAGCATTTTAACTGACATAAAAAAATTAAAAAAAATTCATTTTTTTTTCACCCTCGATTCAAGCTCATTTAAATACAAGTTATGATTTAAAATGAAGGCTTCCAAAGTGCTAATTTTCAACGGTTTAAATCTTTTTTTTGACTACCCCCAAATCCACATGTTGACTCTAAAATCACCTTGTCTTTTTACCTTCTTTTTTTCATATTTGTACTGCTTGTTCAAAGGACTCGACACACTAACGAACAAGTAATCCTATAGAAAAAAGAACACCACCGTCTTACCTTTGTGTGAGACACGAAAAAGGAGAATAATGACTGGCTTCAGTATCATTAGTCACGACTATTGTTTGTCCTTTTTTATAAGAAATGAAGTAAAAGCAAATGGCAAAAGACATCACGCAGGACGAACCTATACTCAAAGAGAACAAGGATAGGTTTGTACTATTTCCCATCGAAAAAGATGACATCTGGCAATTCTATAAGAAAGCAGAAGCCAGTTTTTGGACCGCAGAAGAAATTGACCTTAGTCAGGACCTAAAGGACTGGGAAAATCTAAATGATGGTGAACGGCATTTTGTGACCCATGTACTTGCATTTTTTGCAGCCAGTGATGGTATTGTAAATGAAAACCTTGCTGAGAATTTTGTATCTGAGGTTCAATACACTGAGGCAAAGTTCTTCTATGGGTTTCAAATCGCAATAGAAAACATTCACTCTGAGACTTATTCCTTATTAATAGACACCTACGTAAAGGACAATAAAGAAAAGGATAAACTTTTCCATGCAGTAGATACCATCCCTTGTGTAAAGAAAAAAGCAGACTGGGCACTACGGTGGATTGACAATGGCTCTTTTGCAGAGCGGTTAATTGCCTTTGCCGCAGTAGAAGGCATATTTTTCTCAGGTAGCTTCTGTTCGATTTTTTGGTTGAAAAAGAGAGGACTTATGCCTGGACTCACCTTTTCAAACGAATTGATCTCAAGAGATGAAGGGCTACACTGCGACTTTGCGTGCTTGCTGTACAACGATCACCTCATCAATAAACTACCTGTAGAGACGGTTCAGATGATCATAAAAGATGCAGTAGAAATAGAAAAAGAATTTGTAACTGACGCAATTCCAGTGAAGCTCATAGGAATGAATGCCGAACTAATGTGTCAGTATATTGAGTTTGTTGCTGATAGATTATTGATGGAGCTTGGAAGTGAGAAAGTCTATAATGCAACCAACCCATTTGATTTTATGGAAATGATTTCCCTACAAGGGAAAACTAATTTCTTTGAAAAGAGAGTGGCAGAGTATCAGAAGGCAGGAGTAATGAAAGAAGCGAGCGACGACTCCCCGAAATTTAGCTTGAACGAAGATTTTTAATATATATCCCCATATTTAATAACCCGATTGCCTTATGCTAGTATTAAAAAGAGACGGAAGGAGAGAATCCGTCAAATTTGACAAAGTCACAGCGAGAATTGAGAAGCTCTGCTACGGACTAAACACAAATTTCATTGAGCCTGTCGATATCGCTAAGAAAGTGATATCAGGTATATATGATGGTGTGACCACAGTAGAGTTGGATAATCTAGCTGCCGAAACTGCAGCTTCATTGACTACTGTACATCCTGATTTTGCTCAACTTGCTGCCAGAATCGCTATTTCCAACTTACATAAGACTACCAGCAAGTCTTTTTCCAATACGATGAAAAGGATGTATACCTACATCGATCCAAAAACGGGTGAAAATGCTTCGTTGCTGGCAAAAGATGTATATGGTATTATCAAAAAGAATGCGGCCCTATTAGATTCCTCTATTATCTACGATAGAGATTTCAGCTATGATTACTTCGGGTTTAAGACGCTGGAGCGCTCTTATCTGATGAAGCTGGATGGGCAAATTGTAGAACGCCCTCAGCACATGCTGATGCGTGTAGCAATCGGGATTCATAAGGAGGATATTGACGCAGCGATTGAAACTTACAACCTTCTTTCAGAAAAGTGGTTTACTCATGCCACTCCTACATTGTTCAACGCAGGAACACCGAAGCCACAATTGTCATCATGCTTCCTTCTTACTATGAAGGATGATAGTATCGACGGGATATATGATACTCTAAAACAAACGGCAAAAATCTCTCAATCAGCCGGTGGTATAGGACTAAGCATTCACAATGTAAGAGCCACGGGATCTTACATCAAAGGAACTAATGGCGTTTCTAACGGTATTGTTCCAATGCTGAGAAACTTCGACATGACTGCAAGATATGTGGATCAGGGAGGAGGAAAAAGAAAAGGAAGTTTTGCCATCTATCTGGAACCATGGCATGCGGATATTTTCGACTTTCTGGATCTCAAGAAAAATCATGGCAAGGAAGAACTAAGAGCAAGAGACTTGTTCTATGCGCTATGGGTGCCTGACCTGTTTATGAAGCGTGTAAGAGAAAACGGAGATTGGACGCTTATGTGTCCTAACGAATGCCCTGGATTGGCTGATGCCTATGGGGATGAGTTTGAGAAGCTATACGAACGATACGAGTCAGAAGGTAAAGGTAGAAAGACTATCAAGGCACAAGACCTTTGGTTTGAAGTGCTTGAGTCTCAAATCGAAACAGGAACCCCTTATATGCTCTATAAGGACGCCGCCAATAAAAAATCAAACCAGAAAAATCTGGGTACTATCAAGTCGAGTAACTTGTGTACTGAGATCATGGAGTATACTTCTCCAGATGAAGTGGCAGTGTGTAACCTTGCATCAATCGCACTTCCGATGTATATAACCGAAGATGGCATGTTTGATCATCAAAGGCTATATGATATTACTTATGTGATCACCAAAAATTTGAACAAGGTGATTGATGTAAACTACTACCCTGTACCTGAAGCTCGCAACTCAAACATGAAACACCGTCCGATTGGAATAGGTGTACAAGGATTGGCTGACACTTTCATCAAAATGAAAATGCCTTTCGATTCTGATGAGTCAAGACAGCTCAACAAAGAAATATTTGAGACGATCTATTTTGCCTCAATGACCGCGTCTAAAGATTTGGCTAAAGTGGATGGTGCCTATGAAACCTTCAAAGGATCGCCAGTTTCAAAAGGAATATTCCAATACGATATGTGGAATGTCACTCCTAGCGAAAGATGGGACTGGACCTCATTGAAGCAAGAAGTAAAAAAACACGGTGTAAGAAACTCATTGCTATTGGCTCCAATGCCTACAGCCTCGACTTCTCAAATTTTGGGTAACAATGAATGTTTCGAGCCATATACTTCTAACATTTATACCAGAAGAGTACTTTCAGGTGAGTTCATCGTTGTGAATAAGCACTTGATGAAAGATCTCATTGCTTTGAACCTTTGGGATGACAGTATGAAAAACAGAATCATGCAATCGAATGGTTCGGTTCAAAATATCCCTGAGATTCCTCAAAATATTAAGGACTTGTATAAAACTGTTTGGGAGATTTCTCAAAAAGCAATTATCGACATGTCAGCGGATCGTGGTGCTTATATCTGTCAGAGCCAAAGCTTAAACATCCACTTGCAAGAGCCAAACTTTGGAAAAATGACCTCTATGCACTTCTACGCATGGGAAAAAGGTCTCAAGACTGGAATGTATTATTTAAGAACCAAAGCGGCTGCGGATGCTATTAAGTTTACGGTATCTAAAGAGGAGAACAAAAACTTCATTCCTGCCAACGATAAGGAAGGTGAAGCTAATTCACAATTCGAATGTGTAGGGTGCGGTAGCTAAAACTTAGAAAAGTAAAATCAAAAATCCATTTCAGTTCTCTGGAATGGATTTTTTTATGCGTTATGATAAGTTAATAATTGATCGCCTTCTATCTCTTCTTCTGCAGAAGGTGCAAGAGCAAGCTCTGGAGCCTTGATCCCCTTTTCAAATCTGGTATCGCCAGTGAAAACCCTTGCCTCATCCCAATAATTGTTGTCTATTAGAGACTGTATCAAGAATGCACCTCCTTCAACGAGTACAGACTGGATCCCCCGCTGTCTCAAATCAAAAAATATTTCATCCAGCAGGTTTTTGTCCTCGAGCTTAACAAATTCAAGATTCTCTTCCTTGCTATTTGTTTTCAGATTATAACAAATAGTAGCCACCTCCTGATCAAACAGGTGCAACTTCTTATCCAAAGACAGCTGTTTGTCAATGACTATTCTGATGGGGTCACTCCCTCTCCAGTCTCTCACATTGAGGCTGGGGTTATCATACTTGGCTGTATTTGTACCAACCCAAATTGCATCCTCTTCTGAGCGCCACTTATGGACAAGCTTTCTGGACTTTTCATTGCTAATCCATTTTGAATCAAAATTCTCTCTGGCAATAAACCCATCCTGCGTCTGTGCCCATTTTAAGATTACATAAGGTCTCTTTCTCTCAACTCGGGTGAAAAATCGTTTATTTAATTTTCTGCCTTCTTCTGAAAGTACGCCTACCTCTACAGAAATCCCTGCTGCCTCTAGTTTTTTTATTCCTCCACCATCTACCAACGGAAAACTATCCTTGTTGGCAACTATTACTCGCTTGATCCGATGCTTGATCAATAAATCCGCACAGGGAGGCGTCTTACCGAAATGAGAGCAAGGCTCCAGTGTCACATAAGCAGTCGCTTCTCGTAGTAAAGCTTTATTTCTGACTTGTTCAATGGCATTTACTTCGGCATGAGCTTCGCCATATTTTTGATGCCATCCTTCGCCAATGATCTTATCATTGTGCACGATTACACAACCCACCATAGGATTGGGGCTTGCACTAGCTAAACCCTGGCTAGCCAATTCCAGCGCTCGTTGCATATAAATAAGATCTTTCTCCTTGCTCATTGGATTTTGTAGTCTATTCCGCAGCTAAAAATATCGCAGACAGCCAGAATCTATCCACACCGCCGATAGCATCAAATTTACACTGATTAATTATTTTTGCGGCATGGAGGAATACTTTCCGAGGAATACATTTCAAGATACTGTCGCTCTGTTAAATTCAGAGTTAGGACCTCAGGAAAGTCAAGCCCTCGCCTACATTATCCTTGATAAAATTTTTAGACTATCCAAAACAGACATCATTGTCAATCGGCAATTTTTCCCTGATAGCCTCCAGAAGAAAAAATACAACCTGCTCGTCAGACGACTCATTAACAATGAACCTATCCAATACATTTTTAAGGAGGCCGAATTCTATGGCCATAGATTCTATGTAGACAAAAATGTTTTGATTCCCAGGCAGGAAACAGAACTGCTAATTCAGATCATCGCCAATTACAGAAGGTGGAATACTCCTACGATGGCGGATATAGGTACGGGTTCTGGATGTATATCATGCGCTCTGGCACTAGCCATAGAACATTCTCAGCTGATCGGCTATGATATAAGCCAGGAGGCTCTCAAGATAGCTCAATACAATGCGGCAAGACTGGGTGCAAATGCCACTTTCGCCAAACTGGACATCCTTAAACAGGAACTACCCGACACAAAATTCGATCTAATCGTTAGCAACCCTCCTTATGTAATGAATAAGGAAAAGGCGGAGATGAATAAAAACGTATTGGAATTTGAGCCTGCGCTCGCATTATTTGTACCGGATGAAAATCCATTGCTGTTCTATAAAACTATAGTTGAAAAATCCCGACAAGCGCTGAAAGAAGACGGAGTGCTTTTTTTTGAAATCAATGAGCAGTTTGGCGCAGAGACGCTTTCTCTATTTGAGGAATCCGGTTTCACACAGCCAAAATTATATAAGGACCTCAATGACAAACAGAGGTTTGCATCGGCTGTCTTACAATAATTAACTATTTCTTAGCTGATTAGCCTGTTCGACGAAAGTCAAATATTTCGCCTTTAATTCCTCATTAGAAAAGGCCATTCGTGTCGTTCGGAATCTTTTCCATTTTCTGAGAAAGCCGTTGAGTGAAATCAGCGAGAGGATTGCCACAAGAACTCCAAGGACAGCAAAAGCCCATTCCTGAGAATAGTCCCAAATCCAAGAGCCCATGAGCCACCACCAGATTCCAAACCCAGCTAGTGCGAAACCAAACTTAAGAGAGGCCACAAATTCTATTTCTTTAATTTTTGTATTGACAAACCAATTGACTGGTAGAAGTACAGGTAAATTGAGTACTAACCCACAGAGTGCCAGTGGTGCTATAAAAAACATGGCTAACGTATCCATGGTACTGATTGGGCGAAATGGAAAGGAAATACCTGCTGCTTCAAGTTCCTTTTTTTGATCAAATATTTTGTTCAGCTTTTCAGAACGATCCTGTATTTCTGAGGCTCTTTGATTAATTGCTGTTGGCTCTATCAGGTCATGCGAATTTAGATCGTGGAAAAAAACAGCATCTAATCCGCTATATTCATCTCGATCCAGCGAGACGTGCACCTTGCTTATTGCATCTGTAATCTCTGTGGTCAACTTATTGTAATTCACCGGATTCTCTTCTTGCTGCTTTACGATAATGGGCTCACCAAAAACGATATGGACTGCAGATCTAAAACCGGTATGGTCCGAATAATTGACTCCGACGGGCACCACTGACACCTGCTTAGTCCCGCCAACAAAATTGACAGCACCTAGTGCTATACGCGTGATCCCCTTTTTGAGTACCCTGCGGTGCCGTCGTATATTGTGCTCTCCTTCGGGAAATAACATGACCGCATACTTTTTGGCCAAGGCTTCAAAACAAGCTCTAAAAATCTGCTGATTGGCTTCTAATGGATTCACACCATCTTGAGCTCGATAGACTGGCATCAAATTGAGTGAATTAAGAAAAAATTTAGCTACTCGATTATTAAAAACGCCCGCCCGCACTAGATAATGATCAAATCGCGTATTACTCGTAGTGATCAGCAGCGCATCGATAAAAGCGTTTTCATGATTCGACCCAAATATTATTGGCGTGTTTTTAGGGATGTTTTTTCTCCCACTGATTTTAATTTTTGAATAATAAAGATGAAGTCCAATCTTCACCAAAGTCCACATGGTATAGTACCAAATATATTTTATTACAATCATTTATTCGATGTGGTTGACGTAGTGCTCCCATTTGTCGATGACGGTTTTTAAGTCATCAGGAAGTTCTGAGTCGAATTGAACAAATTTATCAGTTGATGGGTGAATAAAACCCAATGATTTGGCGTGAAGAGCCTGCCTTGGGATAATCTTAAAACAGTTGTCGACGAACTGTTTGTATTTTGTAAAAGTTGTTCCCTTTATTATTTTGTCCCCCCCATAAGTAGCATCATTGAACATAGGGTGCCCGATATGTTTCATGTGTGCACGGATTTGATGTGTCCGCCCAGTCTCAAGATTACACTTGATCAGCGATACATAGCGCAGTCTTTTGATCACCTCATAGTGGGTGACTGCTCTCCGGCCAAAGTCCCCATCAGGGAAAGCTGCGGTGATCCGACGATCCTTCAGGCTTCTGCCAAGGTTGACATCTATAGTGCCTTTGTCATCTGATGGTTCGCCCCAAACCAGTGCGTAATAGGTACGTTCTATACTGTGATCGAAAAACTGCTTGGCCAAACTGGTCATGGCCTTTTCACTTTTAGCTATGACAAGCAGCCCTGAGGTGTCTTTATCTATTCGGTGTACGAGACCTGGCCGCCCGTCATTGTTGGGCATAGTAGGCAAATTTTCAAAATGATAAGCCAGTGCATTCACTAAAGTACCAGACCAGTTTTGATAGGCAGGATGGACTACCATACCTGGCTCTTTGTTGACCACGAGCAGATCGTCGTCTTCGTACACGATATTGATTTGGATATCTTCTGGTACAATATCAGTGTCTTTTGGCGGGTCTGGTAGGGCCACTATGACCACATCACCGGGGTGCACCTTATAGTTTGGTTTTATTTCAAGATCATTCACTTTGATGAAACCGTCCTTTATCCCTGCCTGCAATTTATTGCGTGTAACATTGGGTAATCGGTCCATCAGAAATTTATCCAGTCGCAGAATCTCTTGCTTTGGATCAGCCACAATTCTGAAATGTTCAAATAATTCTTCTTCTAAAGATTCCTCCTGCATAGTCGGCAAAGGTAAGTATTAGTTTTAGATATTTTGATTATCTTATAGCTGCTAAAATAAACATGATACAATGACAAATAAATCAGATTTTTCCAAGCTGCTTCTTAAAACAGTATTCTCTTTTATGACCTGTGATGGCCATATTGCCCCAAAAGAAATAGGTTTTATCAAAGAATTGGCGCGTGAAAAAGTGGATCTCGAAGGAATTGACGTCGACAAGGAATTGAATCAAATGGTTGAACTTATCAACTTAAAAGGATTAGATTTTTTCGATGATTATTTCAAAAAATTAAACAATTCTAGCCTGACCGAAGAGCAGGAAATCTTATTACTAGAGTCAGCAATTCATACCATTACGGCAGATGACAAGGTCAAGAGTGAAGAAATCAGTTTCCTTAAAATATTGAGGACAGCACTAAAATCTCCTGATGAAAAGATTCTTGCCAAATTTCCGAAAATTGGTAAAAACTTCATTCAAAAGGATGAACTCACCGATATCTATATAAAAGAATTGTACAGTAACTACTTCAAACAACAGAAGCTTCCAAATTTTGATCTTTCTCAGGTGCAGGACATTTCAGATTCTGTTGATTTTGGTAACAGCTCTTCTGATTAAGAAGCAACCAATTATTCGATTGTCTAATGAAAATGAAAGCACTCAGCATACGTGAAAAGTATACCATTGGTGGTATTCTTTTCGGCCTTTCATTTCCATTATTTTCTCAATTTTTGGATTGTTTGCTCAATGATTTGAGCTTCACTTGGACCAGTATTGCAATAATCCATCAACGAAATGTCATTCATTATGTAGTAGATACTGCTCCTGTAGTCTTGGGAGTAGCTGGATTCATGCTGGGCGTATCTCATCAAAAAAAGAATGATAGCAATCGCCAACTCAGAGAAATCAATGAATCATTGGATGCATTGACCTATAAAATAACGCATGATCTACTGGGACCGGCACTCAACGTAAAGGCGCTAACAGAAATTCTCCACCAATCAAAAAACAACTTACCTGAAGACAAGCAGGCGGAAATACTCAGCAAAGTACATGAGTCAATCAATAATTGGCTTCTAACTTTTGAAGATTTTATGTCTCTACTTCGTCATGAAAAGTCTGGAGCTTTAGAGCAAAACAATTGTGAATTGTCTGATATCATAGCCGAATTAGAAGAGGCTTTGTCGCTTGAAATAGAACAATCCGGGGCTAAAATCTATAGCGACTTCTCAGAGAGTCCAACAGTCTATGCTTCGGCTGGCTACCTCATTAGCATATTTAAAAATCTACTGACAAATGCCATCAAGTATGCTCATTCAGAACGAAAGCCGGTAATTCACATCACATCCGTAAGACATGAGAACATGGTCAGGATTACCTTTCAAGACAATGGATCTGGAATTGATCTTACAGTCAATGGTAACAAGCTCTTTATGCTTTTTGAACGCTTTGAGTCTTCATCAGGCAAACCAGGCTCGGGCATTGGTCTCTATCTTGTAAAACAGCAAGTAGAAAAAAATAACGGTTCAATAGAGGTGCATAGCACTCCTGATAAGGGCACAACTTTCATCATTCACTTACCTATTCATTCCAAATCATAATGTTAGACATCAACATAATATCAACAGTGCTTCTCGTGGACGACGACCCCACCTCAATCTTCTTGCAACAGCACCTGCTCACAGATGTATGCAACTACAACGGGAAAATTCATGAATGCCATAACGGAAAAATGGCGTTGGACTACTTGGAAAATAAAGGTGACTTTGCTGAGAATGGAACCAGCTATCCAAAGCCTGATCTGATTTTATTGGATATCAACATGCCAGTAATGAATGGGTTTGAATTCCTGGATGCTTATAAATTATTACCGAAGGAGCTAAAAGGTGGTATTGTCATTTCAATGTTGACAAGTTCGCTCAACAAGCTGGACAAAGATAAAGCCGAGAAATATCAAGATGTATCAGACTTCATCATTAAGCCGATCACGCGAGATCAACTGCTTGGAATTGTTGAAAAGCATTTTAAACACACTGGGCCATAAGGTTCATCAGCCACCAGGTTTGGCTTATTGTTTATACTTATCGGGATCTACATATTCCGTCCTTCTCTGCTCAGACACTTTCTCGAAAGTAGGTATCTCTACTTTTTCAAAATAATCATCAAAAAGCTGGCTTAGGTATTTATGCCCGAAAATATCACTTTCGAGAAATTCGTCTGGTAGATTTGGATTGAGCTTAACGATTTGATCGTCTGATACACTAAGCAGAGACCTGAAAATCCTAAAAAACTTGACCTCATTATAATCCAGCCTACCATCGGCATAGAGTGTTTTCACAGCCATTTCTATCAGTCGCAATTCTTGTTCCTGCTTTAGGTCTGCTTTTTTCAAAACCTTTAGGTAGTCTTTCAAAAAACCCATTCCCATAGAATTGATCACTTCGATAAGAAAATCCAATTCCGTATCAATATCTATATCTCCAAAGGCGTTCTCCTCTTCAGCCATCTTTCTGATCAGCGCTACTTCATTAGGCGCAATGTGTCCGTCGCAGGTCATAAAAGAAAAAGCAGTTTTCAACAAGACCTTGTTGAAATCATATATGTTGTTTTGGCTATCTCGCAAAGCCTGATTGCTTACCCAATCATGTATGCCTTCGATATTGTCATCTATTCTCTTGAGAATTTGATCATCGCTGCTGATTTCTTTTGCGCTATTGAGTATCTCTAAAGAATTAGCTTCAGAAAAATCTGAATTGTCTTTGATGGCTTTGAAATAATCAATCCCACACTGCAGCAGTTCGGTTGCCAGCTGATTGCCTATTGATAGATACCGCACATCTTCTGCACCAATCATTGACTTCAAACCGTCCAATTCTTTTTTGGTATTAAACAGCAATTCAGTGCCTAGTTCATAGGCATTTAATCTATTTTTTCTTCGTTCAGCTTTGGTCTGTTCTATTTTAGACGCTATCGATCGGGTAAGATTTTCGGCCATTTCTTAGATTTCGATGAGTTATTAATTTGATCTCAATTATTGAGTTCGTTCACAACCAACACAGTCAATATTATGTTGGTTCTACAAATTAATAAAAAATATGATCCCCTGCCTATTTGGGAGATTGCTTTCGCTAATGCTTACTACTTTTGAGGCATGTTTGATCGCCTACCACCGACTGTGCTGACACCCCTTCTGCTTCCAGAATTTATTGAAAGAAAAATAGAGGTTTGGATCAAAAGAGAAGATTTAATCGACCCTGAGATCTCAGGAAATAAATGGCGAAAGCTAAAACACAATTTAATAGAAGCAAAAAACCAAGGGCGAAAAACCCTATTGACCTTTGGTGGTGCATATTCCAATCATATAGTAGCCACAGCAGCAGCATGCAATCGTTTTGGGTTCCAGGCGATTGGTATCATCCGAGGGGATGAGCTCAATAGCACGTCTAATCCCACGCTGCAAAAAGCCAGCGCCTACGGCATGGAGCTCATATTTGTATCCAGAGATCAGTATAAAAACCGCAATGACCCTACTTGGCTCAAATTCTTAGAAAAAAGACACGCTGCTTTTGTGATCCCCGAAGGAGGGTCTAATGCACTGGCTCTCAAAGGAGTGGCTGAATTGACGGAAGAAATTTCCATCAATTTTGACTACATTATTTGTCCTGTAGGTACAGGCGGAACCCTTGCCGGAATAATTCAGGGAATTGAAGAAGGCCAAACAGCCTATGGTATCAGTTGCCTAAAAGGTGAAAGTTATCTTGAGGATGAAGTTAGCAGTCTGGCTGGAAACAGTTCTCGGTGGAGGATCAATCACAACTATCATTTCGGTGGATATGCCAAGTTTGATCATGATCTGATTAGCTTTATCAACAGATTTAGAGCAGAAACCAGCATCCCCTTAGACCCTATATATACCGGCAAAATGATGTACGGTCTTATAGACTTAGTCAAAAATAATACGTTTGACAGCGGAAGCCGTATAATCTGCGTACACACAGGCGGGATTCAAGGTATCGCTGGGTTCAACAAAAAACACGATGATCTAATAGAAGTATGAGTTTGAATAAAAATTTTAAAGATTGGTTGTTTATTGTCAGTGTTTGGACACTGGCTTCATTAAGCGTAACCGCCACTGGGGTGTTTTTCCAACGCTTGATCCTAAGACTTCTTGAAATAGATACTGCCGACGTCAATCAGCAATTTATGGAGTACATAGATTCTGGCTATCAATATCTCGAAGGTTCGCTTTTTGGATTCCTCTTTGGCACTGTATTTTTCCTAATCTATTGGCTATCTGAAAATACTAAACTTCGGAATCAATCCTTTGGGAGAATTATGTTGGTTAAAACCATCTTGTATACAATAGGCTTTGTTGTGGTATTTACTTGCGTTTTTTTAATTCTCAAATTGCTAGGCATATCCCCAATCAAGGAGACGGAAAAATTCGTTGTTTTATTTCTTGACAATCAGTTTTACATCGCAATTAGTTCATTCATTATTCTCTACTCCATCATCGTCAATTTTATACTGGAGGTGAGTAAAAAATTCGGGCCGGGCAATCTCTGGAATATGTTTACCGGCAAGTACCACAAACCAATAATCGAAGACAGGATTTTTATGTTTTTGGATCTAAAGGACTCTACAGCCTATGCGGAAAAATTGGGGCACATCAAGTATTCTAATCTGATCCAGGCCTGTTTTCTTTATCTCAACGAGATCGTATTCAAGCATAAGGCACAAATCTACCAGTATGTCGGTGACGAAGCGGTTCTAACCTGGGATTCTTCAGATCCTGACGCAGCCAGATTGTGTATGGAAATGTTTTTTGCCTTCAAGGAAAAACTAAACACCAAGGCCGATAAATTCGAAAAAGAATTTGGATTTGTACCTGAGTTCAAAGCCGGAATCAATGAAGGGCCTGTGACGGTGGCTGAAGTAGGTTATATCAAAAGAGAGATTGCCTATCATGGCGATGTCCTAAATACGGGATCGCGCATTCAATCCATGTGCAATCAAATGGGCAAAAGTCTGCTTGTCTCTGAACTATTTGCTAAACAGACAGCCAATTTTGAGCGCGTCAAACAAGAACTCATGGGGGAGATCATGCTCAAAGGAAAGCAACAAGCAGTTAATATTTATTCCCTGGAAAGGGCATAAAAAAACCCGCCGACTGCGGGTTTTTTATAACGTAGATTGTGTGTTTTTATCTTGTAACTGTTCCTGAAGGATAAGTAGAAGAGGCTATGTTATCCATGGTCTGGAATGTATGATCTGCCAAATCTGAAGGTACTTCGCCTGCTAAAGGCTTCAATACAAACGGTGAGGTGCTGTTGTCCGGCACTGGCTCAATACTTACCACGATAGTCGCTCCTTTGAGATCTGTAGGGAAAGTCATACCTGTTGGCGCGTTTTGAATGAAATCTTCGCCTGGAAAAGCAGGCCCATCTCCATCATCACCTTTGAAGCTAGTGGTAGTAGCATTCGCATCGAACCCAGCGGCCATATCAAAAGTACCAGTAGATACTGGAGTCCCTCCAATTACTGCCCAGCCTTCATACGTCCATCCATCTTGGTTACTTAGGTCTGGAAGATTGGTCAATCCTATAGCTGCAGATCCTGAGGAATTATCTAAAAACCAAACACCGCTAGCTTCATCCGAATCATCAGTAGTAGTCGGTGTGGCAAGAATATACCCCCCTGTGACACTGCTAAATCCTGTTCCAAAAGCTGCTGCATGCATGATACTGGCCGAAGCAGAGTTGCCTGAAAAATCACCACCCAATATTTTAGTAGCGCTAGGTGATGGATCAGAATCTGGTGATGGCTCTATACTCAATACAAATGTAGTAGCGGCATCTAACATCGCTGATTCTAATTCAAATGTTGAAGCTGAAAGCGCTCCATCATCATCTACTGAAAAGGTACCTGTAGAAACTGGTGATCCATCTACAATAACCCAACCCTCATACAAATAGTCATCTCCCAAATTGCTCAATCCGGAAATATCTAATGTCAAGTTTCCTGTGTTGTCATCGTCGTCATCGCATGAATAGAAGGCGACAGTAACGGCTAATAATGTGAATAATACTTTTTTCATGTGATTATACCTTAGTTTTTAAAATTTCTAAAACAAAGATTAGAAGAGAGTATCACGGGAATATCACAACGGTATAAAGTAAGTGTACTGATTTGGGTATTTGACAGAAGGCTTACCTAAATCAATATTTTACGTAAGGCACCTGACACTATGCTTTGTTCAAAAAACATGCAGAATAGAAAAGTAAAGTCAATGGATTGCCTTCGTACCAGATCAGACGGAGTGCTGCGGTAGTACAAAAGAAAAGGTCGTCCCCTCTCCCATTTTACTTTTAAGATCGATGGAAGTGTCATGTATTTCCAATATTCTTTTGACGATGGCCAGTCCCAAACCGGTGCTGTTAGTATCAAGAGATATTCGTTTGTCTCCAATGTGATACCGGTCAAATACAAACTGCACCTGATCTTGTGGAATACCGTCACCAGTATCAGTAACCTGGATTTCGACTTCCTGAGCCTTTTCGTTGATTTGAAGCTTGATCTTGCCGTTTTCGGGCGTAAACTTGATCGCATTATCGATCAGGTTTTGCAGGACTCTTTCGATCAAACTGATATCTGCATAGACCATAAAAGGTTTATCATGACCTTCAGCCGATATTTCAATCTTTTTCTCCTCTACCAGGATTTTGTATTTCTGAGCAATGTCATCCATCAGTTCATTGATAAAGAAAGCTTCCTTGGATGGTTTGATTTGCTTGGCTTCAAGCTTAGACAGTTCAAAAAGTTCCTCTACCAGTTTTTTTAATCGCTCGGTACCAGTCAGCGCACGCGACAGGTAGGCTGTCTTCTCATCATTGGTGAGATGGTCTTGTTTGATAATGAGTGTTTCTATAAATCCATGGATAACAGCCAAAGGCGTCCTCAGGTCGTGAGAGACATTACCCACCAGCTCTCTTCTGAGGTTTTCCATAGACTTGAGATTTTCGATATTGCCTACTATCGTATCCGCCATTTCGTTGAAGGCCTCAGCGAGTTTATTGATTTCTCCGCCGCTGCTGACCTTTATTCTGGCGCTCATCTCCCCTTGTTGAAATTTCTTGACTGTATAGATTATTTTGTTCAGATTTTTGGTGATCAACCAAATGGCTAAAACCCCGATCAACATGGCTGCTACAATGGTTACCAGCCCATAGACGGTACCTAGTTGCAGGATGTAACTTCCAAAAAGCTGCTCATTGGCGGAGTCGTATTCCTCGCTTGCCAGTATCACATAGATATAACCCAGCGTAGTTCCGTTTTCTTCGACTTTCTTGGCGGAAAACACCTTTTGTCTTCCTTCCTTTCTTGGGTCGTCTCCTAAAATGGCTACGTCTTGATAGTTGGCTATAAAATCTTCTATAGGCTCGAGGCTGACTCGGTCCAAAACCACCTTTTTGTATGGTGCAACATAGTTTAGAATGTTGCCGTCCGGATCGAGCAAGTATACTTCTATGGAAGGATTCACTGCCATCATACTATGCATGATCTCATCAGCAGCTTCCTCTTTGAGGGTGCCGTTTAGAAAGGGTTTGAGCTCGGATGCGATATGGCCAGCTATATCTGCATTTAGTTTTTGATTTTTCTCCTCAAAATGCTTTTCTGCTATGCTAAAAGATGAATAGAAATAGACTCCTGAAACCGATAGGAGCAAAATCAGGAATATGAATGAAAGCTTTAGGAAAAGATTGCCAGAACTTAAGAATGAGTCTTTCATGATTGATGGTCTTAGAGTATTAATTTATTTCATCGTTGAATCGATATCCAACACCCCAGGTGGTCAAAATATAAGTGGGCTTGTTGAGGTCATCTTCAATTTTGGCCCTGAGCCGATTTATATGAGAATTGACCGTATGCTCGTATCCGCTAAACTCATACCCCCAGATGAGCGAAAGTAGTCTTTCGCGGGTATAACTTCGGCCAGGGTTTTTGGCGAGCAGGTTCAGCAGGTCGTACTCCTTTGGAGTCAGGTCTATTCTTTCGCCAGATTTCAGTACTTTTCTCTTCTTTTGATCGATTTCGATATTTCCTTTTGCGATCACTTTCTCTTCGTCCTCTGTTGGCGCTTTTAGCATTTCCACTCTTCTGAAAATGGCTTTTACCCTGGCGGTAAATTCTCTGACGCTGAATGGTTTGGTAAGATAATCGTCCGCACCAGTCTCCAATCCTAGTATTTTATCGATTTCTTCTGAGCGAGCCGTGAGCATGAGTATGGGCGTATTGACTTTGCCTGCACGCAAATCTCTACAGATATCCAGCCCATCTTTGTTGGGTAAATTGATATCTAATATGATCAAATCAAATGCATTCTCTGCAGCCACATGATAACCGGCCAATCCATCTTTTTCGCTTTCGATCTGACAGTCCATATCCTTCAAATGGATGGACAATAACTCGGAGATACTCTCGTCGTCTTCTATAATCAGTACTTTCTTACTCATATATTTTGGGGCGTTGCTATCAGCACAACACAAATCAACAGTAAAAAGATCACGAAATAATCACAAAAAAAGGCCGCACCCGAAAGTGCGACCCAACCTAACCTATTCTTGATATTTTTTATTTACTCTCCTCCGTTCTGAAATTGATCAAATCGAGAGTTGTTTTCGATTCTTGGAAACACATTGTTTTGTATAGCCACGTCAGCTGTTTCCTTTTCCGGATCGATTACAATATTGGTCACTTTCTTGAACTTTGCAAAAACTTTGGTCACCACATTTTCATTTTTCTTCCAAATCTCGGCTGGAATGTACTCACGCTCTACACTTCCATCCTCATAAGTCCACTGAAGGATAATTGGCATCACCAGCCCTCCTTTATTCTCAAAGGTGAGCTCATAAAAATTGCGATCCGCGTTGGCTTTCATGATTCCCTGGTCATCCGTCTTGTTCATAAATTCATTAAACCGTTTACTGACCGCGGAGGGTACTGTCTCTGTCATGTAGAAAGTTTCGGCCTCTTGGGCGAAGTCCATCAAATTTTGATTTTTCTCACCAGAGGATATATTAGCCTTTTTGGATTTCTTGGCTTTGTTTTCGATCTCATTTTCTGGTATCTCCATCTTGAACCACTTTACTTTTGACAAAGACAGGTCTACATGATCGGTGGTATAGAACCATCCTTTCCAAAACCAATCGAGATCTACTGCCGAAGCGTCCTCCATCGTACGGAAAAAATCGGCTGGACTTGGTCGCTTGAAGGCCCATCGTTCTGAATATGTTTTAAAAGCATAGTCGAATAACTCCGGTCCCATGATGGTTTCTCTAAGTATACTCAAAGCTGCGGCTGGTTTGGCGTAGGCATTTTCACCAAACTGAAGAATTTGTTCTGAGTTGGTCATGATAGGTCTGATGCCTTCTTTATCCCCCTTCATATAGTCTACAATCAGTCTTGCCTCTCCTCTTTTTAATGGCTTAGCCGGATAGTGTTCTTTTTCAGTCAGAGATTGCACAAAGGTATCTAGCCCCTCATCCATCCAACTCCACTGCCGCTCATCAGAATTGATAATCATTGGAAAGAAATTGTGGCCTACCTCATGTATGATCACTCCTATCATGCCCCATTTTACTGCATCTGTGTAGCTTCCGTCTTCATTAGGTCGTCCAAAGTTGAAGCAGATCATTGGATACTCCATGCCGATTGAAGCCGAATGAACGGAAATCGCTACCGGATACGGATACTCAACTGTATGTCTGGAATATGTTTTTAGCGTATTGGCTACCGCCTTTGTAGACTCTTTTTCCCATAGTGGATTGCCTTCTTTCGGATAGTAGGACATAGCCAGTGGTGTCTTTGTTTCAAGCTGCACGGCTTGAGCATCCCAAATAAACTTTCTTGAAGCTGCAAAGGCAAAATCTCTCACGTTGCTAGCATGATACTCCCAGGTTTTTTTTGCAGAAGCCCTTTTTTGCTCGGCTTTTCTGGCCTCCTCTTCGGAGACAATAATGACTGGCTTATCAAATGACTGTTTGGCTTCTTCAAGCTTAGTCAATTGAGCCTTGGTAAGCACTTGATTTGGGTTTTGCAATTCGCCCGTAGAGGCTACAACGAAGTCAGCAGGCACGGTCAATTTCACTTTGTAGTTGCCGAACTCAAGTGCAAACTCACCTCGACCTAAAAACTGTTTGTGCTGCCAGCCTTCCATATCATCATAGACTGCCATTCTAGGAAACCATTGAGCGATGGTATACAAATAATTGCCATCCTTGGGAAAAAACTCATAGCCGGATCGTCCACCAAGTGGCATCCTGTCCTGGATATTGTATGACCAGTCAACATTAAGTGAGATCTGCTCTCCGGATTGCAGTGGAGAAGGCAAATCGACACGCATCATGGTTTTATTGATCATGTATTTCAATGGCTTACCATTGGCATCAGTGACTTTTGAGATCTTAAATCCCCCATCGAAGTCATATTCTTGAACAATTTTTTGAATGTCGCGGCCTGACATGGCTTTGGTCATCTCATTTTCCACGATGAGCGGGGTATCCGAAGATTTACTTCTCATGTTTTGATCGAGCTGTAGCCACAGGTAGCTTAGTTGATCTGGTGAATTATTGAAGTAGGTAATCGTCTCCTTTCCTGTCAAGGACTGGTTTTCGTCATTGAGTTCTGCGTCAATGACATAGTCCGCACGCTGCTGCCAATAGTCTTTGCCCGGGGCTCCGGAGGCATTTCGGTAGGAATTGGCGGTGGGCAAGCTGGTGCCTAGCTGCTCAAATTTCTGATTCCACTCCCCTTGAGTAAATCCTACGAGAGGGCTTAATACGAGTAATCCTATTAGTATTCTTTGCATTATGTTAGAATTAATATTACCAAAATTTCGTTTCAATCATAAGTGTAATGGCTATCCCTGCCACGGCCGAAGAAATTGCCAGAATCCAGTCCTTCCTACTTATACTTATATATTTATTCATCAAATATCCTATCACCATAAAAGCTGTGACTATAATTACCTGTCCCAGTTCGAGCCCCAGATTGAAGGCGAACAACTCTTCCAGGATCGAAGTTTCTTTGCCAATTATTCCTTTTAGATAATTGGAAAAACCCATGCCATGAATCAATCCAAAAAATAGTGCAAAATAATAGTTGAGCTTACTCATATCAGCAGATAGGTAAGCCTCCCTACGCCAGATATTGAAGGCGGCGGTTATGAAAATGGTCACAGGAATCAGGAATTCTACCCAGACTGAGTTTACCGAGAACACATCCAAAGCCACCAGTGCAAGAGTTACCGAATGACCGATAGTAAAGGCGGTGACGAGTATAAGAACTTTCTTCCAATCTGTTGCCTGATACACAGCACTGAGCGCTATCACAAAGAGAATGTGATCATACGCATTGATATCCAAAATATGCTCCGTCCCAAGTATAAAGAATAGTTGAAATTCTGACATGCTGGTTGATTTGTACCACTTAAATAATATTGTTTAAGCTGCAATAAAGAATCTCTACTTTTGTTCTTCATTACTGCCTAATGGCCGTAAACTTACGACGGAAAACCAGTACATCATGACCTATTTATTTATTTTGTTGATAAATTATATGAGCGGTATTGCGCCTCATGCGTTCCATGTGGCGGTGAGTGAAATCGAATTTGATGAGGACAAAAGGCAGTTGGAGATCACTCATCGTATTTTTTTGGATGATCTCGAACAAGGGCTCTCCGCATGGTCAGGTCAGGCTATTGATATACTAAACCCAGCTGACCCCGCAAACCTTGATATGCTCATTGGAAAATATCTTAGCGAAAAAACGTCTTATCATATAAATGGAAAATTGGCCACGGCCAACTACCTCGGGTCAGAAAAAGAAGATGCTGTGATGTACTGCTATCAGGTGATAAAGGGTGTGAAAAAGGTAAAATCGATAAACGTCTCCAATAAGGTTCTGATGGAGATTTTTGAGGATCAGTCTAATGTAATGCACATTACCAATGCGTCGGAGACAAAAAGCCTAAAACTCAATGAATCAGAACCAAATGGTCAAGTGAATTTTCAATAAAGAGAGGTAAAAATCCTGCACCCGGTCCTTAAAGATGTGTATAAAATAGCACTATTTTTTGAGAAACACCAGACGCATGATGCAGGATAACAAAGCTAGACAAATTCTCATCCCCTTCCAAGAATAATGCTTGTCTAAGAACTTAAATACTTCCATTCTTGCCAGCGCTGACCATCGTGGCGCAAGAGACAAATATTCTTAGCCATAAATTTTCTTCTGTAATCCTGTTTCTCATAATAGGCCTTTGCCTGGAAGAAGGCCGGTTTTTTCAAGTCTCGAAAGCCTATCGTGAGATGTGGATGAAACCCACGATCCTTATAATCTGAATTAAAAATCTTTAAACTTTTCCTGACATAAGCGGTCAGCTCTTGATGAAGTGATTGAAGAGGTTCGTTCTTCACCACATGCACAAAGACTACTCTTGGCTCGAAAAAGTCAAATCCATCAAGGTCAATTGCCAAAGGAAATTCTTCAAACTTGAATGCTTTCAATAGATCAACGAGCGCTTCTTCCCGGTCAGTCCTCCATTTGAAGGGCATGTGTAGTGTGATATGAGGTGGTGACTTTAGCGCGCCCTTTGAGTTGAATTTTTGACTCACTTCTTCTTTAAATGCCATGATTTCCGACTTGATCTCGCCCCCAGGGATCAAAGCCAAAAAATACATAGATAGTTCTGGTTTAGTCATGACCTAAGGATACGTTTAATCCCTCTGAGCAATTCTTGCAGATCTCTATGGAGTCTCGACTGGTCAGGATACTCTTTCTAAACTTCTCGTAGGGCTGGCTGTACCAGATTTCACGGAAGGACTGATTGTTCCAGTCTCCCATCACATGCTTGGCATCTTTGTCAAAGCAGCATGGCACCACTTTGCCATCCCAGGTCACTACACAGCTCTGCCACATCTTCCAGCATTGATTGTGAAGAGGGTTTTTCAATTTGAAATTACCCGCCTCGTCCTTAGCGTATCTAGAGTATTTCTGATTCTGTGGGATCAGTTCGGAGCCGTTTTCATAGTCATAGATCTGCGCCGTTTTAAACTGGATTTCATCTACACCTATTTCTTTGGCCAACTTGCCGGCTTCGCCAATCTGATGTTCGTTTGGGGCTACCACCAAAAACTGAAAAATCAGATGTGGTGTTTTCCTTTTCAATTTCTTTTTCCAGCTCACCATGTTGCGGGTGCCTTCGAGGACTTTTTCGAGCTGCCCACCTATTCGATACTGCTCATAGGTGTCCTGACTGGTGCCATCTATGGAAATGATAAGGCGATCTAGTCCTGATTTCACGGTAGCCTCAGCTTTCTCCATATCCAGGTAGTGTGCGTTGGTACTAGTGGCTGTATATATTTTTTGGTCCGAGGCGTGCTGTACCATATCCAGAAACCCCGGATGCAGATAGGGCTCTCCCTGAAAATAAAAAGTGAGGTAGGCCAGATGATGGCGCACCTCCAGTATTTTTTCCTTGAAAAAATCTACATCCAGCATGCCAGTCGGCCTGGTGAATGAACGCAATCCGCTAGGGCATTCGGGGCACCGTAAATTGCACGATGTAGTAGGCTCTATGGACATACTTAGCGGTAGTGCCGGGTTGATAAACCGCCCGAGATGCTTGGATTGATAGTAGGACGTCAGGAGCCTGGATGCATTGAGTACCTTCTGAGGCGAAAGCTTAGAGAGGATATTTAGGCTATCGTGTATGTGCACTGGAGTTTGTCTTAATATAAACGCATTTTAGGGGATACAAATTTTGAATCAAAGTAAGGCTTATTATACATTTATCCGCAACATATCTTTTGTAAATCTGTTAAATAAATGTAAGCTTTCTAATTTTGTTGTATCTTCAATACGCTAATAGATCAGATGACATGAGTGAAAAGAAAAAAGTCGTGCAGGTGAAAAATCCAAAAACAGGCAGATATGTAAAAATTGACCGTGAAAAAGGTAGGATTGTAGCTCATAAAAAATCTGATGGCCCTTTCAAAAATGTAGCTGTTGCCCGCAAGCGTAATTAATGATTTTTTACAACCCAACCGACAATGACGTACTTACCAAGAGGATTAAATATAATCCAAGATCTGCCTTTATAATGACTCAATTAGGCGGTGTGAAAACAAATCTATTGGATGAAATTTTATCTCAACTTAAAACTGCATTAAATCAAAAAGAAATTCACTCACTTGATGCGAATTCTTTAATAACGGGAAAGGACTTTTTATCAAAAATATGGAATCTAGCACTATCCTCTCCTATTGGCATAGCCGTTCTTTCAGAAAACATGCAACAAACTACAGTCGCCAATATATATTATGAACTTGGTCTTATGAATGCTTTAGGCAAAGAAACGGTAGTTATCAAAACGCCAAAATTTAAAATACCTTCCGACTTTATTCGAACTGAATATATCAAATATGATAATTCGTTTGAAAAGAAAATGGATAGTTTTCTTCAACAAATTTTTGAGCAAGCCGAATATTATGGAGTCATGGCGGATAGCTTAATTGCCAAACCGTTACTTTCTATCGATTATTTGAGAAGAGCATACTTAATCACGCAAGAAGACGTCTACAAAAACAGAGCTCTTGAAATTATTAAATCAAATAAGTTTGATGAGCATACTTCTATGATGGTTAACAGTTATTTCGATATATCTTAATCTGAGTTTATGCCATTTCAAAGGCTTGCAATATCCATTTTTCTATCTGTTCTCTTTTGGAGTCAATCTGCTCATTCAAATGTACAGCTATCTGAGCAGGCCGAAATCATAGTACTCATTCTTGACCCCACGCAAGTGGAGCTTTATTCTGCTTTTGGTCATAGTGCCTTTCGTGTGAGTGATCCATTGAATCGCATAGATATGATTTTTAACTACGGGATTTTTGATTTCAATCAGCCCAACTTCTATTTGAATTTTACCAAAGGCAAACTGTATTATAAACTCGGTACGGGCAACTACTCTGCCTACAAGAACTACTACTATGCTGAAGACAGAACCTGGCGTGAACACATTTTGAATGTGGGCCCAGCGGACAAACAGGCTCTTTTTGATTTTCTAGTGAACAACGCCAAGCCAGAAAATGCTAACTATTATTACAACTATTGCTATGACAATTGCGCCACGCGGATGAGGGATGTGATCGATCTTACGCTTGGAGATAGAGTCACGTATGATTACAGCTTTGCTGAGGACTCGCTCAGCTTTAGGGATCTGATGGATAAATATCTGGAATACCAGCCGTGGGGTGATCTGGGTATAGATATCTGCCTGGGATCTGAGATAGATGCCGTGGCAAGTGGATACCATTATCAATATATGCCACTATATCTGGAACAGGCACTTCTCTCAGCTACAATCAGCACAGATAGTACGACTCTTCCTTTGGTGAGGCAGTCTGCTACCATTAGTACGAGCAGTGAGGTGGTAGAAGAATCAGGTTTTAAGCCTATTCACTTTTTTGTGCTTTTCTTTTTTATAGTGGGCCTCATCACACATCGAGGGATAAAATACAATTCTGCCTATAGATTTATAGACATCATTCTCTTTGGAGTCACCGGACTGCTAGGATGCTTTTTACTCTTCTTATGGTTTGGTACAGATCATCTGTCGCAATACAACTACAACCTGCTCTGGGCGATGCCACTAAACTTGCTGGCACTGGCTCTCTTAATGAAAAGGACTAAAGTCAATGGCCTTAGGTTCTATTTTCTAGGCTTTGGAATCCTGCAGGTCATACTCATTGTTATTAGAGAATTGCTCCCACAGGAAATCCATTTTGCCTTGATCCCCCTGTTGCTGGCCTTGGCACTGCGATCGTTTTATGTCGCATATACATTGAAGAAATCTGAAGAGTAAGCATCCCTACTATGCGACACATGGATTATTCACACCGCAGCGTCTCGCTTGGGTTTTTCACAGCCACTCTAATAGTTTGATAGCCAACCGTAATAAATGCTGAGGCACCTACGACCAATAAGGAGGCCCCAACGAATATCCATGGAAAATCCACCCGGTAGGCGTAATTATTCAACCAACCGTCCATAGTGTAGTAGACCAACGGAATTCCTATCAAAGAAGACAATGCAATGAGTATGATAAACTCTCGATAAAAAATAGACAGTATCTGAGGAATAGTAGCACCTAGCACCTTTCTGATTCCCACTTCTTTGGCTCTATTGATGGCCATAAAAGCAGATAGGCCAAATAAGCCCAAGGAGGCAACAATTACGGCTAGAAGTGAGAAGGTCGCTATAACATTACCAAACTGCTGATCTTCCTGAAATAAATTGTTGAATCGCTCGTCTAAAAAGTCATACTCTAAAGGAGTATTAGGGAAGTAACTCTTGTAAGTTTCCTCCAAATGCGCCAGTCCTTCTTGATAGCTGGAGGGAGTAAGTCGAACTACAACACGATTGGCATAGGTATTGTAAAACGTTGATGTAGGCTCAACTCTATTCTTTAGCGAAGTACGATTGTAGTCCTTCATTATCCCAATCAAACGATATTTGTGACCGTCATCATTTTCGCCAAATTGAATTTTTTCGTTGAGCACAGATTCGTAGTCATTGACTCCCAGTCTCTTTAAAAACGACTCATTGACAATTATTGCGGCACTATCACTGACCATCTCGGCATCAAAATTTCTCCCGGCAATCATACGAATTCCTACAGCGTCAAAATAACCATCATCACACCACTGCATGTAGGTAGTACCTTCCATCAAATCTGTTTTGCCAATAATCTGGACTTCTCCCGTAGTAGAGCTAATATCTGATAAATCACCTCCGGGTAGCGAATTTGTGAAGCCGACATTTTCAACGGCATGATGATCAAGTAGGCGCTGTTTGAATTGTTCGAACTTGATTCTCATCGCTTCACGATTGCCAGAAGAATATCCGGGTCGGCTCATTCCAACGACGAAATCCATATCGATGCCTTTATCCACTGATTGCATAAAATTCACTTGCCTATTCACAACAAAAGTAGCGGCTAGTAGTACCAGAGATACAGAAAACTGCACGACTACCAATCCCTTTCGAAGTAAAATACCTTTAGCGGAATTTCTAAATCTTCCCTTAAGAACCACAACAGTACGGAAACTCGAAAGCACAAATGCGGGATAAAGCCCCGAAACAATTGCACCTATAAATGCGAAGGCAAAAATCTTAACTAAGAACAACTGGTTTAACCAGATGTTTTCAATCACTTCCTTTCCTACCAGGTGATTGAAGTACGAATAAGACAGTTGTGCCATTACGATAGCTAGTACAACAGCAAGCAAATTGAGCATGAACGATTCAAAAAGAAATTGAATAATTAGTTGCATCTTATTTGCGCCAATTGCCTTTCGCACCCCCACTTCTCGCGCCCTGTCTATGGCCTTGGCTGTGGATAAATTGATGTAATTCACCCAGGCAATAATGAGGATAAGAATCGAAATGATATTTAAGAATAGCACTGTATTCGCACTGCCATGCGCCTCAGGCTCGTAGGTAAAATCAGAATAGAGGTGAATATCTTCTACCTTTTGTAAATTAAATTCAAGATTACTATCTGATTCTTCCTCTCCTGATAGTTCAAACATTCTGGGAAACTTACCTCGCAATTCATCTATATCTGTATTTGGAGCGAGTTTCAAGTAAGTGTAATAATTGAAGGAGTTCCAGCCATCTTCGTCAACATCTTCCTGAAAACTAGAGATGGAAACCAACACATCGAATTTGTAATGCGTCTGCTCAGGTACGTCTTGCATCACACCGGTGACCTTAAAACTTTGATTGAAGCCGCTAAGAATTTTAATGGCTTGACCAACCGGATCTTGATCTCCAAAATAAGCTTTAGCCCTTGACTCAGTCAAAACAATTGAAAACGGCTCTTTGAGCATCTGATTGGGGTCTCCACCCGCAAGAATTTTGTAGTCAAACAGGTCAAAATAATTGGAGTCGGCCGCAATTGCCTTTGTTTCTTTGACTGATCGATCTTCCACCCTCAGCACCAATTCGTTGAATTGATATGTTAATGTCGAATTGATCACCTCAGGAACTCTATCGACCAGTGCTGGTCCTGATGGAGCAAACGACATGGCATCTCGGGTGCCAATTGCTCCATCAAGTACTTGATCAGTAGTCAGTCGATACAAACGATCAGAGTCAGAGAAAAACCGATCATAGCTTTTCTCAAACATTACATATTGATTGATCATAAGAAATGCAGAAAGTCCGACGGCCAAACCAATGATATTGATAATGGAAAAGGCTTTTTGTTTGATCAGATTTCTGAAGCTGATTTTAAAATAGTTTTTGAACATGCCTGTTGAGTTATATAATGAGTTTTTATAAAATGGTCTAATTAATGCCGGCCTGAAGAGTTTTATCACTTCAAACAGGTGGCGAAACTGTGCAACGGTAGAATTATTTTTTCTATCGAAATACAACTCGTCCAGGTCTCCCTGGATGTCGGGATAATAGTCTGGATGGCAGTAGCTTTTGAGTATCCTATCTGCTATTTTTTTGATCATGAGAATTTCATTTCGATAGTCATGTCAGGCATCGCATTCCACAGCTCCGCTCTTACTTGCCGGTTGTACTCTAAGGCAGCTCGTCCAAAACTGGTCATATAAAAAAACCTTTTTGGCTTGCCTCCTCTTTTTGCCGTGGCCTCTCCTGATTTTGACTCCACAAAGCCTTTGGTTTCCATTCTGCGTAGAGCCGATTGCAATGCTCCCACGCTGACCTTTCTTTCCAACCTGCTTTCGATGTCTGCCTTGATAGCCACACCGTAGGCTTGATCATAAAGCACACCAACGGTCAACAATACGATCTCTTCAAATTCGCCCAATTGATATTTTTTCATCTGAATCTCTTAAATGTAGTATTGGTAATTTTTAAGCAAAATTAATTATTTTCCTAAATGTAGTATTGACAGATCAAATTATGAAGAGTTGCATCAAACTCAAAAAAAATTATTGGATAAAGCTCCAAAGGCCCATAGCGATAAATATGAGGCCGGGAAGTTTGTAGATGATAAAGGTGTTGCCTTGGATGGCTGCGAATTTCGAACCAAGCTGAATTACAGCTGCAAGAAGTACGAATGTGCCGGTAGAAACCCCAGCTACATAGATCCAAAAATTTTGGTCGGTCAGCTCCACCCAACCCATGCTTTGCAGGTAGATCGTCACCATCAACCAAAAGGGTATGGCCAGTGGATTGGCTAGACTGATCAGCACGCCTTTTTTAAAGGCATGACGGCGTTCACCAATGGTGGTAGTAAGATTTTGAGTAGGTTTCTTTAGGAGATTATATATTCCCAGAATAAGCAGGACGGTACCAGTAATTATCGAAAAATACTGTGAGATGCTTTCGTTGGAGGTCAGATATATTTGAAATCGTACGGCTATACCAGCGTACAGATATTCGGTGAGTGCTGAGGCCAGAGCAAAAGACAAACCAGCGTTTCGTCTTCCTTCCAAAGCATACTGAAGTGTGGTGATGTTGATAGATCCAGGCGGAATAGAGCCAATAAAACTAAAAAAGAAAGCAAAAAAGAATAGGGCAATCAAGCTCATGATTCTTTCTGCTGATTGTACTTATTTATCCTAAATATTTCTCGTATTCCTTGTCCAAATGTATAGTAGGGGACTCCTCTTTTGTTGTTGATCATGCTGATGTCAGCCAGTACCTTCAGGTGATGTATGATGTCTTTATAAGCTTGGAGTAGTGAAAAGCCAGGATGGTAGATATGGGCAGGCTCAGCTCCTGCACCATTGAGCTCCAGAATTTTAAAATCTTTTTCGTTTGAAAGATCCTCTATTGATCTGCATCGTAAATCATACCTTCCAAAATAGAAGCCATCGATCTGGCTGCTGATGTGATCAAAGGTCTTGATTAGCCTGTCATTGATCAGGTGATTTCCGTTGAGAAAAGTAGTCCCGAGGCAATGATTACCGATCGAATTTAGCTCGACTCTCTCCGCGGCATACGGTACCCGTTCCATAAGTTCCGGAGTTTTCCTTTTGAGATTTTCAATGTGCATTTTTGCTCGGACGTCATCGTTCATCAGATGCTCGACTGTTCTGATCCCATCTCCGGTCACGGCTAGCATATCTTTTTGCACGATAGAGCTGATGGTACCGTGATCACAGTTTGGATATTTGTAATAAAAGATGCCTAACTCCACTTCATATGGCACAAATTCCTGCACTAGAAAATTGACTCTAATTCGATCCAAATAATCGGCGAGTTCATCTTCATTATTGATCAGCTCAACCATCCATCCACGTTCGCCAATATCAGGTTTTAGAATGATGGGAAAATCTAAATTTTCTAGTTGGAGACGGTTGAGAAAGCTGGCTTTATCTATTGCCGGTTCCAAACAATAAGTCTTCGGGATGTATTCGTCAGGAATCAATTTAAATATCTTGTCTTTGGACTCGCCCAACATACCTCCAAATTCAATCGTGGGATTAGAGGCGGTAAAGAAAAAAAACGACCTTGCTCTGATGGTAAGCCACAGCCAGTAAAACATCACCGGAAAATAGAACAAGGAAAATGGCCAAAATTCCCAGCGGAAGATTTTTGCCCAAACCACATGAGTGCTTAGTTTTCCATAGAGGGTCTCCCCTCCAGCGGACTTGTTATTGACCTTCTCGTACGATTCCGCTAAAACACTCATTTAGATAATTTTAAATACTGGCTTTTAGCGATTGGCGATATTTGACAGTAGAGCTGGCGACACCAAAATCTTCTGGCAGCTCAAGTGCTGGGTTCACCTCATTGAGTCCAATTTTGATCAGAGCCATATGGTGCACAGCATGTTCAAGATTGTATAGTAGCTCTCGGTCGAGGTTGGTAGCAACTGTCAGTGGCTGAGAGGATTCATCTCCAATGTTGCTGACGAGTTCCAATTCAATATTTTTCTTAAGCGGTTCCAACCTTTTCTTGATCTCAACAATAGCGCTCAGAGCTTCAAGGGTATTGCTTTCAAGAAAAATGTCTCTTTCTCTCTCATCATAGTTGATTCTACCTGATGCCATACCATCCAACAGACAGACAAAAAACTCTAATGTATGGCGCATATGCTGCCCTATTGAGTTGTGATGAAGTACTACAGATGCTCTGCTATATTCGTCATTGCTCAGGTTTTCGAGCACATGAATAAGTTGGTCAAAAATTCTATAGACTGCTGGTTTTATTTCCATTAAAGTATGCGGGTAATTGGTGTGTTAAGATAATAAATAGTCTACAATTGTGGTCTGGCATGCTCATTAAACTACATTTCAGATGTAAAAGTTCAGTTGACCAGACGCTTGACTACCTCCCAAACCAAGTCAGATTCGAACCCCTTATATATCGCATGTGTGGCCACTTTATTTCTTTTTTTGAAATTGTCTGACTCATGGAGCGATTCACTTTTTTTGATCACTATTTCTTCTAAAGTCATTAGATAATCGTCCTCATCGATTTCGGCTAGTCCTTTCTTGATGCAGTAAGCGGAGAGATCATATGGCCCAAGTCCGAGCAAGATTTTTTTCCTTCCCCATTTTTTTACTCTAAACTTTCCTCCTACATATGCCTTGGCAAACCTTTCCTCATTTATATAATTATCAGTGATCAAATCAGCAAGTACATCTTCTACCTCATCAGGATAGAGTCCTAAATTATAAAGCTTGTTGCGCACCTCCTTTTGAGACCTCTCCTGATAGGCACAAAAATTGGCGGCTTTCAGTTTGGCTTCTTCCGGCGTATGGCGCTTTGGTTTTTTGTCTTCGTACAAGGGCTACTTCTTTCGATATAAATATAAAAATCAGAAATACTAATAGGAAGCGCTAAAGCAGTTTCGTCAATCAGATATGGCGAAAAAAAACCACATCAGGCTCCTGATGTGGTTTAGTATCTTTTCAAATCTGATCTATTCCTTTATATATCCTTTTCTCTTGAGCACGGTCTCAACAAATTTTATTTCATTGTTGGAATTGAATATTCTAAATGGTAGGTGAATATGCTGTGCTTTATTGATAGTAAACAGAAAATAATCCTTGGTGACTTTTACTCTTTTGATATTGTCCCACTTCATAGGCATGCCTTGCTTGCTGTTGAGTTTGATCAATATTTGTTGACTATTGATTTCGTAGCTAAGCTTTTCAAACATGAACTTTCCCTGCTCCAATTGAGAGATTCCGGCAAACTGAATCAGCCAAAATAATATGTATAAGCCCAACGCTATGCTAGCTCCGGTAATCCACCAGTGATTTGGAATCCAAAAATAACCAGCACATATGGCAAGATAGATGAGTATTACCCACCACTGATCTTTAATTAAGTTCCCAAATGCCAACTTCACATAGGTACCAGTAGTCATTTGGTACTTTTTAGTTTTTACGTTCATTCCTATTTCTACTTTACTGCTTTCAAACTAATATCTAAACTTTTATAAGAGTGGGTCAGCGCGCCTACTGAAATGTAGTCTACTCCTGTTTCTGCCATCTCTTTAATATTTTTTTCTGTGATGCCTCCAGAGGCTTCGGTCTTACACTTACCACCGATCAATTGGATGGCTTCTCTCATCGCGGATGGCAGCATATTATCGAGCATGATTACATCCACTCCCCCTGCCTCCAATGCGTCTCTTACCTCATCCAGGTTTCTAGTTTCTACTTCTATTTTCAAATCTTTCTTACGTTCGGCGAGGTATTTCTTGGTGCGTTTGACTGCTTCTTTTATTCCTCCTGCGTAGTCCACGTGATTGTCCTTGAGCATCACCATATCATACAGGCCAAATCGGTGATTTTCTCCACCACCAATATTTACTGCCCACTTTTCACAGATTCTAAAGTTGGGACCAGTCTTACGGGTATCCAATAGTTTGGCTTGAGTATGCTTTATCATTTGAGCCAATTCTCTGGTGTAGGTAGCTATCCCGCTCATCCGTTGCATGCAGTTGAGCACGAGCCGTTCTGTAGATAAAATAGACTGGGCCTTGCCCTTCACGATCAAACCAATTTCTCCTTCGGACACTACATCGCCATCCTCCTTGAGTAGGACAACTTCCAACTCCGGGTCAAATCTTTTGAAAATCCATTCAGCCAATTGCAAACCCGCAATGACCCCGTCACTTTTGATCAGCAAGTTCGCCTCCTGTTGCAGATGATCAGGAATAGCTGCTTGGGTACTGTGGTCCCCTTCACCGATGTCTTCTTTCAGTGCGGAGTCTATAAATTTTAGTACAGCCTGTTTTGTCAGATATTTGATTTTCATCTGCCTTGCGTTTATTCTTTGAGTTTTCTTATTACTCTAAACGAGTAAAACTCGGCGCAAAAATATACAACTGAGACGTATTGAGATAATGATTTATAGTTTTAATAGATTATTGATTCTATAACTCATTATCTTGATTCTCAATCAACATGATAATAATATGGCACAAGTCACCGGGCAATATATTGACATTCCAAATCGAAGAATCTTTCCCGCAGTCGTTCATTTCGATGGCGGCACTATTACTAAAGTAGAAGAGATCTCCTTAGCTCCTTCGCATTATATTCTGCCTGGATTTGTAGATGCGCATGTGCATATCGAAAGCTCCATGCTGGTGCCATCAGAGTTCGCGCGACTGTCAGTGGTACATGGCACGGTAGGTACCATTTCTGATCCGCATGAAATAGGCAACGTGCTTGGCGTAGAAGGCGTGGAGTATATGATAGAAAATGGCAAGCAGGTAAACTTCAAGTTTCATTTTGGAGCGCCGTCATGTGTTCCTGCTACGACTTTCGAGACCGCTGGGGCGGAAATAAATGTAGAAGACGTGGCTTATCTGCTACAAAAACCGGAGATTAATTATCTGGCAGAAATGATGAACTGGCCGGGTGTGCTTTTCAATGATGAAACTGTATTCGCCAAAATAGAGGTCGCCAAAAAACTTGGAAAGCCGATAGATGGTCATGCACCCGGGCTGAAAGGGGAGCAAGCGAAAATCTATGCTGCAGCAGGCATAAGCACAGATCACGAATGCTTTACCGCGGAGGAAGCACTGGACAAACTGAAGTGTGGAATGAAAATACTCATCAGAGAAGGCAGTGCTGCCAAAAATTTTGAGGCCCTTATTCCACTTCTGGATGAGCACTATGAAAACATCATGTTTTGCTCCGACGACAAGCATCCCGACAATTTGGTGGAGGGTCATATCAACCTGCTGGTAAAACGAGCACTTGCAAAAAATAACGACCTCTTCAAGGTGCTTCAGGCAGCCTGCATCAATCCTGTAAAACACTATCAAATGAATATCGGGTTGCTGCAAGCCGACGACCCTGCTGATTTTATAGTAATAGACAATTTGGAGGATTTTAATGTCATTCAGACCTGGATCAATGGGTCACTGATGGCAGAGAGCGGCAGATCCAAAATCACCCGTGTTGAAAACAAGGTGATCAACAACTTTGACTGTCAACCCAAATCAGCCGAGGATTTTAACGTGCCCATTTCAGGTACTCAGGTACAAGTGATGGAGGCACTCGATGGCCAGTTGATTACTAATCTTCTGAGCTATGAGTCCGCACTGCTCGATAACCCTAACCAGACCAATACGACCGAGGACCTACTCAAAATAGCCGTGGTCAACCGGTACCAGGAAGCTGCTCCAGCTGTTGGATTTATCAAAAATATAGGTCTGAAATCTGGCGCAATTGCTTCATCTGTAGGCCATGATTCTCACAATATAATCGCTGTGGGTGAAGACGCAGATTCTATTTCCAAAGCTGTCAATCTCATTATAAAGGCCAAAGGTGGAGTGTCTGCGGTTGGTAATAATAAAGAAATGCTGCTAGAACTACCGGTGGCTGGGATCATGTCAGAAAAAGACGGCTATGAGATCGCTGAGCAGTACAGTGCTATTGATGCTTTTGCCAAGTCATTAGGTTCGCCGCTCAACTCTCCATTCATGACTTTGTCCTTCATGGCTCTGCTTGTGATACCTAAAGCCAAAATGAGTGATTTAGGTTTTTTTGATGGAGAAAAGTTTCAGTTCTTGCAAGTCTTTACCTCCTAAAGCTATATTTACTTGTGGATTTAATATACGCCCTCAACATCATCGGTACTTTTGTTTTTGCCATCTCTGGAGCACTCACTGCTTCAGAAAGGAAAATGGATGCCTTTGGCTCCGCCGTAATCGCCTTGATCACCGCATTGGGTGGTGGCACGCTGAGAGACATGCTCATCGGAAGTCAGCCAGTGGGCTGGATGCTAGATTCAAACTATTTGTATACTGTTCTCGCAGCTTTAGTTTTCTGCTATCTATTCAAAAAGTGGATTATAAGGCTCACCAGGACTATGTTTTTGTTTGATACCATCGGCTTAGGGCTGTTCGCTGTCTTGGGCGTGCAGAAAACATTGTCCTTCGGGTTGTCCCCCGGCGTGGCTATTATGATGGGAGCTGTTTCGGCAGCTTTTGGCGGAGTACTACGTGACGTGCTTTCTAACAGAATCCCATTAATTTTTAGGAAAGAAATCTATGCAACGGCCTGTCTGGCAGGAGGCTCCTTGTACTATGCGTTGACCTTGTCTAATCTGCCCGAAACCTGGAGTCTTTGGGTATCTATAGCAGTGGTGATGAGCATTCGTTTTTTAGCGGTCAAACGAGGCTGGGGCCTGCCTGGTATCAAGTAAATACAGATCGACTAATCCCGCTCGCGGATTTTCCGTATTATTGATTATTCTATGCTTATAAAAGAATTTCCGGATATCCATTGGCTTAAGACCGCCATCGCTCAAAATTTCGAACTTCGTGAGTCGTGGGATAAAAAGCCATTACCTAATACCGGATGGCCGACCGCCATTTTGAATGTGACTACCAAGCAGGTAGAGCGCAAAGACATCAAAGGCCCATTTTCTTTATTTCTAAATAAATCCGGCAAAAGTGTCGTCACCTGTGATCAAAAAACCATCGTTTTAAGTGATGAGACTTACGTGACAAGCAACAGTGGGCAGCACTATGATTTGTTGATCCATGAGCGAGAAAATACCGAAACTTTCAACATTCATTTTGGAGACCAACTCTATCAGGACGTGGTTCACTCGCTGAGCAATCCTCACGAGGGATTGTTGGATCGAACAACTCTTAATCATACTGACCATGGATTGTCCATCCGCAGCAATTTTCGTGATGCAGATTTCAATGCGTTAGTCAAAGAAGTTGAGGATTCTTATCAAAGCGAAAAAAAAGAGGAAAGCTTGTATCACTTACTAGCTCACCTACTCTATGCCAACAATGCTCATATTCGGCAAATCCAAAATATTTCGGAAATCAAGTCTTCTACCAAAACCGAGCTGGTCAGAAGAATCTATTTATCCATAGATTACATTCATGCCAGCTATGCTGAGCATATTACATTGGACCGATTAGCCACTGTTGCAATGCTCTCAAAATTTCATTTCCTCAGGGTTTTCAAAGCGATCTTCGGACTCTCCCCTCATCAATATCTCAAGAGGGTTCGTTTGCAAAAAGCGATTGCACTCATCCAAAAAAACAACATGCCCCTTTATCTTGTTGCGCAACAAGTAGGGATCGAAAATGGCAGTTCGTTGAGCAGAATGATCTATCAATTGACCGGTCAACGACCCTCTGTGCTCCAGGCTAATAATTAGCAATTTTGGTCATCTTTGTCTGTATTTAGCTACCTACTTTTGGCTTGTACTAAATAAGGTTTACCATGAACTATCATTTGATTGCTCAAGTTTCTTTTGTTGCACTCACACTTGTGTGCTTAGTTTTCATTTATAAAGGATTGAATTTTGGTCTGAGAAATTTTGAGGCCAAGAGACGCAAGTCTATTCTAACAAAATTTTTGCTCTTCCTGGGGTTATGGATTTTGTTGGTCACTATTGCGTCATTGACTGGATTCTCGTCAGACTTTGACTCATTACCGCCGAGACCGGCGCTGTTTGTTATTATACCCGTCATCGTGTTGATTTTCATTATGAGATCACCAGCTACCAAGGAGATACTGAGCGATCTTCCGCCTAGGTACCTCCTCAATATACAAGTATTCAGGGTTCCCGTCGAAATCTTGCTTTGGATGTTGCTGCTGGCAGGTGTCACCCCTATTCAAATGACCTTTGAGGGTAAAAATTTCGATATACTCGTGGGTCTCACCGCGCCACTTGTCGCTTACATAGCTTTCGGTAATGGCAGGTTCAACAAAAAACTCGCTATCGGCTGGAATATTTTTGGGCTTGCCCTGCTTGCCAACATCCTCGCGATTGCGGTGCTGTCCATGCCTACCCCACTGCGGGTATTTATGAATGAGCCAGCCAATACGGAGGTCGGTATGTTTCCTGTGATCTTTCTTCCCTCTATTCTAGTACCAATAGCTTATTATTTTCACATCTTTTCTCTGAAGCAATTGCTCATGAAGTCGGACAGATGATATGCAAAAATTTGATAGAAGGCATTCAATTCATTCATGGATTGAGTGCCTTACGGCTAAAAAAAACAATCATCTTTGGATACAAAAAAATGAATCGCTATGACTGATCTGCTATCCAAGGAATTGAATCAAATTATCGAAAGCACGCTCAGGAAATTGGAAACCTTAGAGACTGAATCCTGGAATCACAAACCAGCTCCAGACAAATGGAGCAAAAAAGAAGTATTCGGTCATTTGATAGATTCGGCACTAAACAACATCCATAGATTTGTAAGAATCCAATATGGAGACCATACTAATTTTTATTACGATCAGGATTTTTGGGTGAAAGCGAACGACTATCAAGCCCAAGACTTAAATACGATTCTGCTGCTTTGGAAAATGCTAAACCTACAAATCGCTGTAGTTTGGAAAGGTACTTCTGATTCGGACCTGCAAAAGACTATCCCAGTAAAAGACGAACTGCCCACGCTTCAGTTTCTGATGGAGGACTACCTAGTCCATATGAACCATCACTTGAAAAAAATAATTGGCTAGACTACTTAATCAGCTGGCTTTTGGCCTTTTGCTGATAAGTACGACTGATTGTCAACTGGTCATTTCCAATGGTAACGGATTCTGAATTGAAGGTGGCTATTTTGTCAACATTGACAATAAAAGATCGATGTATCCTTAGAAAATTCGCTGGCAATTCGTTTTCAATATGGCTGATCTTTGCTTTGGTGGTAACCGGTGAGTTTTGATCTTCTATATGAATTTTCACATAGTCCGAAAAGCTTTCTACATATAGTATATCACCATGATTGACCTTTTTGTGCTTTCGATCTGATCGTACAATCAAATAGCCCTGTCGTGTTTTTTCTTGTTGCAGATGCAATTCATCCACTTTCGCCTCAGACTTCTGATACTTTCTGATCAGAATAAAAAAGCCTTGAGCGAAAACAATAGCAAAAAGGGTCACACTTAGATTGGAAACATCAAGTATAGATGGATGCATAGACTGCACCTGATAGTTAGCCAGATAGATAAATGCGAGAAAAATCATAACGATCTGCAAGTAAGCCGCCACGATTAGCAGATAGACAAAATAGAGTATGAAAGTCTTCTTTCTGCCTACCATAAGATATTTTGGTACGAGATAGAAATTGAAGCAGTAAGCTGTACCTATCACTACGGGGAATAGGATGCTAACAAAATAAATAGAGTATAGATAGCCTTCGAAGGCATTGCCATACAATAGGATCAGGGCAACGTATACCGCAATCCAAAAAGCCGCATGCCATTTTAACTTCATTGATTTTTTCTTTCAAAATTCGCCAAATATCTTCACAGTCCATTAGTTTATCGATGACTGACTGGTTTAGCACCGGATTCTACATAGGTAGCCTACCTGCCACCGCCTAGTTTTGAGACAAATATTATATTAACAAAAAAAGAAACAACATGATTGATTTATTATTTGAAGGCGGTATTCTATTTATGAGCATCCTTACGCTCACCTTAGCCACCAATATTGGGTTTTTCTTGTATCTGATACTGCGAAAATCCAAGGCGGCAGATCAAATGGAAATGATCAAGTCCATAGGCCTATTCGCACTAATATTTGGGCTGCTGGGTCAGTTTATTGGTTTGTACAGTGCGTTACAGCACATCAGCGAAGTAGAATCTGTATCGGCGGCAATATTAGCAGGTGGCATTCGAGTCTCTTCCATCACAAGCATTTATGGAATGGTCATCTTTATATTGAGTTATTTGATGTGGTTTGGATTAAAAGCTATGCCAAAGACCTAACGACTTTTAGTCATCTGCACTACATGGATTGTCCAGGATACGGTGTTATCTTTGGGCAGTCCTAACACTATGAACGACATACTAAACAGAGCAGATATAGACCAACTCATTCTTGATTTCTACAAGAAAATCATGGTCGATCCGCAGATAGGATATTTCTTTACGGAGGTAGTCAGCCTGGACCTTGATCATCACCTTCCAAAAATTGCTGACTTCTGGGAAACCACCTTATTCCATCAGGCCAAATACAAAGGCAACCCGATCACACCACATGTCGCCATGCACGAGAAGTCACCGATGACTCAGGCACATTTTGATCGCTGGGTAGAAGTGTTTTGTCAGACGATAGATAAGAGGTATGAAGGTGAGAAAGCAGAAATGGCAAAACAGCGTGCACGATCTATCGCCACAGTCATGCTTATCAAAATCAAAAACTCCGAGAGCTCTTAAATTTCCCTTTCCTATTATAATACTTCCATTTTCCGAAAGGTTCACCATTTTGATAATACTCCTCTGAGGCAATTTTACCGTTGTCATGGTAGGTGATCCATGCTCCATGAGCCAACCCATTGAGATAGGTTTCTTTTATCTGCAGTTCACCATTGAGATAATATATGTTTCTAGTCCCGTTGCCACTTTTCAAAGAGCCTTTGGGCAGCACTTCGCCTTGTTCTGAGAAGTAGTCACTTACATCCATCAGTTGTCCATGTTTCCAATTCTCGTCCTGGATCAATTGCTCATTTTCATAAAAGTGACCCCATAGTCCATTTTTAAAGTCCGCCTGATAGGACCCTATGGATTTTAGTTTACCAGAGGGATAGTACTCAATCCATTGTCCATCTCTGAGATCATTTTTGTACTTACCTTCCAGCTGTAGTCCTCCTGATTCATAGAAGTATTTCCAGAGCTTCTGCTTCTGGCCGGCCCTATATTCCCCAATGGAAAACATGCCACCTGCCGTGGTCATGCTGACCCAAGTTCCAGTTTTCAAATTTGACTTGTAACTGCCTTCCACGCTCAATGAACCATCGTTGAAATATTCAACGTATTTACCGTCAAGCAACCCATTTTTATACTCCGCGGATAGGGTCTTGTTCTGGTTGTAATGATATTCTTCGACCTTGCCATTTAGCAGACCGGATGCATAGGTTTCCGTTCTGGCCAAGCGACCACTGGGGTGATAGTACTTCCAGGTACCTACAGGGAGGTCCTCTTCATAAAACTGCTCGAAGTTTTTGTTTCCCAAGGCCGAATATTCCGTCCAGATACTATCCTTCTTTCCGGCTTTGTAGTAGCCAGAGAGTCCTACCTGACCGTTGTCGTAGTACTCAAAATACTTTCCGTCCAGGATATCATTTTTGAACTGTGATGATGATACGAGCTCGCCATATTTGTCATAAGTATTGTAAGGTCCGTTTTTTTGACCTTGTTCAAGGAGAATGGCTTCAGAGATAATGTAGTTTCGATACTTATACCAGACACTATCTGGTTGCCCATTTTCATAATATCCAGAGACAACAGACTTTGCCTTGGCATTTTCAAAAGTCCATTTGCCTATTCTATTATTATTCACCACCTGGCCTTTTGCAGAATAGGTAGTATCTAGGGGTACTTCCAGATAAAAATTTTGTGCATTAGATAGGCTAGGCAGCAACGTAAATAGTGAGCATATGAGAATAAGTTTCTTTACCAGCATATAGAAAATTTTCGTTTGGCGCAAAGCAAAACAATTAACGTGCTAGGTTACTCAAAAATCTAAAGAATTTTACCAACGAATCAGTGCAGAGGCCCAGGTAAATCCACTCCCGAAGGCAGCCAAACAGACTAAATCTCCACTTTTCACCTTTCCTTCAGACACCGCCTCACTTAGCGCGAGCGGAATAGATGCCGCTGTCGTGTTTCCATATTTCTGAATGTTGTTGAATACCTGGTCGTCACCCAGCTTCATTTGCTTTTGAATAAACTGGCTTATCCTCAAATTGGCCTGATGTGGTATGAGCATATCGATATCGCTTGCCTCGTAGCCATTTTGTGCCAGTGCTTCCTGTATGACCTGCTGAAACCGAACAACCGCATGTTTGAAAACGAAGTTTCCATTCATATAAGGATAATATCTGATATCCTCAGGATCATTTCTACTGATATAATTCGGTACCCAGTCCGTCGTAGAAGGACCTATAAGGGAAAGTTCCTCTGCATGCTGGCCTTCAGAATGCAAGTGAGTTGATAATACACCCTTTCCTTCCTCATCTGTAGCCTGTAGAATCGCAGCCCCTGCACCGTCACCAAAGATCACTGATACCCCACGGCCTCTTGTAGTAAAATCAAGTCCTCCGCTATGCACCTCACTGCCAACCACCAGTACAGTTTTGTACATGCCTGTCTTGATGAATTGATCAGCCACCGAAATCCCATATACAAACCCAGAACACTGGTTCCTAATATCGATTGCACCAATTTCCTTTTTGAAACCAAGCTGTTGCTGGACCATCACTCCGGGTCCTGGAAAGTAATAATCTGGACTGAGCGTTGCAAAAACGATGAAATCAATGTCATCTACCTCAATACCTGCTTTCTCAATAGCCATCCGAGAAGCTTTCGTAGCCATGCTCGATGTGGTATCCTCTCCACCTGGTACGATGTGTCTACGCTCCTTTATACCTGTACGTTCCTGAATCCAGGCGTCATTGGTGTCCATGAGCGGTTCTAGTTGTTGGTTGGTCACCACATTATCTGGCACATAGTGACCCATGCCTATAATTTTTGCACTTTTCATCATTTTCATTTTTGGGTTCACACACTAAAATAGTGGGCGGTTCACAATATCGTAAGTATCATTTTTAATTTCAACAGTCTAATAAGAAATTATCCTTACAGATCACACTCACTCAAATAGCGTATAGTTACCCAGCTGGTCCACAGAAGATTGTGGTTTGATGAGATCAGCCGTATTGTTTCCCGGATTGGTGATATGAGGCGAGACCGGATGATGACTGATAGCGCCTAAGGCCTCCGTATTATTCAGAATCTGCAAAAGTTCCTCCTCAGTGGAGTAGCTATCGAGCCATTTCTGCTCAAGGTCTACAGGAATAATGCCTGGCATAGCTACACCAAACTCCGCCATTCCTATGTAATTAGGTACTTCTATGATCTTGAAGGTGTAGTGCGTGTTACCATCCATGTCTTCGTTATCCTCCCAAATGCCAGGCAAGCTAAATAGTGTCTGGGAAGGGTTGTAAAAGTAATGTGGTGTTTTTCTTTTTTTACTGTACTGCTTCCAGAGGTAAAATCCGTTGACAGGGATAAGGCACCTACGTTTCTCTAGAGCTGTCTTTAGAGTAGTCTTGGATAAGAGTTGGTCACGGTCACAGGTAAGCAACTTAGGTGAAATGCTCTTGTTGTTTGACCATTCTTTGCTAGCACCCCAGTACAAAAAAGAAATCTCTCCTTTGTTGGCGTCGCTTACCACAGGCAGCTGTTGAGAGGGCGCCGCATTATAGTTTGGCACGGTAAACTCCTCGCCTTTTAGCCCATATCTAGCATTGATTTCTTTAAAATCCGAGTATATCGCGTACCTGTCTATCATAGATTAATTCTCTAGTGCTGGTTGATGAATTCAAACGCCCGCTGTTCAGACCAGAAAATGCCTCCACTTCCTATTGACGAAAAACCAACGTGACCTCCAAATTTAGGCATCTCGAAATAAACATTTTTGGAAGATTTGAATTTTGTTTGCTCAAAGCACGATTCTGAAAGAAATGGATCATTCAGCGCATTGACCAAAAGTGTTGGAACCTGGATTCCTTCGATAAAATTACGAGCGCTGCACTTAGCATAATAGTCATCCGCCGAATCGAATCCATGCAGCGGTGCCGTGACTACGCTGTCGAATTGATACATGTTCTCAACCTGCATTAATTTTTCAAGATCAATTGCGCCAGGCAGTTTTTCATTTTTGGCCTTTCCTTTCATTTTCAAGGACTTCAAAAATCTATTGCAGTATAAAAAATTGTGTGGCTTGTCGATTTCATGACAGCATCCTTTCAGGTCTATCGGAACCGAAAAAACAAAAGCAGATTTGATCCGCTCATCTCGCTTTTCTTCGCCCAGATACTTCAATGTTAGATTTCCGCCAAGGCTAAACCCACCAAGCGTGATATTAGGAATACCAAGGGTAAGAGCATAGTTTACCAGTGTATTCAAATCCTGTGTCGCACCACTGTGATAAAACCTTGCGGTATCATTCATCTCACCGCTACAACCTCGATAGTTCCAGGCGATCACATTCCAACCTTCGTTATGAAATCGCTTGACCATGCCCTCAATATAGGGTCTATGGCTGTCTCCCTCCAGTCCGTGTGATAGGATCAGTAGCCGATCGGTATCAGCTTTGTACCAATCCAGATCAAGAAAATCCTGGTCAGGAGTAGGGATGCGAATTGATTCGAATGTAGGCAAGCCTTTCACCTTGCGGGTAATCCCCGGGATAATGGTTTCCAAGTGTCTATTAAATAGAAGTTTTGGTTTTTTATAATCTGAGGATGGAATTATTGGCATTGGAAATTACAGCTCGTTTTTTTGGCTCAAATTTAAAATTTAAAAAAATTCCCCACCATAATTTTCAAAAACTATATTTTTTCAAGGGGTGGATTGTAACCATCAAAATTTTCAGAATAGATAAATTTGATTAAAGGGCTAATTCAGGCTAATTTAGCCTTTCCATTTTCAAATAATCAAAAACAATGGCGGAAGTAATAAAGATGCCTAAGATGAGCGACACCATGGAAGAAGGGGTGATTGCATCTTGGCTAAAAAAAGTTGGGGATGATGTAAAATCCGGTGATATTCTTGCAGAAGTAGAAACGGACAAGGCGACTATGGAACTAGAGTCGTACGACGACGGAGTTTTACTACATATCGGCGTGGCAGAGAAATCTGCGGTACCGGTAGACGGAGTAATTGCCATTATCGGAGAAAAAGGAGAAAAAATAGATGACCTGCTTGCCAGTTTGTCCGCTCCGGCACCAGCAGCTGCAGAGCCCGCACAAGAAGCAGCACCAGCAGCAGCTAGTCAGGAAAGCATCGATACCTCTGGGATCAACGCGCAAGTGATCAAGATGCCTAAGATGAGCGATACCATGACAGAAGGGGTGATCTCTTCTTGGATCAAAAATGTAGGCGACAGTGTGAAATCTGGAGATATTTTGGCGGAAGTCGAGACTGACAAAGCCACCATGGAGCTCGAATCATATGATGATGGCGTACTTCTTTACCAAGCAGTACAAGCCGGCAACGGTGTACCTGTAGATGGTGTGATTGCCATCATTGGTGAAAAAGGAGCCGACTATGAAACTTTGCTAAAGGCTGAAGCAGCTAGTGCTGCTGCACCGGCAGTAGAAGAAAAAAAGGAAGCGGCACCAGCCACTTCTGCACCGCCGGCTGCAAATTCGGCTCCCACAACAGCTGTGCCTGCACAGCCAGCAGCACAGTCCAACGGACGCGTAATAGCCAGTCCGTTAGCAAAAAAATTAGCGAGTGAAAAAGGGGTGGATATTGCACAAATACCTGGCACTGGTGACGGTGGAAGAGTCATAAAAAGAGATGTAGAATCTTTTGTGCCTTCTGCAGCTGGCAGTGCCTCAGGAGTAGCTTCCGCAAATATCGGAGTAGAAAGCTATGAAGATATACCTGCTACGCAGATGAGAAAAGCGATAGCCAAAGGGGTGACAGCCAGCCAATTTGGTGCACCGCACTTCTATCTGACCATGGAAATAGACATGGACAAGACGATAGAAGCGAGAACCAGCATCAACGAGCTGGCTCCTGTGAAGATTTCTTTCAATGATATCATCGTAAAGGCAGTAGCCGCAGCACTTCGCCAGCATCCAGATGTAAATACCTACTGGATCAGCGACACCAACAGTATTCGCAAAAATCATCACATCAGTATTGGAGTGGCCATGGCTACACCAGAAGGACTAGTCGTGCCAGTTGTGAAGTTTGCGGATACCAAAAGCCTGGCTCAGATCTCAACAGAGGTCAAAGAGTTTGGAGCGAAGGCCAAGGCCAAGAAAATCCAACTGGATGAAATGCAGGGCAATACCTTTACTGTATCCAATCTGGGTATGTTTGGTATAGAGCAATTCACTTCTATCATTAATGCGCCAGAATCTTGTATTCTCGCCGTAGGAGGTATTAAACAAATCCCAGTAGTAAAGAATGGTGAAATTGTACCTGGCAATGTCATGAAGATCACTCTGACCTGCGATCACAGGACAGTGGATGGAGCTGTAGGCTCTGCCTTCTTGCAAACACTAAAAGGATTTATTGAAGACCCGGTTAGAATCCTGATCTAATTAAATTATTTTATTAAGGAGAGGATAACCTCTCCTTTTTTTATTCGTCTTTTTCTATTAAACAGATCATATGTCGAAATTCCCAAAAATAAAATCAACCACAGTCTGTGCGATCAAACACAATGGACAAGTAGCCATAGGCGCAGATGGCCAGGCTACATTAGGTAATACCGTTGCGAAAAGCAATGTGAAAAAAATACGAAAACTACAGGATGGGAAGATTGTAACCGGGTTTGCCGGATCGACAGCTGATGCCTTCACACTACTGGAGCGCATGGATGAGAAGTTAAACTCATATGGTGGCAACATGAAAAGAGCCGCTATCGAATTGGCCAAAGATTGGAGGATGGATCGATATCTCCGCAAGCTGGAGGCCATGCTGATTGTGGCTGACAAAGACGAAATTCTAGTGGTCTCCGGTACTGGAGACGTACTGGAACCAGACAACGACATTGCCGTAATAGGCTCTGGCAGCATGTATGCACAGTCGGCAGCACTAGCTCTGAAAAAACACGCAGGAGATAAATTGACTGCTGAAGAAATGGTCAGAGAAAGTCTGAACATCGCAGCAGATATCTGCATTTATACCAATCATAATCTAGTCATAGAGAAAGTCTGATAAATGTTTGGTAGCTTTTTTTGATATAAGCTATTTTTATTAAATGTTGAAGTCATTCTGCTCAGCTCTCCTCCTCTTACTGCTGCTTCAAGCAGGACAGGTTCAGGCGCAATCCGTTGCACGCGAATGGAATGAAATATTACTGGAGGCCATCAGAAATGATCTTGCTCGACCAACCGTGCACGCTCGAAATTTATTTCATATTTCAGCCGCTATGTACGACGCATGGGCGGCCTATGACCAGACAGCCTCGACCTACTTTCTAGCGCACAACCATCGGGGCTACTTTTTTGAGTACAAAGGCACAGCTGTACCCGGAAATAGTTCTGTCACCGAATCCCGCGAGGCGGCCATTAGCTATGCTGCCTTTCGGTTGATACAACACCGATTTCAGCACTCTCCTGGGTTCGCAACAGTTGAAAATCTAAGTCTCACACTCATGAACCGTCTTGGGCTGAACTCGGATTACCAACAAACAGAAAATTATCAAAACAATCCTGCAGATCTGGGTAACTACATTGCTCAGCAGGTCATCCTCTTTGGATTGACGGATGGTTCCAATGAAGAAAATGACTATGCCAATAGGATCTATCAATCTATAAACGAACCCATGTTTCCGGAGTCCTATGGTACTGCTGAGCTGTCCAACCCAAATCGTTGGCAGCCTTTGGGGTTTGATCAGTTTATTGGACAATCTGGCATAGATGAAGGGAGCACTACACCAGAGTTTGTCGGTCCAGAATGGGGTCAGGTGGTCCCCTTCGCACTCGATGAGAATGACATAACAATTAAAGAAAGAGATGGCCATACCTATCTGGTAAGTCACGACCCGGGAAAACCACCCTACCTCGATGCGATCAACAATCTAGAGCGGTTAGATTATCAATGGGGTTTTAGCCTTGTGGCTCAATGGTCATCACATCTTGACCCTCGAGATAGTGTGCGATGGGACATTTCGCCAGCTTCCATTGGCAACATTACTCTTGAAGATTTGCCCGTCAACGTAGCTGGTCTTCAGGATTTTTATGATTTCGAAAATGGGGGTGATATCAGCCTGGGTTATGATCTCAATCCTATAACCGGCCTGCCTTATACACCACAAAACGTCCTTCGAGCAGATTATGCAAGAGTGCTTGCGGAGTTTTGGGCAGACGGGCCGGACTCTGAGACTCCTCCCGGTCATTGGTTTGTCCTCCTCAATTACGTCAATGATCACCCCGCGTTTGAGAGAAAATACAATGACACAGAAGTACCTATGGATGCCTTGGAATGGAACGTTAAATCATATTTTGCCCTAGGGGGTGCAATGCACGATGCTGCTATCACCGCTTGGGGAATCAAAGGTTTTTATGACTACATCCGACCCATATCAGCCATTCGGTATATGTCTGAGTTAGGACAGTGCACTGATCCTGAACTGCCCTCCTATCATCAAATGGGATTGCCTCTGATTCCAAATCAAATAGAATTAATAACTGCTGACGACCCACTCAACGAATACGGAGATGTTGAAAATCTTATCAAAATCAGAGCGTGGAAGGTTCCAGGCAGATATTATCAGGGAGGCGACGACGAACTTAGCGTAGATTGGATAGCTGGTGGTAGATGGCAACCCTACCAACGCCCCACTTTTGTAACTCCGCCATTTGCCGGATATGTTTCTGGTCATTCTACTTTTTCACGAGCAGCAGCAGAGATCATGAGTGCCATCACTGGAAGTGAGTATTTTCCTGGAGGAATTGGTGAATTTAAAGCACTGAAGGATAGATTTCTGATTTTCGAAAAAGGCCCAAGTGAGCATATCACCCTACAATGGGCCAAGTATTTTGATGCCTCAGATCAATGTAGCCTATCTAGAATTTGGGGTGGCATCCACCCTCCAGTCGACGATATTCCGGGAAGATTGATTGGCCATAAGATAGGAACAAAAGCGTTCGCGCATGCTGAGCGCTACTTCAGAGGTGAGATAAAAGACGAAGACGTACCCTTAGAAGTAGCCCGTACAACCATCGGACCCAATCCTATAGGAGCGCAGAGTGGTGATGAGATCAACTTGTATATCAAAAAACCAGACGATCTTCATAAAAAAATCTCTTTGTACAATGCCTCAGGCCATTTAGTGCTAGAAGAAAATGTTGGATATATTCAGCATTTTATTCTCAAAAGTGAGGGTCTTCGCAATGGTATCTATTACCTCGTGGTCGATACAAACGATTACACTGAGAAGCACAAGATATCCATCCAACGATAATTTTATAGCGCAAGTCAATATCAAATTGACCTTTTCCCCTTTTGATCCAAAATAATCATGATTTGATTCAGAGATATTTTCGGTCTATAAAGCTATTGGCTACATTTGCCTGCCTGTTTTGGTGACTAAAACAAAACATAAAAAACGATGAATACAAAGAAGATTGCACTCAATGACCTCCACGTCGCACTCGGCGGAAAAATGGTTCCTTTTGCCGGATATGATATGCCAGTGAGATACAGCTCAGACAAAGAAGAGCATAATCAGGTACGCGAAGGTGTAGGCGTATTCGATGTTTCGCACATGGGTGAATTTTTGCTCGAAGGGCCAAAAGCACTGGATTTGATCCAAAAGGTAAGTAGCAATGACGCTTCCAAACTTGAAGATGGCCAGGCACAGTATTCTTGCCTGCCTAACGAGGACGGTGGCATAGTAGATGATCTGATTATATACAAAATGGCAGATGAGAAGTATTTCCTTGTGGTAAATGCCTCTAACATCGAAAAGGACTGGAACTGGATCTCCAAGTACAACACCGAAGGGGTGAAAATGACTAATCAGTCTGATGAGTACTCGCTATTTGCAGTACAAGGACCAAAAGCAGTCGAGACCTTGCAAAAAATAACAGACCAGGATCTTTCAGCCATCAAATTTTACACATTCGTGATCGGTGAGCTAGCGGGAATCAGCGATGTGATTATCTCTGCAACAGGATACACAGGCGCAGGAGGCTTCGAACTGTATGTAAAAAACAAGGATGCCGAAGCAGTTTGGAAAAAAGTATTTGAAGCTGGCGAAGAATTTGGAATTCTACCCATCGGACTTGGCGCCAGAGATACCCTCAGACTTGAGATGGGATATTGCCTATATGGCAATGACATCACTGACACAACTTCTCCGCTAGAAGCTGGACTGGGCTGGGTGACCAAATTCACCAAGGACTTTGTAAATTCAGCCAATCTTGCGAAGCAAAAAGAAGAAGGTGTAACCCGCCGACTGGTAGGGTTCATTATGGAAGACAAAGGGATTCCAAGGGGGCACTATGAAATAACTGATGCTGATGATCAGGTGATCGGAGAAGTGACCTCTGGTACGATGTCTCCTTCTATGGGCGTCGGTGTTGGGCTGGGATATGTCAAGGTCGGTCATCATAAGGCTGACAGCGAGATTTTCATCAAGGTTAGAAATAAATCTTTAAAAGCCATCGTCACCAAATTACCACTCTACAAAAAATAGATTTGAAGAAGAAAATTGAAGTTTGCCTTTCACCGGAATTAATCGGATTGTATGATCTGGAGGGTAAAATCGTAGTTGTAGTCGATATTCTCCGCGCTACTTCCGTCATGGTCACTGCACTGGCAAATGGGGCTTCGGAAATCATACCAGTGGCCACATTAGAGGAAGCTCAGGCTTTTCTCGATCAGGGATTTCTGTGTGCCGCAGAACGAGGTGGCGCTCCGGTAGAAGGATTCCCACTGGACAACTCCCCGCTCAACTACATGAATGATAGTATACTTGGTAAACCGATTGTGATTACTACGACCAACGGGACATTGGCGATCACCAAATCGACTGCTGCAGACCAGGTGCTGGTTGGAGCCTTTCTCAACATCCAATCCGTAGCTGACTATATCGTATCTCAAGACAAAGATGTGATCGTGCATTGTGCCGGTTGGAAAGGCAAAGTGAATATGGAAGACACCTTATTCGCTGGCAACATGGTTGAGTTACTTACGGCAAGCCACGATCTGGCATGCGATACGGCCCATATGGCACTCAAGTATTACCAGTCTGCTAAGGACAACCTTTTTGAGACTGTGAAAAACTCGGCTCATGCCAAACGGCTAAATAAACTGAACATCATCAAGGACATCGAGTTTTGTGTAAGTCATAACGTATATGACTTGGTGCCAAAGTTGGAAGGGAAAAAACTGGTACTAGCAAATATCTAAGCAGTCCGAAAAATCGATTATCCATAAAAAGTGACATGGCCTAAGACACGGCCAATTCTTCCAGTCGGTTGTCGATGACACTCATTTTCTCTTTGCGATAAGCTTCAAATTGTCTCTCATGTACTTCTAGTAAATCGTCATATGGGCCTCTTTGAGACAGCACTTTGACAAGGATTGGGGAGACCTCTAGCACAATAAATAGTAAAATGATAAACCAATTGGCCAAAGAAACTACTGTATACTTGTCTCCCAGTCGATCCAACGCAGTTAGCTGAAAAGAAATTCCATTAATATCAGCCAACTCCAATGTGCTTATCTCTTTCGATTTTAACACAGAGAGTAGGCTGAGTTGGTGATCGATATCTCCTCCCTGCTGTTCAGATATCCGGATTAGATCCTCTAGCTCTTTTTGAGCCAAATCTGCATTCTTCTTTTTAATCATATAGATAGGCCCAGGATTTACCTTGCCAGATCCACCAGTGCCGTCTGCCTCCTGTCGAGCCAAATCAAGTAAAGCATCTCGCTTATCGAACTTTTCTTGAAGGCGCGAAGCCAACATCTGCTTTTCATTATTCAGCGAATCGAGTTGTGTTTCATATCGAATAGCGACTGCTTTTTCATTTTGCATCATGATTTCTTGCTGCATGAGCATCAGCTCCGTCGCTATTTCTTTTTCAAATATTTTCAGTTCCAGGGGTTTGGAAATAACCAATGCAATTAATACAGCAAGCATGAGTCTTGGTAGCGCTTGAAGCCATTCGCTGCCCCCCAACTCCGATTTGCGCATGCTGAGAACAATCACCCGATCCAAATTGAAGATCATCAGTCCCCATACCAGACCAAACGCAATCGGTAGCACTACGCTGTCGAAAACAAAGTACATGGCATATGAGGAAGAAAGTGCCGCCAGGCAGCCGGTAAAGAAAATAGTTGCTCCAATACCAACATACTTGCTGGTTTCTATTGGGCATCTTTTGAGTAGGGTAATAGATGCCCCTGAGCAATAGCTAAAGAATCGTTCAATTGATTTCATGAGAGTGAGTTTAGACCTAATAATATTATTATGCATTAGCCAGTTCCTGTTAATACATAATAGATAACCAAAAAAAAAGGCTAAGAAAGTATTCTAGCTGGCAATAAAAAGAGTGCTCTAATAAAAGCAAACACTCCATCCACTGCAATCCCGACAAGCCTAAAGGGTAATAGAATGAGCCAAATGAGCGGATACATAAAGAGTATAGCTAGTGCCACAGGCCAACATATCACTAATAAAATAAACCAAAGTAAGATTTTCATATTTAAGAATTTTAGAAAAATAAACGAGCGTCACGAAAAATTGTTGGAGTGTAAATAGACGATATCCGCATTATTTCCATGATCAAAATTTGAATGACACTTTAAATGCTCTAATTTTAGTGCAGTTGGCATAATATTCGCAACGAATTGCAAAATCTTTAAAATGAAAAAATCAATACTTTTTATCTGTGTATTTTTTGTCGGTTTTATGAGCTTTGGACAGTCCACGACTGATAATGTGAAGCTTGCCTTGAATGCCGGAAGTGCTAAAGAATTGATCAAATATTTCAATGAAGTAACGGAATTGAAAATAGATGATGCAGGAGCCAACTACAGTAAAATTCAGGCTGAATCTATCTTGCGAGATTTTTTCCAACAAAATCAGGTAGACAACTTTGATTACATCCACAAAGGCTCCTCTCCCGAGGGTCTCAAATACAACATCGGCATGTACAATGCAAAAACCGGCTCCTTTCGAGTCGTTATCCTTCTCAAAGAAGTAAATGGGAAATATGTGGTGGATACCATGAATTTCAACAAGGAGTAATCAGAAATACCCATTTCCGCCCTCAAATCTTAGAAGTGTCAGAAAAATAAAGTTTAGCGGCAGCTTTTTAAAGCTTTCTCGAACTATTCATAATCCTGACAGCATTTGGCAGCTCATTTTGTCAGAATAGTTAATTCTTTTGGCAGACATGTAAATTTCAATAAGTCTTACTTTGGAGTATTACAAAATGAAACAAATCATGCATTTTATATGGTACAACCCTGACCTATGTGAATACAAGTACGGCAACGTAGCTTCTTTTAATACAGAAATAGAAGGAGCGCAAAACCCTAAAGCATATACGGTGCTTATGGAATTTGACAAGGATTCAAAGTCACTGGCTAGCAAGATCATTCAGCAATTGAACATTGCAAATACGCAATCCATCGTAAGAATTGCCTCTTAGATCGAAAAAGTTGGTTGAATCGTGGTGTTTACCTTAGTATTAAGGACGGTTCGTTTTTAATACAAGCTGAGAAATTGGCAGTTGAGTAAAGAAAACTGGCAGATTCGAACACTAGGATTTAGGTTTATTTGTAACGTTAAACAATTTGGCATGCATCTTATTTGGTATAATTCTGTAACCAAAAAGTATGAGTACGGAAGTTCTCTGGATTTTAAATCCTTGAAGCAGAACAGTGATTTGGGAGACGCCCTGACTATTCTGATGGAATTTACCGGAGACGACAAAGTGTTAGCCACTAAGATTATCAGTGAGCTAAACATTGCCAAAGGAGAACCTCTCATGGTGGTTTAAAACCATGACTGAAATAGCAACCTTTTTCTCATAGCTTATCCTGTAGACGGCAGGAATAGTGTTAATAAACGAACCCCGGCTTTTGTCGGGGTTTATTTTTTTGTAAAAAAGAAGGATGGAAATGCCGTTCGCTCAGACTGACCCAGAAGATTGAGTTTTAGTTGAGACCTAATAAATCCTACTCCATATCCTATCAACTGAATAAATGAAGCCGGAACAGCCATCATAGCTACCCGCAGACTATTTTTTCTCACCGCATCCAAGAATATCAACCCTCCATAGCAGACCAAAGGAATCAAGCTCATACCTGAGGTAAGAAATGAAAGCGCAAAGAGGCCTGTCACTCCAATTAGGAAAACGGACGGTAGAAAATATACCAATTTGGAGGTACCCGGATGCCAGCGGTTGAGAATGACCCTTACAACACCAAATTTATATACCTGCTTAAAAAATTTGTTGAAATCAATTCTTCTTTTGTGATAAACAAAAGCTTCACCGATCAATGCTATCTTGAAGCCTGCCTTCATAATCCGAAAACTAAGATCCGGATCTTCTCCAGGATGAATGTCAGAAAAACCACCAATTTTATCATATACGGCTCTCGAAAAACCCATATTGAAGCTGCGAGGCTGATACGTATCTAACTGCTTTTTACCTCCTCTGATGCCTCCCGTAGTAAAGAATGACGTCATCGCATAGTTGATGGCCTTCTGAACTGTAGAAAACGATGGATGTGCCGAATCTGGGCCGCCAAAAGCGTCAGGGCTATGCTCTAATAATGCCTCATCCAATTTTTCGAAGTAGTTTGCCGGAAGTACGCAATCCGAATCAAAAAAAAGTAGGTAGTCGCCGCTGGCCTTTTCCATGCCAAAATTGCGACTATCACCCGGACCACTATTAGGTTTATAATAGTATCGAATTGGAAGGTCATACTGATCCACCAAAAAATCAGAACGCAACTCAGAGCCATCTTCAACCAAAATGATTTCAAAAAGCCGCTGAGTCTGTGACGCTAAGCTGTCCAGCATTTCCCGCATCTCATCGGGCCGGTCAAATACCGGAATGATTATAGAATATTTTGGATTGCTCATAGGCGGACACTAAACGGTGCAATTTAATCCTTTGAATGCACATTATGCCCTTTGCATAGCGTCAGTCTATAGTTTTCTGAATTTAATTTGAAATGGTCCTTCTTTGGTGTTCAAACGCATCACATAGATTCCTGGATGTAGGCTACTCGCATCTATAGATTGTAGTTTGGCTGGGTCCAACACTCCAGATATCATAGTTTTTCCGGTCAAATCCGCAACTTCATAGGCAGTAAAGATCGGGTCTGCCAAGCTGATGTTGATCTCAGAAAGTACAGGATTAGGGTATACGGCTTGGTTTACCATAGATTCCACCTGGGTGATCGTTAGCGCGGTTGATTTTGCCGAACAGCCAGCCTCATTCGTGACGACCACAAAGTAGACACCTCCTCCTTGTAGCTCCAATGAGCTTGATGTTCCATCTACCACCTCTTGATCGTTATAAAACCATTGAAAAGTTGTTGCCTCGCTGTCTGCAGTAAGATCTCCATTCTCGTCAGTGGCAATAGTAACGTTGACAGTAGCTGAGGTAGCCACAGTGAACTCATCCATACTCACGAGATTTCCATCCTGCTTGGTATAGAGGACATAGTCTCCTGCCTCCAAAGCGCTAAATTCTGTGGATGACTGATAGGTGTCTCCGTCGAGGCTAAAAGTGAGGTCACCGCTGGCTGTCGCTAGCACCTCGATGCTACCATCTGCAGTTCCCGAACTACATTCTACCACGATTTCCTGAACCTCTAAGTCAGTATCCACCGGCTCAAGAATAATCTGATCCAAGTATAAATTGTTCCCATATCCGTTGACCGCATTGAACGCAAACCGTGCTGCCTCCCAGGAATCATCGAATTCAATAAGGATTTGATGATTCTTCCATTCAGAGGCTACCGGGACAAATGATACCGTGTGTGGATCTGCTGTAGCCAGTTCTTCAGCCGAATATCCCTGGATCAATTGCCAGTCATAGTTGCAGGCCTCTGCGATTACGAGCGCCAGACTGTCCTTATAGTCATCATCATAATAGGCATAGGCTCGATCAAAAGACAGTCTAAACAAGTTGTGATCGGATAGATCGAGATCGTCCAGAATAAGATAATCTTCTTCTCCTACTTGATCATAGTTGAGAAAATCCATAAGCAATGATTGATCACCTGACTGGGAGACCGAGCTGATTTCAAAAGTGTCATCATTGTCCTCATTTTCAATGGAGTACAAAGTTTCTTCTCCGACTTCAAATCCAATTTCAATATCCCCTAAAGGATTGGCATTCGGATCTTCTACTACGATATACTCCGTTATTGTCTTGGCGTCCGTCTCGGCATCATCGTTGGTGATGGTCAAAACAACCGTATAGGTTCCCGCTGTTTCGTAAATAACCTCAGGATTTTGTTCATCAGAAGTCGCTGGTGTCCCACCAGAAAACTCCCAATCCCAGCTTGTGGCAGAAATCGACTTGTCTTCGAATGTCACAGCACTGCCAGTACATATCGTCGTCAGGTCTGCATCGAAATTCGCTGCCAGTGATTTCGAGATCAGATAATTCCTCTCATCGGCATAGGTGCTGGCAATATTACTGTATTGACCATCACTGAATTGTGTTCGACAAGCTTTGGGTGCATAAGACATGATATTTCCGGTGTCTGGATCAAATTCGTCATCGTTGGCGTCAGTATCAGTACCGGTATAGTTGCAACTGCCATCTACCACTCCACTCAAATTGGGATCAGCAGGCGTATCACAAATATTGTCCCCCGCCGTGGTACAATTAGAGCCATCGACCAGCTCATCTGTGGTACCATTGTTTGTAGTGCCATGGGTATGATAGAGGTCAAAAAAGTGTCCTACTTCATGTGGCAAAGTACTGCCGTTGATTGCACAACTGTTGTCCATAAGGATGCGGTCTGGCCCACCGGAGAAGTAGGCGTAGCCGCAGAGTGCATCTTCACCGCTAGTTACAGAATTGGCAAAGTAGATGTTGATGGTATTCTCTACATCGTTGGCCGAGCCCAAGGTGGACTCATCATCAGAATCATAATCATAAAACTGATCGTCGTCTATGTAATTAATATCTCCCAGAATGAAGAAGCTCAAATTCGCATTGGTATAAAATCCATTGAGTGTGGTCATCGCGTCGTCCAATTGCTCCTCAGTCAGCCCTCCAGTACCATCTGTGGTTCGAAGGATATGTGCACTGATGGCTACATTAGACACACTTGCTGCTAGTATTTTCGCATTTGCTGGTCGATTGCGCATCCTTGCATTGATCCGTTCGATTTGTTTCTGAGTGGGTTTTGTACCACATGGTAATAATTCCTGCGCCAAAGCCGGCCATATAGCCGAAAGCAGCAGAGCTGATAAGAGTATTTTTTTCATGGGGGATTAATTTGTTGTTATCCAGGCATCCATCCTACGGACGCCTGAGTAATATTCAGACCATATGTTTTGTCTTCTTTTAACTTTATCGTTGTCGCATTTAGGTCAACCTTGTACCTCATTCCTTTTTGGTAGTTCTGCCAGTCGACATCCGACATGACCAAGATCAGTTTGCCACCGGCAGCGCTGTATTCTGCTTGCGGTTTACTCTTTTTACCTCCTATATCACTGCAAAGAGCTGAAGCAATATCCTGCTCAAATTCTCTCATTCTTACAGTCACATTGGGATTGTTCTCGGCTAAGTCCCAAGAATTTTCCTGCTTGAGTTCGATCTTTTTCGAATTAATAATGACTTGAATGTAGGATTTATTGTCTGTACTCAGTTGATAGATGTTTAAATGACTACAGGAGACCACCGAACCAGTAAGAAATTGGTCATCGGTACCAGACGTTTTACTACTTGCACAACTCAAAGTGATAGATGCGCACACAAAAAGGAAGACTCCTTTAATGAGAAATGAATTGATTTGCTGAATCATAAATATTACTGGGGTACGCTTAAAGTTATGCAATTAGACTGTAAAATTTCAAGAAAATTTATTTGCCATAGCTTTCACAAACTCGTGCTTGATCAAATGCAAGGCAGAGCGTGCTGCTGAATAGTCCAGTCGTACCGGTAGGTTTTGTCCAAGACGATCTAGCTGAAGATTGTAAAATCCAGCCTCAGCCATGTCTTCAAGGGCTTTTACTCCAGTACGTATGGTAAATGCCTCTGGTGTCAACTCCCTGGCAAGAAATCGGGTAGCAAAGTCATCATAAAGCAAATAGGGCCTTGCCATGCCAATCACATCGAGCAGATCATCTTTTAGCGCCTGATTACAAAACTCCATAGAACGAATGCCTCCGGTCACCATGAGGGGAATACTGCTTTCTTTCCTAACTTTTTGAGCAAAATCCAGGAAATAAGCTTCGCGTTTTAAGGTTGATTGTCGCACATTACCCGCCAGCAGGAATTCTGCGTTTTCATAGGTGCCACCAGATACTTCCAACAAATCGACACCCAGCGCTTCAAGTTTTTTAATTACCCATAGCGACTCCTCCTCATTAAATCCTCCCTTTTGAAAATCCGATGAGTTGAGTTTCACACTAATTGGAAATTCTGGCCCAACAGCCTGGCGCGTGGCCTTGATTATTTCTAATAAGAATCTCGTACGATGCTCCAATGTTCCTCCCCAATCATCTGTCCGCTTATTGGTATTCGGAGACAAAAACTGACTGACCAGATACCCATGAGCCGCATGTATCTGAACACCGGTAAAACCTGCTTCTTTACAGAGTTTTGCACTGTCAGCAAATCGGTCAATAAGCATTAAAATCTCTTCCTCTTTTAGCGGTCTGGGTTTGGCAAAAAATCCTAATTTTTTCAATTTAATATTAGAAGCAGACACGGGTCTCAAATTATTGAAAATGGAAGTCTGCCTACCGCTATGAGAGAGCTGTACCCAACAGTGATGCCCCGTACTCGTGGCCGATTTGGCCCAGCGTTGAAATTCAGTAATATTATCATTGTCGGCGACCACGTTGCCTGCGGACTCTAAATGTCCGGCCTGAAGCATGACGTTGCCGGTAATTAGTAGTCCAGAACCTCCCTGTGCCCATTTTTCATAAAGTATATTATGTTTTTGGTTGGGTTTGAGATCACCATTGCTGAATCGCTCGGTCATGGCAGCTTTGGCCAGACGATTTTTGAGTACGGCTCCACATGGTAACTTGATGGGTTGGTAAATATCCATTTAAAGCACCTCTTTTAAAAAGGTAAATGTTTTAGTATAAAATCTTTGAATTAACCCTCGTTGGTCTTGAATAAGGTTATGGTCCGAGAGTTGACTTACAGGCAAGACTGCCCCTACCCACTCGTCCTGGTGCCAGTGTGCCCGAAGGTCACTTAGATCAATCAGATTCTTGGTTGGATAAGGCCAGGGGGAGCAGTAGAAGTAGGGTTCATTGTAATATTTATCACCCGGAGACATTCCCATATTTATACTTCTCGAAGTTTCAGGATCTCCAGTATCCAATAGAGTCACTCTGGCTGCTATATCAAAATGATGTGGCCAGCACTTTATCTCTGAAGCAGACTCTTCTTTTTTCAATACTATAGAAAGCATGTGCGCTGTATTGTGATACAATCGGCTCAACTCTTGAGACGCAAGCATGCTTACGATATTGAAAGGCTCTTTTTTGGCAGTAGGATACTCTGGAATCACATATGGGTAGGTAAGGTTTATTTTGGAAAAATCAGCCCCCAACTTACTCAGCTCATGTTCGAGCCAAACCATGACATCGGTCTGAGTGATTCCTTGCATAGAAATAGAAGATATCGTTTGGAAATTCTCGTCTACCAGATATACCTCAAATCGATTTATGCTGATGGAGGATCTAAATTTTACATCTCCTTCGACCCATCGTCCCACAAGTCTTTGTAATCTAAAATCCCATTCAAGATTAGCATGCTCATCATCTTCGCTTGTTGGCAAAAAAGAACGACCCACAGCAGCTACATTTTGTATTGCCTGATGAAACTGTTCTCTAACTTGCGCCAGATCAGCCGAATCAGGAAAAGTAAGTAGTTGCCATTTATTATTCATATTATCTATTTAATAGAAAGATAATCACTCGGCCTTCCTTATGCCAAGTTAATTCCCTTCAAAATTTTAAATTGTTTGACAGCAGAGCTATCCGTCATTCCAGAAATGTAATCGGTCACTTCCAGTGTAGACTCATAAGGGCTTTTCGCCCAGTCCAATTTAAATTGAACCTCTGAAGGCAGAAGTCTATATACACTTTTGTGTCTGCCTGAATATTTTTCCTTGTCGTAAAACTTGCAAAAAACGGCCTCAATGAAGGCATCCAGCAGTCCATCTATGATTTCGAATCCGGCAGCTTCTTTCTCTAGTACCTGCCGGCTTTGGTAGATCCTTTTGATAGAGAATGAACTTAATTTTTCAAGGGTATTATTCACTGGAATTAAGTCAGTCAAGGCTTGATCAAAAGTGCCATTTAGAATATCAGCTTCGTTCTGCATAAACACTTCGGAACACTGGCTGATCAAGGTATTGATTGCCACAGCGCGAAGCACACCGATTTTTTCCTTATCACTAGCGATGTTTTCCAGTTTCTCAGGATGGTAATTATCTCCCAGTATCTCGGCCAGAAAATCTCTGGCCTCCTCGAAAGTGACCAATCCAAGACCAAAGCCATCTTCTAAATCTATGATACTATAGCATATATCGTCTGCCGCTTCGACCAAAAAAGATAGCGGATGACGTGCAAAAACAGGTTCTGATTCGGAAAGACTGACCAGACCTAATCTATCTGCCATCTCGCTAAAAGCGTCCTGTTCAGCTTTGAAATATCCGTACTTCTTCTGGCTCTTTCTGGATTTATCTCGTGAGGACAAACTTGATGAACAAGGATATTTTGAAAAGGCTGCCAAAGAAGCGTAGGTCAGCCTGAGTCCTTGCTTCTGATTTTTGGTAAGCAACCTGTATCCTTGTGCGTTTCCTTCAAATCTGATCAAATCGTCCCATTCTCCCTCCGAAACTCTTTCTTTGATTTGTAGCGCCTTTGGATTGTGCAAGAAATAATCCGAGATCGCTTGCTCGCCCGAATGGCCAAAAGGGGGATTGCCTACATCATGCGCCAATGCCGCAGCGCCTACTACAGCACCGAAGTCAAAAGGTGTCAGGTTTTTTAAATCGGGGTTATTTTCCAGCACTCGTGCGCCCACATTTTTCCCCAAAGATTTCCCCACACTAGATACTTCAAGACTGTGCGTGAGTCGGGTATGCACAAAATCTTGGTCTGGCAGTGGAAACACTTGCGTTTTGTCCTGCAGGTTTCTAAATGGAGCACTGAAAATGATTCTGTCGTAATCAATCTCAAAATCGCTACGCAGTGGATTGCTCACCCGTTTTTCTTTTGAATCGCCCAAACGAGCTGAGGACATTAGATTATTCCAATTCATGCACTTCTTAATTTTGTCTGTTGACAATAGTACTGCTCGCCTGAGCCGTAGGAAAAATAGTAATATCCGCCATAGTCACATGAGCTGGCCGCTCCAGGGCAAATTTGACTATTTCTGCAATATCCAAAGCATAAAGTGGAGTCATGCCTTTATATACATCGTTGCTTTTTGACTCGTCTCCTTTGAATCTGACCATGGAAAACTCCGTTTCAACCAAGCCAGGATGAATCCCCATCACTCTGATTCCGTATGGATTCAAATCCATGCGCATCCCATTGGTGGCGGCGTCTACACCAAACTTGGAAGCACAGTACACGTTTCCTTCTGGATACACCTCCTTGCCGGCAATAGATCCGATATTGATGATGTCGCCAGATTTGCGCTCTACCATACCAGGTGAAATTGCACGTGTGACATACAACAGCCCTTTTAAGTTGGAATCAATCATTGCATCCCAATCAGCCAAGTCACCTTTATGTATTGGTGCCCTGCCGTGGGCATTGCCAGCATTATTTACTAATACCGATATGGCCTGCCATTCTGCTGGTAATGAGTTTATCGATTCAGCGACCTCAGTGGCATTTGAAACATCAAATGATAAGGTATGTACTTCAGTGCTTGAATTAAGCTCAGCTGCCAGTTTTTCAAGCTTCTCTTTACGTCGACCGCATATGATGAGGGAATAATCCTTTGCCAGAATCTTGGCGATAGCTTCTCCAATACCCGAAGTGGCTCCTGTAACAAAAGCAATTTTTTTCATTTTATAATTGGTGATTTTTAAAACCCGAAATTAAGTAAAGACGAGCAATGCGCCATGTCACTCCAACTCATACATGCTATTATAGGTCAAAACTGACGCTAACCTGTGGAAATACCATATGTGTACGACTGATTTCGGTATACTCATAGAAGAAATTACCTTCAATATCCTGTTTGAGATTCTTGGGTGATATGTATTCCAGCGGGCCACTGGCCAAATAGAGCATCCTAAAATCAGCGCCAAAGAATTTTTTTCTGAATGAAAAGCCGATACCGATTCCATAGCTCCAGACCCCATTGGTTTGATCTGCAAAAACAGATTCATCCTCTATTTCTAGTATGGTGTCTAGCAAATCGTTGTTGTATTTTGTAGTCGTAGAAATAAATTTACCGCCTCCCATCAAGTCAACATAGGGTTTTACATGCGACGAGGTCTGCACTCTAAATCGGGTCACAAGATGAGTGGTAATAAGTGTATTTGTAGTCTTCATGGGAATACCAGCAATTTCTGTCTTATTTTTTCCCATATAATTGACCCCCAAATCGAGCCCCACCTGAAAAAAATTACTGAATTTAGATGGGTTCCACACCCCGCCTAAATTGCCTCCATATCCGAGGTTTCGTTCTATCTTAACGGCAAACGTGCCTACAGGTATGGCAAATTGCAGTCCTATCCAAAATTCTCCCTTTGGTGGGCCTTGATCATCCTGCGCTAGTAGTGAACAGGACATAGTGAGTACTAATATCATGATGCTGATTCGTTTCATAAGATTGGTTTATGCATTAAATCAAATAAATATGGGGTTCTCTTAGCTAAGATAGCCAATTTGATAAGTGGTAGACCTAATTTTTTTTATTTAGTATAAATTGCAGATCATTTAAACAAAAGCTATAAAATGAATCAAGTCAAACACTCAATAATGGCACTACTTCTGTTGGTATGTGCCTGTACTCCGCAGAGCGAAAAGACCACTTATACGGCCGACGAAATCGAAGCCGAATCTAAGAGAATGAATGATTTTTTCGAGCGGTCATTCAATGATGGACTGGAAAGAAGTCCAGAGTTTCAATCGTACTTAGGTATCAAAAAGAATCAGGACAAATGGGACGACTACTCGGATGAAAACAATCAGAAAGAGCTTGAAATCACCAAAAAAGAATTGCAATGGATCAAGGATTCGATCAACTATAATGCACTGGACAAAAACACTCAGGTCAGTTACAACCTATTCGTGGCCAGCTGTGAAGATGAAATCAAGAGTTTCAAATACCGTTTCCACAATTACCCGGTAAATCAAATGTTTGGGATGCATTCGGGCAAACCTGCTTTTATGATCAACATGCATCAAATCTCGAATAAAGAAGATGCTGAAGCTTATGTCTCAAGGCTCAATAAGCTAAAGGCGGTTTTTGATCAGTTGATCGTAAACTTGAAGACGAGGGAGGAAAATGGAATCGTACCTCCAAAATTTGTATTCCCAAGAGTGATCGCAGATTCTAAAAACCTCCTGGAGGGTGCTCCATTTACTGAAGGAGAGCCTAGTACACTATTAGCTGACTTCACTGGCAAACTGGAAAAATTGGATTCTCTGTCTGATACAGACAAGAAGGCTTTGCTTAGCAGTGCGAATGATGCTCTGATGAGCAGTGTAAAACCTGCCTATGAAGCGCTTATTGATTTCCTGACGGAGCAAGAAAAAAGAGCTACTACTGACGATGGTGCATGGAAGTTTCCTGACGGTGAAGCATTTTTCAATCAAGCGCTGGCGCGAACTACCACCACAAAACTTACCTCGGATGAAATACATGAAATCGGCTTGAAAGAAGTCGCCCGAATCCACAACGAGATGAGAGCAATCATGGATCAGGTAGGTTTTGAAGGCGAATTACAGGATTTTTTCGAATTCCTTAGAACTGACGAACAATTCTACTACCCAAATACTGATGAAGGCAAGATCGCATATATGGACAGCGCAACAGCTATCATCAACAATATGAAAAGCCGTTTGGATGAGTTGTTTATCACAAAACCAAAAGCTGATATGATCGTGAAACGGGTGGAGGCTTTCCGCGAAAATTCAGCAGGAAAAGCTTTCTATCAAAGCCCGGCGCTGGATGGAAGCCGTCCAGGAACATACTACGCCAACCTTGCGAATACCGAAAATATGCCAAAATTTGAAATGGAGGCATTAGCGTACCACGAAGGAATACCTGGCCACCATATGCAACGCAGCATATCACAGGAACTCGAAGGGCTCCCAAAATTTAGAAAATTCGGCGGATACACGGCCTACACTGAAGGCTGGGGCTTATACTGTGAATATGTACCTAAAGAAATGGGAATGTATGCTAATCCGTATTCTGACTATGGTCGTCTCGCAATGGAGCTCTGGAGAGCTTGTAGGCTGGTAGTAGATACTGGTATCCACGGAAAAAAATGGACTCGTGAAGAAGGGGTAGCCTATTATCAAGACAATACGTCGGGTAGCGAAAGGGAGTGTGTCAGAATGGTGGAACGTCATATTGTGATGCCATCTCAGGCCACTGCGTACAAAATCGGTATGTTGAAGATATTAGAACTTAGAGAGGACGCAAAAAAACGTCTGGGAGAGAAATTTGACATTCGTGAATTTCATGATGTAGTATTGACAAGTGGGGCTGTGCCTCTGGATCTATTAGAAACTATGGTAGACGATTGGGTAAAATCTAAATCTTAATCCAAACCTGTCGCAGAGAGAAAATTGCCTGATAAGGCGATCATAATAAAACTCACGAATTGAGCTCCTTCGAAAAATGTCCTAATTTATTGGGCTAGATTTCGAAGGAGCTCATTGTGGTTAAAGACAGCCTTTAACTGTCTGAATCAATTGATGCCGTTGTTAGAAATCACGTAGAAGTCACCATACTCTTATGGTCATCAAACTCCCATACAGCAAATCCAATGGTGATGAATAAGGACAAAACAAGATATGCCATAACAGCGATCGAGCCAAATGCCCAATAAGTGTTCAGACCGAACCAATCACCTGATTGTAAAATCCAATATACCCCACCAAGACATTTGACCAGCTCGACCCAAACGGCTGATTTGTCCAGATCCATAAGCGAAGAGGAACCATAGATATGTAGGTAAAGAAACGCTCCATAAACAAAAAGCAATGGGAAGCCTATCTCAACAAAATTTATCAACATGAAAATTAAAAGCAGGTGCGTCATAGCTAGTTGAAACCATGACCAGGCGTGTAGCCAGCCCGATGCTATTGTCTCATATTTGACTTGATCTTTAGGGTCTGTGATATAGCTGATAGGATATTTGTCTTTAACATCTTCTGGTCGCCAGCCCAGGGGCATAAACCAGAGCCTTAATTTGTCCCAGTAGCTTTTGGTGTGCCATGCATCTTTGATGAGCAGCCACAAGTGCTGAAAATTGATCAGTATGGGATTCCATGTAAGCGGTGCTTTTTTGACACCATACACGCAGGGTTCCTCGTCTAGCTCCTCCTGAAAGGTTCCAAAAGCCCGATCCCAGATGCAAAAAATAGCCGCCAGGTTTTTGTCAAGATAGATGGGATTGATTGCGTGATGTACTCTGTGCTGCGAGGGGGTAACAATAATATATTCAAGAAATCCTAGTTTGCCTATATGCCTGGTATGGTACCAAAACTGAAGAAAAAGGTGTAGCGGTGCTACGGTGGCCATGACCTGCGGTGGCACTCCCAAAAGTGCTGCTGGTATCAATAACACGGAGTAGATCCCAAAAAAAGAGGCGATGCTCTGTCGAAGAGCACAAGCCATATTGAATTCCTCACTGCTGTGGTGAACCACATGCTCATTCCAAAAGTAATTCACGTGATGACGTAACCTATGCATCCAGTAAGATGAGAAGTCTATTGCAACAAAACTGATAGCATAAACTAAAAATGTACTCTTGATTTCAACTAATGCCAGTTTTTCGTAGAGCCATGAATAAGCGATTATCACGATGGTCAGGCCTAGTAGATCTTTGATGGAATTGGTGATACCCGAACTAATACCAGTAATAGTATCAAAACTGCGAAAAGTATTGTTCTTGACCCATAGACCATAGACGGCCTCTGCAGACATTAGTATAAGAAACACCGGGATAATGTAAAGAACTGCCTCCGCATACGTGATCATAATCTTTTATTTAGAGGTTCAAAATCTAATAATGAACTATCAAAAATAAAAAATCAGCGCCAGAGATCAAGGCCAAACAGTGGATATTATGCGTGCATACTAAATTACCTGATCCTCAGTATAGGCTTTCATCGCCTGATTCATAGATTCGAATCCTTTCACTGTCTTGTCGTGAACTTTTTTCATAATAGCTCCCTTTAGCAAGCCTGTGAAGTTTTCGCCATGAATAAATTTGGTTTGGAATTCGGTGACCGGATGCATTTTGAAATAGTGATTTCCTGCGAAGAGTCCCTTCAGGATAAGTTTGCCTGTCCATTCAAACCGTCTTCCCTCCTCAAGAGCCACGACTTTTGGTTTAAAAAAATTGCGCCTGCCATCCATGGTTATGATCACATCCAGTTTATTTCCGAGAATAGCATCTCCTTCGATGGTTAGGAAGGGATTCCAGTTCCGATAGGCGTTGAAGTTCATCAACACACGCCACACGACCTCTATGGGTGCATCTATTAAAATTTCTGTTTCAATATTTTTCATGTGAATTCTATCGGTTTCTACAATATTATTTAAGTTGCGATTAAGTTAATTACAATACACTAGAAAATTTATGACTGACGAACTGCGTACAGCTTTTTTACTTCTGGGCGTTGGGATGATTACAGTTTTCATTGTTCTACTGTGTGTGGTCATCGTGGGGAACCTCTTAATACGCTTTGTTAATCAATTTGTTCCTATATCAGAGTCGACCGTCCTACAATCTTCCCAAGAGGCAGACTTAGCTCCAAATAAAATCGCCGCCATTACGTCGGCCGTTGAAATATTTACCAAAGGCAAAGGGCAAATAACTAGTATTAAAAAGAAAAAATAATAATCATGGGTAGAGAGATAGGATTGTGCTTAGTATATCGCGACATGTGGCAATCGTCTGGCAAGTACATGCCACGAGTAGATCAGCTGGTCAAAGTAGCCGAACCCATCATAGACATGGGCTGCTTCACCAGAGTAGAAACCAATGGAGGGGGATTCGAGCAAATCAACCTGCTCTACGGTGAGAATCCCAACATTTCCAATCGAGCCTGGACACAGCCATTTAATGATGCCGGCATACAGACTCAAATGCTGGAAAGGGGATTGAATGCTCTACGAATGTACCCGGTTTCTGACGATGTTAGAAAATTGATGTTTAAAGTAAAAAAACTTCAGGGCACAGACATTTCGAGATCCTTTGATGGACTCAACGATGCGAGGAACCTTGAGAAGTCGATCGAATTCGCAAAAGCCGGTGGAATGATTTCTCAAACTTGTCTGTGTATCACTTATTCAAAAATTCACACTGTAGACTACTACATTAAAAAGGCGGAAGAGCTCATTAATTTGGGTGCCGAGGAAATATGCATCAAGGATATGGCTGGTATTGGAAGACCGGTATCCCTTGGTAAAATCGTAGCTGGTATCAAAGAAATCAATCCTGACATCCTAGTGCAGTATCACGGACACTCCGGACCTGGATTCTCTGTGACGTCATCGCTTGAAGCTGTCAGAGCAGGAGCCGATATAGTAGATGTAGCTGTTGAGCCGTTGTCTTGGGGCACCGTCCATGCAGATTTGCTAACTGTCCACGAGGTTTTAAAGGACGCAGGCTATTCACTGCCTGATATCAATATGAAGGCTTACATGAAGGTAAGATCCTTGACTCAAGAATTTATAGATGATTTCCTGGGCTATTATATCAATCCAAAAAATAGATTGATGAACTCCCTTCTTATTGCACCGGGATTGCCTGGCGGAATGATGGGAAGTCTGATGGCTGATCTTGAAAACAATCTCAAGAGCCTGAATAAGTGGATGGAAAAAAACAACAAGCCACAGCTTTCACAAGACGACCTGCTCATCAAACTCTTTGATGAAGTGCAGCACGTCTGGCCAATGATGGGCTACCCACCATTAGTTACACCCTACAGCCAATATGTGAAAAATGCAGCCCTTGTCAATGTCATGCAAATGGAAAAAGGCAAGGAAAGATGGTCTCTACTCGATGACAATACCTGGGATATGATGCTGGGTAAGTCTGGTCGCTTGCCAGGAGAGGTCAGCGAGGAGTTGAAAAAACTGGCCGCCGAGCAAGGAAGAGAATTCTTTGAAGGTGATCCAGCCGATCTCGTTCCTAATTGCCTGGATGACCTCAGAAAAGAGATGGCAGAAAAAGGATGGGACACTGGTAAAGATGAAGAAGAACTGCTCGAATATGCGTTACATCCACAGCAATACATTGACTATAAGTCGGGGAAAGCCAAAGCTGACTTCGAAGCAGATCTTGCTAAGAAAAAAACGCAAACTTCAACCCCGGTAGCTACTCCAGCCGCCGGAGAATCTTGGGATTTGGGCCCAAAATCAATACAGGTCGACGTGAATGGAGAAAAATTCAATGTCAATATTTCTTACGACGGTACACCGGTGGCAGGGACTTCTCCTGAATCGACACCCGCTGCACCACCAGTGACAGGTGGAGCTACAAAAGAGATTCTGGCTCCGCTGGAAGGAAAAGTATTTTTGACCAAGGACTCAGCCGAAACACCAAAGAAAGTCGGGGATCATATCAACGAAGGAGACGTGGTCTGCTACATCGAAGCCATGAAGGTTGTCAACGCAGTGAAGGCCGATCAGAGCGGTACAGTTGTAGAAGTCTGTATCAAGGATGGAGATGACATCTTCGATGATGAGGTTATGTTCAAACTGAATTAACCCAACCTACTCCATGGAACTACTTCGAAAAGTATATGAAATGACTGCCATTGGTGATCTGGCAGCTCACCCCGAAAGTCTTTTAATGATCTTCGTGGCCTTTGGCTTGCTGTATCTCGGCATCAAAAAACAGTACGAACCACTACTTTTGGTTCCTATAGCCTTTGGTGTCCTACTTGCCAATTTTCCCGGTGGTGATATGGGGGTTGTAAAAATCGATGAAAGTCTAAACCTGCTTGAAATCGCCAAACACCACGGCATAATGAATTTTCTCTATTATGCTTTGATAAAAACTGGATTTCTCCCTCCTATCATTTTTATGGGCGTCGGTGCGCTGACAGATTTCGGTCCAATGCTGCGCAATCTAAGACTGGCATTTTTTGGCGCAGCTGCCCAAATAGGCATTTTTTCTGTCCTTATTGCTGCCATTTTGATGGGATTTACCCCTAAAGAAGCGGCCTCGCTTGGTATCATAGGAGGAGCTGATGGGCCGACTGCCATATATACGACCATCAAGCTAGCTCCCCATTTGCTGGGTCCTATCGCGATAGCCGCATATTCTTACATGGCACTGGTTCCGGTAATTATCCCTTTCGTTGTTCGATTGACCATGCGAAAGAGCGAGCTGACCATCAACATGAAAAAACAGGACAAGTTATTTCCAACAGGACGGCCAATAAAAAATATTCAGGCCGTAAAAATACTTTTCCCAATTGCGCTAGGTACGATCGTCTCTATTATGGTACCTTCCTCTGTACCTCTTGTAGGCATGTTGCTTTTTGGCAATCTTGTAAAGGAAATTGGCAGTAACACCTTTCGATTGTTTGATGCTGCCTCTAATTCTATTATGAATGCCGCCACTATATTCTTAGGCCTCTCCGTGGGTGCCACCATGACAGCCAAAGCCTTCTTGAATGTTGAGACCATCATGATCGTGGTCGGAGGATTTATTGCCTTTGCCATATCTATTGCCGGTGGTATTTTCGCTGTAAAAACGTACAACCTTTTTGCAAAGAAAAAAATCAATCCCCTAATTGGAGCTACCGGCCTTTCAGCGGTGCCCATGGCCTCTCGCGTAGCAAATGAGATCGCACTGAAACACGATCCGTCAAATCACCTTCTGCAGTATGCTATGGCTAGCAATATTTCCGGAGTGATAGGCTCAGCGGTAGCAGCAGGCGTTTTGATTTCTTTTTTAGGGTAAATCACATCATTTCATTTCCAATCAAATATTTGTTTTGGTCGATAAATAGTCTAAATTTGCATTTGAAATATAGATTTCTGGAATGAGGGGACCTGAGTCCCCTATTTTTATGGTAGAAATTGTGACTGAAAACATCGTAGATAAGATCAAAGTAGTAGTAGAGGATAAGATAGCAGAGCAAGAAGATTTGTTTCTTGTAGACATTATCAAAAAAGGGAATGACCGCAGTGGAAAGGTCATTGTACTGCTCGACGGTGACCAGGGAATTTCTATCGAACAATGTGCAAAAGTGAGTAGAGAAGTTTCTCATTTTATCGATGAGGAAATCGAGCTTAGCGAACCTTTGACATTAGAAGTCTCTTCGGCAGGGTTGGATCATCCACTGAAGCTGAACAGACAATATGTAAAAAACATTGGAAAGAATATTAAAGTGACTTTGAATGACAATTCTCAAGTAGAGGGTCAGCTCAAAAAGGTAGATGAGGAGTCGATTGAAATTGAGGTTTTGCTCGACAAGAAGAAAAAAACTACCGAAAACAAGGTCATTAATTTTGTGGATATAAATAAAACTATTGTTCTAGTTTCATTCAAATAATAAAATGGATAGTTCTGTATTAATAGAGTCGTTTTCGGATTTTGCTAAAAGCAAAAATGTAGATCGTCCTACCATGATTAGGATACTCGAAGATGTGTTCAAAACCATGATCCGAAAAAAGTTTGAGTATGATGATAATTTTGACATCATTATCAATGCTGACAAAGGTGACCTTGAGATTTGGAGGTTTAGAGAGATTGTAGATGACAATTCTGAAGATATCTGGGATCATGATAAAATTAGCTTAACAGAAGCTAGAAAAATAGAACCGGATTTTGAGATTGGCGAGGAAGTAGCAGAAGAAGTAAAGCTTTTAGACTTTGGAAGAAGAATGGTGATGACTGCACGTCAGACCCTAATTCAGAAAATCAAAGATTTGGAAAAAGACATTCTTTTCCAGAAATATAAAGATCTGGTAGGTGAAATCATCAATGGTGAGGTCTATCAGACACTCAGTAGAGAAGTGCTCCTGATCGACGGAGAAGGAAATGAGTTGACTATTCCTAAATCTGAGCAAATCAGCAAGGATAGGTATAGAAAAGGAGATTCTGTCAGAGCTATTGTAGATCGGGTAGAAATCGTAAATGGTAACCCTAGAATTATCCTATCCCGGATTTCTCCAACTTTCCTCGAGAGACTATTCGAGAGCGAAGTGCCAGAAGTGTACGATGGGCTTATTACCATCAAGAAAGTCGTCCGAGAGCCAGGAGAGAGAGCAAAAGTGGCTGTAGAATCATATGATGACAGAATCGATCCGGTGGGAGCTTGTGTGGGTATGAAAGGATCCAGAATTCATAGTATAGTACGAGAATTACAAAATGAGAACATTGATGTGATTAACTTCACCGATAACTTAGATTTGTACATTACCAGAGCTCTGAGCCCTGCGAAGATTACCAGCATCAAAATAGAAGAAGAAAACAAACGTGTTTCTGTCTATTTAAAACCAGATCAGGTTTCGCTTGCGATCGGAAAAGGCGGACAAAATATCAAACTGGCCAGTAGATTGGTAGAAATGGAGATCGATGTATTCAGAGAGCTAGATGGGTTGGAAGAAGAAGACGTGGCATTGGCTGAATTTACAGATGAAATCGAAGATTGGGTAATCGACGAGCTCAGAAAGATCGGTTTGGATACGGCAAAGAGTGTATTGACCCTTTCAATGGATGAACTTCTTAGAAGAACTGATTTGGAAGAAGAGACCATCAACAATGTTTTGGGTGTCTTAAAACGAGAATTTGAACAATAACTGATTAATCACTAATCAGAAGAATACTTTTTAATTGACTATGGCTGAAGGTAAAATGATAAGACTCAATCAGGCTGCAAGAAAACTCAACGTCGGTATTGATACCGTGGTTGAATTCTTGTCTGACAAGGGGCATGAGATAGAGCGGAGCCCCAACACCAAGCTGACCCCGGATCAATATGCCATGCTGGCAAAAGAATATGCTGATTCTGCACATGAAAAAGAAGAAGCAAGTGGGTTAACCATTGGATCCAAATCAGGCGATAATGTGGTGATCACTGCCGAATCCGTTCCAACAAAAGAAGAAGCCAAAAAAGAAGAAGAAATTCTGATTACCGACAACACTCAAAAAACTGTAGAAGACGCTCCTTCGAAAGTTGAGCAAGCGGAAGAAGGCGACAAAGCAGAAGAGTCATCTGTGGATAGTCCAAAACTTCAAGGTTTCAAAGTAGTAGGCAAAATAGACCTTGACAGCAAAGCTAAAAAAGAGGAAGAAGTTGCTCCAAAGCCGGAGCCTAAAGTAGAACCGAAGACTGAACCTAAAGCTGAAGTCAAGGAGGAAGCTAAAGAAGAGCCAAAAGCCGAGGAAGCTCCAAAGGAGACGCCGAAAGTAGAAGAAGCTCCAGTTGAAGATACAGCAGCAAAAGAAAAAGAAGTCGAAACCCCTCCTGAAGCGGCGCCTACAGAACCAGCCAAGGATGTAGCTCCACTTGAGAAAGAAAATAAGACAATAGAGGCCAAGGCCGACTCGCTAAGAGGACTGAAGGTTTTGGGCAAAATTGAATTGCCGAAAACACCAAGTAAATCTGATAAAGGCAAACCTGTCGCATCGTCTGATACCTCAGGTGATAAAAAACGACCAAGGAAAAGAATCAGCACTTCCAAGAAGGATGCTGGTGGTGGCCCACGCGGTGGTGGTGGACGATCGGGGTCAGGCGGCCGATTTGATAAGGGCAAGAAAAAAGTCGTTAAAGAAGAACTTACCGACAAAGAGATTCAAGATAAAATCAAAGCAACCCTTGCTAAACTAAGTGGAGGGAAAACAAGCTCTAATGTAAGTCGATCAAAATATAGAAAAGAGAAAAGATCCGCAGTCGCAGATGCCGAGGAAGAAAGGCTAATGCAAGAGCAGGAAGAATCGAAAACACTTAAGGTGACTGAATTCGTTTCTGCAAATGACCTCGCAAGTCTGCTAGACGTTTCTGTCAATGATATCATTTCTACCTGCATGTCGTTGGGTATGTTCGTTTCGATCAACCAGAGATTGGATGCCGAATCCATCACCATCATTGCTGATGAGTTTGGCTACAATGTGGATTTCACTACCCAGGATGAAGAAGTAGATGTAATCGAAGAAGTAGATACCGAGGAATCACTTGAAGATCGAGCGCCTATTGTTACTATTATGGGACACGTCGATCACGGTAAGACTTCTTTACTGGATTACATAAGAGATTCAAAAGTCACAGCTGACGAGGCCGGAGGTATCACGCAGCATATCGGGGCTTATGACGTGATGACTGAGTCAGGCAAAAAAATTGCATTCCTGGATACTCCGGGTCACGAAGCCTTTACAGCAATGCGTGCCAGAGGTGCTAAAATTACGGATATTGTAATCATCGTGGTCGCTGCAGATGATGACGTGATGCCACAAACCAAAGAGGCCATCAATCATGCACAGGTCGCCGGGGTGCCGATTATCATTGCGATAAATAAGATCGACAAGCCAAATGCTAACCCTGATAAAATCAAAGAAGCCTTATCTGCTATCAATATTTTGGTAGAAGACTGGGGTGGAAAATATCAGTGCCAGGAGATATCAGCGAAGACAGGACAAGGTATTGAAGACTTACTTGAAAAAGTATTGTTGGAAGCTGAAGTACTCGAACTCACAGCCAACCCCAACAAAAAAGCGGTCGGTTCTATCATAGAAGCATCACTCGACAAAGGTCGCGGTTATGTGACTACCATGATGGTACAGTCCGGTACTTTGGAAGTTGGAGATGTGGTCTTGGCAGGATCTTACTTTGGCAAGGTGAAAGCCATGTTTGATCATAAAGGAACTAAACTTAAGAAGGTTGGCCCTTCGACCCCGCTTCAGATGCTTGGACTAGATGGTGCACCTCAGGCAGGTGACAAGTTCAACGTAATGGAGTCTGATCGAGAAGCTCGTGAGATTGCTACCAAACGTGAGCAAATCCTACGTGAGCAGACGATCAGAACCAAGAAGCACATTACTCTCGACGAGATTGGTCGTCGTCTCGCTATTGGATCGTTTAAGGAATTGAACGTTATTGTGAAAGGTGACGTGGACGGTTCGGTGGAAGCTTTATCAGATTCTCTATTGAAACTCTCTACCTCTGAGGTACAGGTGAATATCATCCATAAGGCTGTAGGTCAGATTTCAGAATCTGATGTACTATTGGCTTCTGCTTCGGATGCTGTGATCATCGGGTTCCAGGTTCGTCCGTCAGGAGGAGCTAAGAAGATTGCTGAGACAGAAGAAGTTGAAATCAGACTATACTCTATCATCTATGACGCGATCAACGACGTGAAAGATGCAATGGAAGGTCTATTGGCTCCTACTGTAGAGGAAGTGATCACTGGTAACATTGAAGTAAGAGAGGTGTTTAAAATCACTAAGGTTGGAACAGTTGCAGGTTGCTACGTAACTGATGGATACGTGAAACGTGCCAACAACATTCGATTGATTAGAGATGGTATTGTAACCTATGAAGGTGAAGTCGGACAATTGAAGAGATTCAAGGACGATGTCGCTGAGGTGAAACATAGCTACGAATGTGGTATCTCAATCAAAGGATTCAATGATATCAAAGTAGGTGATGTAATCGAAGGATTTGAGCAGCGAGAAATCAAACGCTCACTCTAACCAAGCTTATGGAAGCGGTGCAAAACCTCACTTCCGTCTTGTCCTACTCCTCCATTTTTCTATTGGCCCTGGGGTTGGTTTATAAGCCCTGGGTGGTGCTATGGTGGCACGATGTACAAAATCGTTGGTTGGTAATCAAATATTATGGGTCCGCTGCGGTCCTACTTTTTTTATTGAAAATACTGGTAAATGGTTGAGACAAAATAATAGACTCAGCTATATTTGCAGAAATAGATGGCCTTGTAGCTCAACTGAATAGAGCACCTGATTACGGCTCAGGAGGTTTCAGGTTTGAATCCTGACAAGGTCACGAGGAGAGACAAACCTCAGCAAATTGCTGGGGTTTTGTTGTTTAAGTGCTGAGCGAAACTCGTTTCAGTGAAAGCGTTTAAACAACAAACCCAGATTCTTGAAAAGAATTTGGGTTTGGCTATCGGAATTCGGAACGCCGAAGGATCACCGAAAGTAATCCTGACAAGGTCACTTAAGAACGGAAAGTCAGCACCTCGTGCTGACTTTTTTATTTTATAGCCGAATGACTTTTCATGGATCACTCCGTATCTGGGGGTTTACCATGACATCCCATTTAGGCCCAGATTTTTCCCAGACTAAATAGCATCAGAAACATTGCAGCCAGTGCAAATGAAACAATTTGCAACATAAATGGCGTACTTATTTTGTTATCTCGAATAGAAGGGTTGAATTTCCAGGACCTCAACTTTTCTTTTGGCTGCAGAACCGTAGTGACACCTAAAAGGGCCCAAATCCCAAAACCAATTGTAATTACAAAAAACAAATAAGAAAATGAGATGGTTATTTTATCCCAGCAAGTTTCAAACTTTAAACCTTCCACTTTTTTTACAAATGTTACGCTAAATCCTAAAAACGTGGTTGAAAGCGTTATTAGTAGTTTTGAGGTGTTAGTCACATGGTCAAAGCCTTTCTCTAATTCATCCATTGGAAAAGGGAGGCCATTCATCAAAAGGGTATACAGGACAAGCTTTGTTTTTTCCCTTATCCACACTCGTTTCAGTTAAGACTTTAAGGCCTTTTTCTTGAGCATAAATTAGGGTTTCTCGTAATATTTTCAAAAGACTTGCAACAGCTTCAGGATATTTGTCATCTTCAATTTTGCTAAAGCTCATATCTACAAGTTGATCTATTCTATCGGCAGAATCTCTGCTAACTCCAAAGCCAGCTAAGAAAGCAGACTGATAAAAAGCGCACGTGCACCTGATTTTGCTTGATCTATTTCCATATTGGTCGCCGTTTTAATGCTTACATTTCTCTATTATAAAGACTCAAGTTGCCCATAATTTAATTAGTATGCAATACCCAAAAATGGTAAATTGGTTATTGTTAATGATGGATTGCATTTCTTTTTAGAGAAACTTATGTCAAAAAAGTTTCTCATAATGTTCTCATTCTATCGTAGAAAGTAATTGGAAATTAACAGAGACAACACTTCTACAAAGAGTTTAATTTACACTCACTTGCTTTAGGAATTCGGAACGTACAAGGATCGCTCGATAGGGTACTATTTATGTACATGGTTAGCATTTGTTCCTTTTCTTCAAATATTCTATTACTATTCCAAGTTGCCCTAAATGATAAATATCGTGGTGAAGCATTCCATTAATTACAAATTGGTATTCATAATCGCCTTTGAAATCTGTATCATAATATAGCTCATTCAAGAATTCATCATTTTTGGATTTTAATAAATCAATCAATTCTGATAAAGTTCTATCATATTCTGATTTAATATTATCCCAACCTATAGTTTTGAGCTTATCATTATCCAACCAATTTTCCACACAATCATCAGTTTTACTTCCTTTTCCAGTTTGGATTTTTAAAATTGTCTCTTGCCTCCAAAATGTCAAATGAGAAATTATTTCCGCTACACTGTGTAGACTTTCAATGGGTCTTAAAAAAACCCAGTTTTCATCTACTTGATTCAATTTACTATCAAAAGTGCTACCTATCCATAATTTCCCATTCTGGACTGACTCTAACTGCTGAATAATATTTTCAATAAGGTATTTCATTCTAGTTAATGCTAACCTCTGTATCAAGAGTGGCGTATGGTTTAGTTTAAGTTTCGGCTAAAAGATAGCCAATTCTCTGATTTGGGCTATTCCTTTTTGATTCCATACTGCTAATCAGAAATGGCAGCAACTGGAAGCATATGCTAAACCAATATTTTTTGCAACTGAGATACCTTATTTTAATACTCGTGTATTGTTGATAAGTAAATGTATGGATCTACTGCCCTTTTGAATAAACACCTATGTCCCAAATTTTAATGCATATGTCACATTGCTTTGTTTGAGCAGGTAGATCTGTTTCAATTTTAGTATTTTCATACTTTTATTAACTAAGGTTGCAGCGGTAATAGTAGTTTTTAATCTCCTCTCGAATGAATCCCATGTCTAGCCCCCAGTGCTTTTACCTTTCTCCTCATGTTTCCATTTTAGACAAAATATGGAGTAAAGGAACTTCATTAATCTTCATTCTTTTTTTATTTGTGAGAAGTCTCAGTGCATCAGCATATACCATATCACAAACCTCCGGGCAGATATCGGATACCAGTCGAGTCATTCAATTGCTGGAGCTACATGAAGCGATGATAGCAACAAAACCCGAAGTCGCCAAAGCATATGCGCAGGCAGCACTCGAACTAGCTACGGCCATCGATTTTTATCATGGACAAATAAATAGTCAGCTCGCTATTGGATATCTAAATCATAAAAAAGCGAACTATGATAGTGCACTACACTACTTTGACATGGCATTTTCGTTAGCATCTGATCATCAATATCATAAAAAGGTCTTAGAAGCGCTTTCTTCAAAAGGTAAGACACTTAGATCCATGAGCCAATGGGAAGGCGCTCTTACTGTTTTCAAACAAGCCCTTAAACTATCGCAAAGTGAAAAGAATGCAATCTGGCAGGCGAAAACTCACAACAACTTAGGCAATATTTATTTGGATAAACATGATTTTCTAGCTGCACTAGATCACTATCAAAAAAGCAGGGAATTATATGAAGAGCATTCTCTAGAACTCGCCATGGTATTGAGAAATATAGGATTGGTATATTATAGAACCGATGACTACAGAAAGTCATTTGAATATTGTCAGCAGGCTTTGGAATTGTCAGATCAACACTCGGATTTATCTCTAAAATCTCACATTCTCCAACTCATGGGCATCGTACAACGAGCATTGGGTAATTTTGATCAGGTGCTGCCCTACTATCTGGAGTCTCTGAGGATCGTAGAATCACTTAATGAAACTAGAAAAACATCTCAGCTTCAATCAAATATTGGTAATTTTTATTTCGACTTAAAAGATTATCGTTCTGCCATGCAGTACTATCTCAAAGCGTTAGAGGTACAAATACAAACTGATAACAAAACGGACCAGTGCTATACGTTGGTTGCCATCGGCAATACACATATGCAGTTGAATGAAATAGAACTTGCTAAAAAGCGTACACATGAAGCGCAGATTTTAGCTAAAAAAATAGGTATTCCATTGATTTACATGGATGCCTCTGAGATTCTAAGTGAAATCTACGCCCATCAAAATGATTATAAAAGTGCGCTCCATTACTATGTTGAATTCAAAAATATCAGTGATAGCCTTTTCAATGAACAGAAAACCGGACAGCTCGCAGAAATGGCCGCTCGTTTTGAAAGTCAGCAAAAAGAAAAAGAAATCAACCTGCTCAGTGCTCAAAATGAAATTAATCAACTCAAGATAACTAAAGGGGAAAATCTGAGAAACTATCTCACCTTAGTTTCTCTCTTTGTAATAATCATAGCACTCATACTCTACAGCAGGTATAAAATTAAGACCAAAGCCAATAAGAAATTAGAAGAGCTTGATGAAATAAAGACACATTTTTTTACTAATGTTTCGCATGAGTTTAGAACTCCGCTTACACTTATACTAGGCCCTTTGGAACGCCTTATTCATAAAGAATCGCATGGTAGTAAGAAGGTGCTCTATAAAATGATGCACAACAATGCGGCGAGACTGCTGGAATTGGTCAACCAGCTCCTTGATCTATCCAAGTTAGACGCAGGGAGCATGAAGCTGAATCTATCCAAAGCAAATATCAATACATTTATTGCCTCCCTGTCTCATTCTTTTTGGTCGCTTGCTGAACAGAAAGAAATAAACTTAAACATTGAGATATCTCAAGAAGAATCCATTATCTCATTTGATCGGGATAAGTTGCATAAGGTAATTTATAATTTGCTATCAAACGCGATCAAGTTTACCCCAAAGGGTGGCCAAGTATCTATAACTGCTGGTCAGCTAGGCGAAGATTACCAAATTGTAGTTGCTGACAATGGCATTGGAATCCCTAAAAACAAAATCAAACAATTATTCGAACGTTTCAGCCAAGTAAATTTGGATCATTCTATCGGCGGGACTGGCATTGGATTAGCGTTGACTAAAGAACTAGTTGCTCTACACCAGGGAAACATTGAGGTTGACAGCGAAGAAAACATTGGAACCAGCTTCAAGGTGACCGTTCCCATATGGGATCAGGCAGTGGTAGAATCAAAGACCATCACTTCGATAGCAGAAACCATTACTCTGAAAAATCCTGACTCCGACACCCTCAATCAGAAATGTTTTAGCGTTGAGCGCGAGTCTATTTTAGTGGTCGATGACAATAATGATGTAAGGCGCTATGTAAAAAGCATTTTTCAGGACGAGTACGATTTGTTTGAAGCTATGAATGGCAAAGAAGGCCTAACAATAGCACATGAGAAATTACCCGATTTAATAGTTTCTGATCTAATGATGCCAGAAATGAATGGTATCGAGTTTTGTCAAAAAATAAAAACCGATGAGTTGACCAGTCACATCCCTGTCATCTTATTGACCGCCAAGGCTGATCTGGATAGCAAAATACTGGGGTTAAAAACGGGAGCAGATGATTATGTACTAAAACCGTTTAAAGAGGAGGAACTCAAAGTCCGTGCACTCAATTTGATAACTCAAAGAAAAACACTGCGTGAGAGGTTTGGTGACATGATCTTCCTTGAGCCATCTTCCATTAGTATTACTCCTCCAGACAAGGAGTTCATAGAAAAAGTACAGACTATTGTAGAACAAAACATCTCAAATCTTGACTTTACGGTAGAACAATTTCAACGAGAAGCAGGCATGAGTAGAATGCAATTGCATAGAAAACTTAAAGCGCTAGTCAATAGCTCGGCTAGTGAATTTATTCGGAATCAGCGACTGAAAAGGGCCTCACAGTTATTAGAATCTGAAGCTTTGAATATATCGGAGGTTGCATATGCCTCAGGCTTTAACAACGTTTCCTACTTCGCAAAATGCTTCAGAGAAAAATTTGCATTACCCCCATCAGAATATGTGGCCAATCCAGAAAAATGGGTTTCCAATCAAAGGAACAGCTGATCCCTTTCTTAGCTTTTCGTAATCAGACCATCAAGAGTAGTTTTCTTTTTCTGCGCTCAAAGTCCATTGATTAATCTAAATCATGATTGGACAATACTAACCTTTTGTTTAAAAATAGCCCTAAATGGTCACAATAGGCCATGTTACATAGTTTATGAAGTTTGGGATATAGCTGTTTACGATTTGAGCTGCGGCCTCATAATTTTAACTCTTTAGCCTCAAGGTCAGTTTCGATGAACTGACTGCAAGGCTACATCTTATTCTTCCTCAATAATCCAATTGATAAATAGGGAAATGAACTGCGCGAAAAAAATAAACAAACGAATCAAAAATCAAATGCTATGAAAAGTTTACTGTTACAGCTAGTGCTAGTCATGTTTGCCAGTCTGCAGGCTTATGGCCAAAATCAACCACCTGAATCCATCACTCTTGTAAACAACACATTCGATGAAGGACTTGGAGTCAATCATACTTTTTCTTTTTTGAAAGCCGGCGATCCAGATGTAAATCCAACCGTACCTGGTAGGTACTTCTATTTTTCATTGGTAGCAGGTCCTGGTTCAGATGACAATGCGCTATTTAATACTATTTATTCCAGCATCAGTAATTCCACCTTTGTACGAACTTCGACCAACGTACTTCGTGGCACTTACCACATTCGACTGAGGGTAGAAGACGATTTTAACGCCTCTTATGAACAAGCTTTTACTATTCATGTAATCGGCAATGACCCTCCTACTGACATTACGCTTACCAAAAATACAATTATCGAAGGAGCTCCTATTAATACTACAATAGGTATATTAAGTTCGATTGATGTGGATAATGAAGGCGCCTTCTTTTACAATTTGGTTTCTGGCCCTGGCGATACAGATAATGCCGCATTTACTATCAATGGTCAGCAATTGATTTCCAATCAAATCTTTGATTTTGATGTACAAAATATATTTAGCATCAGAGTCAGCACACTAGACAGCAAGGGACATACCTTTGAAAAACCTATGTCTATATTAATAATAGACAATAATGCGCCAACAGACATCTTTTTGAATAGTTATGAAATTGATGAAGACAACCCGATCGGAACAATTGTTGGAATTTTGTACTCAGAAGATCAGGAAACGACTAACCAAAATAGCTTTACTTATTCGTTTGCAGCCGGTCCGGGAGATGATGATAACAACTCTTTTCAATTTGGAGCAACTGACGGTATCCTTACATCCAACGCTATTTTTGATGGACATGTCAAAAGCACTTATAGCATCCGTATCCGATCTACCGACCCTGATGGACTATTTTTTGAAAAGGCCATGATTATCCACGTGATACCCAATGACCCTCCCACAGATATTACTATTTCCAGGGACTTCATGGATGAAAATGAAGCTATCGGAACCAATATTGGTATACTTTCAAGTATTGACGAAAAGACCCTGAACCAAGCTTCCACATTTAGCTATTCCCTAGTTTCGGGAGTAGGTAGCGACAATAATACCTCATTTCAAATTATTGGTCGACAGCTAAAATCCACAGAGGTTTTTAACGCCTCTTTAAAAAATACCTATAGCATTAGGGTGCAATCCATGGACCCCGAAGGTTTAACATACCAAAAAATTATTACCATCAACATTCGATCCAACACTGCACCTACTGACATTCTTCTGAGCAGTAACTCCATATTGGAAAATCAACCCGTCAATACTTTGGTTGGTCGACTCAAAACAGAAGACGCAGATGCCCATCAAGTGGCAGATCATTTGGCATTTGATTATTTTCTGGTGTCAGGGCCTGGAGACACCGACAACGACAAATTTGTTATTTCCAATACCCTATTTCGCACCAATCAAATCTTTGACTACGACGTACAAAATACTTTTAGTGTTAGAATTAGAACACAAGATCCGAATGGTCTATTTTTCGAGCGACAAGTCACCATTCAAGCTTATGAGACGGAAGGTCCTAGTAATATTACTCTAGGAAATTATGGGGAAATAGAGGAAAATCAACCCATTAATACACTAGTTGGTAACCTATCTACAAGTGATCCTACCTCAGGAGAAACACATACCTATATGCTTGTTGCAGGAGAAGGTGACAACGATAACAGCTCATTCAACCTACTCGGCAATCAACTAAGGTCCAGTTCAGTCTTCAATTTTGACATAAAATCAGAGTATCGTATCAGAGTACGTACGACCAACTCTTCTAACTATGTATTTGAAAATATTTTGGTTATAAGCATCCTAGATTACGGACGACCGACTGATATATTGATTACACCTAATACAGTAGATGAAAACCTACCACCGAATACACTAATCGGAACGGTGAGTGCAGCCACTCAGGACGCCAATGAAACGTTTACCTACAGCTTGGTTCCTCTGCTCAATTCTGCTAATGCTTATTTCAAACTGATAAACAACCAATTGTATACCACTGAAACCATCCTGGATGAAGAAATAACAACTGTGCCACGGGTTGGTATTAAGGTAATCAACAGCAGCGGGATTTATCTAACCAAGAATGTCATAGTGTTTGTACAAGATACGGAATCCCCTACTGATCTGCTGATTACCAAACAATACGTGTATGAAGGACTTGCCGCAAACACGGTGGTCGGTACTTTGGCCGCTATTGATCCAAATGCCAACACCTCATTTGTTTACTCTCTAGTGTCAGGCTTGGGAGACACAGGTAATAGTGCATTTAACATCCAGGGGCAAGACCTTCGTATCAATGCGCCATTGGATATGGCAGCCCAAAGCTCATACTCCGTAAGGGTGCGAGTAGAAAACAATATTCAAGGTTCCTTTGAGAAAGTATTTACCCTTGCGGTATTAGCACCACCCAACAACCCTCCAACCATAAGCAGTGCTATTCCTAATCAAATGGCCACCGAAGATCAGGCCTTTAGTTTTCAATTTTCAAGTGGTACATTTAGCGATGCAGACGCAGATGATGTACTCACATATAGTGTAGTAGAAGCAGGCGAGTCTTCCATTATAGGATGGACGTCCTTTGATCCGTTTACACGCACAATTAGTGGGACGCCAGCTAATCATCACGTCGGTACGATTAGCATCCAAGTGACTGCTGATGATGGCAAGGGTGGTTCCGTAATGGAAGCATTTGATATTGAAGTAGTCAATACCAACGACACGCCAACAGTACTCAATGCCATTCCTGATCAATCGGCCACTGAGGATCAAGCCTTTAGTTTTCAGTTTGCATTAAACACATTCGATGATCAAGACTTAGGAGATGTACTAACCTATTCGGCAAATGAGTCTGGAGAACCACAGCTATCAGGCTGGCTGAGTTTTGACGCCACCACCAGAACTCTCAACGGTACCCCCAACAATGATCATGTGGGAGTGATTTCGATCCAAGTAACTGCTGCTGATGGAAATGGAGGAAGTGTCACAGATGAATTTGATCTGGAGATTGTGAACACTAATGATCCACCAGTAGTCATTCAAGAGATTCAACAACAATTCGCAAGTGCCACGGAGGCTTTTAACTTTCAATTTTCGCAAAGCACCTTTAGTGATCCTGACCTTGGTGATCAACTAAGCTATGATATTCAGCAAATTGGAGATGCCAACTTGCTAGGTTGGATCACCTTCGATGCTGTCACAAGAACTTTCAGTGGTACGCCATCACTTGCGCAAGTGGGTACTATCAGTATCCAACTGACTGCCAATGATGGCAACGGGGGAATGATCTCCCAGACATTCGACATAGAAGTCAACATGAATAATTCACCTCAGATAGCCCAGCAGATCCCAGATCAAAGCACTCCTGAGGATGCCTTATACACATATCAAATTCCTGATCAGACTTTTGTAGACCCTGACAATGATGAACTAATCTATAGCGCAGGCATAGTTCCCAACGGTTTGAACGATAATAGTACACTGCCCGATTGGTTGACTTTCAATAGTGTCAACGGTACGCTCATTGGTACTCCTTCCTATGAAAGCATCGGTAGTCTGATCCTTAGAATCACAGCTAATGATCAAAAGGGAGGGCTCGTTGTTGATCAATTTACCCTCACTATAACAGCTGTTAACGATGCACCTGTGGTGGTCAATGCTATTGCTGATCAAGTGGCAATGGAAGACACACCCTATTCCTTTGAATTTCTGACAACTGTCTTCCTAGATGAGGAGAATGATGTGCTCATCTATAGTGCAACTTTAGCCGATGGCTCCCCACTCCCTGAATGGCTAGATTTTTCATCCAACACCAGAACCTTTCAAGGCACACCTACCCAAACTGATATAGGCAACTTTAGTATCGTACTTGAAGCCAATGATGGAAATGGTGGCAAAGTGGTTGACAGTTTTGACTTAGAGGTACTCAATGTCAACGACCCTCCGGTTTCAACAAATTCAATCCCAAGTCAGCAAGCAACTGAAGGTTTGCTATTTAGCTTTCAGTTTGATAAAGCTCTTTTTACCGATGAAGATGATGATCTGCTGAGCTATAGTGCATCATTGAAAGATGATACAAAATTACCCCAGTGGCTTCGTTTTCTACCAGACAGCCGCACGCTTGAAGGAACCCCATCAGAATCAGATGTAGCCTCTATTGTTGTGACAATAACCGCAAGTGACGGAAACGGTGGCTCAGCTTCATTAGCATTTGATCTCAAAGTTTTACAAAGTGAAGTATTGATGATAGCACAAAATCCTAGACTCATAGTATATCCTGTACCAGCTCAACATCAATTAAACATTGGCCTAAATAGTACACAACAGAAAGACATAAGATCCATTGAGGTATATTCAATTACCGGCGAACGAATAAGGGAGGTAAGGATAACTGACTTATCTATTTCACCTATCTCTTTGGATCTTTTTCAACTAACAGAAGGGCAATATTTTATTAAGTGCCAGTTCACAGGCTATACCCTAAACCAACGCTTTAGAAAGAAATAAAACGGGTAACAATCAAATGCTCTACCGGTCTAATAACCTGTAGACACAACAACAGCAGCGGATAAATACTTCCGCTGCTTTATTTAAAATTCCCCGGTTCAATTCATCAACTTATAAAAAATGACAACAATGGCAAGAGCACACCTATTTGAATTTGGCGACCAACGATGGTTTCCCTCCAGGCTCAGAAACTACGCGACAGATTTTCTACAGGCATTAGCAAATTTCACCAAAATGTATCAGCCTATTCTACCGATTCTAGACAATGCACTAAAGGAAAGTAATACCAACCAAATCATTGATCTTGGTTCGGGAGGTGGTGGTGGATTGATTTGGTTGAATCAAGAATTGAAAAAAAATGTGCCTGAACTAAAATTTCTTTTGACAGACTATTATCCAAACCTCAAGGCTTTTGAGCACACAAAAAAACAATCAGACAACTTTGATTTTATTCGTGAATCCGTTGATGCAAGGAATGTCTCCGCTAAGTGGAAAGGACTAAGAACGTTATTTTTATCCTTTCATCATTTTAGGCCTCTTGATGCCAAACGCATCTTGCAAAATGCTGTAGATTCGAATAGTTCAATTGCGATATTTGAGGCTCAGGAACGGAGTTTTTCGAGTTTGCTGGCCATGCTTTTCTCTCCACTGACTGTCTTAGTAATCACTCCAATGATTCGGCCTTTTAGTATTATGAGGATAGTTTTCACCTACTTGGCTCCCATCCTGCCGATTACTATTTGGTGGGATGGTATAGTTTCTTCTCTGAGAACTTATTCTATTGATGAAATGAATAAATTAGTCCAAGATTTGGATCGAAGCGCAGACTATCGATGGGATATCGGAAGAGTAAAATCAGGGCCAGGGGTAATACTATATTTAATTGGAATAAAGTCACATAATAACGGAAGTGATCACTAAACCCACAAGCCATTGCGATTTTCAACATCGTGTCGATAGAATATTGTAAACTATGCCGGGCTTTTTCTAAGCGGATTTTGGATAAGTAAGTCAAAGGAGAAAACCCAAACACCTCCGTAAACAGACGGTGCAAATAATACTTACTAAGGCCAATTTCACTGTTAAGTACATCCAATGTGATTGGCCCTGCCAGGTTATCATTTAAGTATTCCTTCGCTCGAGGGATCAGTCTGAATAACTCTTCTTTTGTAGCGTGCTTAACAATTTTGAGTGATGCAAATTGCGAATCAATGATGGCTTGTTCTTTAACCATCATCTCAGTCATTGTTATCAACAAATGATCAATTTGCTCTCTGAAGTCAAATGGATCTTGCACATAGAGTTGGACCATATGTAGGCTTCCCCAGAATAGAACTGTTTAGTTTTCTAAAACTTCAATTGCCTCTTACAATTCATTGACTATCAATCCAATAAAAAAATGTGATTGAATCATGACAAAGTCACTTAAGAATGAAAAGTCAGCAGGTATGCTGACTTTTTTATTTAGACTACGAAACGCCGAAGGATCACTACAAAAAACTTTTGATTGTCATGATAGACAATTGGGCATGATGGACAAAAGCTAAAAGAGGAGCTTTAAGAAAAAGACCCCCTCATAAAAATCTCAGCGGACTATTGTTAAGAATAAGCTGGTTGTCAGCCAATAAACATAAGGACTCCTGAGAGCAGTTATTCTTCTATCAAACCAACGTACAGTCCTTTAGCCAATCTCCTGTCATTACTTCAATTTTTCGAATAAGTAACTGAACCCATTTTTCATTCCGACATAGGCCTCTTCAGCTTCACTGGAAATTTTTTTAATTTCCTCATGAGCTGAGGAATATGTTTCATTCCATTTTTCCTGACTTGTAGATTTGATCTCGTCTAGCCTGAGTGCGACCTTATCTCTCTTATCTGACAGAAACCGAATCTTGGATTCATAAGATTCTATTGCAGATTTTTCAACCTTGCTTTTCTCATTCTTGAGGAAGCTTAGCCTCTCATCCAGCGTATCAGCAATTTTTTTGATGCGTTTTTCGTACTCATTCTTATTTTTCGATTCTTTTATGTCCTGTATATTCATTGTTCGTTGTTTTAAATTTTCTATTATTATATGAGATAGGCAGAGAATTATTCAATCACTATATTGACCTTATTCACTTTACCCTTCTCGATGGGACCTGTTTGTACTCCCTGTCCATTGTTGTTCTTATCATCTTTTCTTACATCGATGAAGTATACAATCTGCTCCAGGTCTTTGAATTTGACTCTACCTTTTTCATCAGTTTCGCCTGCCATGACAGCATTTTGATTTGAGCGATAGTCATCTATAGATGTATATAAGGTGACTGCGGCTCCTTCGGTAAAATTGCCCAAGCCGTCGATTACAGTCACTTTGAGCTTGGTAGAGAATAATTGCGAGTAGCCTTTTGATGAGATCATGAGAAGAGCTGCTGACAATAATACTGATACGATTATCTTAGTTTTCATTAAATATAAATTTGAAGTTTAGTAACAATTTAATTGCTGCCATTTTTCATGGCCTGGAGATTTCCATTTCCGAAAGTTTTTCACCTCCTTTAATACCAAAATCCAGCGTGCGTATTGGAAATGGAATGGTAATGTCATTTTCATCAAAGGCCTTCTTTATGGCAATTATCGCTTCACTCTTGGCTCTTAAAAAACCTGGCTGGTCCGGGTATTCCACCCAAAACATCACCTGGAAATTTATGGAGCTGCTGCCAAATTCACTAAAGTATAAATTGACGTCTCTCCCTTTCAAAAGAAAGGGCAAATCACCAATAGCCTTTTCAGTAACAGCTTGTACTTTTTCCAAATCGTCTGCATATGAAACTCCAAGTTCCAGCTCTATACGCCGATCATTGGTTTTTGTATAGTTTGTGAGCGGTTTCTGGAAAACGTCCCTATTTGGGATAATCACATTCAAACCTTCAAAGGTCCGAAGAATGGTCACCCGAAGGTTAATATCTTCAACCTTACCGAGATAATCATTCGTTTCAATTATGTCTCCGACCTTTATGGGCTGCCGAAAAGCCATAAGGATTCCAGATATGAAATTGGCAGCTATGTCCTGAAAAGCAAATCCCAGAGCCAGGCCAAGGATTCCTGCACCAGCCAGGAGTGAGGTAATTGTTCGTTCCAGCTGGAGCACATTCAAGGCTATGACTAATCCAATGCCAATGGTTAGGATGTGAATTAGCGTTGTAAACAGACTATTGACTGCAGCTCTATTCGAAAACCTATTCAAGACATTGTTTGTCAGACTCCTGGTGAACCGTGCTACGAAAAAGAAAGCTATCAAGACGATCACAGCCACGACTAAATTGGGAAGCATGATGGCCAATGACTCTAGCCAAGTTTCAATCTTATTAAGTGCAAGGCCTATTCCTTCGTTAATATTAAAGTTCATTTCATGATTTGTTGATATTGAACCATTTGTTTAGTTTCTTCAGGACAGAGTACATTTACTGCTCATCTCCTATTCCTTCCAGAGTGGTTTTGATGTCTTTTTTTAGATTATTGAATTCACCTTCGATATCTTTCAGTGTACTGTTAACATCAGATTTGACATCTTCCCAATTATCCTGAGTAGCATTTTTTGTCTTTCTAAATGACTTTCTAACGTCATTCTTTTTTTCTTCCAAATCTGATTTTGCTTTTTCAAGATTTCTCTCAATTGGACCTTCATTGATATTGAGTTTGTCTTCCAGGTCCTCAATGGCGTCGCTGATATCAGATTCAATTTGCTCTAGTTTCTGTACCATTTCTTTCTTCTGCTGTTCAAATTCGGCGGCTAACTTGTCGCTTTTTTTGTTGGAGCAAGCTGCCAACACAAGTACGGTTATAAATAGGATTAAGCTTTTCATCAGAATTTCTGAACGGTCGTATTTCATGTAGATTTTTTTATTGTTTTCCCATTTAAATGGAAAAAGCGTGCCATTGCGTCAGGAAGCAATTATTGCCTGGAATAGCCTTGAGGACGTGGCAGTGTGTCAACACCTGTTGAATTATTTCTACACCTTTACGAGCACAGCGACCCTCAGATTATCTTTTTCTATTGGAATGATTTTTCCATATATATGAGGCAAAAACGATTAGTTATGTTCAATTCAGGAAATGTTCGAGACCGCACCATTAAGATTCAGCCAAAGATTAAACTCTACCGCAGAAAGCTTAAGTCAGGGTTTCCTCTACAGGATTTCTATCAGGAGGGAAATGGCATTAAGACGATCTTACAAAAAGTAGGAAGACTTACGGACATCAAAGGGATTTTCGTAATTATAAACAGAAAGAACCAGCCGATAATATTAGGGGAATCCCAGTCCATTCTGGCCGATGCCCAAAAACTTGTCAGGGGAGTCAGAGTGAAAGACCAGATCGCGTTGGAAAAAATTGCTGAACTCTACGGGTTTTCTACTGTTCTGGCAGGACAGACGTACATCCGGACTATGAAGATTAACTGGCTGGAAATAACCAATAAGGTTGAGAGAATTGCGCTCAAAAGAGCGTTGGAATCAACTTCACTTTTTACCATCTAAATTTTACAATTATGCTTTCATGGACTGTTACTTTTATCATTATAGCAATAATCGCAGGTGTACTCGGTTTTACCCGTATTGCCAGAGGAGCTGCGGGTATCGCAAGAATATTCTTTTTCATCTTTGTTGTACTATTACTTGTGTCTTTAGTATCTGATGTATTTGGGTAAAATAAATGTATTTTAGTTAACACATAACTCCGGTAGCTTTAAGCTATCGGTTTTTTTATGCGCTTTAGATAATAAGTCACATGCTTATCACAATCTTGATTGTACTTTCAATCCTTGCCATAATTTCCACTTTGGCTCCATTAATCAAGGTGGATCACTGGTCTGTCAAAGCTTTCGACTTTCCATTTGTTCAACTAACCATTTTTACGCTGTTCACGATAGCAGCCTGGACATTTGTGCCCCATATTACAACTCCCCTGTTTATTCTACTAGCATTCTTAACCCTCGCAGCATGTTTTCGACTGTGGGTGATCTTCCCTTATCTAAAACTAGCGCCCAAAAAGGTCCCGAATGCATTTGCCGGGGATCGTTTAAAAGTGCTATCGGCAAACGTGCTGATGTACAACGAAAACCATGAAGGCTTTTTGAAGGTGATTACTGAGAAAGATCCGGATATTTTGCTGGTTGTGGAGGCCGATCAAAAGTGGCTTGATGCAATCAGTGAGTCCATGAACCAAATGTTTGCCTACAATCTTCTTCATCCGCTGGACAATACGTACGGAATGCTTCTGTTTTCAAAACTCAAGTTGAAGAATCCGGAAGTGCGTTTTTTAGTGGAGGACAACGTACCCTCATTCAGTGTCATCTTTACGCTTCAAAATGGCCAGGATGTTCAATTTTTTGGATTACATCCAAAACCCCCGGCTCCATCAGAAAATGAAACTTCCACCCCGCGTGACGCTGAGCTTATTTTGGTCGGGAGGGAATCAAGAACCGGAGATTTGCCTGTAATCGTTGCCGGTGACATGAATGATGTCGCGTGGTCTCATACCTCGAGGCTCTTTATCAGAATAAGCGGGCTGCTCGACCCTCGTATGGGTAGAGGGTTTTTCAACACGTATCACGCGAAATATCCCTTTCTAAGATGGCCTTTGGATCATATTTTTATCAGCCATCATTTCAAGGTTTTGAAAATAGAACTTCTCAACAATTTTGACTCGGATCATTTTCCTATTTATGTAGAGCTGACTTTTGACCCTTCGATTGCAGCGAGAAGCAATACGGAAAAGCCCGACCAGGCGGATAGAAATGAAGCTGCGGATAAACTGAACCAGGTCAGATAGTGGTATGATAGGGCGGTCGTCTATTTCGAAAAAGCCGTTAGCATCCAGTGGTTTTTCTCTATTTGCTTCACAAATCCTTTGATGAGATCTTCTGTACCGCTATCTCCTTTGTCGATTGCCTCCTCGATGGAGTTGAACATGAACTCTAACAAGATTTCATAATCCTTCAGTATTTCCTGCACCATTTCCATGGCCGTGAGGTCAGTGCCCGATTCTTTGATTTCACTTGTTTCCAGATAGTCTCTCATCGTACTAAGTGGAGTTTGTCCAAAAACCCTAATTCGTTCTGCAATTTCATCAATTGCTTTTTTCGCAAAATTGTACTGATCCTCAAATCTTTCATGAATTTCGAAAAAATCTCCCCCTCTTACATTCCAATGGAAATTTCTCAGCTTCTGATAATGCACACTGTAGTTGGCGAGAAGCCTATTCAATCCTTCTACAATTTCTGCAGTTTCTAATTTTGTATACCCCAATTTGGTATACATCCTGGTGGTCGTTTTCTTTAATTTTACTATTTCATCGTTCATATTTCTGCTTTTTTAGTTTTGATTACTCTTATGGTTATTGTAGAAAAAAGAGTACCAAAGTGTGAAGCAGGCTGTGACGGAGATCGAGAGCAATCTGGTGTGTGAGGAGGTCAACAGATGTAGAACGATTTCTACAACAACTAGGGCATTGACCTCAAATTTCTGATGGATTATATGGGAAATGTGATCATAAAGGTCGTTCCTTTTCCTACCTCGCTTTCTACTTTTATCCTTCCCTTATGACTATTAATGATATTTTGGACAGTGGTTAGACCCAATCCCGTCCCTTCTTTTTTCCCAGTAAAGAAAGGTTCGAAAAGATCATTCATATTTTCTTTGGAAATGCCCTTGCCGTTGTCCTGAATTTGAAGCGTAAGCCGCTCATCATCAAAGGTACTACTAACAAACAACCGGCCGACCTCCGGCTTCATTGCCTCGATGGCATTAATGAATAGGTTGAGCAGGGCGATTTTTATCTGATCACTGTCAAGCATAAGGGCAGGAAGTTTCTCATCCAGGGATTTTTTGAGTTCCATGCTTTGTAGCTTGAGTCTGTCTTTCACCAGATCCAATGCTTCCTCCACAAGCTGATTCATTGATTGCTTTTTGAGCTGCAGTTCTTTAGGCTTTGAAGAGTTGAGCAGATCGGTGATTAGTTTTCCAATCCTGTCTGCATTGCGACTGATAATATTAAAATAAAGCTCTGCGTCCTCTACCTGCTCAGGCACTTCATCTTTCAACTGCTCAAGGGCGAGTGTAAGATTTGTGAGCGGGTTGCGAACCTCATGAGCAATCGTGCGCGCAATTTTACCGGTCATTGAAAGCTTTTCTGCCTGAATCATCTCCCGATCCGCCTGCTTCCTTTTGGTCATGTCTCGGATGACACCAATAAAGGTTTGCTCATTGTCCTCATTTCGAATAGAAGCGCAGTTTACAATACATGCTTTCTTTTCTCCCTCCCGATGCACGAGCTCTACTTCGAGTTCGTCTGTTGTTCCCTTGTCCAACAAAACCTTTCGCATCAATTTGTAGTCTTCCCGATCAGAAAAGAGCTGTCGAAAATTCATACAGACCAATTCGTCATCCGCATAGTTGAACAACCGTTGGAAGGATGGGTTGGTGTCCAGTATCTGAAAATTTTCATCCACATGGAAAATGGGATCGATGGATTCTTCGAAAAGTCGCTGATACTTTCGCTCATTGGCCACTGTCTCTAGTAACGCCCCTTTCAGGTCTGATATATCCTGAAAGTTCACGGTAAGGCCATCTCCAAGTTTCACAACCGATACCCTAAACCACTTATCGGTTTTTCCGCTGGAATAGTGTTGTTCAAAGGTGTCAAAATTTCTGGTCTCAACTACTTCCACATACTTATCAAAAAGTCCCGCCTCTTTATTAGCCGGTAAGATTTCGAGCAATCTTGACCCCAGTAATTCTTCTGACTTTTTCCCGGTAATCTCTTCCGCTACATCGTTGACGAAAAGCCATTCAAAATCGATGATTTCTTTTTTGTCATTTCTGATGGATTTAAAAGTCATAATGCCATTGAATGCACTATCCAATATGCTTTTGAGCAATCCCTCGGTTGTGCTTGTTCCTTTATCTTTAAATTCCTCCAGCATTAAAATTCAATGTTGTAAGCTTTCAGCTTATTGTACAGCGTTTTCCTATCCACATCCAGTATTTGGGCTGTTTTAGACTTATTATTGTTGGTTCTTTCGAGTACCTCCAGGATGGCGCGCTTCTCGGCTTCTTCAGCCACTTCTCTGAGGGTACCCGGTATCGGTCCATGAAAAGAAACTTCTATTGACCCCTCCTTAGCAACCGCATTGTCAGTAATCTCGGGAGGAAGACATGAAGCATCAATGTGGGTCGATTGACAAAGCAGTACAGAGCGCTTCACAACATTGCGAAGCTCGCGAAAATTCCCATGCCAGTAGTAGTTCTTCAATATTTGCATGCAATCGTCATCGAAACCTTTCACCTTTTTGTTCAGTTGCTGATTGGATGATTCTAAAAAATGAGCTGCAAAGTGCGAAATATCTTCTGTCCTTTCCCTGATCGGTGACAGCTCAATTCTGAATTCGTTCAATCGATGATAAATGTCCTCCCTGAATTCCCCCGTATCGATCGTTTCCTTGAGGTTTTCATTGGTAGCCACAAGGATTCTGATATCAACAGGAATATCTTTGGTTCCGCCCACTTTTTTGATGACACGTTCCTGGAGAACTCTCAGGAGTTTGATCTGATTTTCGTACGTCAGATTCCCAATTTCATCTAGAAAAAGCGTTCCCCCATTGGCCAGTTCAAAGCTTCCTTTTTTATCATTCAACGCTCCGGTGAAAGCGCCTTTTACATGACCGAACAATTCACTACCTGCCAGCTCTTTAGGTAATGCTCCGCAGTCCACAGCAACAAATGGCTGATCGGCTCTTTTACTTTTGTTGTGAATGCATTTGGCAACATATTCCTTGCCGGTACCGGTTTCTCCTAAAATGATCACGGACATGTCCGTAGGTGCGATCAGGTCAATATGCTTTTGTACCGTCTGAGAGGGTTGGCTGGGGCCAATAACGAACTCCATATTGGATACACCGGCTGCTTTGTTTGATTTTTCTTCTTTTTTTCTCGTGCCTTGTTCTAATGCATCTTGTACAGTCACCAGAATTTCGTCCGGATACAAGGGTTTTGTCACGTAGTCATACGCCCCCTTCTTCAGTGCCTCTACTGCCACCTTTACATCGGAGTATCCTGTAATTATAATCACCTGAGTTTTTGGATTGATTATCTTCACTTTTTTCAAAATTTCCAAACCGGTGTAATCAGGCAATTTGAAGTCACAGATGACGAGATTTGTCTCATGTGCTTTCAAATGCCTTATGGCTGCTTCTCCATCGGACACAGCTTCTACCTCAAATCCTTTCTTTGTGAAGAACTTCTTCAGCAAAAGACAGATATCGGCTTCGTCGTCTACTATCAGGATTTTTTTCATCTTATGATTTCATTGCGTGTACCGCTTCTATAACCTGGCGTTTTGTAAATGGCTTTTTTATAAAAAGATCTACCTCCATCTCTTTGGCCCGCTTCATTTCCTGGACTCCGTCATGGGCACTGATCACTATAATTTTGGCCTTGTCGCTTTTTTGCCTAATGTCCTCAATCAGATCAAATCCTGTACCATCCGGCAGGTTGAGGTCCAAAAAACAAAGTCCAAATTCATTTGAAGCGATCTGGTTTCTGGCAGCTTCAATCCGTGCTTCGAATACCACTTCCAGTCCTTCGTTGATCAGAAACTTCGAAACCATCATTCCAATATCTTCTTCATCATCAACAATCAACACTTTCATGCAAAGGATTTCTGGTGTGTAATTTTTCTACAAGTTAAGTGATTAACCTGTTACAAGCAATCAAAGAACCCTATCGACTACCTTTTGAAACTTGGCACTATTATTAGCATATCATGCTGTTATTAGCATTAACTTATCATTTAACCATGGGGACTTCAACAAATAAAAAAACAGGATTCGGTACGGCTCCTGTATTTCTTACAGCCATATCTACAATTTTAGGGGCCATATTGTTTCTACGATTTGGGTTTGTCGTAGGAAGTGTTGGGTTCCTCGGTGCTCTGGCCATTATTGGCATCAGCCATTTAGTCACCATTCCTACGGCCATGGCTATCGCCGAAATAGCCACAAACGAAAAGGTAGAAGGAGGCGGTGAGTACTACATTATTTCACGTTCATTTGGTTTAAACATAGGAGCTGCAATAGGAGTAGCTCTTTTTCTGTCGCAGGCTATCAGCGTGGCTTTCTATGTCATTGCCTTTTCTGAGGCTTTCAAACCCGTACTTGGTTTCTTGAATGCCACATACGATATGGGGCTGAACGATATCCGTATCGTGAGCATCCCTGCCCTGGTACTTCTTGGTATTTTGATGCTTACTAAAGGTGCCGATGTGGGCGTAAAAGCCCTGTACGTGGTAGCCGGAATCCTGATCCTCTCGATTATCATGTTTTTTCTCGGTTCACCCATTGATGACCCAGCCAATACCAGCAATGGACTGTTTGATAAAATTCAGGGAGGAGATGGCTTCTTTATTGTTTTCGCCATTTGTTTTCCGGCATTTACAGGTATGACAGCAGGGGTCGGTCTTTCCGGTGATCTGAAAGACCCAAGAAAGTCTATTCCTTTAGGGACACTGGCAGCTACTCTTATTGGCATGGTGATTTATATGTTTCTCGCCTACAAATTTTCTGTTTCGGCTAAACCTGAAGATCTGGTCAATGACCAGCTAATTATGTCAAGAATCGCACTGTGGGGGCCAATTATTCCAATTGGCCTGGCTTGTGCTACGGTGTCATCTGCTCTGGGTTCAATCCTTGTGGCTCCCAGGACTTTACAAGCGCTCGCCGCTGACAAAATTTTTCCTAACACCTCGGTCAACAATTTTTTATCTACCGGAAAGGGCCCCAAGAAAGAACCAATGAATGCCACTATAGCTAGCCTTGGTATTGCATTCGTCTTTGTTGCACTGGGCAATGTCGATATGGTAGCCAGAGTGATCTCCATGTTTTTCATGGTGACCTATGGTGCACTATGTCTTATTTCATTCTTGCAGCATTTTTCAGGAGATCCCTCCTATCGTCCATCGTTTAGGTCTAGATGGTATATCTCGTTGCTTGGGGCGGTCTTATGCATTTTTCTTATGTTTAAGATGCAGCCACTTTACGCCATCCTGTCTATATTATTCATGGTACTGTTATATGTGGGAATATCTAGTCATTTAGGAGGCAAACAGGGAATAGCCAAAATTTTTCAGGGGTTCATTTTTCAACTAAGTAGGCGTCTGCAGACTTTCCTACAAAAAGCAGATAAAGAGGCTATTGATAGCTGGAGGCCATCTGTAATTTGCATTTCTGAGGATTCCTTTGAAAGGACCTATCCTTTCGAATTGATGAAGTGGATCTCCTATCAGTATGGTTTTGGCACCTACCTTCATTTTGTAAACGGATACGTTTCAAAGGAATCATTGGCAGGGGCAGATAAGGTTCGCAAGGATCTGATCAAACGAGCAGGGATAACTAACAGTAATGTCTATATAGATACTTTGATCTCTCCATCGCAAACAACCGCAATAGCGCAATCAATTCAGCTACCAAGTGTATCAGGAAAGGATTTTAATACCTATTTATTTGAATTTTTTAGAGATGATGAAGGTTGCGGAAAAGATATTATTGAAAATCTTCCATTAGTGAAAGCTGCTGGGTTTGACCTGTGTATTTTGTCAAGTTCGGAAAGAGGTTTTGGTTTCAATGCTCAGATCCATATCTGGATCACACAAAATGATATTGACAATGCTTCACTTATGATCTTGCTATCCTATGTAATTGCCGGACACCCTGACTGGAAAAAGGCACAAATAAAAATATTTGCCATCTTCCCAGAGGATGAAATTGAAGAAGAAAATACTCGGATCCTGGAGCTGATAGAAGAAGGAAGGTTACCAATCACCAAGAGAAATGTCGAACTTATCGCAAGTAAAAAGGGTGTTAGTGATAAAGAAATAATAAAGGAAAAGTCAAAAGAGGCAGATCTATCAATTATTGGGTTTAGAGCAGAAGGGATCAAACAGCTCGGAAAGGAGATCTTTGAAGGGTATAATGGATTAGGGAACATCCTCTTTGTCAATTCAATTAATGAGAAAGAGATTGCCTGAGTTTTATGTTAAAGATTAAATACGCGAAAATTAGAAATTTCATTAAAGCGATAAAGTATACAAAGAGTAACTGCAGCTCCTTCTTTGATTGAGGTTAGCTCAACAAATGTCAAAAGTAAATGCTGAGCAATAATAATCAATGACTAGCATTCACAGATTTAGACAACCTATTTTTGATTTGAGCAAAATACCTAGATTTTAAATGCCCTTCTTTTTAGAAACATTCTCTACCATTACTGGTATATTCGATTCTCTTACCATTCTTTCAGCCAGGCTCCCTTCAATAAACCCCGAGAATTTAGATTTCTCATAGGTTTTCATCAAGATCAAGTCGGCATCGATTTTCTTGGCTACACGCTGGATGCCTTCAATTTCACTTGAGTGGTGCCTGATGTGAGTGGTGTAGTTATTAATATTATTAATTTTCGCAATAGCACGTACTTTCTGTTCCACCTCTTCAGTGGTGATTATCTCAGTAGTAATAATATTAACAAAATGAAGGGCGGCTCCTTGCTCTTGCAAAAACCTACTAAGCTCAAAAATTCGATCTGGAATGGCCTTTCCCAGATCGGTTGCTATTAATATATTATCGAATACAATCTCTTCATGGTCTGACACCGCAATTACAGGCACATCTGCATTTCTTATAATCCCTTCGGTATCATTACCGACAAAAAATTCAAGAAAGCTTCGAGAACCATCAGTCCCAGTCACAACAAGGTCGACATCCACTTTTTTTGACATCTCGTCCAGCAACATTGTAAATGAACCGGAGGTTGTGTGGGTAATTCCTTGCATAGCTTTAGTCACAAATTCATCCAAGACCTTTCGGAGATCTACAGAAGCTTTGTTCACCTGCTTTTCTAGTTGTAGATGGTGTAATGTGTTCGTACTGTCTAGCATTGCGTCTTTCTTATGAAGGGGCACTTGAGACTCCTTGGGCTTAACGTTTTGAACAAGATGAATTCTACTTTTGAATCGAAGCGCTAGGCTACATGCTGCTTTCAGACCTATCTTGGACTCAGGACTAAAGTCGTACGGTACCAGTATATTTTGAATTGATTTCATCTATTTATTTTTCAGTTGTCAGCGGTTTCAATCCAAGATCGGACCGCCGAAGCAGGAGCTACCATGAGATAATCATTCCTTTGAGCGCAAATTATTCTAGAGTTGATTTTATGAAATTGAAACCGGAAAATTCTTCCTCTACTTTTGTTTTAGAAAATTTTCAACCATGCTATAAGGTGAGTTATTTGGGACAATGATGATCTCAGTTCTTCGATTTAAAGATTTTACCGAACTGGATTTGTTTGAGGTTATGGGATCATACTTGCTTTTTGCAGAGGCGGTAATAATTGCAGGCTCGATACCGTTTTTAACTAACTCCCTAACGACCACTAATGCCCTTTCCGAACTCAATTCCCAATTATCCTTTTCTTCCGAGGCGTATGACTGATTGTCTGTGTGCCCTATCACCCAAAGACCAAATCCATCATCATTCGCAAGTAGGGACTTTGCAATACTCTTGATCACTTCTTGTCCACGAGCACTTAGCTTGCTACTCCCAACGTCAAATACGAATTCTTCCTTTAGAGCTATCACAAGTTCCTTTTCCCTTTCTTCGACTTCCCAATCAGAACTTCTAAGCTTATTGATAAGTTCTTTACGCTGTGCTCGTTCGTCATTTTGCCCTTTTATAAGCCTTTCCAAGGAGTCCAGCTTTTGAGATTTAACTACCAGCTCATCCTTTTGATCGTATATGACTTCGTCTTTCTTAAACTTGACGTCAGATAACTTGTACTCTTGAAAGGAGCTGTCTACACTTAGTCTTGCAATTTCCTGTAGCGCAGAATCATATTTTTTTTGACTGACACATCCTGTCATCAAAAACAGAGCAGTTGCTATAATTCCGAGGAATAAGGCATCCCTCAATTGTTCGGCTATTTTCAGATATTTTGGAAATGTTTGTGGTATCATTTTCATAGTTTTCTTCTTTTGAAAATACATCATGAAAAAACCGATCCAGAATTAAATTCATTGTAAAGTCAAGCAGAAGGATGCTTGAGGATAGAAAAATGGCGAATTTAGTACGCAACTGTAGAAATTTCCCTACAATCGAATTTGGAAATAGTACCTATACAATTGTATTTAGAGGTAATCAAGGACATCCCATACCGTTATTGTATAGAATATCAACAGCTTAATTTTAGGTTATAGTGACTCTCCATTCAAACTAAAAATAGCCACTCGGCTGAGTGGCTATTGAAAAATGTATTCTTAAAAAAAGATAGTGAGCGGAGTGCTTCTATCCATAGCTGCTAATTGTATTGAAAAGACCTCATATTACTATTTTCGGGTTTCTAACCTCTCAGAAAACCTATAGGAAAAATATCAGGACACTCCTCTCAAATGCATAGGACGTGGATTAAAAGGTATAATAGTGTCCTGAAGAAAAAGCAAGGGCCGGTCTGCCGAACCGAAAGGCAATACCGGCCACTTACTAAGTGTTATGCTTGTCAAAAGCAAAACCAAACAGTCGATCGATGGGCGTGCTTATTCAGCGGCCTCTATATTTCTATTGACTATGGGCCAAACACCTGGGCTAGGAACACTTACACCTTTGGTGTCGCCTCTTTCTGTATCCTGACCATAGTAGTACAAAGGCCACCCTTTGTATGTCACTTGGGTCTCGCCGAATACGTCGATAGTGCCAAAATCGGCAACATCAATTGTAGAAGCTACAGCATCAATTGTTTTAGTGTAGACGGGCCAGATGCCATCATTAGAAAAATCGCTCGCAGTATAGTTGTTTACATCTTTAGAGTCGCTGACGAAAATATAGAGTGTTCTTCCTTCTGCATTTACAAAATATGCAGTGGCGCCCTCTCCTTCTTCGTAGGTTGAAGTGTAGTTTTTGCCGTCACTTCCGACTAGCTGAGCATTAGCATACATGATAGTATAGTTTGGCTTAGCTACATACCAGACGTTGCCAGCTGCTTCTCCCGCAGTACTGCCAGCTGCCTCTATTTCACCATCTCCTGCAGGTGCATAGTAGTACAATGGCCATCCTTTATATGTCGTTTGCTTCGATCCGTTAGAATGAGTGATGGTACCAAAGTCATCGCTCTCAAGTCCACTGGCTAATTCAGCTTCTGTGGCATAAAAAATAGGCCAGCTGTCCAAACATCCGTCGAGACAGGTGCTGCTTCCAGCTACATCATTGGCGAATACATATAATGTGACGCCATTCGCATCGGTCAAGACGCTACCCAAGGTGGCATCTTCATATAAACCGATCATTGATCCTGCTTCTGCAGCAGGTTCTTCGTTGTCATCTCCACAAGCAGAGATCGTGATTAATGCTGCCAATAGTAGCATTAGATTCAATTGATTAATTAGATTCTTCATTGATTTATAGGATTATGATTAATTACTGTTTTTTTAATTTATTTGGTAGGTCTGGTCGATTATCAGATTGAAAAGACTGGGCAATAGGATTGCCTACATCAAACCAGCGGTTCATGTGTCGATCAACTAGCCGATATTTTGGTGTTCTTAGTTCAGCTGAAAAGTTCTGGATATGTTGAATCCAAAATGGATTTCACCATCAAAGAAATCATTGACAGTTTCTGTGATAAAACCTTTAGATACCATAGAGGTGGCGTTCGTAAACTGCAGTTGGAAAACATGCCCACCAGTCTCAATATCAAAACCAACGGCTATGGCATTTGTTGTTTCGCCATGCAACTGCTGAAACTGGTAATAGTACTCTCCACAAAATGCGACACGCTGAGATAGTTTGATTCGACCTCCTACGCCTAAGGCAAAAACATCATTATTAGACTCATCGTCCGAGATCAAATTACGATGTACCCATGTAGGCATAAGCTGGAGTGATAGACCACTCTCAAATTTTTTCGCAATAAGTAGCTGGTTGGTATTCGCCAATTTGTCTTTGAAGCTCTCGTCCAAATCTGGATTTCTTAAAGTTCTTAAGGCAACTGAACTTAGCCATGTGGCCGATATGGGCATGTTTTTTCCTCCTCCGCTAGACTGTCGCAGCAAACGGTATTTCAAAAAACCATCATATGTCTTCTCGAACGAACTCCGGCCCACTCCAACATACAATCGGTCCGTAATTGCGTACTCCAGGCCAATGCGAATGCTAGCATCGTCCAGTCCAAAAAGCTCATACCCACCACCATCGATGGTACCAAATCGGTGAGAGATCATAAAATCCATCACTCCTTTTTTTCTGGTTTCTATCGAATGCCCATTGATGAGTCGAGTGCCCTTGAAAGTAGCCTCAACCAACGATACTTCGTCTTCTTGTTCTGCTTCCAAACTAGCCAATAGGTCATCCTGAGCAGCTAGTGTGAGCCATGAGGCTAGAAAGCCAAGTGTGATAACTAATTGTTTCATCGTTGTTCTCTTTTGAAATTAAATGCTGCTTTTACCTCAACCACCTCTGCAATATTTTTAATCACTAGCTTGGGTATTTCGATATCATGATCGGCAATTGAAATTTCAAATACAGTCTCTGCTCTTAGCGTAGAGGGGGTGACATCGAACTTCACAACGCTAGATAGTGGTTTTGTCACACCATGGATTTCCATTTCACCCTCGGCCAGCGCCTCAAAACTCCCTCCTTTTGTAAAATCCAAAGTAGTAAAATCCTTGATCACTCCCTTAAAGGTAGCTTTTGGAAATTTCTCAGATTCCAGATAGTTTTCGTTGAAATGCTCTTGCATCAAACTTCTGTCGAAGGTGAATTTTTTGATGAACATAGACACAGCAACTGTTCCTTTCTCCAAATCCACCGCACCTATCACTTCCTTGTTGATGGCTTCAATGTCTTCCATCGGAGCTTCAGAAAAGAAAGATGCGGTACCTTCCCTGTCGATCAGCGGCTGAGCGGTGGCAAAACCGCAAGCAAACGCAACTAATAGCAATGTTAAAATTCGATTCTTCATATTAATAGATTTTTAGACTATTTCCCGCTCACATGGGGAAATCCAGAATGAGCAGCAAAACAATTGTGACAATAAAAGATTAGTTAGAAAGTGCGCCGTCATTCACCCAGCAGGCGATATTATCAATTTCTTCTTGCGATATGGAGGATCCTTTTGGCATCGACCCGTTGGTGGTCACTCGCTTGATGGATTCAGCATGATTTTTTATCTCTTCATAGTTATTGAAGCTCGGAGATGCACTCACTCCATGACAACTGGTACAGTTGTTTTTGATGATTTTTTCAATGGTGTTTTCGAAACTAACACCTGAGATGATTTGGACTTTTTGGGTGACTACACATCCTTCCGTGTCACTGACACGAATCTCGTGAGTACCATTTGTTAATCCGGTGAACGTGGCGCTCGTTTGTGACTGCAGGCCATTCAAGGCATAGGAATAGGGCTCTATGCCTCCTGATACCTCCACTTCAATTCTGCCTTCGGCAGAGCCACATTCAGTATCTATCACTGTCACGGCATCGAAGTTTACGCCTTCTTCGTTTTGGATCTCTACAGTAGATTGGCTCGTACATCCATTTGCATCTGACACGGTCACCAAATAGCTTCCGGCTGCGACGTTTTGAAATTCCCCGTTTGTGCTCGTTCCGGCATCTGAAGAAAAAGTATATGGCGATTCTCCTCCTGTCACCCCTAATGTAAAACCACCGCTAGGGTTACTGCATTCAGAGGTGTTGCTTTCCAAAAGTTCGATTTCAATAGGAGTAAGAGAGCAATCAAACTCAGGATCTACCTGGTCCCATGCGCATGACATAATGCCCAGATAAATCAAATAACTTGTCGATTTCAATGAGGTTCTTAGTGACATAGTAATTGTGAGATAGTAATAATTAATTTCGGCATCCAGATGAGCTAAATTGAGAGTGGCTGCTGTAGGTGTGGCCTATCAGACTCCAATTCAGCTAGGATTGATTCTAATTAAATTTCTACAAAGTTCGAACGGGGGGCATGAATATGCTGGCACAATTCCGCCTAAATCAATCACATTTCCGACATGGGCAATGACAAAACCGACAAGCATGTAAAATTTCCGACAATCTCAATCAATCTATTTGACTAGCAGTTCGGTAGGGCTCAGTTTAAACTCCTTTTTGAAGGATTTGGAAAAGTAAGAGGGGCTGGAAAATCCAGTTTGGAAAGCTATTTCAGCTACGTTGTACTGTTGGCTGAGTATGAGCTCCTTAGCCCTGTGTAGCCGCACCGAAGAAATGAGTTGATTAGGTGATTTATTGGTAATGGCTTTGAGCTTGCGTTGTAATTGTCGCTCACTGATGCCCATTTCTCGACAGAGTGTGTCTACTCCAAAAGTCTCATTGCTCAAGTGTCCTTCTATACTTTGCAGGACATTCTCTAAGAAAGAATCGTTTCGTGCTACCTGGTTTTGCGGAAGTCCCTCCGCAGGTATACCTCCTCTGGAGTCGTCCACTACACGGAATAGCGAAAGAGACTCGCCTGACATTGCTTTGAATTCATCCTCATTTGGAATGAAACTCAAACCTGTGCCTAGCAACAAATGTTTTACCGTTTGAGTAATGAGTACCTGATTCGGCTTTGCCAAATCAAGCATAGAATCGGTAAATCCTTGTGTTTCTCCGCTAATAAACTGCGACGTATCAATGGCGCCTTCGCGGATGTGGATACCAACTGCGAGCTCAGCACCTGCTATACTAATGGCATCTACTAAATCAATGCTACAATGCACCGCCTTGCTTGGGCCTTCAAAGGTGGCAATGAAAACATCATGCTCATATTGAACAATTTTCCCTTTGTACAAAGAGACATACTGATTCATAATGTCCTGAATGTTGGCGCCTGTAGTTTCGGAGGCCAATACCCTGGCAGCTACAATCGTATACAGGCGGACTTCATATACGGGCATAGGTTTTTCATTAAAAATAAAGGACTTCATCTCCTCCAACACTTCTGCGGTATTTCCCGCCCAAAACAAGTGATCGTCTCCTTCAAATTCAACAAATTTCGCTCCCGGGATTCGATCAGCAATGAATTTGCCTTCTTCTATTTTGACATCAATATCATGCGTGCGCTGCATCATCAGGGTCGGCACTTTGATCGATCCCAATATGTTGATGATATCTACCTGGGTATTCATTTTGGTCAACATCATAGCTGCACTTGGGCTGGCACCGGACCTAAAATAATTGGCCAGCCAGTCCATAAAGACTCGATCGCCAGCTTTGGATGGCGCTAAAGACTCCAGGCCCATCTCTCCACTGCCCCAGCTATTTTCAATCATGTCATAGACTACTTGTCTCTCTTCGTCAGTCGGAGCCCAAGGGTAATCCGGAGCATATCTACGCTTAGCAAAAACACCAAAGGTGATTAAGGAAATAGTCCGGTTTGGATAGGTAGCTGCGAATAGTGCCGATACTGAACCTCCTTCAGAATGACCAAAAAGAATTGCTTTTTCTGACCCGACAGCATCCATCACGGCACGTATATCATCCATTCTCTCTTCCAGGGTAGATAGCTCCACCACTCGATCAGATAGTCCCGTTCCTCTCTTATCGAATAATATAACTCGGGCCATTTTACCCAATTCTTCGAGAAAATCCACTAGCTCGGGACATCCCCACATCCAGTCAATATTAGACACCCAACCAGGGATATAAACCAAGTCGATTTCACCAGTTCCAAATACCTGATAGGCAATATTGATGCGCCCGCTTTTAGTATATTGTGTGGAGGGTTTCATGAATTCAAATTGATTTGAAAGAGGTTTAAATTTTTTACGTTTTGCTTAAAGTTGTTTCTAATAACATGATCCTATTTGGTGCTTGATATCCTATCAAATTTGCCCAAACGGCTCATTAATAAATATACAAACATCTCTGTAATCCAGCTAATGTAAAGTTATAGATTACCCTGCCAACCTCACAGAAACGAAGGATAAACAGGCGACCGATGGAGAAAGGTTTTAAGGCCCATTCAACGATCCAAGAACAGTTATTTTGTCTGTATCCCTTAAAGGAAAGATTAACTATCGCTAGTCTGTAATAAACTTTTTCTGTGCGCTTAGTTCATTCGTTTAACCTGGATTATGCATTAGGAATCGTGATGAAAGCTATAAAGCGCAAAGAAAGAGGCACTTATATTGAAGAGGCATAGCACCGCTATGGTGATTCAATAAATATATGTTTAGTGTCTATTTCAAAGTGCTTTATGATTGGAATAGATTATCTAATGCATATTTCAGGTTTAATCAAGAGGCGAGACACTAATATTTGAATTCAGTTATAGTTTGGGATAGCAGCTGAGCAGGTCAAATATGATTTCAAATCAGAGAATACGAATTTCACTTTAAAATTCAAATTATATCCTAATATATCGATTGATCATATTCTAGTCTTGTCCATTAAGAAAATTGAAGCATTCGATCTTTTGTTCGATCGTGCCTGAAGACAATATACCAAAGTGATCCTGCCCTTCTACTGGTATCATTTTAGTTTTGACACCAGCCTCATTCATCTTTGAGACATCAGCGCTGTACTGTCCTTCTCGGTCGTCCTGGCAGACAATACATACGGACAGTCTGGACTCCTCCATGGGATCGCCTGCAAAAAATGCAGAAGGATCCAATAGAATAGCACCTTTTACTTTGTCTTGTTGGGCCCAGGCAAGCTCAAATATATCACGTCCTCCATTAGAAAATCCTGCGACAAAGACCTGATCCGGGTCAATGTATTCAGTATCTATCAATGCCTTTAGCATATCTGCGAATTGGATGGGATTACCCTCACGTGGGGCCACAGCAATCATACCGTACTCATTAATGATGGGTTCGACACTTCCCGCGACGCTAAGATTTCGTAATGTGGAAAGGGTAAACATCAGGGGTCTATTTCTAAGATCTTCTATGCCGGGTGGAATGTAGAATGCCACCTTCATTCCAAAGTAAGTTTCTTCGAATGAATTTGCCACCTCAGGATCGTAATTAATAGTGATGGGCTTTCCAATTTCACGGTTGTCAATACCTGAACTGTTCTTAACCTCCTCTTCATCACATCCAGAAGCTGAGAACAGGACCAGCCCTAAAAAGAGTATTTTATATCCTTTCTTCATAATTTTTATAATACTGGTTATAATTCAAAATGCACACTCGTACATTGAGGCGTAGTCAGGGCTCGGCGTATAAACATTTGTAGATATCTGTACCCTTATTTGAGTCAAAGTATCTGTATTTAAGATGCCCTATTCTCCCAATATTTTAATCTCCAGCGTGTCTTCCACAAAGCTGTGCAAGGCAATCATTTGCTTTTTTCCGGTCCGCTGGCCCAGGAATGAAACTAGATAAAGGGAAAGGAATATGACCAAAAGCACCGGAACAGCCCATAGGATAGCAGCTGACTGACCCAACGACCAAAAGGAGTACCCCATAATTGATATTACCAAAGTGGCGAATCCAATGATTGAATAAAAAAGTACAAACATGGTCCAGACAGCCGGCCTTGGACTATACATGCCGCGAAGAACATTTTCGCCATCCAAGGCCTCAAAACTCAATGTAAGTTGTGGCGACCAATAGTGCTGATCTTTTTCTGGCAGTGTGATTGTGGCATGTCCGGTAATAACTGTGCCACCAATTGAATCGGAACTTTTGGAGATGGCATTAGTCAGTTTTTCTCGTATTTGCTCCGGGCTTATCGATGTAGCTATTCTAAACCTGGGCCTGATCTGGTAATGAGGCAAATGATCTTCCATGTGGGCAAGCTGATTGTTTTGGGCTGACCGTAAAAATACTATTTTTTCAAAAAGTACTCCTGCCTGGAAAATCTCTTCCAGGTTTGTCCATTGTCATTGGTGTACTCTACCGTCAATTGATGATGGCAAGATTTGCAAGGCTCTAGTGTCAGGCGAAATGAAAATTGAGTGCCATCGGCACTTTTAAAAGCTACGTCAGTCTTTAGGTTGCTCAGTACCAGCGTTCGGCCTGTGGCAGTCCCAGCATAGACATCCATCGTACTATACTCCTTGTCAAGTGCAATGAGTCTCAGTTCATTGGTGCGACCGTCTACCCCTAAAGTGCTACGCATGGTAATCGAACCGGATTCCATTCGAATAGCAAATTCTTCATCTATATAAGTACTGTCCAGTAGCAAGGTGTAAATCGAAGTCCCGGACCCATCACGCTTCCACTCTCCCTGTTCATCCGGAGTATATACTTTAAGATTGTACTGACCTAGGAGGTAAAAAAAGGAGTCAATTTGGATTCAGGTCTCTGTGAGAATGCAGCTGTTGTGAATGCTACTAAGAGAAGTAGAATTGTAGATTTCATTTCGTTTTTTTCAGAGTAAATAAAAAAATTAAACTACTAGAGAGATACATACCCTTATTAAACCTGGATTATGCATATTTCAGGTTAAACATTATAATACTCGCCATCACCACAAAAGCAATCTTTTACACCTGTGACGCATTCTATTTATGGTCTTGTGACAAACTATTACAATTGATGACAACGTATGAGATCATTTTCATTGATTGATTTAGTTTCTATCGCATTTTTGACAAAACTCTAACACCATGATAAAAAACTATCTTCTCATAGCACTCAGAAACCTGATCAAAAACAAGAATTATGTCATTATCAATACGTTTGGTCTGGGTATCGCCATGGCTTGCTGTCTGACGGCTTATATCCTCATCGCCTACAACATTGAGTTCGACGATTTTCATAGCACGGACAAAGTCCAAAATATATTCAGAGTTCACTCACATGTAGTCATCAATGGATCTGACTACAGAGAAGCCATCAGCACGCCTACACCTGTGGCACCCATGGCAGCTCAAGACATCACTGGCATCAAAAGATTTGTCAGAATATCTGGTAGTCAGGGTGGCGGGGCTAGCGTGAGTTATATCAACAAGGAGACCGGGATCAACAATACGTTCGGGGAGTATATCGCCTATGCGGACAGCACTTTGTTTGATATGTTTGATTTGCCCCTAATTGCAGGTAGTCAACAGGCTTTCAAAAATTTGCACAGCATATTTATCAATGAGGAAATTGCCACCAAATACTTTGGAGATGACGAGCCAATTGGCAAAGTGCTCACCTTGAGTTTCGCTCGAGGAGTTGTGAAAAAAGTGATTGTAGGCGGCGTGCTTGCCAAAATTCCAGTCAACAATTCGTTTTACATGCCTATGCTCATGCGATACGAACATTTTGAAGAGATGCGTGCACTAGACCAGCCGGCCTGGGGAGATTGGAATGTACCTGCTACGTTGTTTGAACTGGAAGATCCAGAGAAAGCCGAAGAAATAGCAGGGTATTTTGACAAATATCTCCCACGAAGAAATGAAGCTTTCAAAGAGCAAATAGTAGAAAGAGTAAGTCTGGTACCGTTCAAAACCAGGTTGAATCAAAATGATATGACCTGGTCTTATCTGAATGCCCCAATTCCGACAGAACCGCTAATGATTTTCATTGTCTTGGCCGTCATGATCATGCTGATCGCATGCTTTAACCTAACTAATACCTCCATTGCTATGGTGGCCAATCGCCTCAAAGAGATCGGAGTGAGAAAATCCATGGGAGCCAACAAAAGTCAGGTGGTGGCGCAGTTTATGTTGGAAACCCTGATCGTGGCCCTGCTGGCTTTGGTAGCAGGCTACTTGATGTCCATGATCATCGTGCCAGAGTTCACAGCCATGTGGGAATTGCCTTATGGGATTGCAGATCTAAGCGGTGTCAATCTTATGATCACCTTATTGCTCTTGGTGTTTATGGCCTCTATCCTGGCAGGCATCTACCCTTCTCTATTTAGTGCAAAGTTGGATACCATCAACCTGCTGAAGGGTAATGTAAAAGTGAATGGTACAAACTTCCTGACACGTACACTCGTGACAATCCAATTTGCCATCTCTGTTATCGTATTGATCGGTGGCGTGGTTTTCATTCAAAACACCGCCTTTCAGGAAAACATAGACTTTGGCTATCACAAGGAAAAACTGATGATCGTGGGTATTCAAAGTGAAAGCGAGTACCACGCCCTCGCCGCGAAAGCTCGAGTCAACCCTAAAATAGAAGAAGTAGGTTCTACCGAGCATCAAATCGGATTTAGCACATATCCCAACCCTATCTCCTTTGAAGGTCAGGAGTATGAAGTGCAGCATTTGGAATTTGGAAAAAACTATTTCGAAACTATGGATTTCGAATTTATTCATGGGAGAGCGATTGACTACGACAAGGCCAATGACTTCAATGAAGGTGCGGTGGTCAGTCGCCAGCTCCTAAAAAGCCTGAATATTCAAGGTGATCCTATTGGTCAATACGTGATCGTTCGTGAAAACAAGAAAAAAATAGTGGGTGTCATAGAAGACTTTGTAGATAATGTCTTCAGATCTAAGGATCCCGAACCTTACATCTTTTATGCGACTGTAGGCGAAAGATGGAGAAATATGGTGGTAAGGGCTCAACCTGCTGATCTGGCGTCGGTCAACGAATTTTTAGAAACCGCATGGAAGGAGATGTATCCTACCAAGCCATATGACAGCAACTTTCAAGAGGATATTTTGCTCGCTGGCACCAAACAAACCAATGGAAACCTGAAGAAAATATTCTTATTTCTCACCTTGCTGGGTGGGCTACTGTCTGCTTCCGGAATCTACTCACTAGCCTCGTTGAATATAGCCAGACGAACAAAGGAGCTAGGCATTAGAAAAGCACTTGGCGCCACAACACAAAATATTTTGTTCCTGCTGAACAAAGAGTTTATCATCATACTTGTACTCGCAGGAATATTTGGAGGTATTGGTGGATATTATGGCACAACCTGGATTCTTGATTTGATTTATGCCTTTCACATTTCGGTTCAGTTTGTGCCAATCTTCCTTAGCTCGATCGGCATTTTTATCATAGGAATAGCGACTACGAGCATTACCATTTATCGAGGCGCTCGAGTCAATCCTGCAGATACACTTAGAAATGAATAGTAACACAGGCGTTCTTATTGGAATTCGCTAACGGCTAGCTCATACTGCCGTAAAACCATTATTTTTAGGAGCAAATTTGGCTACTATGAACAAACCGATACAGCCGGTACTTTTAATACTCTTTTTTATCGCCGTTCCATTTCTGATCTATGCCTTCATCCAGGTTAGATCACTGGGCGAAGATGAAGAAATGGCACAAGCGGTCTACGAGAAGCAAATGGAGGCGGTTTTGTTTTCACTAAACCAGTATGCCGACGATATGATGAGCCAGTGGATCAGACGGCTGTCCAGCGATCAACAGCCCATTTTGGAAAATGGCAATGACCTGATTATTGGAAACGAGTCCATCCAGTTGCTCGTATTGCGAAAAATGGTTAACCAAGAAGATTCGGTCTTTTTAAATGACTATGTGACCAAGGATGAAAATCTGGAAAAGCAAATTGATCGCTGGTATCAGAAAGAAGATTCTACCCTTCGGCAGCTCACAAAATATCTCGATGCAGGATTTCAGAAAATACAGGCCGCAGAAGATTGGAAGGCTTCTGGTGGGCTAAAAGCAGGTCAGGTAGCCATGACTGCTATGGTCTATGATCAAGACTCGGTATTATACAACTCGCTGATGGTGCTGGAGCCCACCTATTGGGTGGAGCAAGTTCTGGGTAACAAAATGCAAGAAATAGATCAGGACGACTTTCGATTAGGAGTATATAAATGGACTCATGATCAGCAATCTCCCAGATATATCTATCAAACTGATACTTTCGATATTGAAAGTAGCTCAATCAAAAAGAAGCTATGGGTCCTCCCCGGCATGTACTTGTCCATCCAACCCAAGGGAGAGAGTTATATTGATATCATACAGGAGAGAAGCAAAAACAATTTGTACTTTCTGCTTTTTTCTCTACTTACAGTTTTTATTGGCACTGCTCTGGTGATCAGAAATATAAGAAGCACGCTGAAGATAGCTCAGCTAAAATCCGATTTTGTGTCCAACGTATCTCACGAAATCCGCACCCCACTGGCGCTCATTCGCATGTATGCGGAGACATTGATGCTGGGACGAGTCAATACTGAAGACAAAAAGAAGCATTATTATCAAATCATTCATCATGAGTCTGGTAGGCTTACTTATCTGGTGAACAATATTCTAGATTTTTCTAGAATCGAGGCCAACAGGAAGACATACCATTTTGAGGAAAAGGAGCTCAACGAGATGGTCGAATCTATCCATCTGAACTTTGCTCACCTCTTCAAAGAAAAAGAAATGGAATGTACACTTTCATTGTGCTCCGAAAGTGTCTCGGTATCGGTATCGGTAGATCCACAGGCCTTCGGTGAGGCATTGTCCAACCTGATAGAAAATGCTGTGAAATACAGCAATGGAAGCAAATCAATCGAGGTATCAACCTTTGTAGACGAGGGCTATGGATGCTGTACCGTGAAGGACTACGGAGCGGGTATCTCCAAAGCTGCACAAAAGCATATTTTTGATAAGTTTTATCGAGTAGAAGGTGCTCTGACTCAGAAAACGAAAGGTACTGGCCTGGGACTCAGTTTGGTTAAACACATAATGGAATCCCATCAGGGTCAGGTATTAGTAGATTCAAAACCCGGAGTGGGCAGTACTTTCACACTCAAATTTCCGCTAACCCAATAATTATATGATAAAAATTCTTGTAGTAGACGACGAACCTGCCATGCGAGATGGATTGGCTGACAATCTCAAGTTTGAGGGATATGAAGTGGATCTGGCCGAAAATGGAGAGATGGCCCTGGACCGATTAAAGGAGAATTCCTATGATCTGGTTGTACTCGACGTCATGATGCCTGAAATGTCCGGATTCGATGTCTGCAAGCAGCTGAGAATCGAGGGCAATGATGTACCTGTGATACTGCTCACAGCCAAAGGTGAGGAGATAGATCGTGTACTGGGCCTTGAGCTTGGCGCAGACGATTACATCACCAAGCCCTTTAGCCTGAGAGAGCTGATAGCCAGAGTAAAGGCAATTTTGCGGAGATCTCAGACGATAAGTACGACCAATGACCAGCACTATGAGATTATAGGTTTGTTGGAAATAGATTTTAAGAATTACGTAGCGAAAAAAGGTCAGGAGGAGATCAAACTGTCACACCGAGAATTTGAGGTTTTGCAGTTTCTAAAGGAACACAGGCAAGAAATCGTAGGGCGCGACGACTTGCTAAAAAATATTTGGCGATATGACGAGTTTCCCACTACACGGACGATTGATAATTTCATTTTGAGGCTTAGGCAAAAAATCGAACTCAATCCGAATGATCCTAAGATCATTCTTACTGTACATGGGATGGGATATAAGATGCTTTAAAAGGTGAATGTTACAACTTGTGACATCTGTTGACGCAGTGGTGACACACGGTAACATGGTAGTGAGTTAGTTTGAATATCATTTTTCACAAAAACTCAAAACCATGAAAAAGAAAATCACATTACTCGTCATGCTTGGATTAATTTATAATTTCACACAGGCTCAGGAGCCTGATCTGGTACAAGCCAGATACAATGGTAAACCAATAATACAAATGCAGCTGAACGGCCAAAAAACATGGGTATTGCTAGACACTGGATCGGACTTCACCGTATTGGATACTGAGATGAAGGACAAATACAGCTTTTCTACTAGTAGCAGTCAGGATGCAACGCTGAAGGTTCCAGGTTTTGGATCGACAGCCAACCAGTTGCAAAGAGTATCCAACGCCAAAATTGACTTTGGAGAGGTCAGACTTAGAGGCCCTGTATTTGCTTTTGATCTGTCTACAGTAGCCAAGTCGATTCAGCGCAGGACAGGCAAACGCATCTCAGGAATAATAGGCACTCGGATGATGAGCGCCTATGGATTTGTAATAGATATGCGAAAAGGGACCGCAAGCATTCCTGTAAAGCGTAAGAAAAATAAATTCGCTGAAGGGCAAGAACAAGAATCATTTGTACTTTCTACCATCGTTAATCGTAGTAACTAGTAATGATAAGTTTTAATAAAACACTTCTTGTAATGACCATGGCTTGGCTGGTATCATCAGCCACTGCCATAGCTCAAAGTGTAGACACTGAACCAAACTCTGAAGAGGACGGTTTCTGGGAGACTATTTTTGAATACATGTACAAGGATAAAAAGATGAAGCACAATGCTGACGATCAATCCTTGAAGGGTTATAAAAAGGTTATTGATCTAACGGGAACCTGGAAATTTCAAATAGGAGATAATAAAAAATGGTCAACAACTGAAATTGATGATCAATCATGGGAGGAAATCTATGCCCCTACTGACTGGGAAAATGAAGGATTCAATGGCTACGATGGATATGCCTGGTATAGAATCCACTTTGATGGGAGAAAACTAAAACCAAATCAGGCCTACTATCTGGTGCTGGGATTTATAGATGATGTAGACGAAACATTTCTCAATGGCAGACTGGTAGGGAGAACGGGAAGGTTTCCCCCCAGATTCAGAACAGCTTATAATTCCAATAGGAGATATTACCTGAGCAGCGAGCTGATCAATTTCGAGGGAGACAACGTGATTTCTGTCAAAGTCTATGACGAATATAAGAATGGTGGCATCGTCAAGGGAAACCCAGGAATCTACTTGTCCGAAGGGAGCGAAAACCTGCTGCAAAACCTATACGGTCCATGGAGATTTACTAGAAGCAACAGTAAGTCATTCATCGAGCCTGACTACGACGACGATCACTGGGATGTACTACTTGTCCCTGGGTATTGGGACAATCAGGGTTACCGATCCTTCGACGGGACTGCCTGGTACAGGAAGAGTTTTGATCTCAGCTTCACTCCAAATCCCCATGAAGACTACTACCTGGTGTTGGGCAGAATCGATGACTTTGATATCACCTATCTCAATGGAGAGTTCGTCGGGGAAACAAACGATCATCAGTCCTTCGGGCAGAGTCAGTCTTACAGAACCATCCGAGTGTACAAAATTCCGAATGGCCTGCTGAGCAAAAAAAATGTACTTGCCGTGAAGGTGAAAGACATCGGAATAGATGGAGGGATCTACAGCGGGCCTGTTGGGATCATTTCTGAAAACGAGGTCACCAGAATGATCCGAAAAACTGACTAGTCAGCAGTCCTTTCACATATGTAAGTTGCTTAATCTTTTAATTCTATTTGCTTAAGTAATTGGTCATTAGATCCCAATATTGCTCCTCAAATGATTCCAAGGTCAATCCAAAATTATTTTCAAATGCAATGCCTACTCTTGTCCCATTTCCGAGCTCTTTATAATATGCATTGACATCAGATATTGTAGACCCATTTCCATTAGGATCAAGAAGGTAGCGAATGGCCAGCTCGAAAAACGCATAATATTCCCATTCAGAATTTGCTTGTGATTGAGGAAAATCTCCCCAAACCTCTATGCTGATTGGATTGCCCCCTCCGCTAACATTTATCATCTTTTCGCGCCAATCTTCCAAGTCACTCAGTTGATGCACAGATTGATTTTCTGATATATAGTTCGCAATGCCCTCTCTGAACCATACCGTATTGGATAATCGATAAGCAGGATCTCCAATTAGTAAAAACTCATTGACGTGCGTAAGTTCATGCTTGAGGGTACGCTTCCATCTATAGAGTGTGTAGTTTAATTCATAAAGAGGGGAATGTAGTGCCCTGATAATAATGCCATCCCGATAGGCCAACCCACTATTTGCTTTCCTTTGATCGTGGTCAGAAAATATGACAATTTTTCTATTGCTCTGACTCGTCACAAACTGATAGTCATCCCAAGTCAATTCAAAGGCCTCCAGCACTTCGTCTATAGAGGCTTCTGCATACTCAGAAGTTTCAATTTTGGTCTCAAAAGTCGAATAATTACTGTAAACGATAAATCTGTCCGACTCATATGGTTCTCCATCATGCCCTAATTCGGGCCAACCTGGAATCCAGGGACCGACGTAAACCAACGATTCTTCTGGATCAATCTTTGACTCACCGCATGAAACAAAAAAGATAAGTAAAAAAATAAAAGAGGCTGCGTAATTAACTTTTTTTCGGAGTATGGTCATTATGCTTAAATTCAAATTTTGAATAAATCAACTAATTGGGGTATTGAGTATCTTATGACGATTTAATGGGTCATAAGCTATATGATGAGTAAAAATTGTCATATTGGCTGAATAGCATAGCCGAATTAACCTGAATCCTTTCTGAAAAAAAGGCTTGTGTCCGATCACATAGCCGAGAACAAAGTGTTTTCATTTGATAGTAATCACGTAGCTATAACAATGATTTAACACTGCCTCTGAAGTTTAACAATAATGTAATCAGTAGTAAATTCTCATATAACATCTGAGTATTTAGTTTGTATTGGAATCATATCAAACAACTACTGTTATGAAACATCTACTATCTTTTTTAATCCTGGTATTTTCCAATACCCTGCTATTTGCCGATTATGAAAAAGGCGTGATCTACACCAAAAATCAGAATAGAGTTACGTGCCTGATAGAAGTTTATTCGACAGGAATCTTGGTTGGCAATGTATCGCACGTGAGTTATATTATTGGCTCGGATACTACGCGATTGTCTCTAGATAAAATCACAGCGGTAGAAATAGGCGCAGAAAAATTTCATGTCATCGCGCTGGTAGAATCCGGTGAGGAAAACTTCAATGAAGCCATAGATATCACACATTGGGTTTTAGCAAAATTAGTTCAGGAAGGAGCCGCCGAGTTGTACCAATATTACCACACTGGAAATAGCATCTATGCCAATGGCAGACCGACCAAGTCCTTTGGGAAAGCCCTACATGAGCGTCCAATCTTGAAAAAAGGAAATCAGGCCGAGGTCGTCTACAAAATGAACTATGCTGCTTGCATCAAACGGTTCTTCCCGAAAAATGGTAAGGATATCTTATCTCAAGACATCGGTTTTGAGAATATCTCAGACGCCGTCCAAATGGGCAACCAATATTTATCAGGAATTTAAAACGACTATTGGCATAGGTGAATAAGGCACTTAGCTTTCTATGTTCTCCACGGTGAGGTCTGGGTGATTTATCGGTACGGCTATCCTGAAAGCTATGAATGGAAAAAGCGGGTTGGGCAGCCAATACTTCCATCCCAACATGGAGGTTTTGATACCAGTTGTCGACTCAAAATGATACCAGAAGTAAATGAATTTGTAAGGACAAATGCCTGGAATACCTGAGAATTTGAATCCAAGGGTCTTTAAGTTTTTTTCAGCTATATAATAGTTGCCTTCAAAGGAAAACATCCCCCAACCTTTTTCTCCTTCGGCTATCAGTTCGCCCGAGGGATTATGAGTTATCCTGATGCGTCTTTTTTTATTGTTCATTCTCTATAAGTGCGAAATATCACCCAAAAACCAATGCTTCATCAATCGCTTAGCTTACTAATTTTTTTCTTCTTGTAGCATGGGAATCACACTACCGGTAAAAGATTCAAATTCCACTTTTAGGTTTTCAAGGTTCATACTGGAATATCGCAATATGGCTCCGGACCAATCTTCCAGGTTCCATTCACCAACAACCAAATCATGTTTTTGTAGCATGGCTGAGTCCACCTGCGGCCAGATATTGACATATAAGTAAGGCTCGTTGATGGAGTCGTCCCCGGGAGACAGTCCAATACCGATACTCTTAGTTATTTCTTTGTTCTGATCTGTCTCCAATGGAATGAGGGTAGCCAGATCAAAATGATGAGGCCAGCAACGGATGTCATGGGCATCCTCCCATTTATTCACTATATCCGACAATACCTCAGCTGTAGTTTGATACAACTCGGCTAGTGCATTCAGCGCCTCAGTGTCAACATAAAGGGCCTTTGAATAATCATATTTTTCGATTTCATAGGGCAGATCCAAATTGATGGCTTCTGATGCGATGTCGATTTTGGCAAGCTCCTGCTTCATCCAAATCAGTCCTTCATTTACCGATCGTCCCGACATTTCCAATGCTGCTTTGCTATCATCATTGACAGTGATGTACAGCGCAAACGTCTCGAAAGTAAGCCCAACCCTAATTTCACCATTTGAATTGGTGACAGGCAAGGATTGCAAAGAATTGAGTTGAGAATTCCATTCCAGGCTTGATCTACCATCAGTAGGGTCGTGAGGCAGAATATTTCTAGGTACAGCGCTTACCAATTGAATTGCCTGATGCAAACTCTTCCGAGTCTGAGTTAAAGTGTTTTTATCAATTTCCTTCATATTAGTTTATGGCTATTGGTGATTTCCAGTTTTTCTAAAGGTATAAATATCATCTCCGTAAATCGCTGATCCTCTAAAGCTAAAAGTCTCTATCGTAGACACACTGGAAGTAGGTGCTATACAAATGATGCGACAAATTTTCAATATAATCATAAGAATACCTCAAACATGATTATTTGATGCCTGCATAGTTTACTCCTGTCAGCTTGTATAGATCCCAATCGAAAGTGGATAAATCCTCTTTGTTGAATTGGCTGATGTCGTTGTAGCCACAGGATCTGGCAATTACCCGAATCAGGTCATTGCTTGCTCGGAAAAAATTATTTAATCGCTCTGCAGAGTTCTCTACGATCAATCTTGATCTCAGATTCTCTTTTTGCGTGGCTATCCCTACCGGGCAATTGTTGGTATGACAGGCCCTCATCCCAAGACAGCCAATGGCCTGTAAAGCAGAATTGGATACGGCTATGGCGTCGGCACCCAGCATCAGCGCCTTAGCAAAATCTTCAGCGATCCGTAACCCTCCTGTGATCACGAGCGAGACATCATGAACTCCTTGCTCGTCCATAAATTTTCTAGCTCTTGCTAATGCGGGAATCGTCGGTACGTTGATATTATTTCTAAGTACGGTAGGAGCGGCTCCTGTGCCACCTCCTCGACCGTCCAGGATGATATAATCAGCTCCAGCCTCCAAAGCGAAGGCTAAATCCTTTTCGATGTGACTGGCAGCGAGCTTATATCCTACCGGTATCCCGCCAGACACCTCTCTTACTTTGGCTGCAAAGGCTTTGAAATCATCCATCCCTTTGAAGTCTGGAAAAGTGGCCGGACTTATTGCCGAATGGCCAGGCTCCAACCCTCTCACCGTAGCTATTTCACCTTGTACTTTATTGCCAGGCAAATGGCCGCCAGTACCCGTTTTTGCCCCTTGCCCTCCTTTGAAATGAAAGGCTTGAACTTTTTCTATTTTATCCCAGGAGAATCCGAATTGAGCAGAAGCCAGCTCATAAAAATATCTTGAGTTGTTGGCTTGTTCGTCGGGTAGCATGCCGCCTTCTCCTGAGCAAATACCTGTACCGGCTTTTTCGGCTCCTTTGGAAAGGGCGATTTTGGCTTCTCGTGACAGGGCTCCAAAACTCATATCGGAAACAAACAAAGGCATGTCCAGTTCCAAAGGTTTTTTGGCTCGTGGCCCTATGACCACTTTTGTGGATACAGCTGCGTCATCCAACAAGGGTCTCTTAGCCATTTGTGCAGGTAAAAACTGCAGGTTTTCCCATTTTGGTAGCGTATTTCTATCGACACCCATGGCTTCGGTAAAACCATGGTGACCCAGGTTCTTCAAGCCATTTTTGGCCAATTCTCCAATTTCTCTAGTGTATGGCTCAGTGCTCTCCGGATGGGTATCGGCGAAGGTGCCTTGATACTCTTCTCGCTGAAAAGGCTGAGGGTTGTCGTTTTCGAATGCAAGCACTTCGGCTCTGTCTACACAAACGAATTCATCCTTGAGGATTTCCTTAAACTTGTGGAGCTTTTCAGTATTGTTGTAAGCACTCACGCCAGTATCGTATCTATAGTCCCAATTGTGCAATCCACAGACAATGTCGTCACCGATGATCGTGGCGTCTGACATCAGCGCACCTCTGTGCTGACACCTCCCATATAGCACGGATACTTCCATACCGTATTTGATAAGTACGAGATCAGTATTTTCAGCCAAAGCATAGGCTGGGACTTTTTCTTCTAAGCTGTCGATTTTTACTAGTTGGATCAGCGAATCTGCCATGGGTAGTGCGAGTTTAGTGGTATCGTAATGTGGTGTTTAATTTTCAGTAAAGCAAAACACCATATTCGGGATTGTACTTCATCGGTCATTTCGAAAAAGAAATACTTATTCTGAATTTAAACATTATCAACGAAACACTAATAGAACAGAGAATGTTCAATTCTTGTCATCGAGACGCTATAGAATTGATTTATAAAGCTTATAAAAAAAGAGTACAGAGCTCACACCTATTAGTAATCAGCAATACCAAAATACTCATGGCGTCGCTGAAAGAACATTTAGTCAACGTTTTTTACGAAATCGAAACATTCTGATTTTTCCTGTTTCGTGAATGTAGATAGAATTCCGAAATGATCTGTGCCTTCTACCGCTATTACTTTGGTACTCATTCCGTATGCTGTTAGTTCGGCAACTGTCTGAGCATATCGTTCGATTCTATCATATTGACATACGATGCATAGGGATAAGGAAGAATTTTCTTCGGGCTCAAAGGAATTAAAGTTGGCAGGGTCCAGCAAGACGATTCCTCGTACTTTGTTTTGCACTAGTTGCGCCAACTCATAAGCATGGAAACCTCCAGCCGAAAACCCAGCGAGATACACATTTGATGGATCCACATACTCCGTATCGATCAGGGCTTCCAAAAATAATTGAAACTGTTGTTGCTCTCCATTTTTAGGGCTTACGGCTATCATTCCTTCCCTTTGTATAATCTCAATCATACTCCCTGTGACGCTTCCATTTCGAAGGGTAGAAATAGTAAAAAGCAACGGCCTGTTTTTCAAGTCTTCAATTCCTTCAGGAATATAAAAGTTCAGGTCCATTTCATAATAAGTATCTTCAAATGCACTTTGGCTTGCAGGATTGTAGTCAAATACAATTGGTTTTCCCAATTCAGGAATGGTGAAGGTATTTTTGGGCACGTCATCTTCATCACATGCAGACAACCCCAAGACTAGGATCAACATTGTATAAAAAGCTAGTTTCATGCTTTTACATTTTTCTTTCCTTCAAAAAACACTATTGTCTTGATTAACCCCTAGAGTAGACATAGAATCAAGTGGAATCATTTCAAACTTTAATACTAAATCTGGTATTGACTCGAGTCAATTTTTTCTATACGTTTAATCTACTCATGTTTTAAGCTATCCACAGGGTTTCCTAAGGCTGCTTTCAGTGACTGGCCACCTACTACGGCAAAAGCTACTACGGCTGTCGACAAAAAGGCAATGAGCACAAGCTCGAATCCAAGTGAGGTTCGATAACTGAATGATTCTAACCAGCGATTAGCTAAAATAAATGCTATTGGCGTGCTGACAAGATTAGCTATCAATACAAGCCAAAGAAATTTGCCGGTAATCAGCTTCACCACTGAGCCAGCCGTCGACCCTAATACTTTTCTAATGGCTATTTCCTTGTTTCTGTCCTTGAGTGTCATGTTGGCAATGGAGAACATGCCTATAAAGGCTATGAAAAAAGACAGCATAGTAAGACCAAACATCAGCTGACCTAGTCGCTGCTCTTCCAATATCAACTCATCAAAGACATGATCCAGGAAGAAATAGTCAATAGGAGCACCTCCGGAAATCTGATCCCATGCACGTTCTATACTGCTCAAGGCATCGGCCACTTCTCCGGCCTGCATTTTTATACTTATATAATCCAGCGACTCCTCGCGGTAGAAAAAAGCGAATGGTTTCGTTTTCATCTTGAGGTCTGTGTACTGAAAATCTTTCAATACACCGAGGACTGTTCCGTATATAATTGAATCTCCATCCTGTCTGACCGGAATGGTCTGACCCAAATCCTCCTCCTTCAGACCCAATTCTTCAAACGCGACTTCATTGACCATGAGATTATAACCGTGTTTGTCGCTTTCCATATCTTTGGAAAAGGCTCTGCCTGCTTGTAGCTCGAAACCCATCGTTTCAATAAAGTCAGCATCTATTGCCACATAATTCATTATAAAAGGATCAGGGTAGCCGACGCTGGTAGTCCAGTTGAGCCGTCCCAATACTCCGCTGGCATTGCTCACACTTTGTATTTCGGAAATCTTGAGTAGTTCATTTTTGAGGGTTTGAAAATTGTCAATTTCTCTACCATTTTCAATAATGAGTACCTGGTCCGGTTCAAAACCTTTGTCCGTTCCTTTCATAAAATTCAACTGCTTTTGCACAACAAGAACCCCAAGAATCATTAAAGCCGAGATTGCGAACTGCACGATCAACAGTCCATATCTCATCTTCTTGATGGGTTGACCCGTCGTATTTCGAATCCCTTTTACCGCCAGGGCGACTTGGTAGGTGGACAAATGATAGGCAGGAATCATTCCTGCAAGTATGCCCAGCAGCAAAACGACTCCCGAAATGATGATAATGAGCCATGTGCCATCAGGGTCAAGAAGAGTTAGTTGCTTGGAGAGGAGTGGATTGAGATTGGTCAGGGCAGCTTCCGTCAGCAGGAACCCAAAAAACAAAGCAATACTCGCGGTAAGTAGTGTCTCTACGATAAATTGACCGATCAAGGTATATTTATTGGCACCGAAAACCTTTCTTACGCCGACTTCTTTGAATCTACGCACTGATTGCGCCATGGTTAGGTTTACATAATTGAGACAGGACACAAGTAGCACGAATATGGCAAGGACACTAAAAATTCGGATACTATTAATGTCTCCATTCGCCTGTAGTTCCCATTTCAGATGGGAATACAGATGAATACTGGTGAGGGGTTGGGTGTAGATTTGATTGTAATTCTCCTGCTCTTCTTCTATATAGCCTTCATAGAATGGCTGCAACTTGGATTCAAATGCGGTCAGATCTGAAGCTGGATGCATTTTGATATAGGTATAAAAATTATACCATCCCCAATTTTGCTCCAATCTTTCGAAATCTATTCGTGTAAGAAACCCAAACTGGAAATGCGACTCTGTCGGGAGGTCGGCTAATACTGCCGAAACCAAAAATGTTTTTGGTGCGGCACCGATGAGCAGTATTTTTTCTCCTACTGCATCTTCTTTGCCGAAGTATTTGATGGCCATTTTTCTGGTCAATACTATTTTATCAGGCGTATTGAGAGCGGTAGACTGATCCCCATGCAGAACAGGAAAACTAAAAACATCAAAAAAGGTAGAATCTGTACGAATCAGATCTGATTCGAAAAACTGTCTTCCATCCTCTGTCCCCAATCGAAAATGTGCCCCCCAATTTGGAAACAAGCGTACCGCTGAAGCCACTTCTGGAAAATCTCTCAATAGAGCAGGAGCCAGCGCTGGAGGAGTAGTAGCATCCGGTATTCGATTGTTCTTACTATCGACAAAATCTATTGGGACCCGATAGATTAATTCTGCCTGCTTGTGAAATCGGTCATAGCTCAATTCCGAATGGAGGTAGACAAAGATGAACGTGAAACAGGCTATCCCTATCGAAAGGCTAAGAATATTGAGAAATGCACTGATTTTGTGCTTGATCAAATTGCGTTTGGCGAATTTAATATGGTTTAATATCATGATGGTATGTTTTGAGTGATGACCGTGTATTGCAAATGGACGAAGAAAATTGATTACTTGTATCCAATAGAAAAGTGCTGCACGCCAGCCTGGCATGCCTTGTGTCTCGAGTTCGTAGATCTCATGGAGATCTCCTTTTATTTCTTCCAGAAGCTCCTTCTTGCAAAACCACTTCAAAAAGTAATCTGCAAATCGAGGAGGTGATGATGGATCAGGCAAGTCCATAATTCAGGCCATTCCATGCCAGATCAGGGATTTTGTCCCAAAGCTCGTTGCGAAGTGTACGATTAGCTACCAGGGCCTTCTTTCCACCGGCAGTGATTTGAAATAACCGCTTTCGCCTACCCCCTCTTACATGAGTCTCTTCAGCCAGTTTGGATTTTAAAAATCCTTTGGATTCCAATCGATTCAGTGCAGAGTGTATAGCACCCAGTACCACCTTTCTACCGGTCTGTTCCTCAATAGCTTGTCGAATGTTTACCCCGTACGCCTGAGGATAAAGTAGCCCAACTACAAGTAGCACTACCTCTTCGAACTCTCCTAATTGTGTCCCTTTCATATCTAATAAAATTGATTCAATTTATACAAATGTATAAATTGTTTTATCAAATACTACAAATATGTATTTTGATATTGAGAATTGTCGTGATAATTCTTTTTATAGAATCTGAATAAAGGAACTGTAACTCACCTTCCTCTTACATGGTAGCCAATTTCAATACTTTTTCAAGTAAAGTTTCCTTTGTGAATGGTTTTACCAGGTAATCTAATATGCCTATCTCTTTGGCTTCTCTTTGTGCGATATCCTGACCTACCGCACTGATCATAATGACTTTGGCTTTGAAATCTACATCGTTGAGCTCGTCCATCACATCCAATCCAAACATATCAGGAAGCACATTGTCAAGCGTGATTATTTCGGGCTTAAGAATCAAAGCCAGCTTGATGGCATCCTCACCGTTGGCCGCTTCTCCAATCACATCATATCCAGCTTCTTCCAGAATATTTTTGATGGTTTCTCTTTGAAATTTTGAATCGTCAACTACAAGAATAGATGTCATGCTGAATGTATTTTCGGGGTTAAAAATGCAATTAAATATAGTCATTCGTGGCTTTGACCTCACCCATCTGGAATAATTAAATGACCGGTAGACATCATTTTACGCTGATACCCTAGAGGGTCAGCAGAAGTACTAATAGATAATATGCGTAATTAATTCTGACAATTTGTAATAAAATTGTGTTTTATTGTGATTTTTTTTAATTATTTTGGCAGTTGTAGAAAATGGTTGGACACTGTTCAAAACAGTGGTCTTAGCTTAATATTAGTACCTACGCGGTCTGACCATGAAATATCTACTCACTCATCTACTACTTTTTGTTTCCTTTTTTTGTTTAGGACAGGAATTGGCTCCCACCATAGTCAGCACGGCTGGTGGTACATTTTCTGATGACGATATTCAGCTCAGTTGGACCCTTGGTGGAAGCGTACTCGACTCTTATTCTAATACAGATATCATTTTATCCTCAGGAGTTCAGTCCGAAGATATTGCTCCATACGTACTAGGTTTGACTGCCTATGCACTAGACATTCAGCTTTTTCCAAATCCAGTTAGCGACAAACTCACGCTCCAATTTGAGGAAGTCGCATACTTTAGGGTACTCATCTCAGACTTGACCGGAAGATTGTTGTATGCTGGCAGCAATGAATACGCTAATCAACAGGTCATAGATGTAGATTATTTGAATATCGGCGCATATGTCGTGCAGGTATTCGACGGAGAAGAAAGACCAATCAAAAAATTTAAACTCTCAAAAATCAGGTAATTATGAATAAGATCTTACCGCTCAGCCTAATTCTGCTTCTATCGACTTCATTCGTACTGGCGCAAGCTCCGGGTGCATTTAAATATCAGGCTATAGCCCGGGATGCCAGTGGCAATCCAATCGCTAATCAAACGGTCAATTTTGAAGTAACATTACTTCAAGGAAGTGCCAATGGATCCTCGGTCTATTCCGAAACTCACTTGGTAAGCACCAATGGTTATGGATTAGTTGGAATGACTATCGGTGAAGGAGATGTGACTACAGGATCTTTTGATGCAATCGATTGGTCTGGTGGCCCCTACTTTATACAAGTTGGTATAGATACCAGTGGCGGCTCAAGTTTCCAAACACTGGGAACTACTCAGCTACTGAGTGTCCCCTATGCGTTGTATGCTGAGTCGTCAGGTAGCTCCGAACCAGGGCCTAAAGGTGACAAAGGTGACACGGGAGATCAAGGTCCTCAAGGTGAGGCAGGAGCGGACGGTGAAGATGGAGCTACTGGTGCCACAGGAGCTGCAGGTCCGAAGGGTGATACAGGAGATACCGGAGCGGACGGTGCCACTGGACCGCAAGGGCCAGCTGGGCCTGCCGGACCACAGGGAATACAAGGTTTGCCTGGTAATGACGGAGCGACTGGCGCAACAGGACCTGCCGGGCCAACTGGACCTCAAGGTCCAAAGGGCGATAAAGGAGATGCCGGAGCGGACGGTGCCACAGGACCACAGGGACCTGCCGGACCTACCGGGCCTCAGGGGATACAAGGTTTACCTGGTAATGATGGAGCGACTGGCGCAACTGGACTAACAGGAGCTACGGGACCACAAGGCCCGAAGGGTGATACAGGAGATACCGGAGCGGACGGTGCCACAGGACCACAGGGACCTACCGGGCCACAGGGAATACAAGGTTTGCCTGGTAATGACGGAGCGGCAGGCGCGACTGGCGCAACTGGTGCCACTGGACCCCAGGGGCCAAAAGGCGATAAAGGAGATAAAGGAGATGCTGGAGCGGATGGTGCAACAGGACCACAAGGGCCCGCTGGACCACAAGGATTACAGGGACTACCGGGTAGTGACGGTACGACCGGTGCAACAGGGCCTCAAGGACCAACTGGCGCTACTGGACCTCAGGGAGCGACCGGTGCCACAGGAGCGACTGGTGCTACGGGACCTCGCGGCCCGGCAGGTCAGGATGCCAACGCAGGCACTCAGTACTACTATTTGACCGCTCAGGATTTTGAGGTTTATGATAATTCAATCGAAATCAACTACAACATAGCTTACGACAATACTGGTGGTCTTCAAGATGGCAGAGCCTATCTAACAGGGGGAAAAGATCAAGAAGGGTGGATGATTGCTAAAGTCAATCTACCAGATCAAGTGACAGTAAAACAGGTAGATGCTGTGACAGATGATACAAGAGGACTCGGCGCTACAGTTTATTTCATGGAGCTGCCATTTGCGGCAAATGGGGAGGGTGCTCAAAACTTGGGTAGCACGATTGCATCGTCTGGTACTAAACTAGACCTGGTGATTAGTATTGATAGTCAGGTAGATACCGCAAATAATATTTATTATATCCTTTTTAAATGTTTTACTCACGATAGTCTTCCCATCAATAACAGTATTTATAGAGTAAGAATCACATACAACAATTGACATATCTGACTGGCATGACTATAGAAGACCATATTATTATTTAGAATCGTTCCAAACAATTTGGAAAATCGGATAATGCCTTCTAGTTTTGTTTAGAATTATTCTAAATAGAAAAAGTTGCCAGCTACACGCACATTTTTAGTGAATCCTAACTACGTCTCGATGATGGGCTGGAAGCAAATCATCGGTGAGTCCCCACACTTTCAAATAGTTGGGGCAGCGGAATCTATATCAGAATGGTCACCTGACGTGTCCCAAACACTATTGCTGGCAGATTTATCTCAGGCCAACTCAGAAGTGCTTCCCAAAATTTCACAGTTGATGGGTCGGTCAAATATTGACCTATTACTTGTCGTTGATCTGGAGAATACCAATCTCATTCAAGAACTGAAAGAGATCGGAATTCGAGGCATTCTAACCACACATTGCGATGCACAGGAAATTAAAAATGCATTGGAAAGCATTCGCTTAGGCAAGAGGTTTTATTGTGGTGACATCCTTGACGTTCTCATGCAGCCGCCTACTCCAGAGAAATCTAACAAAAATCTGGAAATACTATCCAACCGTGAAATTGAGGTGCTGAAATGGGTGGCCAAAGGGCTGACCACAACCCAAATCGCTGACCAGCTCCATGTGAGTACTCATACGATCAATTCTCATAGGAAAAATATGCTGAAAAAACTCGAGCTGGCCTCTCCTGTCGAACTCATCGTGTATGCAGTCAAAAAAGGCCTTGTGGATCTAGGCTAAGCTACTCTACAATATTCAATCTAGGGCACTTGAGTCACCAAGTCATTGATATAGAAGCTACTCGACCAGTTGGTCAACCCGAGTGCTCTACCATATTCGGCTTGAAGCTCAACTAATTTTAGTTCCGCCGATATTTTTTTATTCTCCCGACTATTGATGAGAAATATGGAGCTTTCGCCGTTGTCAAATTTCGTTTTCTCCCCTTCCAGCATAGTTTCATAATTTTCAATAATCTGATATTGTTGAATGATCATATTCCTTAATACTATCATTTTGCCATAGGATTGAAACACTTTGTTGGTAACCTCTCTCGTTTTATGGCTCAGCTTCAAATCCCCTTCCAAAAGCTTGAGTTTGGTCTGCTTGAGTTTGGCGCGTTCCTTCCTGATAAACAATGGAAATGAAAACTCCACGCCTCCTTTATAGTTGTTAGTCACGCCAGTCAGGCTTTCGTCAGTGGTGTCGCCGCCAGTAATAAAATTGTAATTTAAATTCAGCACCGGTTTTATGTTCTCTGCCGCCAGCCTTCGATTCAGTTCGAGACCGTTCAATTTGGCTTCAAGAGTATTCAGGTCTGGATGATTCCTCATGGCGAAGTCTACATAATTGTCAACAACCAGCACTTCGTCATTATTCCAAACCGCGTCAGGCTGTGCTTGCTCAACGGTGGTCTCTGGATCCCAGATAAAATTCTGCATTTGCAGGATTGCATTTTGATACTCCATTTTGCTCTTTTCCAAAGTATTCATCCACGTTTGAACCTGTATCAAGGCTTCCACGGAATCTATTGTCGCATTTTCTCCATTCAAAGCTCCCGATCTGATACCCATGAAACGCTCTGTAATCAAGTCCAAATTGGACTCAGCAATTCTCATTTTTTGAAAGGTTTCAAACCAATGCCAATAAATATAGTTGGCATCAAGAAGAAGGTTATTGTATACCGCATAAGCTTCGTTTTGCAGGGTTCTTTGCTCCACCTTACCCATTTTCAATCCTATAGTTCTGGTGTTATGAATCATTCCACGCCCTATGGGTACGCTGATACCTGCATAGTATAGTCCATCTGCCGGCACGTTATTTTCAGGATTTAGAAATAGTCCATTATTTCTCTCATAACCAGCCTTCAAGTCCACATTGAGCAGAGTAGGAATCTTGACATAGGTATCCCAAATATCATAATAGTCCTTTCCCTGAAATTGCTTTGTATCATAAGTAGAGACCAGTTTAGGATCAAACGCTCCTCTGGCTTGTTGTACGGCCACCTCGCCTCGTTGAACAATCAGCTCGGCCTGACGTGCCATTGGGTGATGCTGTTTTACAAGCGAATAAAACTCTTCTAGTTTCAATACCTCCTCACCGGACTGCCCAAAACCTGGGGAGCCGAAAAGAATTACCAAACAGAATACGATCACTTTATTCATAGTTCGACTTCTTTTTGATATATGTGTCTTTGGCGTCATTGGTATAAAAATCAGGAGGAAATCCATTTAAGTTTCTCCACAATTCATACCACACAGGTACATTGTTGAGCAAGGCGATTCCATATACACCGCTCCCCAGACGTAATAAAGTGGGCCACGGCACTTCATCCTCATCTGGTACAACTAATATTCTAAACATACCATTTCTTGCCACCTTGTCATAAGCAATAATTTTGCCTCCGAAAGTACCGAAGGACATACCCGGCCAGCCATTGAATACCAGTGCGGGCCATCCGTCAAATTGTAACCTTACTCTACTCCCTTCACGAATCAAGGGCAAATCAAGAGGTCTGATATGCAGCTCGACAGCCATGTTATATTTTGATGGTACGAATGTGAAAATCTCCTGACCTTCTTTTACACTCTCGCCGATACCACTGCTGATGGCCTTGGTCACAAATCCATCTTGAGGAGCGGTGATAAAGTAGAAACTTGAACGTTTAGAGTAGCTTTCTTGCTGTATTGAAAGCTTATTGAATTGGCTTTCAGCGTCCATTTCTCCTGATAGGGCAGACATTTTATCAGACTGCGCTTTAGCTATTTTTTGTCTGAATTCATTCTCTATGGTATTCAGGGTGATTTGAGCATTGATATATTCATTCTGACTGGCTAGCCACTTGTTCTCTGCGGAGATCTTCTTATTCATGGCTGCCTGCAATTTTTGCCTTCTATTCTCCAGCTCGGTCAATGATTTCAGTCCTTGTTTGTACAGTGTCTCCTGCCGGATAAACTGTTTCTCAGCAATTTCAAAATTGATCTGTTCGGTAGAAAAATCTATGCTATCCGACTGCAGTTTGAGTACGGATTGCCGAATGTAGTTTCTGGCTTGCTCAAGTTTTAGCTTCCTGTTTCGTTCCAGGGCAGCTATCTGCTGATCCAGAGCCTTTCCCTTATTAGAGTATGCGTTGACGGAGGCTCGTTTGGCGTTAGCCTGATTTTGTGTCTTACCTACCAGATTTGGATCCAGATACTCTGTTTTCATTTCCGAGATGTGCAGTATTGTATCTCCTTTTGAGAGCAACTGGCCTTCTCGTACGTACCATTTTTCTATACGCCCCGAAATCAAAGAATTAATTGACTGCTCTCTGTTTTCAGGGTTGAGCGTAGTCAATGTTCCCCTGGCTCGGATATTTTGCGTCCAAGGCAGAAAAAGGCAAATAAAGAGCAATGCAAAGATCCCCGTGAGGAGATAAACGAACTTGCGGGTAGATTGCGAGTTTGTCACCTCCTGATAGGAAGAGAGATCTTTGAGTATTTCCTCCCTCTTTGTTGGACGATTTGAAATGTTAAGCATAGCTACTTTACTTTTTGTTTTTCTTGACCGTTTTGTGAATGTCCACAATTTTCCCATTCTCAAGAGTGACCACCCGGTCACATTTGTTAAGCATCAATGGATCGTTGGTCACTGCAAGCAGCGTCCACTCCTGTTTTGGGTCCGTTAGGATATTACTAATTCGTTTTCTATCCTCAAAGTCAAGACCGCTAAGCGCATTATTGTCCATGACTACTATTTTTGGCCTTTCGGCTAATGTTCGAGAGAGGATGATTTTTTGTCTAACGCTATCAGAAAGACCTTGGCCTTCTGGGCTGATCATCGTAGCCAGGCCTTTGGGCAGCTGCTTCAAAAAGCCATTGAGTCCGGTCTGATTAATCGCTCTTAAAATGTCTTCCATTTCAACATCGTCTTTTCCAACTGATATATTTTGAGCTAGCGTACCATGAAAAAGATCCTGAAGGTTCAAGTTATCTCCCACCACAGAGCGGAAACTATTTATATTAATATCCGAAAATGGAATTCCATTAAATAGAACCGAACCTTCATAGTTGTGATAGAGTCCTGAGGCCACAGATATAAGCGTGGTTTTACCGGATTCATTGCCACCGACAATACAAATTTTCTCCCCAGCCTTGACATCCAAATTGATGTCATCCAAAGCTTTTTTGGACTCCCCTTCAAATTGATAGGAAAGCTTGGAGAATTCTATCGGGATACCACCTTCCTTGCATACTTCGGTCAGAGAAATACCTTCTTCGTTTTCGAGCGGTACATCAGTGATTTGCCCAAGCTTCTCAAGGCCTGTCAGCACATCATAGACAGTCTCCATGGTCAAGATTAGTTTTTCTGCAGAGCTCAATACCAAAAGAATAATAATCTCAGAGGCCACAAACTGCCCTAAATTTATTTCCTGATTGATGACAAGAATACTTCCTAAAATCAGTAATCCGGCGGTCACAATCGTTTTGAATGCCACAATATTACTAAACTGGAAGATGAGTACTTTGAAGTGTTGTTTTCTGTACTTCAGGTAATTCGACACATATTCATTGGTCTTCTCTATCGGTAGGTTTGTCTCACCAGCCAATTTGAAAGTACCCATGACTCTGGCCAGCTCTTCCAGCCAGTGAGCGACTTGATATTTATATTTCGATTCGAGAATACTTGTTTTCAATCCCTTTGGCCCACTCAGATAAAAGATCAGTATCATCATACCGACAAGTAGAAAGCCAAAAAACACGAAGAATGGGTGATAGAGAGAGAGCAATATCATTCCAAAAAGAATTTGCAATGTCGAGCTTGAAAAATCAATCAATATTTTTGGCAATCCTTTCTGCACATTCAGCGTGTCAAAGAATCTGTTCATCAGCTCAGGAGGATAAAAGTCAGTAACCGCCTCCATCTTAAACCTTGGAATCCGATAGGCAAATTCGAAAGACGCACGGGTAAATATTCTTCTTTGTAAAAGCTCAGTAAGAGTGAGTTGCAAAATCTGAATGACACCGGATGTGGCGACCCCAAAGACTACAATAAAAATTAGAATCCCCCAGGAAGCCGAAAATTCAGCACTGATCACAAAGGCGACAATTGCCTGTACACCCAACGGTAAAGTCAGGTTGATAAGCCCATTGAATATGGCATAGGCGTATATGATAAATATCTCTCGCTGGTCCAAAGAAAGCATCCTAAACAATCGCTTGATTGGAGACAGTTTCAAATTCAAATCTATAATAGGGCTTTCCATATTCAGGTATTGCTACTCATTAGGTGATAAAAATTAATTTAATGAACTCATGGCAGTATGACAAAGGAAATCAGCGGTCTGCTCCTCCATCGACTTCTCGTTTATCCCAGAAATTTCTGTAAGAGAGGGCAGATGTTGTGCAAAGAACACTTGCTGATGTGAAGCCTCCATGATCATGCTGACCAAAGCCTTGGGATATTGAAACTCAGGATTGATTTGCTCTACAACAGAGGCAATCTTAGCACAGAGACTCTTGTATCCAGTAAAAAGGCCCTTGCTATTGATCTCGTCGACCTGACGATTGAGATAGGTCTTATCTGATTCTTTGTCAATTACACTTCGTAATTTGGATATATTTACTCCAGGCAAATCCAAAGCATCAGGAAATTTTTCTGCATGACATATTATGCCAATAATCCTTTTGAACTTCACAATTGAATCATCTATGTGGTGTGTTTCAAATTCGATAACATATTCTAACCAAGACCAATAGTAGGTAGATAAATAGACCAAAAACTTGTGTTTGTTTTTGAAATATCTATAAATCGAGGCTTCGGTGGAGTCTATCTGCTCGGCCAATTTCTTGAATGTAAATTCTTCGAAACCTAGCTCGTCGAGAACCACAATACCGTCACTTACTATTTTTCTACCCAAATCAGAAGACTGAGGATCCTTTTTAAAGTACCGTTCTCCCAGGACTATATTTAATGTTGACATATGGATACTAGCATTAACATCTTTTTTAATAGTATTACTATCATACGCAAAAGTATAACTTATGTTTTAAAATGCAAGGACTATTCATTTAATCATGAAATGAGGTCTAAACGGGCTTAATTCACCAACACTAGTGAGCTATGTAGACTCCTCACTAGTACTAGGGAGGTTTATTTTCCCCAAAATTGGTGATTGCACGCCTCAACGCTTTGTTTAAAATTTGCATTGTTTAGAATTATTCTAAATAGTGAAATTATGACAAACGCTTCTTCATTACTTTTTTTGATCCTGTTTTGCTCGACACTGAGCTATGCTCAAACTATTCTAGTAGGTAGCGATCAAGGCCCTGTAAGTAATGCTTCTGTGGTGGTCACCTCAATCGCTGGGGATTCTCAATTCTTTCATGTATCTGATCAAAAGGGAGAAGTCCATACTAGCATAAAACCTCCTTTTCAAATCGTGACCAGTCATGTAAATTTTCAAACACGAAAAGACACTGTAACGCAGGAGGGCAGGCATCAAATCATGCTTTCGGAAAAGGAACATAGGCTCGATGAGGTAGTAATCACTGGCCAATTGATGCCTCAATCTGTACAAAAATCTGTCTATAACGTACGAGTGCTTGACAAGGAGCGATTGACAGCACAAGGTATCCAATCTCTACCTGAGGTGCTGGCTTACGAACTCAATTTTCAATTTCAAAGAGACAACGCCACCGGAAGTTCTTCGACCAGTCTGCAAGGAATATCTGGACAAAACATCAAAATATTGTTGGATGGAGTACCTATCGTGGGTCGTAGTGGGATCAACAACGAAATAGATCTAAGCCAAATCAACCTAGCTGCGATCGAAAAAATAGAGATCATTGAAGGTCCAATGGCAGTCAACTATGGTGCTGATGCGTTGGCCGGAGTCGTCAACATCATCACCACACAGCCCGATTCCTCAAAAATCTCCTTTGATATTCGGATGCATGAGGCTTCTGTCGGTCGTGAGTATAGACTCATCAACGAGGGCATTCACAATCTATCTCTCAATGGAAATTATAGATTCAGTCCCTCCTGGACCTTGCAGTCGGAGTCCCGGGTTTATCGGTTCGGTGGATGGTCAGGTATCGGTAGGGATAAGTTGTGGTATCCAAAAGATCAGTTTTTTCAATCTGGCGCCTTGAAATATGAGCAATCAGATTTTAATATCTACTATAGATTCGATTACTTAAATGAAAAGCTTTTCAACCACGGCTCGGCCGAGCAAACAAATCCACAAGAAGATCCATACGCCTTTGACAAAAATTATCTGACTTCCAGATGGATGCATCAGGTTCAAGCTGAATTACCAGTAGGCCAAGGCGCTGCGCACACAGTATTGTCATATACCCAGTTTAAAAGACGCACGCATAGATTCAAATCGTACCTTGTTGATGGAGTACCAGATTTCACCACTCCCGAAGGTCAGGATACCGTCGCTTTCAACACCGTTTTTTTTCGTCACACACTCAACGACGCCGCCCAGTGGTCTATCGGCGACTCTGAATGGCACACACAAGTTGGTCTGGAGGGTACATTTGAGAAGGCATCAGGAAGCACGCTCAACGATGGGGAAAAACAGATGAGTGACCTCAGCCTGTTCGCTTCGATAGAAATAATTCTTCAAAGATTAAAAATCCGACCTGGCCTCAGGTTGGCGTACAACAATACCTTCTCCACCCGTCCTACAGCCTCAATAAATCTGAAATATGATTTTTCAACTGACGCGCAGTTAAGATTGAGCTATGGCCAGGGATTTAGGGCACCCTCGCTGCGTGAGCTTTACCACGAATTTATCGACGCCAATCACAACGTAATCGGCAACTCGGAACTCGAGCCGGAATATTCAAAAAATGTAAATGGTGACTTCACCTATAGGCTGAGAAAAAAGTGGCGAATTACTGTAGCAGGATTCTTCAATAGCATCAACAACCGAATTGGATACTTCACTCCTGACAATCCAAACGAGGCGACTACTTATATGAATGTTTCAAATTTCAGAACACACGGTTATACTTCAGGGGTGACCTACGAACATGGTTCAATAATGGCCCGCACAGGATTCTCCTATGTCGGTCGGTATCACAACTTCTCCGAACAGACTTCACTCCATGATGTCCCTAAGTACTTGTACGCTCCTGAGGTCACGTCCGCACTCCAACTTGATCTTTTCAAAACAGGTATTTCGCTTGCCAGCTTTTATAAATACACGGGGCCGGGCAAGCAGTACATCAACGTAACTCAAGACGACGGTACTTCGGAGCTTCAGCTACAGCAAAGGATGGGATTTCATTTATGGGATCTCACTCTTTCTGGAGGCATCACACCTGGCCTGACTGTCAGCCTTGGGGTTAAAAATCTTTTGGACGTCACAGCTGTGACCAACATCCAAACCAGTGGAAATGCTCATAGCAGCTCTTCCAATGGTCAATCGTCGGTAGCCTACGGCAGGTCCTATTTTTTCAATATCAACTATAAATTCTCTAAATAACAATGAAATATTCAATTACCAATTCAATCCTACTTGCTGGCTTACTCCTCTTGGGAATATCTGCTTGTGAGGAAGAGGAGTCTGCACCCATCCGGGTCAATTTTGCCAACGAAGAGGTCAATCTGGCAGAAAATGATGCCTCTGTAGCCGTAGAAATCTCTTTCTCCAGACCAGTGGCCGCTGATGGGTCAATCTCGATCGACTTATCCAGCACTACCTTGACGTATGGAGAATCGGCTGACTTTTATACACTACCAACTGCCTCAGACCTGACCGTAACTATTCCCTATACAGCAGGTGACGAATCAGTGGTGATGGAGGTATTTCCAGGCGCTGGGCTAAACATCGAACAAAGTGAATCACTTGTTCTCAGCTTGCCGGCAAATGAAGCGCTCGAGCTTGGATCACAATCAGAAATGACTGTCGTTTTTTCTGAAAATTTTATTGCCCAAAGCGGTACCATAGAACTGAATGCTGGTGGAGCTTCCTTTGGTTTACAGGCCTTCGTTGACTTGAGTAAAAACAAACAAACCAATGTAGAAAAGTACTCGTGGGATCTCGGTTTTGCCTCTGAACCGGACGAATTCAAAGTGATCCTCAATAGTGGGGCTTATGTTATGGCTCGTCGACTTGACCTCACCGATCTGACTCAAGTGAACGCTGAGGACACAGTTGGGTTTGGGTCTGAGATGGCTATCCCTCAGTATGACCCATCAATAGGCGCGGCCGACTGGGTGGATGCTCCCAATGGAGATCTCTCTGATCTGGCGATTGGCACTGTGGCTTCTACAGATTCTGAAAATCAGATTTTCATAGTGAAGCGTGATGGCGAGGGTAGAAATTGGAAGAAAATCAGAATCATCAGAGCGGACAACGGCTACCAAATTGAATATGCTGACATTGACTCCGACCAAATTTCTATAGCAGACATTACGAAGGAAGACGCTTACAACTTCACCTTTTTCGACCTTGATGAAGGTATAACTGATGTTCAACCCGAAAAAGAGAGTTGGGACATTCAATATGGCACCTATACCAATCTGGTGAATTTTGGAGGTTTTATTCCATATGGATACAGTGATTTTATTACACTCAACCGCTATCAGACACAAGTAGCGAAGGTGCTAATCAGCGATATTTCATATGCAGATATTACAGCCGAAGATTTGTCGAATCTAACCTTTAGTAGTGAGATCAACGCTCTGGGCTCTGACTGGAGAATAGGCGGTGGGCCAGGTACTGAACCGGCCTTATACGACGATCGGTTTTTTGTAATTCTCGATGCTCAAAACAACTACTACAAATTGAAATTTAATCGGTTGACCTCTTCTTCGGGTGAACGAGGCTACCCAGAACTCACCTATGAATTGATCACGCCATGAACAAATTAAAAATTGCAGTCTTTGTCATCAATATGCTGCTTGGCGGACTATTTATCTATGCTGGCGTACAAAAATTTGCCCCTAAGACTCCGCGGTCTTCCACGGAGCAGGCTACTGAACTCCCGGATCATGTAGTGAAAATCAAAGCCATGATTGGCGGGCTGAAAGGCACAGAATATTTCTGGCCTTTCCTGGGAATAGCTGAAATCCTCTGCGGCCTACTGCTATTTACGCAGCGCTACGCACTTTTAGGTGCAGTCATGCTGGTACCATTATCACTCAATATTTTTCTTTTTCACCTCTTTCTGGAACCTCATGAAATAGGTGAGCTCGTCTTGACTGGATTTTATCTAATTCTAAATCTCGGACTACTCGCCTATGAGTATCCAAAACTTAAAAAAGCATTTTTAACTAAGTAAGTACTTACAATTATGAAAAAAACAATCACAATCTGTCTACTCCTATGGACTGCGGTGTCCTACGGACAGAAACAAAAAAAACAGGATATAGCGGCTATCAAAGCAATGTGCGGCTGTTATGAGATTCGATTCAATTTCGCGGAAACCTTTGCGCCAGATCAGAACTATGAGTTTCACGAAAATTATACTTCGGGAGCATTGGAATATGTCTTTCCGATCAGTGATGAAAAGGATAAAATCGTACTGCAGCATCTCTTAGTCATTGGTGATACCATGATAATCAAACATTGGCGTCAGGATTGGATTTATGAAGGCACGGCGTTGTATCAATTCGATAGGGACAATACCTGGAAATACAATGCGCTTGCAGCTGATGAGGTAAAGGGTCAGTGGACACAGAAAGTATATCAGGTAGACGACGGCCCTCGCTACGAAGGGTCGGCCTCTTGGGTGCATGTAGACGGAAGACACTACTGGGAGAGTACAACCGATGCTCCTCTGCCACGCCGAGAGTTCAGCAAACGAAAAGACTATAACGTCATGACCAGAACCAATCATCAGGAAATCACGGATTTCGGTTGGATTCACGAACAGGACAACGACAAAGTGATTCGCGATGATTCAGGCGATGCACTCCTCGCGCAAGAAAAAGGAATGAATACCTATACGAAAACGGATGATTCGAAATGTACTGTGGCTAAGGTCTGGTGGGAACAAAACAAGATCTATTGGGCCGATGTCAGAGCCGTTTGGGATCAACTTTTTGATCAGAACAAAACTATTTCTATTCAGATGAAAGTGGATGATAAAATTCTTTTTCAGCGTCTGTTCGCCCTGGAGAAGGAAATGATCGGCGAGCACCCCTATCAGTCAGAATCTGCGAGAGCGAAAATAAAACAGGTGATCCAAAAACACCTAAAGAGTGATCAGTTGCAGAGCTCGATTAAATAATATTGTTTGGGCACCGTAAATGGTGCCCATTTTTTATTTATTCAATCCATTCCATCAAAAAGTCCATTCTTCAAGAAACTTTTCAGTTATTCTAATTTCTTAGTATAATTATATTCCATTCGTGTTAAATTTATATTTCAGAATCAACTCAGCTTATGAAATACTACACTGTATATGGAATTTTTCTTCTGACTTTTACACTCTCCTCGTGTGGATTCTACGAAAAGGGCTTGCAGGAGGGAATCAAACAGGGCAAAATGGAAGGGCTCAACTTGGGTCGTGAGGAGGGATTTGAAAGCGGATTTGAAGCTGGATTACTTCAGGGCAGTCAAGAAGGGCAAGAGGAAGGCCATAGTAAAGGTCATGAGAAGGGATATTCCTCAGGATTCACTGCAGGAAAAAAAGCTGGCTATCAGGCAGGTTATGAATCTGGTAAAAAAAGAGGCTATGAAGAATGCCGTATGGGCTGGTAGCCTTACAAGTTTGTAGGCCAGGAGTAGTCTATCCCTTCTTGGAGCTATATTTTTGAATTTTTAGTATTATTTTCCATTTAGCGGATAATTCAAGTTAACGTCTATGTAGGATGTTGTGCCCTCACAGCTTGACTAAGGCAGAAATATAACCCATCCACGTACAACCGCAAAAGTCGGTTTAGCCATTAGCCCAGATTTATACCGCTAAGGAACCACGAATGCCTGCCTGTCAGCAGACAGGCGTTATCGGTATTCTAGAGATTCCGTGAGGAGCGGTGGTGATGATTCTGTCATTGATTCAGAAAGCTCGTAAGGGCATTCGTGCCTACACCATGTTATCAGCTTTATTCGTAGACCTTTTTTCGTCCGCTTATTTTGGGCAATTCAAGGTTCGAATGTAAAGCTCGGTTCTTGCTTAATTTCGCCCATTCGGAGTTCATGTACTGGCACTCAAATGAAGAGGCAAGGAGTCCCTTCCGTTGGATCACTCTAGTTTTCTTATTCAAGAGAATTTCAAGTTGGTCAGTTGCTGTTTCAAGGAGTTCGTCTATCCATTTAGTATCAACATCGTAGAAGTTCTCCCAAGACTGATACCAGAAATATTTTGATGGTTCGGATTTTAAAGTTGCTCCAATATCCATTATTGTCCACCCACCTTCAATCCAGATGTAGAAATTGTAAGGTTTTGGTTCTTCAGTTACTACAAGTACTTCAAGTTCATGTTCAGTTTCCTTACGCTCAAAGGCTATTGAGTTGAAACGTTGCTTGAGTTGTTCGAGAAATTCGCTTGAGTCCATTTTGGTACTTGCTGATAACGCTCAACTAAAATGAGTATGAGTGCCAGTTGCTAGAGGCAGGAAAGTTTCTGTTCGCATTGTCATATCAAAAGGCTCAGTTTGCATATTCATTTTAGCATTTGTTACCTTCTGTTTAAATAGGGAATTTATCGACTTTTATCCCAAGATATCGTTCCTTAATAACCTTTATATGATTCAATTCATGACCTGCTATATGATAAGCGAAAGCTCTAACTGTTCTTTCATTTTTAACTTCTCCATCTGTATCAATTCCGCTGCCCCTTCTCGAAAAAGATTCTTCCGGTAAATTTTGAAATAATAATATAGTAGATAATCTAACACTCCAGTATTCTTCAAAGATGTCATCTAATTTTCTTGTATTCGCATTTGAGTATTTCGCATAATCTTTTTCTTCAAATCCATGCAAAGGAGTACTGTCATTTCTCGCATGTCTCAATGCTCGGTAGGCAAATATTCTCTCGTCATCAATATTATGAACTAATATTTCTTTAATAGTCCATTTATTTTCAGCATATCTGAAAGTCAGTTTTTCTTCAGATAAAGAATATACTAGTTCTTTAAGCTTGAAAAAATTCTCATATAGTTCTTGTAGTATATCAGTATCAGTTTTTATTAAGTCAAAATAATGTTGAGAATATGGAGGGTATTCATTTTTTTTTGGCCGATTAATTTTTCTGTATTTATTCATTTGTTTCAAAATAGGAAAAAGTATTAGTCGATAATAGAAGGTAACGCCTGTGTAGGACGAGTGCCCCCAAAGGCTTGACTATGGCAGAAAGATAACCCATCCACGTAAAACCGCAAAAGTCGGTTTAGCCATTAACCCAGATTTATACCGCTAAGGAACCACGAATGCCTGCCTGTCAGCAGACAGGCGTTATCGGTATTCTAGAGATTCCACGAGGAGCGGTGGTGCTCATTGATTTGAGAAGCTCGTAAGGGCATTCGTGCCTACACCATGTTGTAGCATGTTCTTTTAAGCGTCTCAAAATTTTGATTTTCCCCCTAAATCTGCCCGTAAATTTGATATTTTTTTCTGACACTACATTTGGAGTTAAAGTCAGTCTGATGTTCAAGGATGCATGTCAATATAGCTTCCTTATCTTCTTCTGTAAGTTCGTTCTTCGAATGAATTTCGTAAACGACAGGCGTTTGAGTTATGACTTTTGTTGAGTCCTTGTCTGTTGTTAGTTCAAGCCCACTTAGGTCGATAGTTGCCGTTGTATGTAGCCAATATTCGTATTTCAATTCATTTGTTTTGTTCACCTTGTTCAATCTCCAATTTGGTTCTTGTCCAAATAGCATGCTGGGTAAAAGAATTAAGAAAATGATGGTTAAGTGTCTCATGAGCTAATGTGCTACAACGCCTGTCTTATTCTGTGGCATTGGCGTAAGTTAAAGTGTCGGATTCAAAATAGAAAAGTCAAATCTACCGCAGAACTGCCATGGGATTATAGACGACGTTGGAGAGTGTATTGTTCAATCAAAAGACAATGAGTCTTCAGAAATGTATATTGGATCAAAATCGTCTTCTATTTCTCCTAGATCAGGAAGCATCTTTTCTTCTTCAGTTCGTATGTCAAGACATCCGCGCTCCGCCATTCGAGTGGCAAATTTAGGGATGGCTTGTTGAGCCCATAATTCTACGTTGGATCCTGTAGGGAGGTCATATTGCTCATTGAGCATCTCTAAGTTATACTGGAGGTATTGATTGGAGAGAATAGTTTCATTGGGTGAAACAACATTTATGTGCAATTGAAATGTGTCCTTAACAGTGTTCTTTGTTATCCCGAATCCCATTAGACTATCATTTTTTATTCTGTATTCAAAAACAGCAACATCATCTTTTGATGTGAATTTATTCAAAAGATATATTTTGTTCTCATTGAAAATATGTTCTTGGTAACTGCCATCTCTATAACAAACACTCCAATAACCAGTCAACTGATATTTATCTTTTGTTGAACAGGAATTGCCAATGTTTACTAAAGTTAAAAGGAAAAGTATGCAGTTCTTCATAATGCTCTCCAATGATAAGGCTGGTTGTCTAGTTAGTTAAAAACAAGAAGATAACTAGCCTATTCCTAAAAGCCAATCCGAAAGTCATCTGCAAGAGGGGGGTGATGAATCTAGCACCAAATATTCTAAAAATTGGCAAGACCATGCTTTCCTTTCTCTTGTTGGCATCATGTAATTATTATAGTTTTTCCAGAGTTAATTTCAAAAGTTGAATCTTGTTTGTTAGAAATACGGAATCCAGTGTTGGCTGAATACTTGACTTTATTTTTATGCTTTCAACTGAATCAGGTTCATACTTCAATACTTCTTGCCTAATTGAATATTGGACTTCAGAAGAACAGAACTGCATAAGGGTCTCAATGTTTTCATGTTCGCCTGAGTACTTTATTGAAAACTGATAGCTAATTCGTACCACTTTTCCAGTTCTCGATAGCGAGCCTACCGTATCAACCTTGCTCGTGATTTTTTTGAATTCATTCGGCTGACCTAATGCTGAAAAAGATATTACAAATGCTAAAACTAAGAGAGTAAATAATTTCATATGGACACTTTTTGATGCTAACTGTACAGCTATGATGAGTGTGGATTAGAAAGCACTAACCTCTCGTCTCTCACATAGCCACGCATTGTTTTAAATTTATTAATTGTGGCGGACTTTCCAACCCTCACGAAATTATCTTGACTGATAAAGTCCTATTCATTCATAGCACATGTTAGCGATATTTAAAATTTAAAGGTTCGAAGATTCGCGTAAACCTTGAAAACAGGATCAGTGAAGCGATAGTATTTCTCTCTAACTTTTGTTAATACTCCTTGGGTTTCGGTTCCGGCTTTCGTAAGTTCCTTCATCAACTGAGTTGGGTTGGTTATAGCCCAGTCTGCTTTTGCTTCTGAATATATTGTTTCCGAGAAGATTTCATCAGTCTGCCGTTGAGCAAATAGTTTTAGTAATATTTCCCTCTGTTGCGAGTTCTTTACAGCGTCATGGTACATTTCTTCATACAACGTATAAAGCTTTCCATTAGCAATATCATGTTTGATTTCTTCTGTAAGCTCTTTATCAATTTGAGACTGTCCTGTTTCAAATGCTCTCATTAATGCTTCTCCTCCTAAAAGGTGAACGAAGTAAGGAAACCCGTCGGCAGATTTAGTTATAGAACCAGCTGCATCATCTGTGAATTCAAAGTCTTTGCCAATTGATCTTTCGGCTTTTACAATGATTTCCCAAAGTTCATCTTCCGACATTTTGTCAACGTCAACACTTTTCAATTGTCTTCCGACAGAAGAGTGATCTTCAACCAATTCAGAAATAGTATTTGCAATTCCTACTACCATGAATTTGACAAAGTCGTTGCTGCAAGTTTTTACAAGAGATGAAAACCCAGATTTATCCTTTAGAACGTCAAATTCATCAATTATGAATAGGATACCGTTCTTATCTAAGTTGTCCTTTCTAACTATTCCAAGAAGTTGTTTGAAATGCTGAAAAACGTCTTCTGTGGAGTAGGTAATGTAACTTTTTTCTTGTTCAGTATTCCCTTCGACACCAAGACCTGCAATTTTTGCTGAGCCTTTTGTTGATGATTTAGTTTTTAGCTGCTGGATTTTCCCAATACCCGCATTTGTATTTGAGAATAAAGACGGATTCTGATCAGCCCCAGCCAAGATTCTACTCAACAAGGACTCAGTGTTTTTAGTGTTACCATCACAGGTAACTACATGCGTCAAATAATTAAATCCTTTGCGAGGAACAAATTTTTCAAGTTCTAAAGCTTTAATTAACCGCTTATCTCCTTCAGCGATTAGCTTTAATTGTTTAGCTACTGAGGATTTACCAACTCCCCGTAAGCCATGAACGACCATAAAGGCTCCATCATCTTGAAAGTCAATTATTGCCTTTTTTATGGTTTCCTTTCGACCAGCGAAGAAATTTGGGTCAGAAATTTCACTCGAAGGTTTAAAAGCTGATTTAATGGTTGATATATCCATGTCTAAAATTTACGGCTAGTTGTTATCGCTAACGTTCAGATATGACACGTGCCTCTGAACTGATTAAATATCCACTAAAGTATCGATTTTGCAGATCAGTTTCAAGTAACTAAGTGGATGCATATGCTATATCGTTTGTTGTGCTTTCGTTATTTTTTCAAGCAGTTTAGTTTTCGGGTTCTCTGAGTTGGATGTTATCACTATGAGATTATTTAAAAATGCTTCATTCCTGTTATCCATAACAAAGTCGTTAAGACCCAGTTCACTTAGTTCGTGAAATGTAATATTGAATTTTTCGAGAAGTCTATGCATCACTGTTATGTAACCTCTATTCAAATGTTGCTCAGAGGATTTTTGAACTTTACGTTCGCTTCCAATATACCGTCCGCCTCTGACATTCGCTGCTCCATATCTCCTTATATAATTGAGGGTTAAAATATCCTCCAATAGCGTAGCATCTTTCATCCTCTTAAGCCCTGTATCAGCAGCCTCCAAGATTTCCAGCGCTTTGAATTTCTTACACCAACTTGAACAATTCTTTCCTTGTTCTTGATGCTCTGAGAATCTTTGTTCAGGATCAATGGCTGTTCCGATGTAATACTTGCTTTCTTCAAGCTTAAGGGTATATAAAAACCAGTTTGAGTCACTAATTCGATCTTTAACTTTGCCTAGTGTAACCATGATTTGATCGCAGAATGTTATCCTCTTTTATTTAAACCGCAATTCATCCGTTGTTGATTGGAGGTACTTTAAGTTCTTCTTGTAAAGTTTGGTCATCGACTTATTCAAGTGTTGATGCCAATCTGATTGATTGTTCTGGTAGTTATTGAAAAGGGCGAGAGCATAAGCCGCCACTTCTTCAGGAATATATCCTTGTCTATTTGCTTGCCAACCTTGGTGACTTGAGCCTTGCCATTGTTGGAAGTTAAAAATGGAGTTACTTATGAATATTCCGAGTCCAAGCGCAATGCAATTTAAGTCTGTTAACTCTTCATCGTTTTCTTCAAGGCGACCTTCGCCAAGTAAAACCATGTGTGAGAGTTCATGAGCTAAAGTAGCAATCATGGATTGAGGGTCTTTTAATTGCGAGAGATCTAGTCCGATTTCAAATTTGTTGGGTCCATCTTCTGAGTAAGTACCGAGGGCATAATTATCTTGAGTCCCAGTTCCGTTCGAGTTCTGAGTGGCGACAATTCCTTCGTCTTCAAATTCCATTGGAGATTCAGAGAAGTAATACAATTCAATGTTGGTTCCCTTCAGATCCATGTATTCAGTCAACTTCTTCAATGCATATTCAGCATCCGCTTCGGTACCAGTAAATTGATGGTCAAAAAACTCTTTTGTTGGTTCGATGATTTTTAATGACTTCAGATATTCTCTACCATACTGTTCTTCTAACCATATGAAGGCATCTTCTATCCATTCTTGGTCTTCAGAAGTTACGGTAGGTTTAGGTTTTCCAAATAACATACGATTTGATAAGTATTGAGGATAACGCTTAGCTATTATGAGTGTGGATTAGAAAGCACTAACCTCTCGTCTCTCACATAGCCACGCATTGTTTTAAATTTAAAACTTGTGGCGGACTTTTCAATTGGTACAGAAGTTCAATTTGCACTGAAAACGCATGCATTTCATAGCTTATGTTGGCAATAGTCATTTTGTCTTATTGTATCTACTCAAATATTCAAACATTTCATGAACATTCTCAATTTGCAGAATTTGCGATTTGAACTCTGAATACAATTCATCATTATCTTGGATAAGTTCGCCAACAAGTTTTGGCCTTAAATGTTTTACTTCACCCGTGTTCAATATTACAAATCCAGTCCAGCAGCAAACTGACATTCTTGGATCACCTTCTTTGATCATTCCTAAATTCAGTTGCTCCTGTTTTGTCCTTGCAGGTTCTCCCATGAAATAGGAATAATAGCCCCGTTCCCTAATTTTATTAAATCCCAAAATTTTAGAATACGGGTAGCTATTAATGTATAGAGAATCTCCATTTTTAACTCCCCAAGCGAACTTGTTGAGTTTGTCAGAATCAGTAGAAGGTTTGATTTTTTTTAACCTATGATTTGTTACGCCTCCCATCATTACCACATTACCGATTGTTCTCTGTTTAATTTGGAAATTGTATTTTCCAGTTGGGGCATCAGCGGTGAACTCTTCGAAATTTTTAAATGTATTATTTTCTGTTTGTGAAAACGCCGCTGAAAATATCCAGATCAGCAGGTTGGTAAGTATTAATCTCTTCATGTCTATATTATTGCCAACGTGTGCCTATATCCTATGGCGTTGGTGTAAGTTAAAGTGTCGGATTCAAAGTAGGAAAAATCAGAGATTTTTCCGGTGCTGCCAGAAAGCAGAAAAGTCAAATCTACCGTAGAACTGGCATGGGATTAAAGACAACGTTGGAGAGCGTATTGTTCAATCAAAAGACAATGAGTCTTCAGAAATGTATATTGGATCAAAATCGTCTCCTTTGAAAGCGAAATAAACATATGAATTGGACGTGATCATTGTATGTTAATTGCGCTTAAATCAGACGTTAAAATCCACAAAGCATTAGGAATCTCGTTATGGCATTCTAATCCTTTTGCTTTAACGTCAACATCAAATTGTATTAGAACTCTATTCTCGTTTGGGAAATTCAGCTCATGTGCAAAATTTACAAGTGTTCCGGTTGTGCTAATTAATTGCCAATAGTTTTCGTTCTTGCAACAGTCTTTATTTGCTGTTGTTTTTCCGTTGAAAGTTTTTAATTCGAATTTTTGTCCTTTTTCCATTTTCCGTAATGCCTCACAACGTCCACCCATCATCCTTGATACTTGACGTATATTTTGTTTCGTTTACAAATTAGGAAAATCTTCGATTTTCATCACTACTTTTTTTCAACCATGTGACTGGGCGTCCCCGAAGAAAGTCGGAGATTTTCCGGTGCTGGTAGAAACTGCCGCACTTTGTTCAGCGGCTGATTCGCACTGAGTTCAGCCGAAAAGCACTTTGGCACATGCCTTCATACATATTGTTAGATCCAGTTTTATCCAATGTGCTTTTCCAGATATTCCAAGTCGTTGTTAATTAGAGCATTAAGACAGTTCTTGACGTCATCAGTCGATTGGCCTGTTACATCAGTTAAGTAGTTGTCGTCCATCTTCTCTACTAATCCAAACCATTTTTTTACCAATTTCGGTCTCTTGAAGAAAATGTACCATTCTGTTCCATCAACTGCCGATACGGATAGTCCGTTTCTGTTAGTTTTGTTCTCTATTTCCAGTGATGGGGAATAATGGATTTCGTTTTCGTTAGTAGTTTTCATTTTCTCCAGAAGTTCCTCCCAAGGGATCTTCTCGAAATTCTCCATAATCTTATCTTGTTCTATTTCACCAAGTTCAATTATGTCTGGTTTAAATGGATCGCAGAATGATGCTCTAAAGTTCATATATCAAGTAGCAGTTATTGGCTCTAACAATTCGATAAGTATACAAAAGTACACTTATAAAGCTTATGGCATCATAGAATCTATAGCGTCGTTTATATTGTTCTTCCCTAAAACTGCAACATGAGTGTATATCTCTGTAGTCTTCATGGATTGTGCCCTGGCAATGACTCTTTTTTATGTTAGCCCTCGCAGCAGCACGTGAACGGTTTACTTTGGGTTTGTGGTGTTTTCGATACACTTTCCTGTCCACAGAAACAAAAGCTGGCTAAGGAGCGAAAACCTTGCAAAGTACCGTTTATCCGCCATAAGCTATATGCCTTGTTGTGGCTAGTACTTTATTTTTCAATATCGTAAGTCAGAATTTTTAGTCCATCTTCAAATGATTCAGTTTCTTTCAAGTTCCATTTGGCTTTGGTTTTTGAGTTTCCAAAAAGTCGAATTCCATTTCCGAGAATAATTGGATTTAATTTCAATTTCAGTTGGTCAATAAGTTCGTTGTCCAAAAGCCAACCTGCAAATTCTCCACCACCGCATAAATAAATGTCAGACTGAGCTGATTCTTTTATTTCCTTAACTCTGTTTATTGATTTTTTTTCAATATGTACTGTTTCAGCCAAGTTTTCAATTTTTAATGAGTCTGAAAAAATGAAGTGTTCCATATGAGGATAGGCAGGCTTACCTGGTTCAAGTCCATATTGATATCCAAATTCATAGGTTCTACGACCCATAATTACAATCTGAAAATTTTGCAAGTCAGCTAAGTATTTGTCCACGCCTTTTCCGCCTGCTGCAAAGTCACTTATGTCGTCATTTTGACCTGCAATGAATCCGTCAATTGAACTTGCTACGTAGTAAATTATTCTTGTCATTATTTCGTGCCTTTTTGTATTAGTCACAACAATTCAATAAGCATACAAAAGTACACTTATATGCCTTTTGGTATCATAGAATCTATAGGATTGTTTATTTTGTTCATCCCTAAAACTGCAACATGAGTGTATATCTCTGTAGTCTTTATGGATTGTGCCCTGGCAATAACTCTTTCCTTGAGGTTAGCCCTTGTAGCAGCACGTTGAACGATTTTTATCACGCCGTTTGCACTGTATTTATTTCCCGTCCTGCCTTTAAATAGATAGGTTTTGGGCCTGGTAATTTTTGATGATCATCATTTGAACATGATTCAATTATTGAGCAGTTATCCTCTTGTGGATTCTACGAAAAGGGCCTTCAGGAGGGCAAGAGGAAGGCCGAATAGGTTGTCAGCCTTACAAGTTAGTAGACCAGGCTTCGAGCAGCTTGGTCTGTTCAGCACTGAGGTTATCCATTTTGGAAAACTCAAATTCATTTGCGTTATATTCTACACCAATTTTTGAATAGTACTCCTGAATAGGGAGAGTCTCCGTGCCCTTGATGTAGCTATCTATAAAATCTTCGATTTCCGGAGAGGTCATGTCTACTACCGTATCAAAAAAATCCGTTTCCGAAAAGGCCTTATCCGGTCCAAAGGTCTCAACCAACTCCAGTACTACTTCACGCATGCCACGTTGGCCATCTGAAAGCTCCAAAAGCCGAATGTCCAACAAGCTGATAATAAAAGCTCCCCGATTATAAATATTAACAAATTGCTCACCACCAGACGGGGTATAAGACTGGGTGCTGATATCTACTAAACTGAAATCTTCGTCAAAAAAGCTATTTACCTCTACCTTTCTCCCAAGCTCAGAGAATAAGGTAGTCTGCGACATGGAGCCATTTCGATACTGCATAAAATCGGAGGCCCATTCTGTGACTCCCTCATATAACCAAAGGTGCTGTGATGGTGTGGGCACCGCAAAATTGAAATTTGCTATGATCTCGCTATGAATATTCAATGGTGTAACCACGTGGAAAAACTCATGCGCCGAGATGCTCTTAATGGCCGCCCCATAATTGGCACTGTATGGTCCATCTCTCAACACATATACTGAGCTTTTGGAGTGCTCAAGTGCACCCGCATTGACGTCTCCAAAATGGTATAAAAAATCGTACTGATCAGTGGGAAGGGTTTTGAGAAAAGCTTCTGCATCCAGCAAGATCTGTTCGACATCGTTTAACACTAGCGTAGAGGTGATATTCTGACCCTCTGAGTAGACATGTACATTGATATCCGCACCACCTACTTCTATAGTACTGGTGGTCATTTCACCCAACAGGATGGGTGAGTCTGCCAAATGATCGAAATCCGTTGCCCTAAATACGTTTTCACCATAGACCTCCAAGGCGGTGCCAAGCGTCCACTCTTCGGGGTAACTCAAGGACACAAAATAGTCTCTTTCTTTTAATCCGGTAGGATATCCTATCACCATTGGGGTGTTGAGTAGCACGTGGTCGTGCTCGATGGAAGTGCCTGCCATGGCATAAATCTGATTGGTAGATACGGGGGTATCGAAAGTTTCAAATACTTCATAGGTGATTTTATAAGCCGACTCTGGCTCAAGAATTCGGAATTGATTGGTGCTTACAGATTCGCTTACCAGCGTATTGCCAGCTTCATCAAAGGCTTGAAAATTGGTAACAAATCTGCCTACATCAGAAATGTCATAAGTACCAGGGACTGTTGCGGCAAATTGAATTACATCATTGTCCTCAGACAGTTCATTGACATACATTTGCACTTTAAATGTATCTCCTGATCTGTCATTCAAATCTATATACACAAAAAATGACTCCGCCAGGTCTACATCGTCGGGAAGCTCAAATTGAGGATCAGGACTGTCATCACATGCGGTGATCGACCAAACAAGCAGCAGCGTCAGAATTTTGAATCTATGGATCATAAGAAAAGTTGATGTACCCTTAGATAAACCCCATTGAGCCGGTTTACCCCTATTTAATTAGGCTTCCTTGTAGAATCCTCCTCTATTTTCGGTTCGCTCCTGTGATTGTTTTACGATCAGGTAAGCAATGGTAATCAGGTTTCGAAGCTCTGCCAACTGTGGTGATATCTTGGTTTTTCGATAGAGATCTTCGGTCTCTTCATACAGCACCTTCAACCTATTGGATGCTCGATTCAGCCTGATATCAGAGCGTACGATACCTACATAGTTACTCATGATCGCCTGTACTTCTTTCTTGTTGTGGGTGATCAAAATAAGTTCTTTTGGGTTGGTGGTACCTTTTTCACTCCACTCTGGCACCTCCACTTCTTCGGCCTCAATTTCTATTTCGGTCACTGACTTTTCATAACAACGATGGGCAAAAATCAGTGCCTCGAGGAGAGAGTTGGATGCCAATCTGTTGGCTCCATGCAAGCCCGTGTAGGCACATTCGCCACACGCATACAGGTTGGCTATTTGGGTTTGCCCAAAGGCATTGGTGACTACACCTCCGCACAAATAATGTGCAGCCGGCACGACCGGAATCATATCTTTTCGCCAGTCTATTCCCAGCTCCTTACACTTTTGTAAAATGTTGGGGAAGTGGCTTTCAAAAGCTTTTGGCTCCAAATGTCTACAATCCAGGTAGACATAGTCATCGCCACTTTTCTTGAGTTCGCTATCGATGGCACGAGATACTATGTCTCGCGAGGCCAATTCTTTTCTCTCGTCGTAGTTTTCCATGAAAAGTTGGCCTCGACGATTTCTCAAGACAGCCCCAAAACCACGCACAGCCTCTGAAATCAAAAAGGTCTGACCCGGTCTTGTATCATACAAAGCGGTAGGGTGAAATTGCACAAATTCCATATGCTGAATTCGAGCTTTGGCTCTATAAGCCATCGCCACACCATCTCCTGTGGCTACTTTGGGATTGGTTGTATTTTGATATACCTGACCTATACCTCCACTCGCCAGCAAAGTAATATGGGAGCGGTAAGTTTCGATCTTACCTGTTTTTTCGTCGAGTACATATGCACCAAAGCACCGGTTGCTTTCTCTTCCCTTCCAGGCCTGCACATGGTGATTGGTGATCAGGTCAACTGCAAAGTGATGGCTAAGAAGGCTGATATTCTTACATTCGGCCACTTGCGATAGGAGCGTTTCCTCCAGTTCGTAGCCGGTGATGTCTTTGTGATGAAGAATTCTATTCTGAGAATGTCCCCCTTCTCTACCCAGGTCAAAACTTCCAGATTTGGTTTTGTCGAACTCCGCACCCCAGCTCAGCAATTCGTTTAGTCGCTCAGGAGCCTCCTTTACCACCATTTCTACTATCTCAGGATCACAGAGACCATCTCCGGCTATGATCGTGTCTTGTATATGCTGGTCATAAGAATCTGTGACATTGTCCATGACCACAGCCATGCCGCCTTGGGCGTATTTCGTATTGGACTCGTTGGCCGCAGCCTTTGTCACCACGGCTATCTGCTTTTTAGGGAAGTGTCTGGCGACTTTGAGGGCGTAGGTCAGGCCTGCCAATCCAGAACCGATGATAAGAAAGTCGTGTTTGATCATAAATTATTTAGATAGTTCAAACATTCGCTCGAGAGGAATGAGCGCTTTCTTTCTTATGTTTTCTGGTACTATGATTTCTGGAGTTTCATTTTTGAGGCAGAGGTAGAGCTTTTCCAGTGTATTCATTTTCATGAAATGACACTCACTGCATGCGCAAGTGTTGTCTTCCTTGGCCGGCGCCGGTATAAGTTTCTTATCTGGCACTCTCTTCTGCATTTCATGGAGAATACCCGCTTCTGTGGCCACAATAAATTCTTGTGACTCATCGTCCTGAACAAAGTTGAGCAGTTTTTCGGTAGACCCCACAAACGAGGCGACGCGAAGCACCTGTTGCTCAGATTCGGGGTGGGCGATGAATTTGGCCTGTGGATTCTCTTTGTGTAGGTCCAAGATCTTGTCCATAGCAAAAGCTTCGTGCACCATACATGCGCCGTCCCATAGCACCATGTCCCGGCCAGTCTGCTGAATCAGGTATTCTCCCAGATTTCTATCGGGAGCACAGATTATTTTCTGATCTTTTGGAATAGAATTGATGATATCCACTGCATTCGAAGAAGTACAGATGATATCACTCATGGCCTTGATCTCCGCAGTACAATTGATATAGGTCACCACTATATGATCAGGATGGGCATCTACAAAGTCCTTGAAAGGCCCTGTGGGTGCTGATTCTGCAAGTGAGCAGCCAGCATTGACATCTGGTAGAATCACTTTTTTGTCAGGATTGATGATCTTGGCCGTTTCTGCCATAAAATGAACCCCGGCAAAGACAATAATATCTGCGTCCGTGGCGGCGGCTTTTCTAGACAAGCCAAGACTATCTCCTACAAAATCAGCGATATCCTGAATATCAGGCTCCTGATAGTAATGGGCTAAAATAACCGCATTCTTTTCCTTCTTTAATCTACTGATTTCTTCCAGATACTGAGCTCTGGTTTTAGGTTGTAATTCCACTTGCTCCATGCCAATTTTTGCTTTCAGATCTATAAATTTAGTTCATCAAAAAGCTCATTAATTACTTGATAATACAAATTTAACCCAAATCGTGGGGTTGAGTGAAAGCCTCAACAAAATAAACTTTCGTTTGACAACGATTTTTTGATGTGGCTGGCTAATTATTTTACAATATCTTTAGCCCTGGAAGATACAATCAGCTAGGTTATCATCGTAAACTAAACCCTCTATGTCCAATCAAAACTCCGTAAAAGCACCTGACCTGGCCAAAATAACATATATCCTTATAAGTGCAGTAGCCATAGTCATGATCTTGTATTATACAGAGGAGTATGTGATCCCATTTATCATTGCCATGCTGGTTTGGTTTATTATACATGAGGCACGAGAGTATTTGGTAAGAATACCATTTGTAGCCAGAAAAGTACCCGTCTGGGCCCAAAGCACCTTTTCCTTTCTTTTCATGAATGTCATACTATTTGTGGTAGGGAAAATGCTCTATATCAGCATGTCCAATCTATCTGTTGGGCTAGAGGAGTATCAAGCCAACCTGCTATTGGCCATGCAAGAACTCAACGATCTCGTAGGCGTGGACCTAGCCGCACAGATGATTAGCTATGTTCAAAACTCTGACTTTACAGAATTTATCAGTATGATGATAGATACTGCCACCACTCTTCTGGGAGATGCATTCCTCATTTTTATTTATTTGATCTTTTTGCTAGTAGAAGAGACTGTTTTTGACCGAAAAATGGCAGCATTCTATCCAGATCAAAAAGAAAGAGAGAAGAAATTTAGCCTATTAAACAAAATGGATAAAAACATAGGTCGGTATTTATTGCTTAAAACCTTTGTCAGTTTTATCACCGGCTTATTGAGCTATTTGGTCTTAATGCTATTCGGCATAGATTCTCCATTTTTCTGGGCTATGATGATATTTGTTCTTAATTATATTCCTACGGTCGGATCATTGATTGCTACCTTATTTCCTGCTTTCTTTGCCATACTTCAATTTGGCGAATTGGCACCATTTGTATACGTGCTTGTATCAGTAGGCGTCATTCAGGTAATCGTTGGTAATATCATCGAACCAAAAATGATGGGTAATTCACTAAATATGAGTTCGCTGGTAGTCATACTCTCACTGACAATCTGGGGTGCCATATGGGGTGTCATGGGAATGATTCTTAGTGTACCCATTACTGTGATGATGATCATCGTATGCGAGGAGATTCCAAGCCTGCGATTTGTTGCGGTCGCCTTGTCAGAACAAGGAGAGCTGAGTACGGATGAGGTCCTGGACCAGCAAGAAATGACATCAACCGAAGGTGGATGACAACTGATCGAAAAATGATGGGGATGTGACTAAGAAGTTGTTAGTAGTTATATACTATTAAATAAATTTGGAGCTATGGAAAAACGAACATTAACTATTTTGTTTTTGATAATATTGACTGGTCTGTTAGACACTCGTCTGGTGACCGCTCAAGGCTGCAGTGATGCAGGGTTTTGCACCATGGGTGCAATGAAGCCTGATCAGGCCTACAACAAAAAAGTAGAATTAAAACTACGCTCAATAGAAGTGAGCTATTACTACGGTGAATCCACTACATCCCCCATCATCAATGTAGCGAATCTGGATGCCTCTTTCTCCATCACCAACAATTTAGGTTTTCAGATCAAGTTGCCCTATCAGTGGGTCACCGGCAACTTTGACAACACCTCGGGGATGGGCGATATCTCACTAAGTTTGACTCAGCGAGTGGCTAGCAATGAAAGATTCGATATAAATGCAACGATCGGAATGAAAATACCAAGCAATGATGCTGACAAAAAAGACAGTGGTTCAAAACGACCAGCTTCTAAAGGTCTTTCACTGCCTATGTACTATCAAACCAGTCTGGGAAGCTACGATTTTGTAGCCGGTGGATCCATGATTAGTTCGAAATGGCTAGTGGCTGCCGGGGTACAGATGGCACTTACGGCCAATAATAACAATTTCTGGCGAGGAGAATGGTTTCCTCCTACTTACCCAAGCGAAAGCTACGTCATGACATATGACAATGCCACAAAACTGAAACGAGGTACAGATGTAATGATCCGTGTGGAGCGAAATTTCAGATTTTCCAACTACAGTTTCAACATTGGCCTGCTGCCAATCTATAGAATCACTAAAGATCAGATCGCTGACCGAACAACCGGCGAGTACCAAAAATTGGAAGGTACAACAGGATTAGCGATGACCTTGTTGTCAAGTTTTACATACAATTTCAATGTAAGCAATAGCATCAAATTATCATACGGTAGAAAATTCACAGATCGAAAAGTAAATCCTGATGGTCTTACCAGAGTTCAGGTTTTTATAGTAGCCTATGGATTTAGATTCTAAAATAATGAGCAAAAAATATTCAATACTGACCGCTTCCTTTTTGTTGTTGGTACAACTCACACATGCCCAAGGTGTGACCGACCACAAGGTATTTCAACAGGCCGAATCCCATTTTGAACTTGGGGAATTTCAGCTGGCGCTGGAAAACTACCAAACTGTATATGAGGCATGTCAAGCCCAAAATGATAGTGAGGGATCTGTACAATGTCAAATTAAAATAGCTGAAGCCAATATTCGACTAGGCAATGCCAGCACGGGTTTAGAAATGTGCAACGCACTCGAAGCCGACCTACAGGATCAATCTCTTCTATTGGCCGAAAACTACAGCGTAAAAGGGGATGCTTATCTTCACCTCGGAAGAAATGTGGAGGCAATCGATGATTTGCTTAAAGCTCAAAGCCTTTTTGAGCGTGCCGGTGTGACTACTTCAAAGGAAAACGCTAACTGCTATAATGATTTGGGTATCGCCTATTGGAACAATGGAAATCTGGATCTATCACTGCAGTATCTGCAAAATGCTTTGAACTTACGCAAGGATCTTTATGGTCAAAATCATCCCGAGGTGGCCGACTCCTATAACAATATTGGACTGGTGAATGCTGAAATCAATTCTTTCGCTGCGGTGGTATATTTTAACAATGCGCTTAAAATTTATCAATCCATATATGACAACAACCATCCAAAAATAGCCCTGGTGCTTAACAATCTTGCGTTGCAATATGATATTCAGGAGAACTATGAACAGGCACTAGAAAACCTGCAACAGGTGTCCGAGATCTGGAACAACCTATATCCTGAAAAGCATCCAAGCAAGGCTTTTGCGGCATTCAGTATTGGCGAAGTATATTATCATCAGCAAAATTTCGAAAAAGCACTCGAATATCAAGATCAGGCTCTGGAAATGTACACAGATCTATATGGACCTAAGCATCCAGAAATAGCCAATATTTATAATCGTAAGGCTGATGTATATCTAAAGCAGACTGAATATCGTGCATCAATTGAGACATTTCAAAAGGCGATTTATGCCAATCTTGCTGACCAGGAGCTGACGGATATTTATCAAAACCCAAAATTAGAAAACTACTACAATGCTGAAATACTGCTGAGCTCACTCCAGCAAAAATCAGAAGCGTTCGAAAGCTTTCATTACAACAAGACTTTAAAATTCCGGGATCTGAAGGCTGCCTTGACGACATTAGAATTGGCAGATTTGCTCATCAGTCATATTCGTCAGATTCGACTCAGTGAGAAAGATAAGATTTCGTTGAGTGCGACGGCTGCGGAGATTTATGAATCTGGAGTTACGCTGTCTTATCAAATGAGTCAGGTGGTCATGAAGCCTAAGCCTTACTACGAGAAAGCTTTTGATTTTGCGGAGAAAAGCAAATCTGCGGTTCTACTTTCAGCGATTCAGGATACTAACGCCAAGCAGTTTTCTGGAATCCCGACTGAACTAATCACCGAAGAAAGTGATCTCAAAGCAGATATAGTGCTGCAAGAACAGCTGCTGGCCACAAATCAGGATCCAGCTAATGAGTCAGACTTAAAGCAAAAACTGCTAGCTCTGAATAACCGATACAATGAATTTGTGCGTAAGCTGGAATCCAACTATCCTAACTATTATAATCTAAAATTTAATGTGAAGCACGTCGAGCTCAGCGAACTGCAAAGTGCGTTAGGACCGCAGACTGCTGTGATTACTCATTTCATCACGAATAATAGGATTTTCACTTTTCTGATTACTGCGGATGATTATAAGGTAAGTAATCAGCCAAAAGACGAAACTTTCGATAAGCAAATTCTGGGCTTAAGAAACTCGATGAAATATGATGTGAAAAAATCATTTTTGAGCACGGCACAGAGGCTTTATCAGGAGCTCTTCCCTATTAAAATTGCTAAAGACATCAACCAGTTGATTGTCATTCCAGAAGGGAGCCTTTCCACCATCCCGTTCGAAGCACTGGTCACTGATGCCAACTTAGAAGGTGATGTGAGCTACAAAGACATGCCCTATGTGATAAAAAAATATAATGTCAGCTATGACAACTCCGCTACGCTTTTCGTCCAACGAAAAAAAGAAATAGAAAGCTACGAAGGTGCTACGGAAGACATATTGCTAGTCGCGCCAATAGAATTTGGAACTAAAAAATATCAAGGATTGTCAGGCAGGCTAAGCAACCTCCCCGGATCAAAAGCTGAAATTGATGAAATCAAATATTTATTCAAAGCCAACAATAGAGAAGCCGACATGCTCATCAATGCGGAAGCTTCTAAAGCCAATATCACGGACGAAGGCATCAAAAAATACAAGTACATACACTTTGCTACTCACGGAATGGTCAACGAATCTGAGCCCAATCTGTCAAGAATTTTTCTTGATGACGGCAGTTTGTATTCTGGCGACATTTATAATATAAATATCAATGCAGATCTGGTCTGCCTGAGTGCTTGTGAAACAGGTTTGGGAAAAATCTCAAAAGGCGAAGGTATCATCGGCCTGTCAAGAGCACTGCTTTATGCGGGAGCTAAAAATCTGGTGGTTTCACTATGGACGGTAGCCGATGAATCGACTTCGCGTCTTATGATTGACTTCTACAACAATCATTTGTATTCATCAACTTACAACACCTTTAGCGGTGCGCTAAGAAAAGCCAAACTGTCCCTAATCGCTGATGATAAATATAATCGCCCTTACTACTGGGCGCCTTTTGTATTAATCGGAGAGTAAATTTTTGGCTCTTTGGACGATAGCTCCAGCTTGTGGCCCAAGCAAAACACTATCGGCCTGCCATCGGCCTTCGACTTTTTGCGGGGCATTTAGTAGCGCTCCTGAAGTCACTCCTGCCGCGGCAAATATGGCCCAATTGGATTTCACGAGGTCTTCGAGTTTTAAAACCTGATCCAAAATTGCTCCTTCTGTAAGTAGATTGGTACGCTCTGAGTCTTGCTGAGGTGCCAGTTGTCCTTGCATATCGCCATCCAGAGCGAGTACAGCAGCCGCTGATATGACTGCCTCCGGCGCTCCTCCAATACCCATGAGAGCATCTACCGGATGGTCGGGCATTAGTGCCAATATTGAGCCTATCACATCTCCTTCTGCATGCAGATCTACCGTTGCTCCACATTCCTCAATTTCAGCTATTAGCTCTTTGTGTCTGGGCTTATCCAGTACATAAATCACCAGGTTTTCTATCTTTTTACCACTAGCATGGGCTATAGCCTCCAGATTTCTCTGAGTTGAGGCGTTGATATCGACGACGCCTTTGGCCTTGCTGCCTACCACGATCTTTTTCATATAATAAGCGCTCCCTGCATCCCAAAACCCATCACGATCTGTGGCGGCCACGACCGCGATTGCATTGGGTTTGCCAGAGGCCATAAGCGCAGTCCCTTCGACTGGGTCCACTGCGATATCCAAACGTAGACCTGATCCTGTACCCAAGGCCTCGCCTACGTACAACATGGGAGCTTCATCCTTTTCTCCCTCTCCCACTTTCACTATGGCATCCATTTGAGCAGACTCAAAAGCCATGCGCATTGCATCGACAGCCGCTTGATCTCCAGCTTCTTTTTCACCAGTACCCACATGGTGTCTGGCTGCGAAGGCAGCCTGGCAGACCACCTGATTCAGATCTTCAATAAGTCGCTCTTTTTGTTGCTCGGTCATGGCGGCAAAACTAAAGGCTTGATTCTTCTTCTAAGAAGATTTAATTATTTTAATGACAATACCTTCTAATCTCTTAAATTTAAGATATGAGTAATTCTTTGGTGACTTCAGAAATAAAAAATAATGTATTGCATATTGTGCTCAATCGTGAGGCTAAAATGAATGCATTTTCATATGCTATGCTGCAGGAGTTGTCCGAGGCCTATACGACACTGGAGAATGATCCAGAAATTCGTTGTGGCCTTCTGTACGCCAATGGCAAGCATTTCACTGCCGGGCTGGATCTGGCAGATGTATCCAAGCATATCAGCGAGGGAGCCAACTTGTTTGAAAAGGGCAATATCGATCCATTACAAATTTTTGACAAAAAGAGAACTAAACCTGTAGTAATCGTGGTGCAGGGCACGTGTCTCACTATTGGGATAGAAATGATTCTGGCCAACGATATATGTTTTGCGAGCGAGGATAGCCATTTTGGTCAGATAGAAGTCCAACGAGGCATCTTGCCTTTTGGTGGGGCTACGCTACGATTTCATCAGCGATGTGGATGGGGCAACGCGATGAGATATTTACTGACAGGAGATAGCTTTGATGCGCAGGAAGCGCTCAGAATTGGATTGGTTCAGGAAATACATGCCGACCCATTAGTCGCTGCTACTGCACTGGCTGAGCGTATGGCGAAACAAGCACCTTTGGCAGTGCAGGCCACATTAGTAAGTGCCAAAACCGCTATTACTGAAGGTCAGGCATATGCTGAAAAAGAACTGATGCCTGAGTTGCATCGCCTGATGAAAAGCGAGGATGCAAAAGAGGGATTGATGTCCTTTCTCGAGCGTAGAGAGGCCAATTTTACTGGTAAATAGATTAACATTTTCAGGCCTAATTGAATTAACCAATTAGAAATATTACCGCTTTTGTTGTGGTATCAAGTATTGCATCAATTTTTATGTCAGTCACTGGTCAAAACTCTATATCGCAAGCATCCCGACTTTCTTAAGACCGCAGTTGCCTCGTTTGATAACCCTGAAAAAAGATCTTGAGGGATAATCTGGAATAAGAATGGAGAAAAAAGCGTAATCCGCTTTATGAGAAATAATATTACTTTTCCCATCCCCAGCTTTTAGGTTTAATAATCGATGGTAAGTTTCTTGCTTGATCTGATGTTGAGCACGGGCACCTTGGCTTGCGCCAGGATTTGTTTGGCCTTGGGCGAGACCCAGAGCTCTGACCATCGAAATCCCGGTCTGCTCATGATGGCGACCAAATCCACATCACCTTGCGCAGTACGTCGGACAATGGCATCAGCAATTGGTAGTTTTTCTATCGGCCCGGCTGTGACATTGAGTTCCTTTTTCTTTAGATCATTGAAAGTCTCTGACATAAGCTGCTGCAGGTCATAATGCTCATCTAAGTTTTCCGAACTGGACAGGAGTTTGATTGTGCTTCCGAACTGCTTAGCTATTTCTATGACGAGCGGTACTTTGTACCGGCTGCCATTTGTCAGATCCAGGGGAAGGAGGATACTGTTGATTTTAGGTGCTTTTGGTATAGAGGTAAAGGTGAAAACAGGGCATTTGGATTCCAAGACTATTTTATAGGCGTTCGTATCGTTGAGTTTGTCTTCCCAGTCTTCAGCCAGAGTCTGTCCATGGCTTCTCATTACGATAAAATCTATCTGATCATTCTTGGCAAAATCAAGGATATGACGATACAAAGGTTGGGTAAGTCCTCTGACCTGTAAGTCTACCTTCGATAGCTTAGGGTATGTGAGTCTTACCTCTTGCAGCATCGGCTTCATTTTTTGCTCTACCATCTTTTTTAGCTCCGCATCAAACTCTTCTTTTGATTTGTAATCCTCTGGGTTTGCAAGAAACAGAGCGGTGATACTTGCGCCCGTAGAGGAAGCAAACATAGCTGCATACTCCAAGGCTCCTTTTGATACCTGCCGATCATCAAAGGGGATAAGTATCTTTTTAAAGCTTATCATTTTTATTACTGTTTAGTGTTTTCAGAGCGTACATTTAATCTGGCTTTTATCACTCTCCTTTGTTTTAGAATTAGTATTTCGGCAATCGTCCCATCATTCAGTATTATTTTTTGACCTTTGGTCAAAGGTATGCCTGCCTGCTCAACAAAAAGTCCTGACAGCGAATTTGCTTCATTGGCTTCTAGTTCGATTCCTAGTTCTGCATTGATATGATCGATCGATTGACTCCCATGGACAATGTATTTGCCTGGCGCTTCTTTTTGAATTGGAGATTCCTCCTCATCGAATTCGTCTTGTACGGTTCCAACCAGTTCTTCTAATACATTTTCGAGTGTCACTATGCCTATAACAGTACCGTACTCGTCTTCAACGAAAGCAAAATGCTGTTTTAGACTTCTAAAATTCTGTAGCAATGCACTGATGGATAAGTTTTCTGGGACAAATATGGCAGGCCTTGCTCTGTCACTTACTTGGGACATCTTATCTATTTCGACGCCCAGCAAGTCTTTGATATGTATTACTCCTTTGATAGAATCCAGTGATCCATTACATACCGGAAAACGTGTGTGTCTCGTTTTTTTGGCTAAGTCCAAGTTTTCCTTGTAGGATTTATTTAGATCGAAAAATATGACTTCAGATCGAGGCAACATAATCTGTCTGGCCAAATGATCATCGAATGAAAAGGCCGCATCGAGTAGCTGGTGTTCATTCTCTGTCAGATCCCCCGCATGGTATGCAATGCTGAGTGAGGCTCTTATCTCTTCCTCAGTCAATACTGCTTCGTGTTCGCCTTTGGTCTCTATCCCTACTGCGCTAAGCATACTCGAAGTAATTCTGTCCAACACCCACATGAATGGATAAAAAATGACATAGAAAAATTTCAAAGGAAATGCTGACCACCCTACAACAGCCACTGGCTTTCTGATAGCGTATATTTTTGGAAACTGCTCTCCTAATACGATATGCAGTGAGGTGATAATGGTGAATGCAATAGTGAATGCGACTCCATGCAATGCCACCTCAGAGGTAATACCACCCGCTTCCAAGACGGGTTTTATGAGATGAGCCAGTGAGGGCTCTCCGATCCAGCCAAGTGCTAGCGAAGCCATCGTAATTCCCATCTGGCAGGCAGAGAGAGCCATGTTTTGTCTTTTGTAAAGCCAAAGTGCTACTGAAGCGAATGGGTTTCCATCTTTCTGCATGGCTTTGATCTTACTTTTATTGACCTTGACCAAGGCAAACTCGGCGGCTACAAAAAAAGCATTCAAAATAATCAAGACTCCTGTTATAAATAAATTAAAGGTGTCTGCCAGATATCCGTTCATAGTTATAGAAATTAAATTTCATGGTAAAAGATAGCGGTTTGTCATATGTTTACTCACAAATAGGCATACAAAATTCCTGAGTGCGATTAATTAATATGGCAGAGCTCGTTATTTAGATGATCTCGGATATGGCTATAGTAAAAAAACAAAAGACAAGACATGGATATTACTAGACCAGATTTATTGTTAATAGAGGGTATTAAGACCCTTGGCTCTTTAGGACAAAATCTCTATTCTGATAAAAAGTCCGAAGCGAAAGCGAAAGCTGAATTGGCATTTATTGGCCAGAAAAAGATGGACAAGGTTCAGCATCAACTTTTTAGATATAACGCTGATGATCTCGAGTATAAGGAGATGCTCAAATCCTTCCAGGTATTAAAACGTCTCAAACCTGAAAGCATCTATTGGTTGAACCTGCATGGCATCCATGATGAGCAGGTGGTGCAAGAGGTAGGTAAAATGGTCCAGGTGGATAGGCTAACGATTCGACAAATCCTGGATACAACACAGCGATCCAAATCTGAAGAGTACGACAATTACCTTTTTTTTAGTGTCAAGTCGATAGCTAAAACTAAAGATAATGTAGAGGTAGAACAGTTATCCTTCATCCTGGGTACAGGGTATGTGATATCGTTTCAGGAAGAAGTGGGTGATCATTTTGATGGCATAAGACATAAGATTAAAGAAGGCCTGGGTTTTATTCGTAAAAGAGGTGGCGATTATCTTTTATCTCAACTGCTTGACGCCATTGTCGACAACTATTTTGAAGCCATCGATCAAATCAACGCAGATATTTCTTTGATCGAAAAAGTGGTAATCAACGACCCGGATAAGTCCACTTTGATTGCACTGGAAAAGCATAAAAGTGAAGCTCAAATCATAAAAAAAGCACTTGGACCATTCAAAGAGGCTATATCCAATATCCTGAGTGGCGACACAGCGCTAATTAAAGATGTAAATCTCAAATACTATAAGGATATCAATAATTCGGCTGTAGCTGCGATGGAAGAAATAGACGCTACGCTCAGAGCTTTGGAGGGCCTTACAAATATCTGCTTCGCTTCCCAAAGTCAGAAAATGAATGAGACCATGAAGGTGCTCACCACCGTAGCTACAATATTTATTCCACTGACTTTCATTGCTGGAATATATGGGATGAACTTCGACAATATGCCGGAATTGCATCACCCCTATGGATATTATTATACCTGGGGAGTAATGGGAGCCATATCTATAGCAATGCTCATATACTTCAAAGTCAAAAAGTGGATTTGACTTATTTTAAGAATTACTCGTTAATCCTTGATAAATTTAAAGGACTGGAATCCCTCAGGATCCCAATAAATTAAAAAGTAAACTCCTGCTTCTAGTTGGCGAAGATCCAAACTGTTTTCTCCGACTTTCCATTCACTTGAAGTAAAAACCTCTTTTGCCTCATCACTTACAATCGAGATTTGCGCCAATGGGTTTTTTTGATTCAAATAAATTTTTAGCTCGGTAGATACTGGATTTGGATAAAGTGACACCAAACTGCTCTGGTTACTTTTGTTGACAATAGAAATCACCTCAGAAAAAGAAAATGTACCATCATAGTCATATTGCTTCAAGCGATAGTAAGCAAAACGAGAATCATTTTTTTTGTCCAAATAGCTATATCCAACTGGTGTATTTGTGGTGCCATTGCCTTCGATTTCTTCTAGCTTTTGGAAATTCTCTGAGGTAGTTGACTTCTCGAGAATGAAATGAGAGTTGTTGAGCTCACTGGCCGTTTCCCATTCAATCAATATACCATTTCCTGATTCGTTTTCTTCTGCGGTGAACCGTATCAATTCTACCGGTAGACCCGAATCTTCATCTTCTGACGCAACAGAAAAACCGCTAAAAGAGTATTGGACTCCACTACTAGAAATAGTCCTGTTGCCAGCATTGTACTCAGATGACGCACTGAGGCTTTCCCATTTGCTTGTTGCTGAAAGCCAATGTGCCACTCGCAGCGAACTGACCGGATCCAAATCCGCAAAGTCTCCAGTTTCTGAAGACTGGTCATTGAGTGTCAGAGTCACCACAGCTCCAATTGCATTTCCGAGATCAGTAGTCACTTTATGTATATCCCAAGCCTCAAGAATACTTATCTGCTTTAGATCGCCAGATAGGTTGCTGGCGTCAGTACCCCATCCCTGTACAGCAGGGTTGCCACGTATATATTCTACTTCAAATTCAGCATCTGAACCTTGCAGTCCGCTTAAGATTACCGGACTATAACCAGTGAGCTCATGACCGACTGGGAAAATGTAACTTCCCCCGTCAGAGAGCAACATTTGACGACGAATTTTGCCATTGTATATGTAGGAAGGGTACGTGACTTCCGAATCATTTCTAGTGATGGAGGTCGATGCCGTACTTGCAAGATGTATTGTGTTTCCCTGGGCATCTAACTTTCCTTTTAGAAGAACCAGCTGACCGCTGATTGTGATATCTGAGGACAACTCCATACCAAATTCCGTATCTACCGTTAGATTCGTGAAATTGAGTCCTGCAGGTATTATAGTAGTGGAAGTGGCATTGTCAAAAGAAGCGTCAGCCGCATCATTGAAAACGATAATATCACTGAAATCTGTTCCGCCAGGAAAATCCATATTGATTTCACCACTAAAATCTACTGATGAATTATCATTGAATTCTAAGCTTATATTGTCAGCCGTGCCGGTCAATGATACATCTCCATCAAATGTGACAGCAGCATTTTCGTTGGCGATAATGCTCAAGGCTCTTTCCGAATCGCTGTTGGCAGTAAGATCTCCACCAATATAAAATGTACCCGTACCGTTGATTTCCACTTCCAGTTCATCACCGGATACATCTTCTCCTCCCAGATGGTCTAGTGTCAGGTCTCCGCCAATAGAGAATAATGCGTTGTCTCCAGTTTGTCCAATCCTAATGTAGAATTGGTTACCACCACTTCTGCTGATGCTAGCATCTTGATTAATAATAAACTGCGCCTCATCGAATAAATAGACATTAAAGTCTCGGTTTGATCCCTCATCTCCATCCAGGTCAAAATCTGCAAATTCACAAGTCACTACGGTTTCGTCGTGAAGATTCAGCCCCACGCTAGAATTGTTTGATGAGGTCGAATATCTAAACGTACCCAAAATATCCAATGTAGGCGCAAAGCCTCCATGCGCGGCGTCTCCATTCATAAGGATGACACTATTAGATCCATCCCCGTTACCTATAGATACCTCGAGATCACCATTGATGGTCATATGACCGGCGTTCAATCTCAATCGTGGACCAAAATCTACCGATCCTATTAGGTTTTTGGTCATGTATACATTTCCATCTACCAAGACCGAATTAGGTTCATAGCTGATTTCCATGTAGCATTCATATGCCGTGGTAGCCGTGAGTGTCAGATTCCCATATACATGCAGGCTGCGAGCTGATGATCCCACCAGCTTTAGTCTTACATCACGAGATTCAGAATTATCCACGGTTACATCGCGTGCTACTGCATCATAACCAGATGGGATACTGACGGTGTGCCTTATTATTACATCCGTAGCTTGGTCTGGGATTGTTCCTGTACTCCATGTGGAAGTGTTATTCCAGTTTCCTACACCTATAGATATGGTTTGTGCAAATACTTCTGTTAGTAGGCCAGACACCATGAGGGTGCATAACCATAATGTTTTAATTTTTCTCATAGCTGTTTTGTTTGGTTGTGCTTGACACAGATGCGCCGAACCCTAACAAACTACTGATAGCTATGATGGATGTAAATATTCAACCAGCAAGGATATGATTTGAGTTTAAATCAAAAGATTATCAATTGGCATTAAACTTTTGCCATATTCATAATAAAATCCTTCCGATGTCTTTTGGATAAAATGACGTGTGAATCATCCTTCATGATTACATATCCTCCGTCACTTTTAATATACTTCTTGACATAGAGCAAATTAATTAGATGTGATTGATGTATTCTAAGGTATTGGTAGCCCACATATTGGCTGATGAGGTTTTCAAAGTATTTCAGATGCTTACTCATCATGAGATTACTGCCGTCTACGAAATATACTTTGCAATAGGCTCCACTGGCCTCAAACCTTACAATATCATTTAGGTTAACGTAAAAGATTCCGTCCTTATCAGGCAATGGAATGGTTCCTTTTGCTCTACTGATCGCAGGAGAATCAAGTTTGTCTACCATTCTCTTCATTATGGACTTTACCTGATTGAGCCCAATTGGCTTGAGTAAATAAGCTGCATTGCTAGATTCTATGGCCTTGATGGCTCGCTGTTCAAAAGGCGTAATGAAAATGACTTCAAAATCAAGAATTGGCACTTGATCGACAAAGTCAAAACTTGATTTATCATGTAAGTTGAAGTCCAGAAGCACCAAATCAGGAGCTTCTCTTTCAACACACTTAAGCCCCTCCTCCACACTTTTAGCCATGCCCACTATCTGCGCTTGTTTGCAGTATTTCAAAATCAAGCTCCTCAACAACTCACGAGTCTCTCTCTCCTCATCTATTATTAGTGTCTTAATCATAGGTTTTTCAATAATTCAAGCAGTAAATTTTTTATCAAGTAAATAATGATTCTTGGTTGTTGTCATTAATAAACCCCTGGGCGTATCCACTATTCAACTAAAATGGTTCGTTTCCAGGGGTTTGAGCAACTACGCTTCTTTGATATTTTGTTTGTGATTATTTAGCGATAAACACAAAGTCGCTAAGTTTTTCATCCGATCCGAAGGAGCCAAACCGAGGCACCTGCGAGAGGTTTTCCATGTTGGATTTGATCTCTGACATGGTCAGTACCCGGTCTTCGCCTCCGAGTGTGCCGAGCGAATGGAGCAGCTTACTCATAAAAGGGGAGTGGCTACCGGGGATGCCATCAGAGACATATTCCTTGCCTCCCGAGGTCAGGTACTTTCGGGTGCGCTTGTCAAATTTTCGGATGAGCATGTCAGATACCGATACAGTGTAGCTCTGAAGGCCTCTGGACCGGGCCAGCACCGGATCCAGGGTACCCCCAAAACAAACATCCATAGCCAATAATATGTGCTCACTGGGGATGTTGTCGATCACACCCCGGAGTCTGTTGTGTGAGATATAGGTGGTTTTGGCTACATCGTTTTTCAGCGAGTTGGAGGCCACCACATACCCCTCACCGAAGGTCTCGTCATATTGGCCATGTCCGGCAAAGAAAATCAGCAGCTGATCCTGTGGGTTGAAGTTTCTCTCGTTGTAGCTGCGTAGTACTGACCAGACCTGGTCTACCGGTGCATTTTCTATGATCTCTACTTCAAACCCGTATCGTTCGCGTAGGATTTTGGCCATGGCATGGCCATCGTCGATGGGGTTGACCAAATCGCCCCAGTGGTCGTACCGGTCGGTGGCAAAGATCAAGGCATAGTCTTTTCTATTCATCGAGATCATGTTTTTCAACGCTCCTTCTCCTATGGTCATCTTACGCTGGGCCGATACAGTAGCCCGATGATGGTCGATCACCTCTAGCTCAAGGAAAACCGCACCATTGGGAAGCCAGATGGATTGATCGATGTTCACTTCCTTCTGATGCGGTTCTATCTCAATCAACTTTGAACTTAACACCTCTCCGCTCTGATCGTCGCCTATGTTGAGCTTTATCTGATCTATGATCTTGGAGGAGCTGATCCTGGCCTTGATATGGACTTTGGTTTCCACACTGCTCGAATACTCCAGGGTGGGACTGATCCATGTGATGGTGGGCAGGCTATGGGAGTTGGGCAGCCCTTCTCCGGAAAAGTCCAGATGAAGGCTGTTTGATTTATCGGATAGATTTTGAGCCATCGTACTGTTGCCGATGGCAAGCAGGAAGGCTATCAATGGAATAATATATGCTTTCATGGTTCTATGATTTACTATTTCTAATCACTTATTTGATTATGATTTTTCCTGTGCTCCGCTGACTATGGCTACCCGTGATAGAGGATACCTGATAGAAGTAGAGCCCTGCGGGCAGCTGCTGGCCTTGTGTGTCTTTGCGATCCCACACCAGACTTCTGATGCCTTGCGCCTGAGAGGTGGTGGAGTGCTGGAGCACTTCGATGCCTTGCCTGTCAAAAATCCTTATCTCGACCTTAGAGCGCTCAGCTCCGATATGAAATCCATAGGGAATCTCCATGTTATCCATGACCGGGTTGGGAAATGCCCGACCCAACTGCAGAGCGTTGTTTTCCAACTCGATGAGCTGAGCTGAGTAGTAGATGTTAAAAGTCTGGTTGGCTTTGGTGAAGGTGTAGTCACTGCTGCTGGCCATGTCTACGATTCGATTCGCATGCAGGTCATAGAGAATCAGGGTGCCGTCGGGTAGCTGGCTGGGATCCCAGCTCAGCACTACTGCTTCGTCGCTGCCGGACTGCAAGTTGAACTCCCAGTGGTATTGCGGTTGCAGGTCGATGATGTCTTTGGTGAAAGAGGCATAGAAAAAGTCGTCGTGCTGGGTATAGAGCGATACCTGATCGCCAAAGTGAGGAGGGTTCAGCACATCTGCCTGATCTTTGCCCTGCTGGGCCATGGCGCTCATGCCGATCCCTGAGAGAGGATTGACCTTCTGACCCTGAGTCAGGCGGAAGTCCAGCTGCCAGTCCTTGACGCTGGCGCTCTGGGCTGCTGAGCGGACTCTTCCTCCCGAGGCCGATACGTTGATGTCTACCGGGATGGTCAGGCTGGTGGCCTGGTCGGCAAACACGAATCCTCCACCGAATACATGCAACACATCACCTTCTTGGAATGAGGCTTCTGCCGAGTTGTAGACCAAGAGCGATCCTACCGCTTCGGGGTTGTCATTGGCCTTGAGTATGTCGGACCAGTTGATATCTTCCAGGTAGGGATTACCGATCTGGTTCCAGCCTTGGTTCAATTCCAATTCAAAGGGCTCATCGATGGTGTTGGATGGGGTGAGGCCGTCGCCAAACATCAGGTTGACGCTTTGCGAAGAGATAAACCAATAGCCGGCGCCTCGCTCAACATTGGAGACTGCGAGGCCGTCTTCGTAATCAACGTAACCGCTTTCATCGTTTTTGTACTTCAAAAGTCTCCATTTGGCTTTGTCATAGTTGCCCAGCACCCCTTCGAAGAGGTCTTCGATTCTGGTGGTGCTCAGCTCATAGGGGATGGAGATGATTTGATAATCATTGACTGTGGTACCAAAGGTCTCTGTGATGGAGACTTCTATGTCTTCGACAGTCTTGTTGTAGGTCACCAAATCTGTAAGATCATTTCTTCCAGCTAAGTCCTGGGCTTCCACCTGATACTGCATACCGATGGCGTCCATCCAGTCGGTATCGACACTGATCTGATAGTCTCCACTCTGCTCTACGCTGATCTGGGTGGTGGTGAATTCACTTTCGGTGATTTTTCTATGGCTCACCAGAATAGAGGTAATGCCGCCAGTACCGCCCGATACACTCCAGGTCAGGCTCATGGCCTGATCATCGAAGTCCAGGTTGTTGATCGATGGTTTGACGACCGAGCCGTCGCTGTTGGCGGTGGCTGTGGTTTTGATGACTGAGTAGTCTGAGTTTCCTGAGCCGTTGATGGACCTGACTTTTACATAGTAGATGGTATTGGGGGTGAGTCCTTCGATGAAGGCTTCGGTCAGGAAGTTTTGCACTTTCAACGGGTCATTACCAGCTACGGTATCGTTGAAGTTGGGATCGGTAGCGACTAATACCTGATAGGAACCCACCCCTGATACTTCTTCCCAGGAGACTCTAAACTTGGTAGAGGTGTGGTCGGCAAAGCCGAGGATACTGGTTTGCTCTGCGATAGTGAGGGTGGTGATGACCTCTGAGGGATCGGAGGTTCCGCTGGTGTTTGCTGCACGGACCCGGTAGTGGTAGGTGGTACCGGCCGTCAGGCCACTGACCTGGGTTGATGACCCGGTGATGGGTCGGGCTTCATAGCCCTCTACAAAGTCGGAGAAGTTGGCTGAGGCTGAGACATCGAGCAGGTAGGTGTCGGTGCCTTTCACCGGCTCCCAGTGGGCAGTGAAGGCACTGGTCGAATGGGCTGACGGGTTGCTGGCCACGGGTGTAGCAGGCACAGTCAGGGTCTCTATGGTATTGGAGTGGTCTGAGGTGCCGGTGGCGTTTTCAGCACGTACCCGATAGTAGTAGGTACTGCCGCCTTCCAGTCCGGTGATAGTTTTGGAGGTGGCCGAGACCGAGAGGTCGTCATAGCCGGTGAGCAGTTCATCAAAATCGCTGGTAGCTGAGACGTCCAGTCGGTAGACACTGGCGCCGGTCACGGCCTGCCAGGTGGCTTTTACCGAGGTCTCAGTCAGAGTAGTGGCAACAGTGGCATCCGGATTGGCAGGAATCGTCAGCGCTTCTACTGTGGTAGAGGCTGAGGAGATCCCTGAGGCATTTTGAGATTTTACCCTGTAGTAATAGGTCGTGCCTGAGGCTAGCCCTTCGACCCGTTGAGAAGTGCTGGCCACAGCCAAATTCTGATAGCCCGAGACAAAACTGGAGAAATTATCCGATTCCGAAACGTCAAGAAGATAGCTGTCCGCTCCACTCACCGCCTCCCAATGGGTGACAAACTCAGCCTGAGTATAATCAGTGGCGGATTGGG
>NZ_JBDVDW010000028.1:0-1059 GCF_039941815.1 Reichenbachiella sp.
ATACCTACTACCAATATACTTCGCTTTTCCATGAAGGTCGTTTATCACCGAATGATAATAACTTTTTAATACAGATAAGAGCGTACACTACACCAGAGCCAAGTACTCAAATCGACAACCCAAAGGAAGTCATCGAAGCTATGAGGGAGGAAGACTTTCAGCAAAGTTATGTTTTGAACGTGAAAATCGTTGATACCCTGCTAAGCAATAGAGACTTATATATTGACCAAATTGAGAAGCTTTTCGCTTTTATCTCATCTAAATTCGACCTTTGTGAAGAGTTTTTCAAAATCTATTACAGCCGTGGTCAGTATGTTGCTGGACTTCTTTCTAAACTAGTTGATCTGTGGGGAGCGTTCGTTCCAACAGCCCTTTCCACCCCCCAACATGTATCACACGCCACTCAATTAGTTGTTCATTTGCCAGAAAATGAATTAAGAAAGCTTGCAGAAAATTCTGACGATTTATCCGAATGCATTGCTGAGAACCTTCCAGAGGTTCTACTTGGTGCACCTGAGCTGGAACCAGAGCGTCTTGAATGCCTAGGTATTCAAGTTAAAGACCTACCCGCAATAAAAGAATATTTTAGAATTGCACGCCACCTGTCTGAGAAAGGGCTTTATGAGCTTACTATCACGAACGTGGAATTCATTTACCAAAATATTTTGGGAGAGAATGACTTGACGTTATTGCGCGAGAGCAATTACACGACCATACGGTCTATGAAAGAGTCAATGTTAAGAGATCGAATAGATCAAGACTTCGACTGTTACTTTAGAAATATACTCTTAATGCTTGAAGAAAACTCAAAGGAAGATTCGTCTGCTATCCTTGCGGTGATTCAACACGATACTCTAGATGTAGATGCTATTAGGGCATTTCTTGAGCCGCAAACAACCCTGCTTCCAATTCTAAAAGATGTTCCTAACAGGTTGCACTCGATGTTATTTCAGTTAAATAACATCGAGCCGACATGGAGCAACTGCCTTACTTTTATTGAGTGTGATGTATACGATAAAGACACCTTAGTGACGTATCTTGATCAAGGTGAGGTGCTTT
>NZ_JBDVDW010000029.1:0-1297 GCF_039941815.1 Reichenbachiella sp.
GGGGGAGGGGCGGCGGGTGACCTCACCTCATGCATGGCCGTAGTCGCATGACCATAGTGCGGGGGGAGTACCTACCTACCTACCTGTAGAACTAGGACACTACCATGGTTTGACACATGAGAGTATTTATATTTTTGGAGGACACTTTTAAATTTACAGTATCAACACTCTGACGTACCAGGTTTGTGTTTACGTATCGATCCTTGCTTTTACCACAGTAAAACACGACGCACCAGTATGATTCATACGAAAAACAACGCTCCCTTCCGGGACGTGCCTGGGGGAGTGGTGCAGGAGCTGGTAACTGAAAAAGCGCCCCAAGCGCAAAATCTGCAAGAAATAAATAGCACATCTGGTATCTGGTACACAAATAATTCGATTATACAGCATAAAAATATGAGCAAATGGGGTAAAAAAACAGAAGCCATTTTTGATGCAAATGAATCCATGGGCGAAGAGTGATCAAATACTGTACACATAAGGGCCCATCTTAACGGGTAGTTTCGGCTCTTTCAATTTGACTTGATTTGTTTTTTTCTAATTTAATTTAAGGACCCATCTTATCGAGGACTTTCGGTTCTTTCAATTTGACTAGATTGTTTTTTTTCTAATTTAATTTACATCTGATTGAACGAAATTTAGTGTTCCCCGTTAAGATGGGCTCTAAAAAAGTTGGTTCATCACATTTAGTCTCTCGCTCAACTCGTGGGAGGTTTTTACCCTCAGCATTTTCCTAGACAAGTCGTGTTTGCAGGTGTCATCCCTTTTCTGTCCCCGATACGTACTTGCCTTCGCTTCTATAAGTATCGCGCAGACAGTAGAACAAGGCAGCAGGTTAAGAGCCTCCAGTGTTGGGTGCGGCTCGCTTGCGGTTCATTGCGATGTCAACGTTGAGCATTGATTCTTGAAAAAGCTCATTGTATGCCCTTTGGCAGTATTTAGAGTCCCGCTTAACACAAATGCTCATGCAGCTGAAAAAAAATTGAATTAAAAAAAAAAAGGCAGCTTGAAATTTTAACTCCGAAATTCTCAACACATGTCTGGCACGTACCTACGTTTCTAATGAACACAACAATGCCAGTATTTCACACCTCGAGGACAAATCATCTACAGATAGATCATCTGCAGACAGATCACCTACAGATAGATCATCTACAGATAGATCAACTGCAGATAGATCATCTACAGATAGATCATCGACCGATAGATCAAGGGCAACCAACCAGCAGTACCTACTCCGCACTCCTCCAGACTAGTGAATCCAATCGATGCCAAGCGTTTCTACAGGCCCTAAAGC
>NZ_JBDVDW010000030.1:0-96297 GCF_039941815.1 Reichenbachiella sp.
TGATGAAAGCATAAAGCGCAAAGAAAGAGGCACTTATATTGAAGAGGCATAGCACCGCTATGGTGATTCAATAAATATATGTTAAGTGTCTATTTCAAAGTGCTTTATGATTGGAATAGATTATCTAATGCATATTTCAGGTTAAAACACAAGGAACTCCCATCTACTTATTAGACGCCTCAATCTTAGCATCCAGGCGGCTAAATATTAGAGAAATAGTAAAACCCATAGGGAGCAAATAAATTCACCTATTTCCAGCACCTCAATATTATACTCGGAGCAAACAAGGAGTTCCAATTTGCTTTGTACTGTTGCGCAAATAGACCTTCGTACTAATTGAAGGACTCATGCATATGCCGCAAATCATGAGTCATGGTCTCATTATCACAATTATCCACCCTTAGCTGTCCGAATTCCAAACTATTTAGTCCAATTAAAAGACGATTTACCTGATACCTTTACAATAATTACAACGGACTGCTTAAGTATCTTCAAAATTCAATTGTCGACCACATTATAATATTAGAAGTCTTGTAGTCTATTTATTTCGGGTCGTTCTTGAAAGGCAAGTAGTATTTGTAGAAAAATAAAGTGAATGATTTTAAATAAGTTATTTGAAACAGGTTCCATTTACTGAATCTCTATGATTTTCTACTGAAAAGAGAATCAAAAGAGAATCAAAAGAGATTCAGATGATGAGGGAGTCTACGCAACTCAGGAAATCATACGGCCCATTGGCCTCATAAATAGAAACTAAAATCACTTATACGTGGCTGATCTTATTCAGCTGATTGCGGGGTAATAATAAACCCCAACGAGAAACCAGCTTAATTCTTTTTTTGACATTGAAATCATGTCATCGGATCGCTTAATTGAGATATGATGATACGCAATGACCAGTGGCCTTGCAGCCACCTAACTCAAAAGGAAACCTTTCCAACCTGCCTGATTAAGGGTCGTACTTTTTACGGACCCAATAGATCAATGTCTGTCTGGCTATTTGTAGTTGATTTTTTTTGATTCATCATCAAATGAGGAGATGAAAAATATAGAGGTACAATTCAATAAGGATAGTAAGTTTTGGCGAGAAGAATTAATAATTATTAAAGAAGCTGTTTCATCTTCTCAGATCGCAGAAAACAATTTATTGTTCAATCAAGGAATAGAAAAAGTCTCCGGATATGAGCCCGCTAGAAGAAGTCACATGTAGCAAAATCGAATATGCATAAGGAAGAAAATCCGTCTTATTACGTCTATAATCAAGCTGTGTATGTCTTTGATACCCTCAGAGAGACCGCTTGGAAAAAGGGTATCAAATTATTTATGGACTATCACAAGATCGGTAACCTTCGAATTGAAGGAGATCGGAGGATCTTCAGAGACTTGCTTACGCTACTGATCAAGCATGCCTTGAGGTCTTTTGAAGAGCCGGAGTTTATCGAAATCTCGTTCGGCGAATCTGCAAACAAGCAACTTTTGATCGAACTCAATATTAGTAAATCCGATGTGGCTAATGATGATTCCAAATCATTAACAGGTCACGATCAGCCGCAACATAGTGGAATGAGTGATTTACTTCGAAAAGTTAGAGGTAGCGTCGAACTCTGTAGGCTTGAAGATTTATTGCTGGATATCAGTGGAAAATTGAAAATGACAATAGTATCTAACCATCACATCAATCTTGAAATTGTACTACCGATAGTAAAGTTGTCAAATATGGACAATTCATTACCCAGGGGTGTATTGGGTTCTATCGAAGAAGTCAAAGTGAGTGCTGATGAGCCGAAAGGCCAAACAACTGCTCAAAACAGAATGACCTTAATTGTAGAAGACTTGCAAGAAATGGCAGATTTTCTTAAAGCTTCAATCTCAACAATTAGCCAGGTACATCAGGTGTCCAATGGGAATGAGGCACTCGACTGGCTGAAGGAACACGCCGAAATAGATTTGATTGTTTCTGATGTGATGATGCCAGAAATGGACGGTTTCGAGCTGGTTGAAAAAATCAAAGCAGATGATCGACTATCACAAATACCGATTGTTATGCTCTCCTCCCGATCAGAAATTTCTACAAAACTCAAAATATTTAACCTGGGTGCTGATGACTATATCATCAAACCATTTTATGATTCAGAGCTGTTGGTGAGGTGTGAAAAGCTTTTTCAGCGTAATCATGAACGAAAGCTCGCCAATGTCGCAGAGCAGAGCATGGAAATAAAAAGCCTGGAGAGTATTTCAGCCAGTGAGCGGTTTATTAATCAGGTAAAAGAGATCTTATTGCGCGAAATTGCCAACTCTGCTTATAATCTGTCACAGTTGTCAGAGGATTTAGAAATCAGTAAAACCACGCTTTTTAGAAAAGTGAGGCAAGCCACAGGCATGAGTGCCAATCAATTTTTCAGAGAAACTAAATTGCAGCAAGCGAGAATTTATTTGATCCAGGGAAAGTATAAGTCCGTGGCTCAGGTAAGCTATGCTGTTGGCATTGATACCCCGAGTTATTTTTCCAAACTTTTTTATGAGCGCTTTGGAATCAGGCCATCTTCTTCGCTCTATGATTCTTTGAAGTAGCAGCATCGGACCATGTTTGGTCTGGCTACCGTTGAAGTGTGCCGAACGACCCAATAATCAGAGCATATTCACTAATTCATGCCACAAACATTCCAATCCTATATACAAATGATTCATATGGTCTCCTTTAAGAAAAAGATCTGAGAAATATTGACCAGATTAGAATTTACCTATCTGGCCGAAACAACCCATCTGACCTCTATTGTCAATTTACATAATATTAAAACATTCATCGATTATGAACACATTAGAGCAAACCTTCGGATCAAGGCCAAATCAATCATTTTTAAAAGCGCGAATGCTGATCATGCATTTGACCCTGTCATGGGTATTTATACTGGTCTTGAGTACTATTTCTTATGGGCAGGACTACTCAGCCATGGATTTCGAGGCCAATCATAACGGAACCAATTCCGTTCGAGGCTACAAACAAACTGCTACAGAAAAGCCAATCTTCTTTAGGGTGACCACCACAGGTACGGATAAAAGTGGCTACTATGGAGGCTTTGAATTTTGGAATAGTAGTAATTTCGATAATACAACCGAAGCCAAAAGGTTGTTTGGTCTTTATGCTCAAAATAATACTATCCAATTTAAAGCTGGTACGGATGTCGTATTCGATTATAACGGTTCAAATTTATTTACTATTTCTTCTTCTTTGAAGGTCACAGGAGATTTGGATGTATCTGAGGGCATGATAGTCAAAGGCCTTTTGGAGGCAACTCAGGGTATGAAAGTCACAGGCCTATTGGAGGCAACTCAGGGTTTGAATGTCATAGGCCTATTGGAGGCAACTCAGGGTATGAATGTCACAGGAGATTTGGAAGTCAATGGACATTTGAAAGCAAATAATGGCATGACAATCACAGGAGATTTGGGAGTCTCAGCCGCGCTGACAGCTAATCATATGGAGGCAAAAAATGATATGACAGTCGGAGGCCATTTGAATGTATCTAATATCATGTCTGACGTAGATAATGTTGATTTTGAAAGCAATATAAAATTTACTAAAAATAATTCACTTTCGTTTTCAAGAGGGTTTGGGCAAAGGATCAATTTAACTGAAATAGTTTCATCAAATACCAAATCAGACCAGTCAACAATAGCATATGGAATAGGTGTGCAAACCAATACGCAATATTTCAGAAGCGCCAAGAACTTCGCTTGGTTTAAAGGAGGCTATCATAGCAATAATGAGGTGAATTCGGGTTATGGGAAAATAATGATGGTATTAAAAGACGGAAAATTGGGAATTGGCACTGATACTCCAAGTGCAGGATTAGAAGTAAAGGGAACGGCCAAAGTATCTGGCTTGGCCACTCTGGGCGGAGGAATGATCGTCGGAGGCGTCTCTGAGATAGAGAAAATAAAATCTCCTGAAATTACAGTTATTCCAGACATGACCCCTGATAAAAATAATGGCGCATGGCCAGACTATGTGTTTGAAAAAGACTACAAGCTGACTCCGCTGAACGAAGTAGCTCAGTTTGTAGAAGATCATCATCACCTACCAGAGGTGCCATCGGCAGCGGATATTGCAGCAGAAGGCTATAGCCTGGCAGAGATGGATGCCATTCTACTCAAAAAGATCGAAGAGCTCACCTTACACATGATCAGACTCCAACTGGAAAATGAGAATTTGAAGGCCCAAATGGGCCAATAATCTCTCGAAATCACCAGAGTGATGAAGTAGGAGGTCTGCAGAAAAATTCCTCATATTATTTCAAACTCCATTCTATTCTGACCTCCTCTTGTTTTGCTTCGAAGATATCCGACAAGCAAGTTGTAAGATCATTTTATAGCACTTAAAATCAGAAATGATGAAAAAAATATTTACTTTAATTCTGCTGCTAGCGTATAGCTTGGTATCGCAGGCTCAGACTGAGGACTCAAAAGAGCCGATCAGGATAAATGTTAATGACAATCTTGTTTTTTATACCGCCCTAGGCGATTCGCCTATTATACTGACACTAGGTGATGCCAGCGATGTTTTTGTGAATGCTGACAAGATTACTGGGTATACCAGCACTAATGATGCCCTCTATATATTTGGAGATAAAGTGAGCATAACTGGTGGGCCTTCTACGGGAGGTTTTGAAACCATAGGGCTTGGTGAATATAATAAGGTAAGTGCAAGCGATTTAAATCTTTCCATAGCCGATATAAGCGATAACCGAATTAGTTTGATATGGAATGCACAACACGACGCTGATGGTTATTTAATATTCAGAACCGATAATTTGGGGGGTGAATTCTCAGCCATGGATTATGAAAATCCCTATGCTGTTATTGCAGGAGCCGCGATCGGTGGCTACGATGACAATGAGGTGAGTCTAGGTCTTAATACCGTTTACAGATACCAAATGTTGGCCTATCGTATTTCTGATTCTTATTGGATCTCTGCACTTTCTGATGAGGTGGAGAAGGTCACTACCAGACCTAAGTATACCGTTTCAAACCTAAACGAATATATAGTAAATCACAATATCTCTATTACAGCGGATGCCTTAAGCAATACTGAAAATAATACTTTAATCTACAAAATAAAGGATAACGATACGTTTTTGAGTGAATTTGAAGGAGAATTGCATCTCTATGAGAATGATAACACAGGGATGTCTTGGGATTATGCGCTGAGCCTGGATGGAGAGGATAACGAAGGGATGTATATTGAATTTCCAGTCGAGGTATCCAATCTTACGGATGATTGGACAGTGGAAATGGTGATCAAACAAAATGACAGCGAAAGTACGCCAGCCTACCTAGTCACCTCCGATTTTTCTGTAATCGGTGACGGAGAAGGCAAACTCCAACTCGTCAGTACAGATGGTGCTCTCATTGCTGAAGTATCATATACCGCCGCTAGTGACTGGCTTCACTTCACCATGGTCAAATCAAGCACCAATTTTCTAATCTATGCGAACGGAAGCCTGGCGACATATACTTCAGGGTCTTCTCCTGCGACTACAGTTACGACGCCAATCAGTATTGGTCAATACAAAAACGTTCATTTCTTCAAAGAGGCTCAATTGGGTATGGTCAGGGTATGGAAGAGCGCAAGATCCGCTCATCAGATCGTAAACGACAATAATAAACTCTATCGTAATGTAGAATCCAATACTCAGCCTCAAGACTTGGTCAACGAATGGATTTGGGACATCCCGAATGCTAGTGACAACTCTGGCTTGCTAAACAATCTACTTTCTGTAAAATCAACGGATCTTGAGAAGTATACAGCTACATGGAGCGATGTATCCGATGAGATGATTAGTGCTGGTAATATTTCTTTCACCCAATACGTGACCCCTGGCTCTTCGCATGACTATGATGTGTTGTTCTACGAGCAAGGGTCTGGCCTTCTACTAGCTACTATTTCTGCTAAGCCAAATGGTGCTACTGCCGCTGATAAACTTGTAGTGCAGAAAGAGTTGGACCCTGAGGTTAGAGCTGACCCTTCATTGGTGGAGGCCGTTGGCGAATGTATCGAATCTACAGAAAAATACAGTGTCAAACTTGAGTATTTGACCAACTTAGCGGCTGAGCGATTTATAGTCAAAAGACAAGAAATTGGAAGCGACGTGATCATAACGCTCGGAGACCTTACCTTCGATACAGACTCTGATTGCACCTCCTCTTCTTATTCAAAGCGAGGCGTATATTTTGATACATTTGATGGCGAAGATGAAAATTCGATAGTAGGCAATACGGAATATACCTATACTATCACTCCGTATTATGAGTACACGGAGCATTCAGGGACACCCACAATAATTTCATCATCGACCTATACATCATATTTCACGGCGACTCCAGCTACTGATCAGGTAGACTTATCCTGGGATCAATCCAGACTGGCCAGTACATTCTCCGCCGACACAGTGCTGATCATTCGTGATGCCGAGATCATTGCCAGACTAGTAGACCAAGGGGCCTATACCGATACGGATATGACCTACGGCAAAACCCATACCTATGGTGTGCACCCGCTCGTAAACGGTGAGCAGGTATTTGCAGAATATGTTGAAGCAGGGGTAGATGCAAATGGAGCAGTCTCCGGTTGGTTGCTGAGTGAGAATGGATTCTTCTTATCAAATTTCTCTTTAGAAGCAGCTACTTCTATTGGCGGAGATGTAGGCCCCATACTGACTTCAGAAGCAGACGGCAGCTTTAGTGCGACAGATATCTTTTATGATGCTAAGGCTACATTTGAATTGGGCGAGTTCGATGATGGGAACCCTGAAACCAAAACTGCAGATTCAAACGATTTTTTTACGCTTTCTAAACAAGACAATGAACTCACGAATCAAATTATAGTAACGGATTATGTCGTAACAAATACTCAAATAGAGCCCTCTGATTTTGGTTATATTGACCAGACTGATTACTTCTCTGGCAGCAGCTATGTGCAGTTCGCAACTACCTTTGGTTGTACCGTTTGTGGGAACCATGGTCCGTATAGAGTACCGGTGATGGTTACATTTAGAGACGATGTGATCATAGGGTTTACAGTAGCAAGTATTAATACTAGGAAAAACCATTATAATTTTAACTTCACGGATACAACTGGTGTGCCAGGACAATCATATGAGTATAAAATTTTGGCTCAGTATTATGATGAAAAAATAAACAAGTTTTATTACAATTATGTCATAAAAAATATTATCTATCCGGAAGTACCTGAGGTAGGTAACTTAACCGTGAAGGCTACAAAGGAATTGGATAATACCGACGTTGAAGATGCTGTAGTCATAAATTTTGATTATGAAAATGTTAGCAACACAGCTGTAGGATATGCAATAGTTGATATTGATTTAGACTTCACCTATAAAGATTTTTTTAAACTGTATCGTCGAGCCGATACTGAAGGAGCTGAGGAAACCCTTATTCAGGAATTTGATTTCGACAATACCAAAACTGATCCATATTCCTACACTGACTACACCGGTATCCCTGGAGCTACCTACACCTATTATGTGACAGCCGGACAGGGAGCAAACGAGTCAGATTATGAGGGAATTACAATAGAGTATCCGTCTAGTAGCTGGGAGTTTACCGTAGTCAATACCTCTTCGGGAAATTCAGATTATTTAGAATTTGAACTCACCACTCTCTCCACCGAAGCCGAACTAAACAATGGCAATGTAGACGGCCTGGTGGTGATCGATGCTCAGACCCAAGCACATGTGCATTGGATTCCTATGACTGATTTTCGGGACGTATCTGGAACCATCACCTCTCCCAAAGTATACTTTTTGGATACAAAAGGTGATGATGCGAGTAGAGCGTTCTATCTGCACTACTACAAGTCCAATGAGAATGGTAAGGTTGTATTTGCAAATACTTCTGATACTAATATCAAAAGCATAAGTAGGGAGAAATTGGGACTAGCTGATTTGAATACCACTTTCATTGAAGGAGCTGGCTTTTACAAAGTGAGCTGGACTACCATCGGTAGCGCAGCAGCCGACGAACGCAGAGCCTACAAAACAGTGATCAGTAAGAACAAAAATAGCACGACAGGTTCATTTGAAGTAGATCACGCGAAAGGATCCTGGGCAGGAGAAGACGGCTTGGGAGCAGGTACTCGCTATCTCCTACAGGTAGATAGTGAGGGTAGCATTGCTTCCTCAAATACGCTCGATTTTACGGCTCAGTCAAATAAAGGATATGCTGACTTTCCTGAGATAGGTAATCTTACGGTCAGCAAAGACCTACGGACAGGAGTGGTGCTCACCTGGGAATACGAGGATTTCGCCGATGCTGGTTTTGAAATCTTCCGGGACGGAATAAAAGTAAATACCGTAGCCCCTGGTGTGTATAGCTATGTGGATTTACACCACGCTACGGATAACATCATCCATGTCAATGAGGCCTACGCCTACCAGGTGCGAGCGATCTACGATCAGGATGGGGATGGAACCTACGAACTATTCAGCCCAAGAGCTACCGCTACAGGTATGCGGCGGGTACCTTTCGTCGCTGAAGGATTTGTGTATGATACCGAAAAGCGTGGAGTACCCTATATCGATGTGAACATCGGCAAAGCCTGGACCAAAACGGATAGGACGGGATATTATCAGCTGACCGATCTTTATTATGGGCAAGGGGAAGAAGCTACTTTGAGGATCAGGTATCAGGAAGATGAGACTAACAGCATTGAGTACGATTCTAAGCCACTGCAGTTTGATGAATCTCAGCTAACGTATATCAACCATTTCAAAAATATCAAAAGGGCCAATAATATTTTGGAGAATAGGCATAGAACTGCAGCCGATGGATTTGCTGTATCTGCTTACCCAGATCCCGAGTCACTAAGTGTGCAATTGAATATGCAACTGACCAATGACAACTATGATGGTGTGAAGGTGAGTACTGGCAATGTGGTCATCGCAGAATTGGATGTGACAGATGCTCTCACCTATGTAGACAATGATCCGGAATACGGTTTGTGGGTTAATTATTGCATCACACCCTATCTGATCGATACAGAAGGTGAAGAAATCTCGGGGATAACCGTATGTTCTGATCAAATGACTGCCCCGAGTCTGTCTGCTCCTGATTATTTGTTAGCTGAGGCCACTGATGAAGGATATGTGTCATTGCAATGGTTTATGCCCTGCAGTGCTGGCCGCTCCTTTGACCTTTACAGAAACGGTGATCTCTATAGCCAGGTTGAGGGCGATTTCTATACCGACGAATCTGGCTTGCTGGGACAACCCTATCTGTACGAGATATTTACAAAAGCAAATGCTACAGGAGAGCTGTCCGAGTCCTCGGCAAAAGTGGAAGCCACCTATCCATTGCTACCCGGGGTAAGGGATTTTGATGCTGAGACCAATGAAAGCACTGGCGAAGTGACCCTAAGCTGGAATTATGAAGACAATGAGAATATTGTAGGGTATCAGGTATGGAAAAACGATGCCCTGTTTGCTACAGGATCGATCCCTGATGCAGGCTTGACCGGTTCAACCACTGTGGTGGATGATGGCGGCATACCTGGGGCCCTTGCGCATTATAGCATGGTCGTAATAGATGACAATTTGAATGTTTCCAAGGATACGTCCATACTGATTACCTACCCCGATTTACCAAAGATTAGCAGTTTCACATTTGATGATAAGACCAAAATTGATACAACCATTATATCCTGGGATTATGAATTGGTTAATGTATCAGGGTTCTACATAAGTATTGATAATGAAATGCAGACATTTGATGAAACTTTCATTGATACAATAGTCGAAGTGACTGGTGAGGAAGACAATTCCTACGAATACATCTGGACTGGTGGTATTGCAGGTTATGAATATGACGTCAAGATCACACCCTATACCGAAAGAACAGGAGAAGACGGTGAATCCAGTATCTATAAGGCACCAGGGCATAAGGAATCACATTCCTTTGATCCGTTGCCTACAGAGATCGAGGTGGCTATAGCCAGTGGCTACGAAGCCGCTACTACTATTAGCTGGGAATATGAGAGTTTCAATTATCATAAAATAATTATCACTCTTTTCCCATCTAATAAATCAACTGAAATATTGAAATTTGAAGTCAATGAACCTTCACAACGCTATCAAAATGTAACACTTGAAGATGGTGTGGTCCAGGGTGAAAGATATACCTTGTCTTTTGAGGCAGTAGCAGGAAATACGAAAACTAGTGCAGGATCTGCCCAAAACCTTACCCTATCAGGTGACAAGACCTTGACTTTGAGGGATTATGAGCTCCTTGACTACTCAGAGGCCAAAGTATCCAGTGAATCAGAGGGCTTACAGATCTCATTTAATCTGACTGAGACTTCCACTATTAAAGTTTGGCCAGGTTCCATCAATCTCTATAGAAAAGGAGATAGTGGAGAATATACGGTAGTTGATGCGATGTACGTTGCAGCATATAACGCAGAAAAAGTGACGCTAGTGGATATTGACGCTACGGCTGGAGTCGTCTACCAATACAAAGTAGTATATGAAAAAGAAAATAGTGACTTTAAGAGGACTATCCTCAGCCTATCTGGAGAAAACCTGAATCTCCCTGGCACAATTGATGGCCTTATCTTCAGTGGCGGCAGTGCGCCAGAGGGCCTACCTGGTATTGCCGTGACGGCAGTAGCCACAGTAGATGGCATTCAATATACCTATGAGTCAACTTCGGAAGTAGATGGCAGCTTTAAATTTGAAGACCTTCGGGTGGAAGATGCCAGTGGCGAAGCTGTCACCTATACCCTCACCCCAGGCGATGGTGATCGGGTGTTCAATCCGGAGTCGCAGACTCTGGCTTTGAGCAGTGGGGTAGTCTCCCGATCCCTCAATCAAAGTTTCTTGGATGTGAGTATCGTGACTTTCCAGGGGCAGCTCAGCTATATACATGGCGAGGCGAAGAGTGGAGAAAGAAATATTGCCGTATATGGAGTACAGGCGACGGACGATACAGAGAACCTACTTACGCAGGGGCAAACTGAAGGTGGAGCCTATGACTTGGAAATCACCCTGAGCGATGCCTATTCCAGCTATCAGTTAAGAATGGCTGATCAAGGTGAAAACAGCGAAGTGGATTATGTATACGATTATTATGAAACCACCGAGTCAGGGAAATATCACTTTCAGAACCTGGCCTACGGTGATGTCATTGAAACCAATTTTATAGATACCCTAACTGTGTCTACCACGCTTTATTTTAAGGACGCCTGTGGTGATGGGATCGACGGCTATCGCTGGAAATTGTCTGTGATGCAGCAAGATGAAAGTTTTAGTGAGTTGGTGTATACTGACACCAATCAGGACTATATTGAGCTGGACCTGGCTCCGGTCAATTACGAAATACGAGTCATGGACGTATCGCCTTTGACTTCAGAGTCTAAAGCCATGCTGGAGTTCTTTAGAGGAGAGCAGGTGACTTTCAATCATGGAGATTCATTACTTAGTTTTACGAAGACAGAACAGAAAAAGGACCAGAGTAATCGTCATTCGATCAGTGTAAGTACTGACTTTGTTACCGATTATAGCTATACCTTTTTACCTGATCCTGTATTCGAGATGGAACTATCCACATTCAGCACAAGTGAAGGTCACTATGTGAGCAAGGCTTGTATTGGCGATGAGGCCGGAGGCTTTTGGGAAGTAGGGTTGCATACACCCTATAATCTGAAAGTAAAAATAAAGAACGAATCCGATTGTGAGCTGACCGAAGGTTATATCCTGATCAGAAACAATGCTTCTGAGAAGGTTTTTGCTCCAGACAGTAGATATGTGTCAGACAAGCTGGTCTATGTGACGGAGGCTATAGCAAAAGAATACGGTTTGTCCGCTACGCCATACGACCGATGGATGAGGGAAGTACTGGATGATGAGGGTACAGTGACTGGCTATGAAGACTATGCCGAGACCGCCGGCAATATCAATGTAGCCAAGCCCTATACCCGATTGATAGAAGCGTATTATTATACCGATCAGGGACGGTATGTAGCTACCGGGTGGTTGACTGTGGTGATCACCGGCACTAAGGCCATGAGCGGACAAGATTTCTTGTTCGATATCGAATCAGACGAGCAGCTGGTGCCCTTGTACGTATTGCACGACCCACCGGGAGACAACAGCTCGGCTACTATCAATGCAGGATCATCCATAAGCTACAGTTTTGATGTAAATCATGATGGAAATATCAAATATAAAAATAATGTGAGTAGCACGAGTTTTGTAGGTGGCTTGTTTAATGGTGTAGAATTAGTGACTCAATTAGATGTAAAAGAGTCATATAATCAGAACTGGGGATTTTCGCTTAATTTCTCTGAGTCCATTAGCACGCCGTCGAGCAACACCTACGATCCCAACTTTATCGAATATATCACCGGCGACATTGCCGATGTGATCGTAGGGGTCGGACTGATCCAGCAATACGGGATGGGGAGAAAAATAGCCGTAGGAACGGAGGAGGATGCGTGTGAGCGGACAGAAACCCTCGAGCTGATCGTAGAACCCAAGGAGCTCACCACCGATTTTGTCTATACGGTGCATGAGATATTGACCAGTCTGAGGTATTATAAAATCCTGCTGGAAGATCCCACAACCCAAATCACCGACGAGTCCTTGGGAAATCTTATTGATGAGGATGACGATGGTGATGTGGACAAAGCCGATCTACTGGTAGGCAGAATAGAAAACCTCAACAATATTCTGCTATGGCACCAGGAAAAATATCGGGTGCCCGTACAGGTCTGTGACATGACCAAGCATATTAAAAAGAAGATTTTGGGTGCTCGTCAATGGGAGTTGGGCATTGATGGGAAGATTAATAACATCATGAAGTTTTGTAATAATGATCAGTACATGGCCTATCGCTATTCTGAGCGTGCTACATATGATGAAGCCACTGGAGAGGTCTCTGTGGCAGAAGAGTCAGATTGGGGCAAATCCTATCATATGATCACCGAAGACTATGTCGTACCGCAAAAAGATCTGCAAGGGGATAATCAGGACGACCTGAAGCTGCAGGGCATGCCCTGGGCAAAGAAAAGAGTCGTTTGGGATGATGCTACTTTTGAGAAATTTGATAAGGTGATGGCAGATTACATGGACGTTTTGGTGGCCTACGAAGTTCATCAATTAAACGAAGCGGCCATACTGGATTATGATGCAGATAGGGATAATGAATTCACTTCGTATAGCGGTTTTGACAAGATAGGAGACCTCAGTGAAAACCGTACCTTCTCTGGTTTGGTACCTTATAGCAGGTCTTTGACAGTCAATCGCAGCGCCAGTGACAATCTTAAACAGGGAATATCTACAGAAATTACAGCTGCTTTCAAGACTGGCTTAACTCTTGAAAATAAGACGGCTACTATTTTTGGTATGGCTATAATGGTTGACTCACATGTAGGTGATGTTAATGCCAAGATTAATAGAAGCAATGCATTAAGCATAGGGTTTAGCGTCAATTTCAATCAAAAAGTATCCAAATCCAACAGCATGAACATCAGCTACAAGCTGTACGACGATGATGCGGGCGATCACTTCAATGTATGGACGATGACGGATCCCTCCGGCTATCTGTGGGACAGCTCACCAGAGTTTGCGCTGACCTCTGGCAAGTCATCGTGCCCCTACGAAGATGGTACGATCGCACGAGATCAGGTATCTCTGACTACCATCAATGAGCAGGGTGAGGTAGTACCCAATGTGATAGTGGATCAGTCGATTGATGAGGACCTGTTTTTGCCCTTCCGACTGACCAATGAAGCCCCTTTCCGTGAAGTGAGGTTCTATCGCATGTTCTTGTTCAAAGAAGCTGATTTGAGCACCGAAGACACAGGACTGGGGACCCAGGATATGGAAGAAGTGCAGATTCTCGGCGATCCTGACTTTGAGCGCGACATCATCCTGTTCGACCATTGGTCGTCAGGTCTTGGCTCCGATGAGGAAAGCGACAACTCACCGGGCTACAAAGATGTGATCTGGAAAGACCTGGCGCAGTGGCACGAAGACCAATGGGATCATGTAGAGTTTGTGGCCTATGTAGCTCCGAGTTGCGCTATGACCTTTCGCGAGGCAGTGCGTACCGCTTACGATGTCTACTTCGATCGGCCGGCATCAGAAGTCACTCTGCCCACCGAGCGAGGCGACTGGCTGATCAATGCCAGACCTGGTGACATAGATCCTGCTGTAAATGAAGAGGATTTAGGACCAAATCAGTACCTGAGCATAGAGCTGGATGATATGGAGGTAGAAAATGAGTTTTATGAACTTGAAGAGGTGTATCTGGAAATACGAAATAAATATGATGCGCAGAACGATTGGGTACTGGTTTCTACTAAAACGAACCTCAATACGAATGATACGGATTACACCTTAAATTCTGGTTATTCCCGCGAAGAACTATCAGAAATGGGTGAATTCCCGGTAGTATTATGGATACCTGCTGATACCATCCCGGATGGAGACTATCAGATCAGGGCATCTATCGTAGGAGATGACGATGGTTTCTATCAGACCCAACCCTGGGATGGTCGCATAGACCAGACCAAACCATACCCTGCCAAGCTGCCAGAGCCGGCTGATGGCCTGCTATCCAAGGGAGATGCTATCGGGGTAAAAATAAGTGAGGAGATCAATAGTGGTCTGTTTTATGCGCTGCCCGACAATCATACCATCAGAGTATTTGAGCTGGATGGATCTACCCCCTACGACTTTAGAGAGGGCACAGGCGGATTCAATGATGTGGTGGGCGTGCTTACTTATGATCAGGATCCGACGGTCAGCGACTATACCATCTTTGCCAACGAAAGCGAGATTGATATCGTGATCAAAAACAGCATCCTTGATGAAATCGACGGATTGATCGTGACCGTAGAGATAGTAGGAGTAGAAGACCTGGCTGGTAATGTCGGTGCCGACATCAAATGGACGTTCCAGTCGGACCATGAAAACTATCCGGTGACGGAGATTTCACTCTATGATCCTGAGATACTGGTACTCAATAGTGCTAGTGGATCGGCCTCTGCAGTGGAGTTAACCATCGCAGACCTGGATGTCTTCGAGACACAGTCAGTATTGGACGAGATTTGGGTGCAGTATAGCCACGATGGCCATACCTGGATTACATCTTCTACACATACGATTCAGGATTTGAGAGCGACCTACCAGTCGATGGGGCTGAGTACAGTCACTACGAATCTTACAGGACTGTCAGAAGGCGATTATAAACTTCGCTTGCAAGCCTGGGGTCTGAGCAATTTTAGAAATTCGAACGAGATAGAGCTGCTAGTCGATATGACGCCTCCGGAAATCCTGAGCATTGCCCCAGGACTGCTGACGCCATCAGACGAAGTGATCACCATCGAATTTTCCGAAGCCATGGACCTATCAGCAGCGACAGTGACCGCCACGCTGAAAAATCCATTTGTCACAATTCCAGCTGTCGAATTTCAAGCGTTTACCTTGGTCGCACACAATGGGTTGACCTACACTACCGATCATGCGAGCACTATGTATATCAAGCTGGATGAAGCACATGCGGACTATGCGCTACTGTATGCTGCCTATGGCAATGACCTGTCATTCACCATTAGTGGTGCCACAGATAGAGCAGACAATGCCTTGACCGGGACAGTCAACAGTACAGCAAGTACCACAGTTGGAAATTTCACAACCACGCTGCCTGAGATTACCCTGACGCCAGGAGACTGGTCGATGAATAAGACCAGAGAGCCCATAGATCTCACCTTGAGTAATATGGATCTATTTGGTACGGAAGGCAGTGATTGGGAGGGTATCCGTATTCAGGTACTGGAGACTGGCGAGGTGCTGGTGAACAGTGATGGGTATGAAATAGACTATACCAAAGCTCAATTCGAACAATGGCATGCGCTTGGAGAGCTGGGGACTAAGACTGCTCCTGAAAAGACCTGGGCCTGGAAAGGAAAAGTGAAAAGAGAAGTAGCAGGCAGCATGACTAACGTAGATCTTGAGGAAGGCAGTTGGACATTAAACGCAGTGGCCTATTCGGGCACGGCAGCCAATGGTGATCTCAAGGAGTATCACTCAGCTGACATCAATGGAGTCATGGACTTCACCAGTCCGATGTTTACCGGATCATATACACCGACCAATGATAGCATTGAGGCTGATGATTATACTTTGTCCTTGAGTTTTACAGAAAAATTATCTGAGAAAGCTATAAGCGAGGTTGAAATTCTTTATAGACCTAATGGGTCAAACTCTACTACGCTCAGAGCTCAGAATAATGACCTCTGGATGGTGAAGAATAGGGATCATGAGGTTTTAATTCAATTGTCTGATGACTTCAAAAGTATCTATGAAAACACAAGAATTATCGTGCGAATTGTTGAAGTGGAAGACCCTGCGGGCAATGTTCTTGAAGAGCACGTGACTAAGTATTTTGAAATGGATTCATATAAGCCAACATTTGGTTATTATGGGACTGATTTCTCTGGAGCCAGATTGGAGACTGGAGAAAATGAGTTGAGTTGGACTTCCTATCAGGCCTTTGATCAAACGATCCTGGAGAGATCCAGAAACGGGGTGGACTTCACCATGATCGCTGAGTATGACGGTAGTGAAAACTATCATATCGATGAGGTCAATTTTAGTAAAGTCATCTTCTATCGACTCACTCAGACGACAGCAGAGGGTAGAGTACATATGACCAAGGCCATAGCCATCGAGAATCCTGCTGCCTTACCCTTGCTCAACGTCCACTTGTATCCCTCCCTCCTGGATGGTACCGAAGTGTCATTGAGCGTGTTGACTAATGATGCCGAGACAGCATTAGAGATCGAGGTGAGCGATATCAAAGGAATGATTCAGCAAGCGTTCAGGCTTCCGGCCGAAGACATTCTGAATTCGAATGCTACGATCAAATTTAGTCCGGCACTGAAACCAGGCATGCATTTGATGACTATCAAACAAGGAGAATCTATAAGCATCAAAAAGCTAATTGTTCAATAAGAAATAGTACTTATTGATTGTTTTGAAAGCCGATCCAACAGGATCGGCTTTTTTTATTCGCACTAGTGTCATTGAGGGGTCACCATTCCGATCCAACAGGCGTGTACTACATTATTGATTAGTTGATTTCATTTTATTATTAAACCTGGATTATGCATTAGGAATCGTGATGAAAGCATAAAGCGCAAAGAAAGAGGCACTTATATTGAAGAGACATAGCACCGCTATGGTGATTCAATAAATATATGTTAAGTGTCTATTTCAAAGTGCTTTATGATTGGAATAGATTATCTAATGCATAATCCAGGTTAAAGAGATTGCCACTGTTCTTTGGAGCCTATCAATACTCGTGTCCTATACGCCTATATTGGTGATTAATACTTGAAAACCTTGTCCGATCGCTTGCCTTATATGGCCGATTTATAATTCTATTAGCAAGTATATTAACTTTTTAATTTCAAGTTGTGAATACTTCGAGTTTCCAAATTCCTGCACATGAAAACTTTTTTAATGCATTTATTTTTAACGTTCTTAAAAAGTGTCTTAGCCCTGGATGTGATTCTTTGTTTCATTTGCACACCGTATGTTGTGGAGGCCAGAACCTTGCATTCGCAGAAACTGGAAAATTCACCATGGCAATCAAAGGATACGATTAGTCGGGAAAATCTAGAAGCCCAAGTCGAACTTATTAGGCATTATTCGGCTCAAAATCCATTGCAGACCATCGCCCTTAGTCGTGGAGTAAAGGAGTATATCAGTGACGGAATCAATCGACATATCGTGAGTGATAAGTGGTACTATAAAGGCATTCTCCTCCATAGACAAGGTAACTTTGATTCACTATTAGTCTATTCTAGAGCACTCAAAGAATGGGCCAGGGAAATAGGAGATATTAAAGGAGAGAATTTGGGTCTGCTGTTGGAAGGAGAGTATTATTATTTCAAAGGTCAACATAAAAAAGCAAAACAAGCTTTTGATCTGGCTCTTTCAGGGTTCAAATTAATTAATGATACCTTGAATATTGCCAAGACCATGAATTCAATTGGTATTCTTTATATCGAACAATCTGATTATCAAGAAGCACTTTTGGCCTATACCGAAGCTTACTACATCTATAAAGATATGGATCATAAAGTAGGTATGGCTGCCGGACTTGGCAACATGGGGTATGTATATACACACCTCGGGAATTTTGATAAGGCACTCACTTATTACAATAAGTCCATGCAGCTGTTGAACAACTTTGATGACAAATGGCTAATGGCCACCAACTTGAATAGAATGGGCTTGAACTACCTAAATGGGAGAAAATTCAAGCAATGCATGGAGGTTTTTACAAAAGCACTGATGATCTGTGAAGAAAACGGAGACAAAGCTTATTTGTCTTATGTATTAAATAATATTGGGAAAACTCATTTATACCTTGGCAACTATGAGACTGCCATTGAATATTATGTTAGATCCCTTTCGATCATGGAAGATCTCGATTATAAGTTTGGTATTGCATGGATCAATCATAGCCTGGCCAAGATTTATAATGTACGGGGTGATGATTCTACAGCTCTGGTATTATTACATAAGTCATTAGATATTAGAAGAGCCATAGACCACAAATATGGAATCGCCCTTACCCTCGCTCATATCGGAAGTACACATGCCAAACTTGAAGACTACACCCGTGCTTCGGTATTTTATTCAGAATCGTATTCAATTTTTGAAAAAATTAATAATCAAAGAGGGCTTACCGAAGTTCTAATCAAACAAGGATCCATTGAACTCAATCTTAACAATTTTATCAAGGCAGACTCCATCTTCTCATCGGCATTGATCTTAGAAGAAGATATAGAGGATCCATTGCTCATGGCAAATACCCGCCATCAATTGGCAATTCTTAAACGCAAACAAGGTAAACTTAAAACGGCATTACACAATATAAACCTGGCATTGAACAAATCAAGAGCTTTAGGAGTAGGGTTGGAATCAAGAGATTTTTTAGCTGAGAAAACATTGATTTTGGAGGCAATGGGTAACTATAAAGAGGCATTGGTTGCCCATCGCAAATACAAAATACTGAATGATTCATTGTTTGCCGCAGCCAGTCAAAGAGACATTAATCATGTCAAGGTCATCTACGAATCCCAGCAAGAAAAAAAAGAACTCCTACAGAAACAGGAAAAACAAGAGCTAAAATCCAGGGAGCAAGAGCAACAGATTGAAATTCTAGAACAGAGGAGGAAAATTCAGAAGTTTTGGGTTATTGGACTGCTTGCGGGTCTTTTGCTCCTGGTAGCAATCGCTCTATTGATTTACTTCCTACTGTCGAATCGAGTCAAGGCAAAAAATATGCTACTTGAACAAGAGTATCTATTGGAACAAATGAAATCAGATATGTTTCTAAATATCGCTCATGAGTTACGGACCCCAATGACACTAATCCTAGGTCCGCTTGGCAAACTAGAAGCGAATAATAATTTGTCCTCCAGAGATCAGAGATGTTTCAAGCTGATTCGTAGTAACAGTGAGAAAATGCTAGCAATGGCGGACGAAATTTTACTGGTTTCTAAACTAGGGCAAGAGAAGGTGAAGGCCATTCTTGAACCTGTACCGCTAAAACAAACGCTGTATCAGGTATGGGCTGGATTTCGGACGTTGGCTGATAATAAGTCAATTGCTTACAAATTTGATGTAGCTCTAAGTAATGATTTTTGGATTAAAACTGAGAAACTAAAACTTGAAAAAATTCTTGGTGAGTTGATTAGCAATGCCTTAAAGTATAGTCAGGCAAATGATCAAGTTGTCGTCACAGGTAGAGAATATCGAGGACAATTCGAACTGACAGTCAGTGATACAGGCCCAGGTATCGATCCCAGCGAACAGCACCAAATTTTTAGGCGCTATTTTCAATCAAGCAAAGCTGGAAAGCGAAAATTGGGTGGAATTGGACTTGGACTCTCTATTGTCAAAGGTATGGTTGAAGAGCTGGGAGGTTCAGTTCGCGTGTCTAGCCAATTAGGAGAGGGAACCTCTTTCATTGTCCTAATTCCAATAATATTAACTAATAATGAGAGCCATGACGAAACCTCTTCGAATGACCCCACTATCGATTTATTAGATAATGTAAGTAAGGCAACGACAGCACAGTATCAAATATCATAGTACATGGTTCCAGTGCCAGCCTGCAGCTTTGGTTGTTGATAATCTGCAGAGCACGCCGAAATTTATGTTGCTCAGGATTGTATTTGAGAATCCACATTATTCAAATTTTCCCCGATAGCGCTCATCATAAAGTCCGATACATACTCTGTTACGTCCGAATTTATGAATTGAAATGCTATTCATTTGCATAAGGAAGTTGAAGTCTTCAATCGGATATTTTTGAAATTTTCAACCTTACGAAGATTCAACATGGATTATGCATTAGGAATCGTGATGAAAGCTATAAAGCGCAAAGAAAGAGTCACTTATGTTGAAGAGGCATAGCACCGCTATGGTGATTCAATAAATATATGTTAAGTGTCTATTTCAAAGCGCTTTATGATTGGAATAGATTATCTAATGCATGTTTCAGGTTAAATCAATATTGAATAAAATAACCTATCCATAAATAATAAAAACAATGAAAATCGTGCTTAGAAGAATATTTGTATTAATAGGTTTTGTATCCATGTTTTTGGCTTACAACACCAGCCATGCCCAAGTTTATGCTAAAAATGGAATGGTGGTGTCTGAGAGTGAAATTGCTTCTTCAGTAGGGACTGAAATCCTTAAAAAAGGAGGTAATGCAATCGATGCAAGTGTGGCAACAGCATTTGCAATGGCCGTTACTTTTCCGCAAGCTGGAAATATCGGAGGTGGCGGTTTCCTGGTTTTTAAAAATTTGGACGGTGAGTCTACAACCATCGACTTCAGAGAAAAAGCGCCACTTGCCGCTTCGTTAACCATGTTTCAGGATCAACAAGGTCGATTGATCAAAGGGGCCAACCATCACGGGCTAAAGTCAGTAGGTGTACCAGGCACTGTAGCTGGTTTATTTATGGCTCATGAGAAATATGGCGTTTTGCCCTGGAAAGACCTGGTTCAACCCGCCGTCGACCTGGCTGAAAATGGGTTTGAATTGACCTGGGCGCTCTACGATTGGGCGAAAAAAATCGAAGAGTGGGACCCTTCCAAAGATATACTGATCAATTACTTTCGAAATGAACAAGGGGCCATGGTTCAACCTGGTGAAATTTGGAAGCAGAGGTCCCTGGCCAATACATTGAAATTAATAAGGGACCATGGGCAAGATGGGTTTTACAAAGGCCCTGTTGCAGACGAAATCACTGCCTATATGAAAGCTAATGGTGGAATAATCACAAAAACAGATTTGTTGAAATATACAGCCATCGAACGGGAGGCGTTGAAAGGGTCATACAAAGAATTTGAGATCATTACAATGCCTCCGCCAAGCTCAGGTGGAGTGGCTTTGATTGAAATGATGAATTTGATAGAACAAGCAGATATGGAATCAATTGAATTTAATTCAACTGAATATGTTCACTTGATGGCAGAAGTAATGCGCAGGGCATTTGCTGATCGTGCACAACATTTGGGAGATCCGGATTTTAATTTCAATATGCCGCTTGAAAAGCTTGTGTCCAAGGACTTTGCCAAAACACGTTATAGAATGATTGACCAGCAAAGAGCATCAGTAAGCGACTCATCCAAATTCGGTCAATTATATGATGGTAGTAGTACCACACATATTTCTATAGTTGACAAGGACGGAAGTGCTGTATCACTTACCTATACCCTGGAGCATTCCTTCGGCTCAGGAATGGGTTCTTCCAAATTGGGTTTCATATTCAACAATGAAATGGGGGATTTTAACCCGGTGGAAGGATTGACAACCAACAAAGGATTGATAGGGACTCAACCAAATCTAATAGCACCCGAAAAAAGAATGCTCTCCAGTATGTCACCAACCATAGTTGCTAAAAATGGAAAAACATATTTGGTCATAGGAAGCCCTGGAGGAAGAACTATTATCAATACAGTATTCCAGACAGTGCTCAATGTTTTGGCTTATGACATGCCTATAGACAAAGCCATTGAAGTAATGAAAATTCATCAGTCTTGGCTCCCGGATGTTATATTTTATGAGAAAGAACTACTCTCTCCTGATACGCGTGATGCACTAGCAGAGATGGGTCATACACTAAAAAGTGTCGATTATTTAGGAAGACTTGCAGGTATCAAATACGATGAGAAAAATGAGCGGTATGCTGGCGCCTCAGATACGACCAGTAAAGATGGCGGAGCTGTGGGTTATTGATCTTATAAAGATTGAAGAAGACCAAATAGATGTTGGAAACCAATAGGAGGACTCCTATCCAAAATATTTAAGCACTAAAATCAGGTAAAGTATGATAGTGGAATCAAGTCTACTCTTTTTAATAACGAGGATTGTCAACCATGAATCTGAGCTAACCAAGATAAACTAATCTCATATGTATGATCTGGAAGGTTTACAAAATACTATGCTTTTAACCTGGATTATGCATTAGGAATCGTGATGAAAGCATAAAGCGCAAAGAAAGAGGCACTTATATTGAAGAGGCATAGCACCGCTATGGTGATTCAATAAATATATGTAAAGTGTCTATTTCAAAGTGCTTTATGATTGGAATAGATTATCTAATGCATATTTCAGGTTTAAAGTAATTCAGATAGAAAATTTGATATGATACAACATATGCTGGACATAAATCAGTTTTTAGTAAAAAATCCCGTAAATTGCATCTCTTCTTTAGCCATCAGCTAGGCTAAGGAGAATTTCAGCTAAGAAAGAAGGAAGCAGTTACTTTTGGGCCCTTTATTGGGTGCTGTAGCGACTGCATATATACCATCGATCTTAGAAATGAAGCAACTAACACACCCAAAATTCGCCCCACGGCTGTATGCCGTAACCTTATTGGTCGTTTTGACCTTGGCTGTTTCACACACTTCTTATGCTCAGGAACTTAGCGTAGATAATCTTCCCGGAGATTGGAGCCTTGCAGCTACATGGGATGCGTCGGGTAATTGGGATGTAGGCGGTGCCCCTACTTCAGGCGTCAATCGCTGGGCTACCATCCGAGGAGATATTTCCATAGCCGGATCACTTGATTATTCTCATACTACCTTTTCCGAAGGGCTCACGATTGAAAGCAATGATACGCTTACCATATTCGGAGATCTCACATTTACTGGTGCAATCATGACACTTGATGTGCAAGACAACGGGGTATTAAAAGTATATGGTGACTTAGATACCAATGGTTCTACTGTCAGTCTGGTAGGTGATGGTGTGATTGTCATCTCAGGAGATTTGATCGTAGATGGTGGATCTATTTACACTGACAATGCTGGTGGAGATGATCTCTATGTCAACGGTAGCACCACGGGTACAGCGAATGGCGGTGACTTCACCGATCTCAATTCAAACCATCCGGTTTTATACAGCGAAGTGTCATCCGAATTGCCAGTAGTATTACTCGATTTCACAGCTCGAGCACTCGATCATCAGGTAGAATTAAACTGGACGACAGCTTCAGAAGAAAATTTCGATCACTTTGAGGTTCAAAGATCCTATGATGGTGCTGAGTTCTCAGGAATAGGATACGTGACTGGTCATGGCAATTCGAACATAGTGCTTCATTATCAATATTCTGACTATTCGGCTACAGGGAGCACGCTATATTATCGACTCATGGCAGTGGATTACGACGGATCCTACGAGATCTTTGAAAGCGTACGGGTAGAAATGCTCGACGCAGGTGGCGGAGTGGTGGTCTACCCCAATCCGGTACAACAATCAGAAAACCAACTTGCGGTCGAAATTTCGAAAGATTTGAATCCAAGCCAGATTGAAGTGCTCGACCCATCAGGCAGAGTGTTGATTCAAGAGCATTTTATTGCTCCGGTCACGATGTGGCGTTTGAACCAATCGCTAGCTAAAGGAATATATCACATTAGAATTTATACAGCCAGTAGGGTACTGGCAAAAAGATTTTTGGTCAATTAAGAGTTAGGTTAAGAGAATTTTGTCATGAATAGCATTAAAAATTGGGTAATAATAGTATCGGCAGTAGTAATTACTAGCTGTGGAGGTCATCATCAGGACCCTCCCGTCTGTCTGGATGAAAACGCTACAGATTATCATATGGTAATATTTCGAGGTAGTGCGAACAGCCTACTTAGCATGGTTACCAGAGTTGGTGGCACAGTAGAACGAATACATCCAGAAATCGGAGTAGCCACAGTCAGTGGACTATCTGAGAGAGCTGCAAAACGACTGGGTCGTAGCCGCAGTGTGATGTCCATCGGGTCAGACATAGAAGTGGATTGGCTTAGAGAGCGTGTCGATGAGATCGTAGAGACTGATGGTGGCGTATCTGCCAGAATCGGAGAACACAAGGACCCTACTACTGCTGCGTTTTACAATGTATTTCAATGGAATATGCGCACGATAGGTTCTACTGAGGCTTGGGAGCTAGAGCAGGGAGACGAAAGCGTAAGGATAGCCATTGTGGATAGCGGAATCAGTGATAATCATTTTGACCTGGATGGTAAATATGATATCTCTAGCAGTATGAATTTCACAAGCAGTGATCCAACAGATTTAGTAGATTTTAATGGTCATGGTACACAAGTAGCCGGTATCATTTCTACAAACAATCATTTCATAGCGGGACTGGCTCCACATACCACGCTTATTGGTATAAAAGTACTTGAAGATGATGGTTCAGGAAACTTCTCAGACCTAGTAGCAGGGATTATGCATGCTGTAGATGGTGCTGATGCCGATATTATCAATATTAGTTTTGGTTCACACTTCTCACCCAACTACTACCTATGCAGTGGGCTTAGAACATCTATTGCTGCATTGAAAAAAGCAATCCAATATGCAAATACTCAGGGAGTACTGGTCGTAGCAGCTGCCGGAGATGGGGATGATATGTACGTCGGACATGACCTTGGATCCGTTGGGCTATTACATTTTCCTTCGCAGTTTCATCAGGTATTGTCAGTGGGAGCAAATGCACCCATCAATCAGCAAGATTTTGACAGCCTTACGTCTTATTCTAATTATGGAAGAAGAGCTGTGGATGTCGTAGCTCCCGGAGGCAACGACCTATTAGTAGATGGTACCTTCCTTGATGGGATAATGACCGCTGTGTCGCCAGAATTGGTGAACGGTTCTACCAATAGATACAATACTACATCTGGCACAGGTATTTCGGCGGCTCATGTCTCTGCATTGGCCGCCTTGATTAGTGCTCAGAATAGTGAGACACTTTCGCCATATGAGCTAAAGCAAAAGATAAAGGATACAGCAGACGATCTGGGAGTCCTTGGCAAAGATGAGCTTTATGGAGCCGGCCGGATCAATGCCTACCGTGCGTTAACAGAATAAAATAATTTAACCTGGATTATCTAATGCATATTTCAGGTTTAATTAGGAATCTTGTACGACTTCATTCTTATCCTTCATCAAGTCAACCTGGAGGGTAAGAATGAATGCGGTACCAACTCCGACCTTGCTTCGTACATCGATATGACCACGATGGGTCTTCATAATATCTGTAGATATCGAGAGTCCCAGTCCGGTGCCCTTGCCAGATTCCTTAGTCGTATAGAGGGGCTCGAAAATTTTCTTTTTGACATCGTCGGTCATCCCAGATCCACTATCCTGGACGATGGCTCTCACGTATTTCCCAGAAATATCTTGTAGCATGATCTTAATCCAGCCTTCTCCTTCAATGGCATCGGAGGCATTGCCAATCAAGTTGATAAATATCTGATTGAGCTGCCCCGGGAAGCAGTCGATCGCAGGGATATTATTACCATATTCCTTGATTATCTGCACACGACCTTTGTACTTAGATTTTGAAATCAGAAGTGCCGAATCTATGATTTCATGCAGGTGTGCTTTCTTGAATTTCTTTTCATCTTTTCTTGAGAAAATCCGCAGACCGTCTACAATCTCAATAATTCTGGTCGCACCAAATTTCACATCTTCGAGTAGATCAGCAGTATCCTTTTTTAATACAGACACACTAGTATTTTCAGCTTTGTGAATATTATAGTTGCTCTTGATCTCATCCAAATTTTCTAATTGCAGAATTTGTTCGAAGGTCGAAAGACTATCGAAGGCCTCAGAAATGTTTTCTTCAAGAATTTGTAATCCGTTCGATACAAAGCTGATAGGATTGTTTACCTCATGGGCAATTCCGGCGGTGAGCATTCCAAGAGCGGACATTTTCTCAGCCTGAATCAGATTTGCCTGGGTGCGTTTTAGCTCGTCATGCGCTCTGTGCAACTTGGCATTCTTTTCCATTATCGTTGCGTTGCTCAGCTGAAGCTCAACGTTGCGCTGATGAATAGTGGCCTGTTGCTTCTTTAGTAAGCTGTTGAGTCGGCTCACTCTCACATATTCCACACCCAGGATCAATGCAATGATCACAAAGGCTCCACCGATAATGAGGTAGATGAGTTGTCTTTTTTCACTGATTTCGGCTTCCTGCTCCAGGATGAGCTTCTCTTCCTCTGCTAGCTTCAGCTCTAACTGATGTCGTATCAGGCTCTCCTTATATCTCAGTATTTCGGCCTGTCTTTCTGTACTTTCAAACTCATGCTGAGCAATCATCAAATCTTGATGGATATACTCCGCTTCCAGTGCTGAGTGTCCCAAATTTCTATTCCCAACTAGCGCTTCATGCTCAAGAATTTTTAATCTGGCAATTTCATCATTTTTGATTTCTTCTCTTTTAGAGCTTTCTGCTTGTGTTATAATCAATGCCTCTTCCTCCACGATGGCACGAGCCTCTTGTTCTAGTGACCTGGCTGTAGCTTCAGCTTCTTCAAATCCTTGTGCATCATAGCTCACAGACTTTGGCAACCTTGCACTTAGTGATTTATACTTTTGATCATATGTTTGGGCTTGCTGATCCTGATTCTTGGCCTGATAGGCCTTTGCGAGCTGCTGATAGGTGTTCGCCAGAATTTTATTGTTTATTGAGTTTGTCAAACAAATGTTTTCAGCTTTCTTGAGTGCTTCAATCGCTTGGTCATTTTCGCCAGCATTGAGATACAAAGCGGCTATTTGGTTATTGGCATTGGCAGCCATTTGCGGACTTCCTCCCTCAGTCTGAATCAACTGAAGATAGGACTCACCTATTTCAAGGCCCTTGTCATAGTCATTCAGCTTTTGATACACCTCCAGCAATCCATCATGCGCAATCAGTTTGAAGTAGGCTAAACTATCCTGTACCGCCAATGATAGTAATTGTTGATAGGCCTTCAATGCCTGCTCATTTTGATTGGCGATCAGAAAATTGAGACTGGCAGCTGCTTTCACTTCAATCATGCCAAGTTCGTAATCGATTTGATCGAATTGCTCGTAGGCTATATCATAGGTCTCCGCAGCTTTGGTAAAAGCGCCCATATGAGAATATATATTGGCTAGAGATAGATATCCGTTGGCTGACACACTGTAGTTGTTGATTTTTTCGGCATTCATACTCAGACCTAAAAAGAGCTGAATGGCTCGCTGAAAGTCTCCCTGAGTTAAGTAGATTTCTCCGATAAGGTTTTTTGCTTCCCAGATCTTTTGTTCATCACCAATAGTAGTGGCAGTCGAAAGGGCAGATTGTGCCTGCGATAATGAAAGCGAAAGGTTCTGGCGATTGAGATTGGTTTTTGCATTCGTCAAAAGTGTAATTACCCGCTCTTCACTTCTATTATTACTTATCTGGGCATTTGCTGTATTTCCAACTGCCAAAAAGTGTATGATGAGAAACAGGGGAAGTCTTGATTTATTGAACAATAAAGTCATAAATGATTTACCGAAATGGGGGCTATTTTGTAGTTGCTGTATGGACATGTTTGAATCCGCTGTCGATTCGAGTCAAACTAAGCTACGTAAATCAGCCAATTCACCAAAAAAAATAGGACTAAAATGAGTGGATATTTCGACGAATGTCTCTACTGAGGGTAAAAATTGGAATTAACGATGAGATTACTGTCAATTCTTAATAGTTTCGCTAGTTGTTGAATACTGATTTAGATATCGAAAAAAGCACCCTTGATCTGTCTCAAGAACGGGAATATGAAAGGGTTTTTAAGTGCTATTACAAGCAACTCGCCACTTTTGCTAATCAGTACGTAGAAAGCTCGCAAATAGCTGAGGAGATTGTTCAGGACGTTTTTACTAACGTATGGATTAAGTCTGATCAAATAGAGATCAGAACGAATATCAAATCTTACCTCTACGGTGCCGTCCGAAATGGATGCCTAAACTATCTCAAGCACAAAAAAATAGTACGTCGACATGAGGCGTACGAAGCGCTAAAATCTGAATCATTTGAAACAAATTTTATGGAGATCGATGAGCTTCAGCAGGAAATAGATCAGGCGCTGGATAGACTACCAGAGAAGTGTCGGGAGATTTTTGAAATGAGCAGGTTTGAAGAGAAAAAGTATAAGGAGATTGCCGAAGAGCTTGGCTTGTCCATTAAAACTGTTGAAAATCAAATGGGGCGAGCGCTAAAGGTGATGCGGTCTGCATTGAGCAGACATTTGCATGGACTCACTTTATGGCTTAGCACGTTACTTCAAAATGACTTGTGGGGGTAAAATGAACGATAGTTGTCCACAATATAAGGAATGAGTAAAGAGGAAAGACATATCGTATCTGAAGAAGAATTGTATCTGCATTTTGCCAGCGAGCTGAGTGATGATCAACAGGCTCAAGTGCTGGATTGGAAGTCGCTCTCCGGCGAAAATGAGGCTGAGTACAATCGCTTGAAGCTTTTGTTTCTGGATCTAAAGGCCGTGAACACTATAGGCGCAGAAGATGAAGGCTTTGATGTGGGGCAGGCTTGGGCCAAATCGGTCCGAAGGAGACGTTCGACGAACAATCATCATTCTATTTCGCCGTACTACATACTCAGAGTAGCTGCCATGATTGTTTTGATGATCGGAGTAGGCTGGTTTTGCTGGGATATGGGTACTAAGTCCGAGTCTACAAATCTGATAGAATACGTAGCCTCGGGGGAGATGAAGTCTATTACACTACCAGACGGAACTAACATCAATCTAAGCAAAAACAGCCGGCTGATTTACTCCAAAAACTTTGATAAAAAGAATCGAACTGTCAGTCTTGAAGGTGAAGCCTTTTTCGATGTGACTCACAACCCCAAACTTCCGTTCGTGGTGAAAACCGGAGAAGTGCAAGTCAGAGTCCTTGGCACTTCGTTTAATGTGAACAATGCAATTTCCGATAGTGTAGAGGTAATGGTGAAAACCGGAAAAGTGCAGATGACCGCTTCACGCAAGCGTACGATCTTGACACCGGGCTATCGTGGCGTATATTATCGAAGCACCCGGCAGCTTGTTAAAATTGGTAACACTCGTGCAGAAAGTCCACTACCGAAAACCAACAGAAAGCTTTCATTTGAAGATCAGCCATTATCAGAGATATTAGCTTCCCTCCATCAAGCGTATCAGATCAAAGTGAACTTATCCAATCCGGCTATTGCCAATTGTAAAATTAGTATATCGTATGAAGGCGGTCCTATTGAAGAATTTCTCAATGGTGTTGGCTACCGTCTGGGGATCGTCTGGTCCAATCAGGGAGATGCTTACCTGCTGGCAGGCAGAGGATGCCCAGAGTGATCTTGATGGCGAAAACCTCTATCTGATAAATACTAAGTATGTTTTTTGCAAAACCTTAACCGTTTATAATTCAGTTATTTCTACCCCAGCCATTTCCAAATGCTCCCAGTATTCCGGGTATGATTTTACAACCACTTCGGGTTCGTGTATGACACATTCAAACTTCATGCACAGCGGTGCAAGCGCCATGGCCATTCGGTGATCATCATAGGTGTCAAACTCAACTATGTTAGGTACATCCAGTATAGAAGGAGAAGTAAGCACCCAGAGTCCATTTTCTTTCTCCTCCAATTTTGCGCCTATTTTGGCCAACTCAGTAGCCATCGCAGCCGTGCGATCAGATTCTTTGATCCTGAGACTTTCCAAGCCAGTCATCTTCAAATTTACCCCCAGTGCTGCGGCACATGCCATCACAGTCTGTGCCAGATCCGGGCAAGACTTAAAATCTAAGGTTAGGTCTTTTTTTATTGTCGTTCTACTGAGGGTTACCGTTTCGCCGTCGAAGGTAGATTGTACACCCAGTTCCTCCATGATAGAGACGATGGCATGGTCTCCCTGATTGGACTGCTGACGCAATCCTCTAAGCTTAATGGAAGCCTCATCCGCAAGGGCAAACAAACTGTACCAGTAGCTGGCACCTGACCAATCTGATTCTACTCTATAATTGTTTGATTTATACGCTTGCGGCTGAATGCTTATTTTTTGATTCTTAAACTCCCCATGGACTCCGAAGTGAGCCATGAGGTTCAATGTCATTTCGATGTAGGGTCTACTATAAATTTCACCTTCCAGCGTGATGGTCAGCCCCTTTGGTAGCAATGGGGAAATCATGAGAAGCGCAGAAATATACTGACTGCTGATGTTTCCAGGCATAGTTAGAAGATTGGTCTTTTGCTCACTAAATGGGTTGAATAATAGCGGAGGATACCCCTCTTCGCTTTCATAGGTGATACTTGCACCAAGCCTATTCAACGCTTCCACCAGCACCTTGATGGGTCTTTTGCACATTCGTGGCGTTCCTGTGATTCTTCTTTGCTTATCCCCAAGTGCAAGGTAAGCCGTCATAAATCGCATCACCGTGCCAGCATCCAGCACATCCAGTGAAGACTCATCTGTGGCCAGCAAAGCCTGCATGGTCACTGTATCTCGGGCAGTAGATTTGTTGTCTAGTTTCGACAGTCCTCCACCCAGTTGTTTCATAAGCAATACTCTGTTGCTCTCGCTTTTGGAGGAGGTCAGAGGAACATCGAGGGATAATGTTGTTTTGGGCTTTCTTAATCTGATAGATCCACTCATGTTCTCGTATTGATTTTTAAAGAGTTGCAATATTAAAGTTTAGGCAGGAAAATGAAGTCATTCGACAGGATTTTAATTCGAGTCATTGCTTACTTACAGTATACTTAGTTGATGGTCAGAATCGGAGTTGCCCTAAATCAACCCAAAAATTATCCGGTCTGCCCTCAATTTGGTATATCTATTGCATAGCAATTACGTTAAATAATTCTAACTGAGGTTTGAGGGATTTCAATACTGAAGTTGTTTATTAGTTAGGTCAGAGAATAATACAATGAAGCAAACAAAAACAAAAAAAAGAACGGGAATTTTAGGTAAACTAGTTGCAGGCGCCACTGCAGGAGCAACACTTGGTCTGGCGACTTATCTTTTTTTGAAAAGCGAAAAGTCAGAAACTAAGAAAGTTGAAAATGTAGTAGTTTCAGAAGATACAAAAGCAGACTTATTTGTCTAGCAGCTCATTGGAGCCATTACTTCAATTACTTCCCACCAGCTTATTGAAATAAAACAGGCTGTCTAGCATGTCAGGTGCGTAAATAGGAATATTAACCTGGCATTTGCCTATGGCGTTGAGCAAACTGAATTGCACACGCCCCCCTTCATTCTTTTTGTCCTGTAACGTTAACCCTACGATTTCGTCGAAGAGCGACTTATCTATTGCCACTGGATGATAGATTTTGATTAAATATGTGACTGTCTCCTCTAGTTCATCAGTGGTCAGACCCGTGAATTTATACGACAAATATGCCTCACAAATCATTCCCACTGCAATGGCCTCTCCATGGAGGAGTCTATCTTCACCTTTGTCAAGGAAATATGATTCTACCGCATGACCTAGTGTATGACCAAAGTTGAGAATCTTTCTCTTTCCAGATTCAAACGGGTCAGCCAAAACCACTTCTTTTTTAATCTCAATTGATCGAGCCACTAATTCACTCCATTTAGCAGAAATAACATCAACAGACTTTATTTTATCCCAATATGCATGATCATATATCAGCCCATGTTTGATCACCTCTGCAAATCCAGAGTACAATTCTCTCTCTGGTAAAGTTGAGTAAAATGACGGATCGATCAGTACGGTCTGGGGTTCTGCAAATAAACCAATGTGATTCTTGTATCCGTTAAAATCAACACCAAGTTTGCCCCCTACGCTGGCATCTACCTGAGCTAGCAAAGTGGTTGGGATGTTGAGAAAATCCATGCCACGCTTATAAGTAGACGCTACGAATCCGCCCATATCTCCTATGACTCCGCCGCCAAGATTGATAACCAGGGCTTTTCTATCAAAGCCGGCCTCAGTCAGTGCCATCCAAAGCTGCTCACAAGTACCAAGGTGCTTATTTTCTTCCCCACTATCGATCCGCAACAGGTAGTGTTCTGGTAAGGCATCAAGAATTTTTGGTAAGCAGTGGGCTTCTGTGTTTTCATCGCAGATGACCGCTATTTTGCTATAATTGTTACCGTTGAGGAAATTACGGATACTTTGGGCAATGTCGTTCGTGATTTCGGTACGGTGATTTTCCATGATTATTCTTTGTGAGCAGCAAATGTAATGTTGCCTATTCTAAATTCCTTTTGATTCGAGTATCAATTCTCTTAAACATGTTTTGCTATGTGCATCGTCTGGAATGGAGACAGTACTCCAGGCAATTAGTCAATTGACCTATATTAAATGCGGTCGTAATCATTGCCATTTCAATATATAGGCCCTATTCACTGCTTTTTGCCTAGCTTTGCCAAATGGCACCGAAGCAGGAATTAAAGGATTGGTTACCAATCACGAAGAAGGAGTTGGAGGCTCATGGATGGGACGAATTGGACGTAGTGATTATCTCCGGAGATGCCTACGTGGATCACCCTGCTTTTGGTGGTGCAGTAATCGGCCGAATCATAGAGTCCGCTGGCTATAGGGTGGGTATTATTCCTCAGCCCAATTGGCAGGATGATTTGCGTGACTTCAAAAAATTTGGTAAGCCAAAATTGTTCTTCGGTGTGACCTCTGGGTGTATGGATTCCATGGTAAATCACTATACTGCTAACAAGAGAAAAAGATCGAATGACGCATATACACCCGGTGGCGCGGCTGGATTCAGACCTGATTATGCCACAATTACCTATACCAAAATCCTAAAAGAGCTATATCCAGACGTGCCAGTTGTCATCGGTGGAGTGGAGGCGAGCCTCAGAAGGGTGACGCACTATGACTATTGGTCGGATCGATTGATGCCATCTATTCTCGAAGATAGTGGAGCAGATCTATTGGTCTATGGGATGGGGGAGCAGCCACTCAGAGAAATCATGAGCCTTTTGGGGAAAGGGGTGCCATTTCATCAGTTGACCAGTATTCCACAAACGAGTTATAAAGCCCTACGGAAGGAAGAAATTCCTAAAAACAAAAACTGGAAGGACATTACGCTCCACTCACATGAAAAATGTCTGCGAGACAAAAAGTCCTATGCTGCCAATTTTAAGCATGTAGAACAGGAGTCCAACAAACTGAGGGCCGATAGAATAATACAAGCTGCGGGTGATCACAACATCATCATCAATCCTCCATATTACACCATGACTGAACAAGAAATCGATCAGTCGTTTGATTTGCCATATACGCGGCTACCACACCCCAAATACAACAAAAGAGGGGCTATTCCAGCCTATGAGATGATAAAATTCTCGATCAATATGCACCGAGGATGTTTTGGAGGATGTAGCTTTTGTACCATTTCGGCGCATCAGGGTAAGTTTATTGCCAGTAGAAGCCAGGATTCTATTATGAAGGAGGTAGATCAGGTAGTGAATATGCCGGACTTCAAAGGATATATTTCTGATCTGGGAGGGCCTTCAGCCAATATGTATGGGTTGAAAGGCAAAGTGCAAGAGATCTGCGATCGATGTGTGAGTCCGTCATGTATCCATCCCGTCATCTGCAGTAACTTGGATACCGATCATAGCTCTATGACCGAGATTTACCGAAAGGTAGACAAACATCCAAAGGTCAAGAAGGCATTTGTAGGAAGTGGGATCAGATATGACCTGTTGACTAAAAGCTATAATAAAAATGCAAACGATAGTATAGATGAGTACATGGAGCAATTGGTCACTCGACATGTCTCCGGGAGGTTGAAGGTGGCACCAGAGCATACCGCCGATGATACCTTGAAAATCATGCGAAAGCCTTCTTTCAAACATTTTCATGAATTCAAAAAGAAATACGACAAGATCAATGAAAAACATCAGCTTAACCAGCAGCTGATTCCGTATTTTATCTCCAGCCACCCTGGTTGTAAGGAGGAGGATATGGCAAATCTGGCAGCAGAGACGAAGGATATGGGATTCAAGCTGGAGCAGGTGCAAGATTTTACTCCAACCCCGATGACTGTGGCGACCGTGATTTACTATTCCGGCTATCATCCCTATACCATGCAGCGATTGTTTACGCCCAAGTCAGAAAAGGAGAAGCGCAATCAGCACATGTTCTTCTTTTGGCATAAAAATGAATACCGCCAGCGGATAAAAGATAAGCTGACAAGCAAAGGACGAGAGGATCTTATAGAAAGATTGCTAAGCAATCGCCCGACTCAGAAGCGATTCGGCCACAAGAAGGCTGAGGTGTCAGGTGTTTTTGATAAAAACAAACCGTTTAAGGGCAAACGATCTGGTAAAAGCCGCAAGAAATAACCACTAGACTACCAGCTCTATTTTTACAGGGACGCCGTTTACTGCGGCATTTCCTGTCAATTGATCCACAAACTTTTCATCGGTCAACTCGTTTACGTTGGTCCCCGGAGCAGTCGACGCTACGTCCAGCTTTATATCTCCTTTGTGGCCCCAGCCGTGAGGCAGGCTGACGACCCCTTCCATGATCTCGCTAGTGATTTCGAATGGCACTTCGACTTCCCCTACTTTTGAAATGACTTTCACGGTCTCTTGATCAGTCACACCAAGGCGATTGGCATCCTTTGGGTGAAGGTAGAGATTGCAGGGATTATTTTTTATTAGCCGTTGGCTGTTGTGAAGCCAGGAGTTGCAGGTTCGAAGCTGGCGCCTGCCGATCAGTAGCAGCTCATCCTTGGACGAGACTAGCTCTTCAAATCTGGTTTTGACTCTGTCTAAATCACCTTTTATTGCATCAGGAAAAGCGTGGATGTTTTTATCCTTGTGGTACAATGCCTCAGGCATTTGTGATTTGAGCGCACCCAAGTCGATGCCATGGGGGCTCTTTTTTAGTTTCTTAATACTCAACTCTTTCTTGTATGGCCCTCTTTTTAATAGAATGTCAAGCATTTTTTCTGGCGGGAAAAAGGATTCCGCCAATAGCCGCATCCGCTTGACTAAGGTCAGCTTTCCTGTAGCCTGTAGGTAAGCTTTTCTCAGGGCTCTATACAATTGCCAATCATATTTTGCATCACTAGATTTAGCAAACAATGCTTCGGAATATTTAGTGGTATTTCTTACTGCGAGACTATGAAAAATTAGATCATAAAGCTCAGTTTCCAATCCTGTGGCCGTGGGTAATATGATATGAGCAAGCTTGGAGGTCTCATTGATATAAATGTCGATGGAAACCGTAAAATCCAACGATTTTAGTGCTTTCTCAAGCTGCAAGCCGTTGGGTGTAGAAAGCACGGGGTTTCCGGCGTTGATTATCATGGCCTTAATTTGACCGTCACCTGGAGTCAGGATTTCCTCAGCCATTACTGATGAAGGCAGCTCACTACCGGTTTCTGGCAGCCCACTGACCCGACTTTTCCATTTGCCGATATGGCCTCTGGATAGTTGTGGTTTCAGATCGATGGCCGGTGTAGTAAACATATATCCTCCTGGCTCATCAAAGTGTCTGGTTAGAATATTGATAATGTTGACCAGCCACATGTTCATTCCACCAAATTCTTGTGTGCACACGCCCATTCTACCATAGAGCACAGCTTTTTCAGTTTGTGCAAATTCTCGAACCAAATCTCGTAGCATGTTGCTTTTCACTCCAGTCACAGTTTCTGTTTCTGATGGAGCATAACTCTCAGCCAGCTTTTCTATTTCATCCAACCCCTTTATAGAACCTTTGAACCTTCCGATGTCAACCAGATTTTCTTCAAAAAGGATATGTAACATACTTAGCAATAGATACACATCTTTGCCTGGTCTGACATAGATATGCTGATCAGACTTGGCCGAGGTCTCCGTATATCTAGGGTCTATGTTTAATATTTTGCCACCGCGTGATTGAATATCCTTGAGTCTTTTTTTGATATTCGGAGCGGAGAGTAAACTGCCGTTGGAGACGATTGGGTTGGCTCCTAATATGATCAAAAAGTCGGTGCGGTCGATGTCAGGAATAGGAATTTGCAACTGATGGCCATACATCAGATAAGCCATGAATTGATGAGGCAACTGGTCTACGCTTGTCGCTGAAAATCTGTTTTTTGTTTTGAGCTCTTTTTGAAAATCAGGAGCAGACAACAAAGCACCAGAATTGTGGACATTTGGGTTGCCGCTATATACACCTACAGCGTCTGAACCATGGTTTTTCCTGACCTTAGCGAGCTTAGTTGCTACTTCGGTTATGGCTTGCTTCCAGGTGATCTTCTTCCACCCATCTACTGTACGTTTTATCGGTGTTTTAAGTCTATTAGGATCTTCGTAGATGTCTTTCAAAGCCAGGGCTTTGGGACAGATGTGTCCTTGGCTAAATTCATCTTGTAAGTCTCCCTTGATCGAAAGTACTTTTTCTCCATCATGTTCGATGGCCAGGCCGCACATGGCTTCGCACAGATTGCAGGTTCGGAAATGAGTCTTGGTCATGCCTTATCTTTTCAAAAAGATAAGGCATTTGATGCTTTCGTCCAATATGCACTCCACTGAGCGCCGGACTCTTGTATAAATTAATGATTGGCCCGACTAATTAAGCAGTGACAAACAAAAGATCAGCTAATCCCCATTCCATTTTGAGTGACCTCATTGGGCTGGACCAGACGTAGTTTACCGTCGTGATCTTCTGCCATCAGAATCATGCCTTGAGATTCAACACCCATGATTTTTCTTGGCGCCAGATTGAGCAATACTGTTACTTGCTTTCCAACCATTTCTTCTGGCGAGTAGTGCTTTGCTATCCCGCTGAGAATGGTACGAGTATCTACACCGGTATTTACTTTGAACTTGAGAAGTTTGTTCGATTTGGGTACTGCTTCTGCCTCTAGGATAGTACCGGTACGGATATCCATTTTCATGAAATCATCAAAAGTCACCTCTGGTTTCTGAGGTGCTACCTCTACGTTTTCTTCATTCACTGTCTTGCTGGCCTCAGTGGCCTTTAGTTTTTCTACTTGTTGATCCACGAGTTGGTCTTCTATTTTCTCAAATAATAAAACAGGTTTCTCAATATTTTGGCCTGTCAATAGCATGTCTGCTTTTCCTGCATCATTCCAGTTTTTGTGAGCGAGATTGAGCATGGTCGCTATCTTGTCCGATGTTCTTGGTAAGAACGGTTTGCACAAAATAGACAGGTTGGCTGCAATCTGAAGCGCCACATTCAAGATGGTAGCGGTGCGCTTCTCATCAGTTTTGATCAACTTCCAGGGCTCGGTATCTGCCAGATATTTATTGCCTGTTCTTGCCAAATCCATCAAGTGTGCCAGGGCTTCTCTAAACCTATATTTTTCTAAGCTTTCAGAAATTTTGTCAGGGAAAGCTTCGAGATCCTTGATCACTTCCAGATCTATACCCTCAGGTGCCGCTGCGGGCAACTTCCCATCGAAATATTTATGTGTGAGTACCAGAGCTCGATTGATGAAATTCCCAAAGATGGCTACCAGCTCATTGTTGACACGAGCCTGATAATCTTTCCAGGTAAATTCACTGTCTTTGGTTTCAGGGGCGATAGAGGTAAGTACATAACGCAGTTCATCTTCTTTTCCAGGAAATTCATCCAGGTATTCATGAAGCCAAACAGCCCAGTTTCTTGAAGTAGAGATTTTCTCTCCTTCCAAATTCAAGAATTCATTTGCAGGTACATTTTCCGGTACTATATATTCACCATGAGCGTGTAGTATGGCTGGGAAGATTATACAATGGAATACGATATTGTCTTTGCCTATGAAATGAATCAGGCAAGAGTCATCATCAGGGTTCTCTTGCTTTTTCCAGAAGTCCTCCCAGTTTTTGTTGTTGGCTTTAGCCCAATCTTTGGTGGCAGAAATGTACCCGATAGGGGCATCCAGCCATACGTATAGCTTTTTTCCATCGGCATTTGGCAGCGGGACACTCACTCCCCAATCAAGGTCACGAGTCATCGCTCTAGGCTGAAGGCCTTCTTTTAGCCATGAGCTACACTGTCCGTAGACATTAGTTTTCCATTCACCTTTTTTGCCTTCGATGAGCCATTTTTCCAGCCAGGGCTGGTATTTGTCAAGTGGCAAATACCAGTGTTTAGTATTCTTTAGTACAGGTGTTTTTCCACTGAGAGTGGAAACTGGATTGATGAGATCTGTAGCATTTAGTGAGGAACCGCATTTTTCACATTGATCGCCGTATGCGGCAGGATGGCTACACTTTGGGCAGGTACCAGTCACATATCTATCGGCTAGAAACTGCTTGTATTCCTCATCGTAAAATTGCTCGGACTCTTTCTCTATAAACTCACCATTTTTGTAAAGCTTAAGGAAAAACTCCTGTGAGGTTTTATGATGGATCTGTTCTGAGGTACGATGATAGATATCAAAAGAAATTCCAAAACGCTCGAAGGTATCTTTGTTGATCTGATGATACTTGTCAATGATCTCCTGTGGAGTAGTACCTTCTTTTTTTGCTCTTAGCGTAATAGCCGCTCCGTGCTCATCGCTGCCACACACGTAGGCTACTTCCTTTCCGCGAGAGCGTAAATATCTCACATAGGTATCGGCGGGCAAGTAGGCTCCGGCGATATGACCGATATGCAATGGCCCATTGGCGTAAGGTAGGGCGGAAGTAATGGTGAATCTTTTGAACTCTTTTTGCACGAATTTTTTTTCGGCAAAGATAAAAATATTACGAGGCTCTCGAATGGATTTGGGAGTTATTTAAACATTGGCGATTATCTCATTTGATTTCTTGGTATCTTAAGTGTTGAGAGAGCAACGAATCCTTATGAAAAATAGTCTGATTTCCCTGTTGCGGAAGAATGGTTACACCATCTATCATACTGATGATTACTTTATTGTCCGTAAAAATATTATTTCCTCCTGGGGTATTTTGGTGCTTTTTATGATTCTGGGTTTTTCTTTTACTGTCCTGGGAGTTCTTACCCTAACCATGGGCTTGGATTGGACCATCGGAGTCCCGATTACTGTTGTCGGTGTCTTGTTTCTAATTGCTCCATTTTTCAATTACCTCACGGCATCCTATCGCAGTTTGGTGATTGATAGACATAATAAAACCATTCTTTTCAGATCAGGGTATTCAAGAGCCTATCTTTTTACAGAAGTCAAAGAAGTGAAGCTCGAGGTGCAAGCCAGTCAGGCGGATGCCAACGCTTTTTCGGAATCCAACAAGGAGTTTCAATATACAATCTCAGCATATATGGTCAGGGGAGGTAAGGAACAGCTGCTTTCGCTCAAATTTAGAAATGAAGAGAGCGAGCAACTCATGTTTGCACTCAAAGACTATTTTCAAACCCTACTGACGTACAATTCTTAATATTTGAGGTGTAGATTTTTTTTGAGTAAATATTGGATGATCTCATCAGGGTTAGAATGGAGAATTTTAATGAAAATCAAACTGCCACCTTGCCTGATGGCTATAGCCCCACGCTCGCCAGCGCTGGTATATCCTAATTTTATTTTTTTGTCAAATTGAATTTCACAATTAGGGTCCCTGACCGATTCCATAAGTTCTTTTTCGGTTTCCTGTTCGGTGATCTCCGATAATGACAGCAATTGATAGAAGATAAGTGACTCGCGATCGTCGTTCGTGAGTGTCAGAAAATTTCTATCAGGTTTTGAGGTGCCATCAGCAGAAATTCGAAAACCTGATGGAATATAGAAGCGCAATCCCAGCCCTTCATTTTCATATACCGGGTGCTCATAATAGTACTGAAAAATCTGATTGGATACAGAGTGTTTTCTACCTGCCAACTCATACGATTCTATCTGAATATTTGTCAATGAGGGTAGATTTGCTAGGTAAAAGTCATTCAAATTGCCTCCAGCTGGACTTTTCATAAGGGCGATTTTGAGCACAGCATTATGAGTGATTTGCGAGGTAGGATCTATTGTGACCCAACGCCCATTTTGAGCTATTTCCACCCAGTACTTAGCTTTCCAAAACCATTGGTCATAGGCATAGCCATACACTAGTCTTGTTGGAATCTCAGCATGTACACACAACTCATAAAGCGCTACAGGGGCATATGAATCATGTTTTTTGGCATAAGTGATCAGCGTCTCTAAGATCATTTGATTGGTCGAGTCGCTAGTCAGGGAGTCTGCAATTCGCTGTCCTTTTTGATAGGACCACAAGTAGGAGGTAGAAGTCAGATAGATTGAATCTTCGGGTAGAAGCGGCACGGTTTGACTGGTGAGCCTTAAATAATAGGAGAGGCTATCTACCATTTCTGCCGATTGATTTTCATGGCTTGCTAGCTGATATGTAGAATCAATTCCGGTTATTTTTAAGTTGATGGCTTGTATTTGATTTGGGTCGGGAAGCAAGAGATTAGATTTCAGTAAGGATTGACTTGATAAATCTGATTCAAAAAATTGTGGGGATCGGAGATCATTTACTCTTTTCAGTGCGATCATTCCCAGCTGTGTTTCCGATTCTGTACTTAGCAAATTATATCCAGAGTCAAACTTCTTAATGGTGAACTGTTGCTCATTGAAATATTCTTTGACTATATATACTTTCTGCGCCTTCTCTATCTTGGTGGCTATCAGTTCTCTATGCACCAGCATTGGGCGGTTGAGCTCGGATACGAAAGTATGATAGCTTATGGTGTCATTGATACTATCTAGAGATGAAACAGATTTTTGTCTGATCTGCATGGAGCCAATTAGTCGATAGGGATATACCTCAATACTTTTTTCTTTGCCTGGCTCTATTCTGATAATGGAATCATTTCTAAACAATACCTGATGATGAGTAGAATCGAGAAGAACTTGCGTCCAACGGACTGATTTGAGCAGACCAGAATCAGATTCTACCAGATGTAGGCTCTTATAATATTGGGTTGTATCCTGCAGCGTACGTATCTGAAGGTTCAGCTGTGAGTAGGTATGTACCTCGCTAGAATATTCAGTGTACTGTAGAAAATGGCCAGCTCTGTGTCCATTGATTTCGACCTGAAACTTATAATCCTGCGCAATGGAGATGTTGTAAAGAAATAGCAGGCTCAGAAAGATCAGGAGTATTTTCATAAATGAAGCTAGATCGCAATCGGCCAACAATATAAATAAAAAAAGAGCATCGAAATCTCGATGCTCTTCATTTTGTGAATGTCTTATTTTTTAAAACAAAGTCTGAACAATATCATTGTAGAAGGCAAAAACCATGAGGCTAAGCAAAATGACCATACCGACTTTTTGAGCATTTTCTAAAAATCTATCCGAAGGTTTTTGTCCAGATACGATTTCGTAGGTGAGAAATACCACATGTCCTCCATCCAATGCTGGGATAGGTAGAAAATTCATAAATGCGAGTACCATTGAAAGCAGTCCGGTCATATTCCAGAATTTATTCCAGTCCCATTTGCCACCGAACATTTGAGCGATACGGATCGGACCGCTCAGTGATTTTGATACAGCTACATCTCCTGAAAATATTTTGCCCAATCCCTTAATGTTTGCCCATACGACATTGAAGGCCTGAGTCGTACCAATTGGAATGGCTTCGCCGAAGGTGTAGTCGTCATGTTGCAGCTTTATTAGTGGCACTGGATGAAATCCTATAGTACCATCTGGATTGACATGAAATGTTAGCGTTTCAGAAGTATTATCTGCTCTTTGGACTGTGGCCACCACATCCTTGTCATTATTTTCATGTAGTATATTAGAAAGCTGGTCAAAAAAAGTGGTGCTTTCATTGTTGATCGTAATGATCTTATCGCCTTCTAGTAATCCGCCTTTAGCAGCAGGACTACCAGCGACCACTTGCCCTACTTTGTAGGTAAATCTAAAATCGATAAACTGATCTTTGTATTTTTTGTCTGTAAGTTTATTGAGGAAACCATCAGGAAATTTCAAATCGAAAACTGAGTCTCCACGTTGAACTTTATAGCTTGGTTCATCAGCAAAAAGCACATCCATGCTTCGAAGGTCTGAGAAGCGTTCGTATTCTTTGTCATTGACTTTCAAAATCACATCTCCATTTTGAAGTCCAATTTCTTGACCCAACATATTTGCTACAATGCCATGCTTGTTTAGCTCTTCCTTAGGCAAATATGAATTGCCATTGCTATAGACCAGGAAAATAAAAATAATGATACCTGTAACTACATTGACAATGATACCGCCCATCATTACGATGAGTCGTTGCCAAGCCGGTTTAGCTCTAAATTCCCATTCTTCCGGTTCTTGAGAGAGGGTTTCGGTATCGAGAGACTCATCAATCATACCTGAAATTTTTACGAATCCACCGAGGGGTATCGCGCCAAAAGAGTATTCTGTCTCGCCGTATTGAAATCCCCAAATCTTAGGTGGAAATCCAATTGAATATTTTTCAACCCTCATACCGAAGGCTTTTGCGGCTATTAAATGGCCAAATTCGTGTACACCCACCAAAATGGATAATCCCAGCAAGAGCTGAGCTGTCATTATTAGTCCTTCCATTAATTAATCAATTCTGTTGCTAATATTCGAGTTTCTTTATCAGTCTCTATGTAATCATCCAAATTAGGAGAAGAGATATACGAAATTTTACTAAGACAGGATTCCACCACATCTGACATCTCAAGGAAGCCAATCTGGTCTGTCAAAAATTTTGATACCGCAATTTCGTTAGCCGCATTCAATATACAAGGTTGATTACCACCTTTTTTTAGTGCTTCAAAAGACAATGCTAAATTTTTGAAGGTTTCGAGGTCAGGTTTCTCAAAAGTCAATGCTGCATAATCCTTGAAGTCGAACCTGGGAAAGTTAGTTTTCAGTCGATCTGGATAGGTCAGCGCATATTGGATAGGGAGCTTCATATCTGGCAGTCCCATCTGTGCTTTGATCGAGCCGTCTTCGAATTGCACCATCGAATGAATAATACTTTGCGGATGCACGACAACCTCAATTTGATCATCCGTCAATCCAAAAAGCCATTTTGCTTCTATGACCTCTAGTCCTTTGTTCATCAGGCTGGCTGAGTCTATTGTAATTTTTGCTCCCATATCCCAGTTGGGGTGTTTGAGCGCCTGCTCCTTCTTGACTGCACTCAGAAAATCCCTGTCTTTGCCACGAAATGGCCCACCAGAGGCCGTCAAAATAATTTTTTCTATTGGATTAGAGTATTCACCAGTCAGGCATTGAAAAATAGCAGAATGTTCGGAATCAACAGGTAGAATAGGTACACGTTTTTTTCTAGCCAGTCTGGTTACAAGATCTCCGGCCACGACTAAAGTTTCTTTGTTTGCCAATGCAATCGCTTTGCCAGCTTCTATGGCTTTCAAAGTTGGTCTGAGTCCAGCGTATCCAACCAGTGCTGTTAGTACCACATCGACTTGCTCCAGCTCAGCGGCATGGCATAGTGCTGAGTCTCCCGCATAGACTTTGATATCCAAATGATCGAGGGCATCGAATACTTTTTGATATTTACCTTCATTGACTATTACGACAAGGTTTGGTTTGAATTTTACTGCCTGCTCAATCAACAAGTCCGCATTTTCGTTTGCGGTGATAGCCTCTAATTCGAAATGATCTGGATTGGATTCAATTACTTCTAGTGCCTGTGTGCCGATGGATCCTGTAGAACCAAGAATAGATATTTTCTTTTTCAAAGGTTAATTTCTTTTGGGTTTAGCGGCCAGTTGACACACCAAATCGTAAAATGCAACTGCAAAGCTATAAATAATAGATGGCAAGTGGACAACATTTCTGAATGTTCCAACTTCAGGCTCGTTTACTCACGATTTTTTATTAGGACATTCGCAATTTTTCGGTCGTTGGACAATCGAGGTACCTTGTTTTGACCACCAAGTTTACCTTGTGATTTCATATAATCTATGAATGAGTTCTTCTTCAAAATCACAATTTCTAACTGCTCCAGGATGTTTCCACTGATGAGATCATCGTAGTAGCTATTTAGCTGTCGTAATTTTTGATCAATGGTGGAGGCAAACTGTTCCATATTCTCAGGTGGTCGTCCAAACTCAACGAACCACTGGTGTCTTGGTAGGCCTGAATCTGGATTGACTTGAGGTGCAACTGTAAATTCTGTGATCTCCGTGTGATCTTGCTCCTTCACAGCATGATTGATGGCTTTTTCCACTTCCTGACCGATGACATGCTCGCCAAACGCAGAAATAAAATGTTTGATACGGCCTGTGACCAATATTCTATACGGGTCGGTAGACACGAATTGAATGGTATCACCTATAGAGTAGCCCCACAATCCGGCATTGCTATTGATGATGAGTGCATAGTTGACTCCGGTTTTCACCTCACCGATACTTAGTCTTGTAGGGTGCTCATTATAATATTCATCAGCCGGAATAAACTCGAAGAATATACCGGTATCTAGCAGTAGTAGCAATCCCTCCTGATCCAAAGTATCCTGATAGGCAATGAATCCCTCAGAGGCTGGGTAGGTCTCTACAGAGTCTATTGTCTTACCTATGCTTTCAAAAAGTTTTGCTCTGTAGGGTGCAAAATTGACACCTCCGTACACGAAAAGGGAAAAGTCTGGAAAAATATCCTTGATGGGTTTTCCGGTCTTCAGGGTTAGTTTATCAAAATACATTTGCACCCACGGCGGAATACCTGAGATCAGAGTCATGTTTTTTTTGCAGGTCTCTTCCACAATTCGGTCCACCTTTTCTTCCCAATCTTCAATACAATTAGTTTCAAATGAAGGCATTTGGTTGGATCTCAGATAGGCTGGGACATGGTGATTGACTATGCCAGAGAGTCTGCCAGTATGAATACCGCTGGTTTTGGTCATAATGGGGCTGCCTGATAAGAAAATCAGGTTGCCATCGAGAAATTGGCTATTCCCGGAGTTGTGGACATAGTTCAGAAGAGCGTTTCTTGCACTATTGATATGATTAGGTACCGAATCCCTGGTAATCGGAATGTACTTTGTCCCAGAGGTGGTACCAGACGTTTTAGCAAAATAGGAGGGGAGCCCTGGCCAGAGCACATCAGGTTCGCCAGTTTTTATTCGATCTACATAGGGTCTTATTACCTCATAGTCTCCGACGGGAACTGCACGCTTAAAATCCTCATAGCTTTTGATGTCCTTAAATCCATGGTCTTTGCCAAAGGCGGTTTCTGAGGCTTTTTTAACTATAGCTGTCTTTATAGATTCTTGGGACTCAACAGGCCTGGATGCCCATTTGTTTTGTTGATTTACTATGTATTTGGCGAATGGTTTACTGAGTACCGATCGGATGCCCATTTTTATTGGTATTTGCTTTGTACGGTTTTTAGTTCGTCTTTGGTAAGTGGCTTTAGACCTACTGAGACTCTTTTTTCATTCACCGAATTTACATCTTCCAAGGGAAATAAAACAGTTTGTTCACCTACATAATTCCATTGTGTACCGTACTCTTGAGGTACTTTTTGATTAACAAGGATTCTATCTTTGATCATTGCCATCTGAGATAGGTCAGATTCACCACGTTGAGCTGATGCTTCCAGCAAAGGGAAGTATCTTTCTCTGACCTCATTTCCCGGCGATTGCTGTATAGCAAGAAACAAAGAGATATTCGCTTTTTTACCGATTACAGAAGTGCCTAACCAGCCATGTTCTGCTAGTACAGAGACTACAAATTGAAGGTGTACCGAATCCCGAAAGTGCATCAGCTGATTCAGGGAATCCATCTGTATGGATTGAAATCCATATGTATTAATGATGGGCATCACAGCCTCTCTCGCTTCAATATTCTGATCAACAAATCGCTCCAATTTATATCGCAGTGAGCTATAATCCTGCGCTTCGACTTGCGAAGTGATAAAAAGACAGATTAGTAATGCAAAGTATTTCAAGTCCAACTCCAATTATATTTATGAATATTTTCCAAAGCAGCAATTGTCAAATCTATAGAGGCTTGGATGTCATCTTTATCAGCCATTTCGATTACCTGATGCAGGTGTCTGGTTGGGATGGAAATAGCCCCGGATATTGCTCCGTTTTTGCCCTTTTGTTGAATCCCGGAAGTATCTGTCCCACCTGCGACAAGAATTTCATTTTGCCATGTGATTTTATGATCATCTGCTGTTTTTCTTAGAAAGTTCACCATGCGAGTATCGCATATGGTCATAGCATCTAGAATTTTAATCGCTGTTCCCTTGCCAAGTTCCGTGACAAACTCATGTGGGAGAGCCCCAGGAAGATCATAAGCTATGGTCGTATCCAGTGCGATTCCAAAGTCTGGATTGATACTATGCGCTGCCACATTGGCTCCTCTGATACCCACTTCTTCCTGGACAGAAAACACGGCATATATATCGTATTGATTGTTTTTTAGATTTTTTAATGCTTCTATTAAGATAAATACAGAAACTCGATTGTCAATCGACTTGCAGTTTACGCAATTGCCCATTTCAATCAGTTTACGTTCACGTGTGACAGGATCGCCGACAGAGACAATTTTGACCACTTCATCCCTGGACATGCCTAGGTCTATAAAATAGTCTTCTTTTTTCGCTGGTTTCTCTCTCTCGGCAGGAGTCATTACATGGATGGGTTTGCTGCTCATTACTCCCACAATGTCTTTTTTGCCATGGACGACCACTCGCTGGGCAGTAAAAGTTTTTGGATCGAATCCACCTAAAGTTTGAAATCGCAGAAAGCCCATTTCATCAATATGGCTTACGATAAACCCTATTTCGTCCATATGTGCTGCGAGCATCACCTTTTTGGGGTCTTCTGACGCTCCTTTTTTAATGGCGATTAGGTTGCCCATGTTATCAATGTGATATTCATCAACGTGGGACTTGATCTCTTCAATGACCAAATTTCTAATTCTTGATTCAAATCCAGGGGCTCCTGCTATTTCGCAGATACTTGTTAGCAAAGGGATGTTTAACGACATATGATAGGGGGAAATGAGGATATAATTTACCAGGAGCGACCTTCGCCTTCCACGGGATTGCTTACCAAAAGAATAGTCTTGTGAGCAAATTAAAAATTTGTGCGCACGAGAAGATTCGAACTTCCACGGGATTGCTCCCACCAGCCCCTCAAGCTGGCGTGTCTACCAATTTCACCACGTGCGCAAATATTATGTGATGAGCCCGTCATTACGGGAATGCAAAAATAGGAGGATTGTTGAAAAATCATTAAAATACCCTTTAAAGTTCTCAACTTTTTAAAAGTATTTACCCCTTGATCTCCCAAATCGAATCCACAAAGTATTGATTAGAGTCTAATAAATCCAGTTTCACCTCAAAACCAGAATTTACAGCCATGTTGTGTAGCTGCTTTATTGAATATTTTCTTGAGATCTCTGTATGAATTGGTTCCCATTCGGTAAAATGGTAGACTTCTTCGTCAATCGTCACTTCCTGATCTTTTTTGCTCAGCAGTGAGCTTTTACACTCTCCAGTCACTGGATCATAGGTTGGATAATGCTCAAAAGTGGAGGGGTCAAAATTGGCACCCAATTCACGATTTAATCTTCTCAGCAAGTTGTAGTTGAACTCTGCAGTAATGCCATTTGGGTCATTATATGCTAAAAGTATTTTTCTAGGATCTTTTTTGAGGTCGACACCAATCAGCAATAAATCCCCTGGATTAAGTTTGTCGCTTATGTTGGATGTAAAAGTCTCAGCCTCCTGATCGGTGAAATTTCCAATATTGGATCCAAGAAACAGGACTACATTTCTTTTGTTGTTGTCTTCTTTAAGTTGGTTTAAAACTTCAAAATAGTCCCCCTGTATCCCTCTGAAGGAGAGCGAAGGCATTTCTTTGTCAAGTGAGCCATGGAGTTGATCCAGTGCATTTTGAGAAATATCGACAGGCACATAGTCAAATGGAATCTCTTGAGCCAGCAGTTCTTCTAGTAGGACTTTGGTTTTGAGGCCGTCGCCAGCGCCGAACTCTATAAGGTTGAAGGGTTTTTGATCTGGAGAGAAAATCTTTGCAAGCTCCAACTTGTAGGTTTCAAATATATTGAATTCAGCATTTGTGAGATAATACTCTTCCATATGCATAATGCGCTGAAAAATTTCATCTCCGGTTTTATCATAAAAATATTTTGATGAAATACTTTTGATATCCCCGGACAATCCTTTCTTGACATCCGAGAGAAACTTCTTATTCTTGACTACTTCTTTTTCTATAGTATCAAACATGCTTTGCCAGGCGAATTCCCGTGAAATGCCATTTTAAATGTGGGTGAAAAAAATTTCTATAGGTTGGTCTAATGTGATCTTTTGGAGTAGCAAAAGATCCACCTTTCAAGACCATTTGGTTGATCATAAATTTCCCATTGTACTCGCCGACTGCACCGGCATCAGTTTTGAAATAGGGATACGGCAGATACGCAGAATTGGTCCATTCCCAGGTGTCGCCATAAAACTGATAGTGTCCTGCTTCGGCAGTCTTTGTCCTCAGGGCACCGCCTTCGACAAAGTTGGCATTCTTATGCCTATCGGGTTCATACATCTTACAAGCTACCTCCCATTCAAATTCGGAGGGCAATCTCATCTCGCGCCATTGTGCGTAGGCTGCAGCCTCATATTGGCTTACATGCGTCACGGGTTCGTTCAGATTGAGTGGCTGCAGTCCTTGAAATGAAAATTGAAACCATTCGCCATCTATTTTATGCCAATGCATAGGGGCCTTCTCTTTGTTATCCTGCACCCAAGTCCAGGCTTCCATATACCAGTGATGAAAATTTTGATAGCCTCCAGCTTCTATAAACTCCAGATATTCACCGTTGGTGATGAGCCGATCTCCAATTTCGAACTCATGCAAAAACACTTGATGTACACCTAGCTCATTGTCGAAACAAAAACCTTCTTTTTCGTGACCAATGGTATATTTACCTTCAGAAACGTGAAGGAAATTTAGCTCTCTGGAGTCACGCGTACATTTGTCTTCTCCTTTTCTGTATGCTGGAAACAAAGGATTGTTGCCGAGTATATACTTGATATCGTAAACGAGAAGCTCTTGATGCTGCTGCTCGTGTTGAAGCCCAAGTTCAAGTAGTTTGAGTACTGATCTATCGATTTCATTCTTTGAATCTAAAAACCCCAGCATCTTTTCATCGACGTAAGCTCGATACTTAAATATCTCGTCAGTAGTGGGCCGGGTTAGGTTGCCACGGTCAGTCCGTAAGACGCGTTTGCCAATAGTCTCATAGTAGCTATTGAAAACATAATTATAGTCCTTATGGAATACCTGATATTCCGGGTCAAAGGATTCAAGGATCATTTTTTCGAAAAACCAAGTCGTATGTCCAAGGTGCCATTTCGGAGGACTAACGTCTACAATGGGTTGAACCACAAAATCTTCTTTTTCCAGCGGCTCACAGATGATAAGTGATTGATTTCGAACTCGTAGATACTTTTCTCTTAGGTGAGAAAAAATATTGGAAGTTGGTATTGATTCGGTAAGCGTCGAGATAATGCTACGGTTTTGATTAATTCAAAATTAATGCTTCTTACGCATTTATAGTACGAAAGTTGAACTATTTGAAATTCATTTTAATTATCAGGTTGATCATTTAAGGTTTCTAAAAAAGCTTTAATAGCCTGTTTGTCGTCCTCAGAAAAACTTATGCTCCTAACAAGTAAATCTTGATTTTCGTTCGCTGAATCTATTGATTGGTAGTGATTCAGCACCTCATCAATTGACTCAAATCTTCCGTCGTGCATATAAGGAAATGTGCTATTGAGATTGCGGAGTGTCGGAGTTTTGTATTTGCCCAGATCAGCAGAATCTCTTGTGATCCGAAATCTTCCGGTAGATAAATACAAGTCTTCTGCAGAATAGGTTTGCGACAGTCCATTGTGATGAAATAAGTTGTCTTGAAACAACGGCGGTTTATGGCAAGTGGCACAGTTTGACATAAAGATTTGATAGCCCTGATTCTCCAGATGCGTGAAAGTGGTGTGCCCCTGCATGACACTATCATATTTGCTACTTGACGAAATCAAGGTTCGCATATACTGAGCGAGAGCTCTGCTGATAAAGGCAGAGGAAACCGAGTCCGTTTTATAAGCTTTTTTAAATCTATCAGGGTATGTCGGGTGCTGGTTGAGTTCCCTGCAAAGTTGAGTGAGGTCTATAGCCATTTCATCTGGGTTTAAAAGTGCAGCAAAAGACAAGGACTCAAGATTTTTCACTCCGCCATCCCAAAAGAAATGCTCAGACCAGGCCAGGTTTATCAATGCCGGAGTGTTTCTTTTTAGAGGTAACCCGCTATGACCAAGGCTAAATTTTTTACCATCCGAAAACGAAAGATTTGGGTTGTGGCAGGTGGCGCATGATATATTGCCGGTGGAAGACAGCAAAGGATCAAAGAACAAGGATTGTCCTAAAGCTACTCGTTCCTGCGTAAGCTTATTTCTGATTGGCGACGGGATAGGGTCAGGAAAATGGTTCGGATAGTCTAGTTGTAATTTATATTCTGAATTTGAGTTAGTATTACAGCTGGGAGCTAAAGACACCATCCACAACATACATAAAAGGTACCATATGATTTTGAAACTTTTCAGGCTGACGAATGTTTATGATTGGAAAGTTAAGTTAATGGAATTTCATTTTCCACCTGTTGCAGATGTAATGAAACTAAGGTTTGTCTCATATATAATTTTACTTCTGATCCTTGGATCATGTTCTGAGGATACACAAATCCAGGCTCCGACAGCTTATGAGTTTGTGCCGCCAGCGCACTTCGGCGACAATTTTGATATTCCATCGGATAATTCATTTACTATCCAGGGCATTGAACTTGGGCGGAATCTTTTTTATGAAAAAAACCTATCGCGCAATGGTCAGGTCTCTTGTGGCTCCTGTCATCAACAATCCAAAGCTTTTACCGACGGTTCAAAATTCAGCAAGGGGGTGGATCGTGAATTAACAGATAAAAGCTCGATGGCACTGGTTAATTTAGTATGGAATACCAAGTTTTTTTGGGACGGGCGAGCGGTTACTTTAGAAGAGCAGTCACTACAACCGATAGCAGATCATATTGAAATGGACCTGCCGCTCGATGAAGCCGTAGAGCGCCTCACTAATTCTGAGTCTTATAAGCAGCAATTTTTCTCGGCCTTCGAGACGGATGAGATTACAGCAGATTTGATTGCAAAGGCTCTCGCTCAATTTATGCGAACGCTTGTATCATCCAACTCAAAATATGATCAATTTTTGCTTGGTCAGGGTGAATTGACTGAACAAGAAAAACTGGGTATGAATCTGTTTTTCACTCACCCAGAACCGAGTACCGGCTTGAGAGGAGGCAACTGTGGCGATTGCCATCTCAATATTCTGACCTCTGGAGATCGAGAAGGTTATCAGGGTTTTCATAACAATGGATTGGATACAGAAAACAATCTTGAAGAGGGTCTTATGTCCGTCACCGCTAAGGCTGAAGACAAAGGAAAGTTCAAGGCTCCTAGCCTACGCAATATCGCTTTGACCGCTCCATATATGCATGATGGACGCTTTGCCACATTAGATGAGGTCCTGGATCATTATAATGAAGAAATACGTATAAGTAGTACACTAGATGTATTGATCTCTGACGCCACTAATCTAAATACAAAAAGCGATGAGCAAGTATTACTTGGATTAACTGATGAAGAGAAAGAGGCAATTATTGCCTTCCTGAATACATTGACAGACGATGAATTTATCAGCAATGAAGCATTTTCGAACCCTTTTAGGCCTTAGTGTTCTTATCATTTCCCTGATCTGCCTGAGCGCCTGCTCATCAGATGATGATATCGAAACTAAAACGCTAACCTTCCATTTTGAAGCTCAAGCTTTGGAAGAATCACTGATTTTTGAGGCAAAAAAGTATTTGACTCCATCGAATCAGACAATGACTTTTGAACGAATCAAAATCTATTTGAGCAATATCCAGCTTAAGGATAAAAACACCAATGAAGTATACTTTGAGTTGGACAGCTATCACTTAATAAGCTTTGACCAGGACAACGCCACGGCTTCCTTTACTGTGGAAGGTGTGCCAGCCGCCTATGTGATCTCTGAAATCGGATTCCACATAGGAGTGAACTCAGAGGCCAATACTTCCATAGATCACTTGGGCGATCTGGATCCTACTAATGGGATGGCTTGGGATTGGAATACAGGTTACAAGTTTCTTTTGCTTGAAGGGCGATACTTTTCAACCAATAATCCTATCGGGGAAGAAATAAAAATGCATATCGGGACAGACAAAAACTACTTCTCATATGATTGGTCACCTGACCAGCCTATCGCTATGAGTCAAGATCAGGAGATTAGTTTTATTGTTGATGGCTTTGCTCCATTAGGCACGATTGACTTTTCGGAAGGCACAGTCTTCATGAATGATGAAAGAGGAGATGAAGTCGCCCAGAATTACAAAATGGGGCTGATCCAACCAAAATAATTACGCCTTAATATTATCCCTATATTTTATAATCTACTAGCTTTATTCCAAATCTAAAAATGGGTAATAAAGAGAATGGAAGGAATAGAAAATATTGAGCTTAAGTATCTGACTCCAGGTGACTACGAGGAGTTAAAAAGTGCCATGATCGAGGCATATTCAAGCATGCCAAACTCCTATTGGAAACAAGATCAAATCAAGTCCTTGATTGATAAATTTCCTGACGGTCAAATAGTGATAAAAGTCAACGGTCAGCTGGCTGGATGTGCACTTTCAATAATTGTGAAATACAACGATTTTGATGAACATCATACCTATCAAGAGATCACTGGCAACTATTCTTTCGATACACATACCGATGTGGGCGATGTGCTCTATGGGATAGATGTTTTTATTAAATCCGAATTTCGCGGACTTCGATTAGGTCGTCGATTATATGATTATAGAAAAGAGCTCTGCGAACGCATGAATCTAAGAATGATCGCATTTGGTGGACGTATTCCCAACTATCATCAGTTTGCAGATGAACTGTCACCTAAGGAGTATATAGAGAAGGTCAAGCGCAAAGAAATTCATGATCCAGTACTAAACTTCCAAATCTCCAACGATTTTCACCCGTCTAAAGTGCTTACCGGATATTTGGAAGGCGACGAGGCCTCCAGTGAGTATGCGGTACTTTTGGAATGGGACAATATTTATTATCAAAAGCCGACTAAAAAGGCGGAAACCAAAAAAAGCATTGTTCGACTAGGATTGGTGCAATGGCAGATGCGTTTGTACAAAGACCTAGAGGAGCTGATGCAGCAGGCTGAGTATTTTGTAGATGCTGTATCTGGCTATCGCTGTGATTTTGCACTTTTCCCCGAGTTTTTTAATGCGCCCCTGATGGCTAAGGACAATCATTTGTCCGAACCAGACGCTATTAGAGAGCTCGCGCTGCATACTGAGGGAATCGTGAAAAAGTTTTCAGAGCTGGCTATATCTTATAATATCAACATCATTACCGGCAGTATGCCTGAGATCAAGGATGATCTACTCTACAATGTGGGCTATCTCTGTCGGAGAGATGGAACGACGGAGAGGTACGAAAAAATCCACGTCACTCCTGACGAATCAAAGGTGTGGGGTATGCAAGGAGGGCATGAGATAAAAGCTTTCGATACGGATTGTGGCAAAATTGGAATTTTGATTTGTTACGACTCGGAATTCCCGGAGCTCAGCAGATTGCTGGCAGATGAGGGTATGGATATTCTTTTTGTGCCATTTCTGACAGATACACAAAACGGTTATTCGAGAGTTAGAAATTGCTCACAAGCACGAGCGATCGAAAACGAATGTTATGTCGCTATCGCAGGAAGTGTTGGCAACCTGCCGAAGGTACACAACATGGATATTCAATTTGCTCAGTCGATGGTTTTTACTCCGTGTGATTTTGCTTTCCCGGCCAACGGGGTCAAGGCAGAGGCTACACCAAATACAGAAATGATTCTTATAGCCGATGTGGATATTGACCTATTGCGTGAGCTGAACCAATTTGGTAGCGTACAGAATCTCAGAAATAGAAGAAAGGATATTTTCGAACTGAAAAAGAAACGTTCTACGGCATAAAAAAAGAGACTGATCAAAAGAGCTAAAGCACCTTGAAAAGTCTCTTACTATTTTAATATTAGTAATTATTTCGCAGCAGCGAAACGCTTACTTACTTCTTCCCAGTTGATCACATTGAAGAAGGCATTGATATAATCAGGTCTTCTGTTTTGATAGTTGAGATAGTAAGCATGCTCCCATACATCCAGGCCAAGAATTGGAGTGCCACCACAGCCTACACCAGGCATCAATGGATTGTCCTGATTGGCAGAAGAGCATACTTCCAATTTTCCATCCTTCACGCAAAGCCAAGCCCATCCTGATCCAAATCTGGTAGCGCCTGCCTTAGCGAAAGCATCTTTGAAAGCGTCGAACGAGCCAAAAGCTGAGTCGATTGCTCCTGCAATTTCGCCAGTGGGATTTCCACCACCGTTTGGACTCATTACTGTCCAGAATAGCGAGTGGTTGAAATGACCACCGCCGTTGTTTCTCACTGCTGGTACATCAGAGTGCTCAGCACAAATTGCTTCAATAGTTTTGCCTTCCATTTCGGTGCCTGCGATAGCTCCGTTAAGATTGGTTACGTACGCATTATGATGCTTTCCATGGTGGATTTCCATAGTACGTTTGTCGATATGTGGTTCCAATGCGTCGTGTGCATAGGGTAAAGATGGTAATTCGAAAGCCATGATAACTCTATTTTTATGTTGAAAATTCTTTTAAGTAAAATTAGACGTAAATCTAGAATAAAGGTAGCCAATTGATCACTCTATTCTATGTGCCGATAGAAAATTGAAATTTACTTTCTCTTTTCCCTCATCTGAGCAAAAAAGGAGGTCACCATTTCACTGCATGCATCAGCCATGATGCCATGTTTGACCTTGGCTTTTGGGTGTAAGGCATTTGGTGCGAAAATCGTATAGCCTCTTTTCTCATCACTGGCTCCATAAATCACCTCATCGAGTTGAGACCAGTACGTAGCCCCAGCGCACATCGTGCAAGGTTCTAGCGTGACGTACAGTTTGCAACCGCTGAGGTATTTCGTACCAAGATAATTTTCGGCAGCTGTAATCGCCAAAATCTCCGCATGAGCGGTGACGTCATTTAACTTTTCAACCTGATTGTAAGCTCTTGAGATTATTTTATTATCACAGACCACCACTGCACCGACAGGTACTTCATTTTCGTCAAATGCATATTGTGCTTGTTTGAGAGCCTCCTTCATGAAAGCCTCGTCACTATGAAGTCCAGGGATCATCTTTTCTTCTTTTGAAATTCTACGCTATTCATGATGTCAGGAAGAGTAGCTTGCCATTCTTCTTTGAGCTGGACTAGGCAGGTGAAGTTGAATACCCAAGAATTTTTACCCACGATCATATATTGAATGTAGGTGTATTTTCTGACAGGGCTCTGAGATCTAAACGATTGCTTTTCAGGATTGACCATGGATACAAACTCGAAATAAGCCGCTTTGAGTCCATTTACCTCCTTTATTCCTTGGCTGATCATGTCAATTTGATCGTAGAAATTATAAATATTTGATTTTTGGAAGCTTACCATTATTTCAAGGTCTTCTTCCACCCACTGGGTAGCGGATTGGTTGATACCCAAATCTATATTTACAGATTCATCGGTGAAGATCGCCACCGGACGTTTAGTAGTGAAGTATCTGCTGGCGACCTCGTCGTCAGTCATAAGCCTAAAATCATCCGGGATCATCATGGTGATTTCCTCGGTGACTTCGACTTTTGTCAAATTACCTGCTAATAAATTAATAAATACTAAACTGAGAGATAGAAATGTACTCATGGTTTGCGAATTTCTTAAAGCTAGTGAAAAATCAAAATTAAACTACCCGGGCATGAAGCCCAAAACAACACAATGATTAAATTTGCGCGCCCGTTGGTGGACGGACTTTTTATTTAAGAAGAATACGATTATTATGCTGAGAACACAGACATGTGGCGAATTGAGGTTGGCTGATGCCAATAAAGAAGTGACGCTTTGCGGATGGGTGCAAAAAGTACGGGACAAGGGTGGTATGGTATGGGTGGATCTTCGTGATCGATATGGCATTACTCAGCTGATTTTCGAAGAAGGCAAAACCCCAACAGAATTAGTAGAGAAAGCTAAAGGGGTAGGCCGTGAGTATGTACTAAAAGCCACAGGACTTGTTGTCGAGCGATATGCAAAAAACGATAAGATCCCGACCGGTGAAATAGAAATTCAGGTTACTGATTTGGAGGTCTTAAATCCGTCCAAGGTGCCTCCTTTTATTATAGACAATGTCACAGACGGAGGTGAAGAGCTCCGGATGAAATATAGATATCTCGATCTACGGAGAGACGAAGTCCGTGAAAAACTAATGCTTCGTCATCGCATGCTTCAGGCCACCAGGTCCTACCTGTCCGATCAGAATTTTATGGAAGTAGAGACTCCAGTACTGATCAAGTCCACTCCAGAAGGTGCCAGAGACTTTGTGGTGCCCTCCAGAGTCAACAAGGGAGAGTTTTATGCACTACCACAATCTCCACAGACGTTCAAGCAATTACTAATGGTCTCTGGGTTTGACCGGTATTTTCAAATTGTAAAATGCTTCAGAGATGAAGATCTGAGAGCAGATCGACAACCTGAGTTTACACAGATTGACTGCGAGATGTCATTTGTGACTCAAGAAGATATTCTAAACACATTTGAAGGACTGACGAGACACCTGTTTAAACAGGCACTAGCTATCGAAGTAGGCGAGTTTGTCCACATGCAATACGAAGATGCCATGCGATTGTATGGATCTGATAAGCCTGATGTACGATTCGATATGCAGTTTGTAGAGCTCAATGAAGTCGCTCAAAACAAAGGATTTAATGTATTCGATCAGGCAGAACTAGTCGTAGGGATATGTGCCAGTGGATGTGCAGAGTTTACCCGAAAGCAATTGGATGCACTGACCGATTTTGTCAGAAGACCACAGATTGGAGCCAAAGGTCTAGTTTACGTGAAATGTAATGAGGATGGATCATTCAAATCATCAGTAGACAAATTCTATTCTCAGAATGATCTCAAAGACTGGGCAGATAAGGCGGGAGCCAAACCAGGTGATCTGATTCTTGTGCTTTCCGGGGATGTCAATACCACCAGAAAACAGATGTGCGAGCTGAGATTGCACATGGGTGACGTGCTAGAGCTAAAAGACCCAATGAATTTCAAGCCGCTATGGGTGCTTGACTTTCCCCTACTCGAGTGGGACGAAGAGACCAAAAGATATCATGCGATGCACCATCCATTTACCTCGCCGAAGCCGGACGAGATTGTATTGCTAGATACGGATCCGGGAAAGGTGCATGCAAATGCGTACGATTTGGTAATCAATGGAGTAGAAATAGGTGGAGGATCGATTAGGATTCATGACCGCGACACACAAGCCATGATGTTTAAGCACTTAGGGTTTTCCGATGAGGAAGCCAGAGAGCAATTCGGGTTTCTAATGGATGCTTTTGAATATGGCGCCCCCCCTCATGGCGGAATAGCCTTTGGATTTGATAGATTATGTTCTATGTTTGGAGGCTCTGATTCAATCAGAGACTTTATCGCCTTCCCTAAAAACACTTCTGCGCGCGATGTAATGATAGAATCTCCGTCGCCGATTGCAAAGGAGCAATTGGATGATCTAGGATTGAATCTGTTGCCGTCTGAATAATCTATATGAAAAAAGCTCTTACGTGCTATATATGTTTGATGTGCGCTTTTAGCGGGTTTGCACAGGAACAGGACTCCCTAAAGGAGAAAAAAGTCAAGTTTGCCATCTATCCGGCTATGGGTTATACGCCAGAGACTAAGGTAAATATTGGTGCAATAGCTTTTTTCGTATTCAATATGACTGATCCTGAGGAGCCCTTTCACCGACCATCCTCAATCACTCCATACTTTGTTTTTACCACGAATAAGCAAGCATTAGTGAAAACTGATTTGGACCTTTTTTTTAAAAATGGTATGAATCTCAATATGGAGGTCAGGTTATTTGACTTTCCTGACAACTATTTCGGCATCGGAAACGATAAGGTACCTTCAATAACAGAAAAATACGGAGATAAATATTCGCAGATAGCTGGCGCACTTTACAAACCACTGGCAGAGAAGCTTTACGCCAGTGTGGTTTTCGACTATCAATATGATAAAATAGATCCGTTGGAAGAAGGATTGTTGGATGTTGATGATCCAGTAGGAATCAACGGTGGATGGGCTAACGGGATGGGCTTTGGCATGCGATATGACAGTAGAAACAACACCCTGTATCCCACCAAAGGAAAATTAGCTAGTCTGGCTTTCACCGCCTATGGCAAAGCCTTTGGAAGTGATTATTCCTATTCAAAGTTTCTTTTGGACTACCGCCAATACTTTGATTTTATAGGTCCTAAAACAGTATTTGCTTACCAGGTGAAGCTGGATATGACGTCGGGTCGCGATATTCCATTTTATAAGTTGACTAAAATTGGTGGCAACAATAGACTCAGAGGTATTGAGCATCGCAATTTGTATCGAGATCGTCAAGCGTTTTATTTTCAAGCAGAGATCCGACAAGAGCTCTTTTGGCGATTTGGTGGTGTGATTTTTGGCGGAGCCGGTGAAGTATTTGATTCATTTAATGATTTTGATGGAGGAGATTTGCATTATATCTACGGAATCGGCGGTAGATTTCAGGCACTGAAAGGAGAAAAACTGAATTTTAGATTGGATCTGGGATTTACTGATAACGGCCAGCACGCATTTTATCTTTCAGTTAGAGAGGCGTTTTAGTAGATGATTCAAAATGTTGTAATAATTTTGTATTTTGCATAACCAGTTAAAGAAAAAGAGAAAGAAAGTGAATTATGGCAGATAAGATCAAATTGCTATATGTGGATGATGAAGCAGCCAACCTGAATGTTTTCAGAATTGCCTTCAAACGAAGGTATGATGTAACTACGGTTGAAAGCGCATTGGAAGGATTGAAGCTGATGGAGAAAGATAAGTTTGATGTCATTATTTCGGATCACCGGATGCCCGAGATGACCGGCGTAGAACTGCTAGAAAAAGTGGGCCAGTTATATCCAGATATGACCAGAATTATCATTTCAGAATATGTCAATGATGAAATCATTAGAAACGCCATTAAGAACTTCGGATTCAATGGTAGTGTAGGCAAGCCTTGGGATGCTGACCAACTCACAGCTCTTATTGAAAATAAATAATCTTCAGATTTGCAGTTAGATATTTCTACACCGGCGCTTTTGTTTCCGGCCATTACCCTATTACTACTAGCATATACTAATCGGTTTCTGGCCTTGGCGACCTTGATTAGAAATCTACATGCCAAGTATCAACTAGCCGACTCACAGCATGTGCTGATAGGTCAAATCAACAATTTAAGAAAGCGTCTCAATATGGTACGACGCATGCAGGCTTTCGGCGTACTAAGTTTTTTACTTACTGTCGGCTGTATGTTTGCCTTGTTTCAAGAGGCCTTCGACATAGCCAATTACCTATTTGGAGGAAGTTTGATTTCACTCATTACTTCATTGATTTTCTCCCTGGTTGAAATTCAAATGTCAACCAAAGCACTGAATCTCGAGCTCAGTGATATGGAAGGCTAAGGTTTATACACTTCTACACCTTATGAATTTGAAATATCTTATCGGTTTGATTTTAGCAACCCCGTTACTACCCCTTATGTACTATCAGGGACGAAGAATCAGAGCAAGTATACCTCAATTACCAGAGGCCAAGGAACCTTGCGGTGAGTCTGTCCACAATGGTAGCGATCGTCTGATTAATTTGATGGTGATCGGAGAAAGCACTATTGCCGGTGTGGGCGTATCCACTCATACCGAAGGGTTTGCCGGCACACTGGCTAATGAGCTCAGCGAACGATGGTCTGCCAATATTCGGTGGAACGTATATGCAAAAAGCGGTTACACCGCGCGTCTGGTGGAGAATAAAATATTGCCTCAAATTCCTGATGATCAACCAGATTTGATAGTACTAGGATTAGGGGGTAATGACGCCTTTGGATTGAGAAGCCCAGCACATTGGGCAAATGATATAACCTCACTTATCGCTGTGCTTAGGGCGCGTTTTGGGCGGGCACCAATTGTATTTACAAATATGCCACCCATTAAAGAATTCCCAGCATTCACCGGGTTGATGAAATTCACCATAGGTAATCTGGTTGAGATGTTTGGAGAAAGACTGATTACTATCGCTGCACAATCAGAAGGTGTCCATTACTCATCAGAGGTAATCACCATCGATAAGTGGGCACAGCGACTAAACATAGAAAAAGACGTGAGCGCCTTCTTTAGTGATGGAGTTCATCCTTCAAGACTCACCTATCAAACCTGGGCTAGAGATCTGGGAAGATTCATTGATGATAAGGTAAAGTTGAAACTTTAAAAGCTTTTTCGCTTATGAAGAACCCACCTCTGCATACTCAAAAACACCAGATCAAAGTATTTTGTTGCTTTGATCTGGTGAGTTAAAAATCGGTTATTGGAGTAGACCAACTGGTCCTTTACATATCCAATTTCACGTCTTTGCTGTAGAAAGCTACAATTTCCTCTACGTCCTTAATTTTGTCCAACTTGTCTTCAAGCGCCTCAGTATTTTGATATCTGATATTGAGTGCCTTGACTAAAACATCTTGCAGGCCTTTTTTCGCTTCTTCTTTCGGAATACGCCCTTTTCTGGCTGCCTTGATATAATGCTTATTGGCCTTCCTCACTGAATAATAAATGGACGGTTTCTCTACCGTAAGGGTCATCGTTAGCGAGATGGAGTTTTGCTCCTCAGAAGTATAATTTTCTTTTAGCAAAAGCATCAGTTGAGTAAACTCTGAGCCAAAAGGATGCTCTGTTGTAGCTACCTTTTGCATAAGTTCGTCTCTTTCCATCTCATTGTAGTGAAACACAAAATCTTGTGCTTGTACAGAAATGCTGATAGCTATCAGGATTAGTGTAATTAATATATTTCTCATCGATTTCAAGTATATAAATTTTATAGTAAACAATAAATTGGTTGAATTAGTGCCAACTACTTAATAAAAAGCATAGATAAAACATTCGAAATTCAATTAGTATGCCAAAACACAATCAAAATCCAATGTTTTTTCATTTTTAAACCTGCCAAGCTAATATATTTTTGCTATTACGACAACACCTATTCATACCTTAAATGATCTTCAATTTGCAAGTTGCCTAACTACCGCCAATAACACCTCTGTCAGTCTGGTTTTCAAATCATAATACAATTCGTTGATTTTGTTATATTTACCTGAGCCAATCAGCCATCTCCCTGTATTTTATTGGTCCATTAAAGAATTTCAATTACTGTTGAAATGAGCGGAAAACATACTCATGTGCGAGCATTGGCATGTATTATTATTTATGCGTTAGTACTCATACCAACGAAAAATGTATATGCTGAGGAAATTGATCTCCGATCGGTGCAGTTTACTGAAGGAGACATAGTTACACTCAACAAAGGATGGGTGCTACATTGGAATCAATTGCTGACTCCCCAGCAAGTGGTACAGCATACTGGTGGTATTGAAATGCCTGATGGCCTGGTGGCATGGAATAATTTAAGATTGGATGGAAGCTCGCTACCAGCTCATGGGGTAGCCACCTATTCGTTGCGGCTTGTTCTTCCGGATGAAAACCAATCACTTTCGATTGGCGTACCAAAAATAAATTCGGCAGCTCGACTCTGGGTAGATGATGTAATAGTTTTCGAAGCCGGACGTGTTGGAAATGTTTCAGATCAGACCCTACATCGGAGAATAAAGGCTTTTGTACCTATCAGTCGGCAGAGAGATACTATTCAACTTACTCTGCAAGTATCAAATTTTTATCACCGGCAAGGTGGAATGACAGCGGCACCAACTATCGGCGCAACACGAAAATATTGGATAGGGCATCAAAACAAGGTGATCAGCGATATGGTGTTGATCGGCTGCCTATTCTTTATAGGAGTATCTATGTTGGTACTATATTATGCCTATTGGAGAAGTGATAAGGCGATTTTGTATCTGGCACTTTTCAGCTTGTGTTGGGGATATAGAAATCTGAGTGATGAGTATGCACCTTTGGCTTATTTATTCTCTGAATTTCCCTGGGTCTGGCTTGTTAAGATCGAATACATGAGCCTCTTTTTTGGCTCGATGATCGGCTTGCAATATTTGCAGGTCATTTTCAAACGCAGTTTTCCACCAATTTTTTCTAAAATAATATACTGGGTTTTCATACCCTTTGTCGCATTGGCACTGCTTTTACCCGGGAGTGTAATATCTTATTTATTACTTCCATTCTTTGGTGCGGTATCACTTATGGTGGTTTATGTAGTAATTGTCCTGGTCACTGCTAAGAAGCAGAGGGTCCAATCGTTACTAGGCTTGTTAGGCATATTTAGCGGAATAGCTGTGATCACTTACCATATGTTTGCCTATAATATTTGGGGAGAGGCAAATCATACGATCGTGAGTGTTGGCTATTTAATTGCTTTGATGATTAATGCGCTTCTGTTAGGGAAAAGATTTTCGGTGACTTACTCCTACAAGGATAAAATGCAACGAGATGTAGAGCTGCAAAATGTTGAAATCAGCGAGCAGGCCAGTTTATTGAATAAAACCAAAAATTTGCTTGAAGAGCAAGTTGCATTACGTACCAAAGAACTTGAGAAAGTAGTGCTCGATCTGAAGGAGAGAAACAACCACCTCGAACAGTTCAACTATATCGTCTCTCACAATATGAGAGCTCCGGTTTCTAATATCATCGGTCTGACCAATATCTACAATTTGAAAGATGTGAATGACCCATTCAATAATATAACAATAGGCAAGATAAAGGAGTCGGTTCATGCGCTCGATGATGTGTTGAAAGATCTAACCAGTGTACTCGAAGTCAAACAAAAACTTAATCAGCCGAATGAAGAGGTTGACTTTGGTGTGTTGCTAGAAAAGATTCAGAAATCAATTCATGAGCAGATCCAAAAATCCCGGATTTCTATAGAGTTGGACCTGCAGGTGCAGAGCATTATTTCTAATGGCGCCTATTGGTATAGCATATTTATCAACCTGATTTCCAATGCCATTAAGTATAGCAGACATGATGTGGAATCTTATATTAGAATCACAACGGTGAGCGATAATGAAGATCATGTGAGGGTAGAGGTTCACGATAATGGATTAGGAATCGACCTAACTAAAAATGAGGAAGATGTATTTGGTCTCTACAAACGCTTTCATCATCACATCGAAGGCAAGGGCATGGGGCTGTTTATGGTAAGAACACAAATCGAATCGATGGGCGGTCATATTTCTATTGAGAGCACACCTGGTAAGGGAACCTCTTTCGTCATAATAGTATAGCTAAAACAGGTATTGGTTTTATTGGCTTCAGAGCTCTTGTCTTGGAATGTATAGTTCAGAGATGATCCAGTATGATTTTCTTCACACCGAGATAGTGGTGATCCTGGAATAAAGTGAGGCAAATGAATTAAATTGATTTAGATGTTATAGCAGGGCTTAACGACTTGACTTATAGATCGTAATAAGTGAAATCAATACTGAAATTAACTATCATTTTCATGTCCAATTCTCTAATATCTTCATTTTTTTTTAAGTGTTACTTTCATAATGGTCGTCCATAGGGTGTAAATGAAAGTAAAAGACATACAGCGTGGCACATGGCAAAACGCTATAAAACACAGAGACGATGAAGAGAATTACCTCAAATAACCCAAAACAAGAGCTGCTCAAGTATTTAGTGATTATGATGTGGCTGGTAATAACTACCAGCTGTACTGAGGATAGTGAATTACCAAACCAACTTCCAGAGAAAATCGCTAACTATTTGGAGTCGACACAAGCTGAAAATCAGCCAGGATTAAGTATCCTGATCAAGCATCAAGGGAATGTAATCTATTCGGGCAGTAAAGGTCTGGCAAGGGTAGAAGGATCTGTTGCTTTGGATGAGCACACTGGTTTCCGGGTTGGGTCCATTACCAAACCGATTACGGCTGTCGCCATCATGCAACTGGTAGAGAGCGACAAACTGGCACTCAATGATAAACTGCTACATTTCTTGCCAGATCTACCGGAGTCGTTCTCAGAGATTACAATAGCACATCTACTATCTCATCAAGCAGGATTGAGAGATTATATCAATGACAATGGAAACCTGGCAGCATTGAATAATGTCACCACAACGCAGATTCTAGATCTAATTCCCGGTTCAGGACTAGATCAATTATTGTTTGCTCCAGGTACCGCCGGTAAGTATTCAAATACAGGTTATGTATTTTTGGCCTTGATTATTGAACAGGTAACTGGACTAAGTTATCCTGAGTATTTACAAGCCAACATTTTTGAACCTGCTGGCATGTCAGATTCATTTGTAATCAGTGAAAAACAGCATATGGGAGATATAAATGAGGACTATGCACTCTCATTTGGCATGAACCTCAAGGTGTTGGGTTTCAATTCCTTGCTCTATGGCGGCAGTGGAGTGGTAAGTTCGACTTCTGACCTTAGCTTATTTGTGTCCGCGTTGCACAAGGGAGAGCTTATTTCTAAGCAGTCATTAGAATCTATGACTCAAAGCAGAGCAAGTCTGCCGGAAATGGCTGACTACGGCTTGGGCTGGCTGACGGGTACTGGTATCTACTGGCACACCAATAAATATTCTGGCAAAAATGACTACTGGCACACTGGAGGTTTTGACGGCTATAGAACCGTGCTTTCCATCAACCCTGACCTGGGCCTGGAAATCATAATACTTACAAACAATGGTGATAAGAGTCAGCAGCAGATGTATGATATTATTGAGATTACACGGGATTACCTTCTTTAGTTGAATGGATGCGTACCTGGTAAGCCCCATAATTTTGCCAAACAGGGTCACCGTGATCCTTTAGGAAAACAGAGTCCTTCATTTTTTTTAATCTGAAACCTATCTTGTCAGATATAGATATGATTTGTTCAAATTAGAGTTTTCTATTTTCTAACTATTCCATTGTTATTAGCTTAGTGAAAATTACGAATTATGAGATTTCACACTAGAAAATGGGTCAAGCCGGAAGACCTAAATCCAAACGAAACTTTGTTTGGAGGCAAGCTACTCGCTTGGATAGATGAGGAGGCTGCACTTTATGGAGCCATCCAGCTGGAGAACAAGAAAGTGGTCACAAAATTTATGTCAGAGATCAATTTTCTAAGCTCAGCCAAACAAGGAGACATAGTGGAAATAGGAATAGAGCCTATCAAGTTTGGCAATACATCCTTGGAGCTCAACTGCGAAGTAAGAAATAAAATGACTCATGAGACAATCATCACGGTCGAACGAATTGTCTTAGTGAATATCGGCGAAAACGGCAAGCCTTCTGCACACGGCAAGACCAAAGTAGAATTTGTCAAGGATAGACTAAATCAATAAAAAGCCGTGATTCTCCTAGATGCCAATGAATCAAGCTTATAAGGTCATGTCATGATTATAATAATAAGCCGATACTCACACAGACTTCACTTATTCGGAGTGATTGTTGGCTAAATAGTTCTACTCGGAATATACCTTGTTAATTTTATGTTAACCTGTTTAAAAAATTGTGGAATTTAAATAGATGATAGCAGCTTGCGCTCTAATTAAACCCAAAGTCATGAAATCAGCTACGTTAATTGTATTGTTTACTACTCTATTGACACAAATTACAAATGCACAGCTGAGCGGGAGTGATATTGTCATAGGTCAAACCCATGTTATTTCGTCAGAGATACTTAATGAAGATCGAGAGATACAGATTTACCTACCTGTAGGCTACGACACACTCTTGCAGAAGACTTATCCGGTATTATATGTTATGGATGGCCAGGAGTATTTCATGCAGGGCATCGCTTATCAGAATATGTTGCGCTTTAGAGATAAAACTCCAGCGTTCATCGTAGTTGGAATAAAAACTGATAGAAGGAGAAGAAGAGAGCTGATGTACAATGAATCTGATGCATTCATTGATTTTATAAAACGAGAACTGATTCCATTTGTAGATAACAATTTTCGTACAAAAAAAGAAAAGGAGCGAATCTATTTTGGCTGGGAAATGGGCGGAGGTTTAGGACTAGAGCTGGTAGGCGAGCATGCCGGATTATTTAGTGGTTTTATTTTGGCGAGCACTACCCATAGTGGTAGGCGGATGGATGCGATCTATGAAAGGGATATCGATAACTCTACTGCCGAGTATATGCTGTTCGTTGTCGCACCGGAAGAAACCTGGGCTGCCAGTGATTCACTTTTTATCTCTCGTTTCAGAAATGAGAATAACCCGAACTCAAGGTGGCGGTATGGAATACTTGATAGAGAGGATCATTACACCACTGCCAACAAAGCCATACATGAAGGACTTTCAGATTATTTTCATGATTATAAACCTATCCGCTACTATTCACTACAGGAATACGACGATTATGGAGGACTCAAGGCACTGAGAAGTTATTATGAAAAGAGAGGAATTCGATATGATCTTCCTTCGGAAATCCATAAGGAGACCAGACATTTCCTTTTGCTAAATGCTCTCAATGAAAACAATTATACACGATTTGAAAACTATGTAAATGAGTTTGATGGATATCTAGCGTCATACACCCGCCCCCTTTGGTTCAATAGGTTTGGACGCTTTTATCTTGCCAACGATAAGATTGACCAATCTATCGAATTATTCAAAACGGGACTCTCAAAGTTTCCAGAGGCATCTTTGCTTCATCATGGGCTCGGCGATGTCTATCATGCCTTGGGGAAAAGAAAATTGGCTAAACAATCCTATCAAAAAGCAATCGAGATTGCGATTGAAAATGATGAATCTGAGCTGGTTGAATACCAAAGCAGTCTGAAAAATCTATAGTCAGACCATAATCAGATTTGTCTACTTCTTTACGAATTTAGTTAGGATGACGATCTGCTGGCCGTTGACTTTGCCTTCGATATGCTCAGGATTGTCGTGTACTAGGGAAATGTTTCTTACCGCTGTACCGCGCTTGGCCGTAAAGTTGGCACCTTTCACGTTTAGATCTTTGATCAGTACCACACTGTCACCTGCGGCTAAAGTGGCACCGTTGCTGTCTTTATGCACTATCTGCTCTACATCTTCTTGCCCTTCTCCAGTGGCTGCTGCCCATGCCTGAGTATCTTCATCCAGGTATAGCATATCTAGCAAATCTTGAGGCCAGCCTTCGGATCTAAGACGAGTTAGCATTCTCCAGGCTAGCACCTGTACTGCAGGATTAGTATTCCACATGCTATCATTCAGACAGCGCCAGTGATTGGGATCTGCCTGATCAGGTCCTTCTATTTGAGAAGTGCAGGTATTGCACAAGAGGGCACATTCGTCAGCGTTATTTCCCGCTTTTGGCGCTACAGGAAAAATGCTCAAGCTTTCAGCTGATGCACATAGCTCACAACTAGACTGGCTTCTTTCCTGAAGTGTATTTTCAATACTCATAATTTAGATTATTTGATCAGTAGGTCTTTTGACAACTAAACACCAGTTGATATTGGCGACATCCACTTTTGATTTGGACCTTAGTCAAATTTCTTTTTCTTGGTAATGGCCATGGCTTTAAGTATGAACCCCGGCAATGGCGCATGAGGGTCACGATTTTTGAGCTTTATGTTCCAATTGATTTTCTTAATCAAAGGCACCTTGTGGGTTTCCACGAACTCTACCAATGTTCCATCATTGTCTTCGATATATCCCCAGTGGCCATTAGCATCCCCCATGTCAAAGTGCTCAGAGCTAAGTACCTGAAAAGGGTATTCTTTTTCTTTACATTCTGCAACCAGGGCATTCATATTTCGGATATCGAAGCACAAATGAATGAAACCAACATCTCCCCAATATCTACCCTCAAAAATCTTTTTGGGCGTTCGATCCAGTGATTGGATCAATTCGATCTGACCATCACCGAGCAATGGATAGAAGCCCCCTGTTCTGTCTTTAATATGGGTCAGGAGAACACGTCTAAATTTCCCTTCGCCGTTGTTTAGCCCCTTCAAATCTTCGAAAACTCCTGTTTCATCATAGACCACCTGATCGTAGCCCAGGATGTCTGCGTATAACTTGAGCGACTGATCAATATCTGATACGCCCAGCGTGGCACCACATATACCACCTACATCAAGTTTAGATTTTTTTAGCCATGAGTCAAATTCTTTGATTTGTAAAATGTTGTCCCATGGGTCTTTGATATAAAACCCTCTTGAGCCATCCTTCTCCTCATGTATATCGGTGCAGATGGATATCCCATTGCCTTTGAGGCGGTCAAAACTCTGCTGGATGTTCTGCGACTTGATTTTCGCTATATTGATTCCCAAATCTCCGAGCTGTACGGGCTCATCTATGGTCAACGGAGTACGCCCTGTATGCTGCCAAATCTCATAGCCACTTCCCCCTTGCTCGTTCATAGCCAAAATGGCTCTTTTTGCTCTGGGTTCTCCACCCATATACTTAGCCATGAATGTGGCTTCGTTGTCATCATCAAAAATGCAAAGATCAGCTCCCAGCGTTTTCGCATACCATTCGAATCCTTTTTCTGCGTCGTCTACACCAACACCGATTTGCTGAATCCCATAAATTAGTTTACCATCCATGCCTATGGCCTAAGTTGTACAAGTAAATAAATTGCAAATTAGATAAAAAAACTTGGTATATCTTATCCAATTCTCCATATAAATGACTGATTAAAGTCTCATCAGACAAAATGCCGTTGAAGATGGTTTTGACTCTTCGTTACTGCAGGTTTAATATTTTTTTAATATTTGTTGATGACTAAGAATGAGCTATATCATAGTATTACTTCAAAGCCCTGATTATTATTGCGCGCATGAAAACAATTTTCCTTGCTATCCTTGGGCTGGCTTTGGCTCACACTGGTTTCACTCAAACCGATGAGGAGATTCAATATGTATTACGCAAGGAACAAATCACGATTAAGGGAAGCACCAATATCAACAAATTCGAGTGCAAACTTGACTTAGGATATGTCATCGATACCCTACAGATCAAGGTCAAAAGGATCAATGGAGATTTTGATTTTACAGGGCTCAATTTGCACATTCCTGTAAAGGCCTTCAACTGCAAGTATCGATTGATGACCTCCGAATTCCGTGCACTATTACGAGCTAAAGAATTTCCATATCTAAATCTGAAAATAGGGTCCGCGGAGCACGAAGTACCCAACAAAATGATTATGTATATGTTGCTCCAGGTTGCAGACAGGAGCCAGGAAGAACTACTTCAGGACTGTTATATTGATCATGCCGGGGAGGAGTTGATATTAGGAGGACAGCACAGGATATATCTAACCTCCTATGATATAACACCGCCCAGAAAATTCTTTGGTGCTGTGGTGGTACGAGACGAGTTGGATATTTCTTTTGAAGTGGTACTGGAAAGACAAAAAGAAAACGAACCTCACTGAGATTCGCTTTCATTTGCAGGTAATGTTTCGGATAGTACCCTATCCTATATCAGAGTCCTGGTTAGAAACTGATGGCTGCTTCGATGACGAAGCCTTTGAATTCGCCGCCTTCAAACTGAGTATTGCCAGCATATCCGTCGCCTTCATATTTTTGATTGACATACTCTAGTTTGGTGATCACATTTTTGGTTATAAACCAGCCACCACCAACATTGAATCTTTTAATCTCCAAATCCGGAGCGCCATCTACAGTATTGCCTTTTACCGTATTGTAACGGCCACCTAGGTAAAACTGATCATTTTCGCCAAGTCTGTAAATTGCCTCCCCAGCCATCTGAGTGGCAGAACCTTCGCCCGTTGCGCTACCGCTTGCTATTTCATAAATTCCGAAGAACTCAAGATCTTTGTATTTCAAGAATGGGTTGACCTGAATAGCAGTGATTTCCGTGAATCTGGCATTGTATCTTCCACTAAAGTCAGAGTTGGCTCTGCCGCTTACATCATCCACCAGGTGCATGATTCCATAATATCTAGATCCACCGCGGTCACCACCATACAGCCAGGTACCTGTAGTAGAGCCCTTGTTGATATACCAAGATCCAGTCAGACGTAGTCTCAAGTCTTCATTTAACTGCTTGTCATAACCGACTTTACCAAAGAAAGATACTTTGTTGTCAGAATCATCGTTAACCACCACATTTTGATTCAGCTTGCCGTTGGTGACACCAAGTACGCCTAGCAAGCCATTATTTTGTAGCGTCAGCTCTAGAAATGCCTCAGTAGAAAATGCATCCATGATATAGTTGCCTACGAATGGATTGTAAATGGCTTTGGCATTGTCAGTCCGTCTGAAGTGAGCATCCCCATAGTTGAACTCATCCATACCTACACGGATCGTGGCTACCTCCATAAAACCAGACAGAAAGCCTTCCTTGATGAAATCTAGCTTATCCATTTGCAAGTATCCGCCTTTCACCCAGGATTCTTCATGATGGCGTGCAGATAGATAGGTTCTCAAGTGCATTCTCAAACCATCCTCTAATTGCACATCCAGGTTTAGGTTTGCAGTAGGCAGATTTAGATTTGACCCAAGCTCCAACAGGTTATTAGCAGTATTAGATTGATTGATGCTTTGAAATTGCATCGCAAAATCGCCACCTATCTTGACTTTTAGGCCCTCATATTCGACCGTAGTTTCCTTAGGTGTTTCGAACATGTTTAGCCCATCTTTAGCATCGGGACGATAGTTTTGAATTGTTGTTTGTGCAAAACCTTGTATCGCACATAACATCAATAGCATGGTAAATAGTGATTTTAAAATTTTAAAGGTTTTCATGATTATTAATATTTAGCTTTTATTTAACGTAAAATCAAATAGAATTGTAATGTCATCCCCTGTTTTAATAGTACCGAATACTGCTGTAGGCGGGGAAATTCCGTAGTCAGTCATCTTCACTTGTACTTCTCCTTTGACAGAGATTTTTGAATTATTGTCTAGTGTTAGATTTAATGGTATCCGACGTGTTTTACCGGCTATTGTCAGTTGACCATAGCCTACCAACTTGTCCCCCTCAATGGTGAGTTCTGCTGATGTAAAACTGATATCGGGATATTCACTTTCGTTCAGCGCCTTATAAGTGTTGTTATCCATTCCTGATTTTCCACTTTTTATGGATTTCACCTTAGCGATGAACTGAATGTCAGCAATCCGGGTATCTGCCAGTATAGCTTGCGCCTCATATTCTTCGACATCCGACGTCCAGTCATGTAATGAAGAGGTACCTGAAATCTTCATCGAACTTTCCGCTATCTGTAATTTCAGAGGTTGGGCACCAGCCATTATACCAAAGAACACTAGTGATAAAATGATCAGTATTTTTCTCATATTTAATTATGTTTTTATGTTGTTTCGCCCTTTTTCTATAAGACCAAAGTACTGTACTCAGGGGTGATACCCACAGCCTTTAGTCAGCTCTAAAAATGATAATTGTCAGTTACCGAAAGGGAGTATTTAGGAGTGATCTGGAGCGTGAATATTCCGAATGAAGGCAACATCTGACCAGCCATGTAATAAATGCACCTATCAAGGCACTTATGGTAGGTTATGAGCCTTTTGGGAGGTTATCTTAACAGTATATTTAAAACTCAAAATACACTCCAAATGAAAACACTATCCATTTTTTTGATGGCCATGATGCTTTATCTATCAGGCCATTCTCGTCCAGAAGATCAATATGTTTATACTCTTGATTTGACTGTTGTAAAAGACGACCAGGTCCAGGTGATATTGATTCCACCGAAAATCAAAGAATCCGAGACCACCTTCTACATGCCTAAGATTATTCCCGGGACGTATTCAGTTGCCGACTATGGCAGATTTGTTCAGGATTTCAAGGCATTTGACAAGAAGGGCAATGAGCTAATCGTAGAAAAAACTTCCGTAAACTCATGGAAAATTTCTAAGAGCAACAAAATGACCAAGGTCACCTACTGGGTCAAAGATTCATATGACAATGACGTGGAGGGTCCGGCTATTTTCGAACCTGCAGGCTCCAACATCGAGGAGGGCAAGAACTTCGTAATTAATTCAGCTGGTTTTTTCGGATACTTCGAAAACATGACCCGAACACCATTCAAGTTTAATATCATCAGAGATACTAAGATGTATGGTTCTACAGGATTGATTGCGATAAGCACTGGTCAGCCTATGGATACCGGACTTGGGCTGGGCGAAGTGAAGCCGACTGCTACAGATGCAAAGGTAGATACCTATCTCACCGAAAGCTACGATCATCTCATCGACAATCCACTGATGTATTGCGAACCTGATACCAGCGTAATCAATGTCGCCGGAGCTGAAGTGCTGATTTCCACTTATTCACCAGGGCAGGTGGTGAAGTCAGCTGAGGTGAAAGGTGCCATTGAGCAAATTTTGATGGCTCAAAAAGAATACCTTGGTGGCAAATTACCAGTCGATAAATATGCGTTTATCTGTTATTTCACTGAGCGACCAGTGACGTCTATAGGGGCGCTTGAACATTCTTATTCATCAGTTTACTCAATGAGAAATCAGCCCATGCAAACCATGCAAGGCCTATTTAATCGATTTGCGGCACATGAGTTTTTTCATATTGTCACCCCACTAAATATTCACTCACAGGAAATCCATCAATTTGATTTCAATGAGCCCAAAATGTCCAAACACTTATGGCTATATGAAGGGATTACTGAATTTTTTGCTGGGAACGTGCAGGTTAAATATGGCATCATATCTCAAGAAGCCTACCTGCGTACCCTTCAAAACAAAATGATTACGGCCTCTACTTCATACAATGACACGCTGGCTTTTACAGATTTAAGTAAGTATACGCTCGGCCAGTATCAGGATCAGTACGGGAATGTTTATGAAAAAGGTGCACTTATTGGGATGTGTCTCGATCTGCAATTGAGATCACTGTCTGATGGAAAGTATGGAGTACAGAATATGATGGCTGATCTGGCTAAAAAATTCGGTAAGGACTCGGCGTTTAACGATGATGAACTTTTCGATTTGATAGCTGAAATGACCTATCCGGAGATTAGATCATTTTTTAGCACCTATGTCGAAGGCAACACGCCTTTACCATATGATAAAATGCTCGCTTTGGCTGGAGTAGACTATGTACCATCAGAAATAAGAATGGAAATAAGCATGGGTTTACCACAGGGTACCTATGGATATAATCCTGAAACCAGCCGTATATATATCACCAATACAGACGGTCTAAACGACTTTGGAAAATCTTTAGGATTAAAAAATGGTGATGAATTAGTGGGTATTAACGGAAAAGAAATACCTTTGAGAGGTATAGGTGCTTTCTTAGGAGAGGTTCGAGGAGGAATGAAGGTAGGAGATGAATTCACATATACTGTAATGAGAGCAAGTGAGGATGGTACTAAATCCGAAGTTGACTTGTCCTCAGAAATTGTTGAAGTTGAAGTAGAGTATCAGCACGTTCTCTCATTGAACGAAGATCCTACAGAAGCACAACTAGCTGTTCGAAATGGATGGCTGACTAAAGGAGAATAACCTCAATTTACCATATAAGCACCGTTCTTTATTGATCGGTGCTTTTTTTATGTGTCGCGCCGTGCACGGTCAACTCCACGCGTCTGTTGAGTCTGCGCGTATCTGCGCTGGCGTTGCTAGCAATTGGTCTTGTGCCACCGAACCCTTTGCCTGAAATTCGTTTTTTGCTGATTCCCTGAGCGATCAGATAATCGGTGACGGTTTGTACTCGCTCTTGGCTCAATGCTACATTTAAAGACGCCAGGCCTTGATTGTCGGTGTGACCAGCCAGAAAAATATTTATGTCGGGATTGTATTTCAGCATTTCTACGACAAGATCAAGCTCTTTTTGCGATCCTTCAATGAGTATTGCCTTACCTTGTTCAAAAAGCACATGATCCAGAGTAATGGTATTACCCTCGACCACAGGCTCTAAAGTGAATACCAGTGTGTCATTTTTCAACAAGGTAAGATCCGTAATTACCCGCTCGGACGAAAGATAGCGGAACGCGCCTGCCTTGATTGTATAGCTATTGCCTTCGTCAACATTGACCACAAAGACGCCATCAGAGTTGGTCCTTGATTTATATTCACGATTAGTTGGCTCGGTATGAATCACCAATTCGGCGCCCACCAATGCGGCACCACTTTTTTTGTCCGATACCTTACCTACTACTGCGATGATCTTCTCTTCAGCGGCTATATCAATTACTTGCAAAGTGTCCGGAACCTCCTCAACCGGAACTATATCAGGCTGAATTTTTACCATTTTCAAATCTCCATATCCGTCGCTATTTTGAGTGCTGGATAAGTAGGCATATTGGTCGGTTGGCAGAAAAGTAAACGAGCGTTCTTTTCCCTCAGTGTTCACCATAGTACCCAGATTTTTTGCTTCACTCCAATTTTGCCAAGTATCGTCTAGCCGGGTGGACATGAAAATATCGAAACTACCTTGCCCGCCGCGGCCATTCGACGCGAAAAATAGAGTTTTGTTATCTGCTGCTATAAATGGGGAAATTTCCTGATTGACTGTATTGATTTTTGCTCCGAGATTTTTTGGACTTGTCCATTTGCCTGCAGGAGTACGCCGTGACACGTAGATGTCTTCCACGCCGTAGGATCCGAAAGACTCCATCCCAAACAACAAATATCGGCCGTCTGAAGAGACACTGGCAGTAAAGTCTTTCGATTTCGAGTTAAAATAAGGGACTTCAAAGATTTTGGGTTTTGTCCATTGACCGTTTCGCTTGTAAGACTGAGCAAAGTCATTCCCGTTTCGTAAGAGCATGGTTTCACCATTATTTACCAGTCCAATTAGCAGATTATTTTTTGCATTGTTCACGGCCCTTAGATTGTAGGCTGGCGTCCAGTCTCCGGCTAGATTTTTTTCACTTATCCATATGTCGCCCTGATCCAGAGAACCGCCTATGTTTTGAGGGTGATTTTTTCGGGTAAAATATAAATTCTGCCCTTCTGGGTCTATCACCACGTTTAGTTCATCCGACGCACTATTGACTACTGAGTCCATAGAGATTTGGTCACTGAATATTTCGATTTGACCATAACCGTACGTGCTGATTAGAGAAATAAATAAGAGAGGGAAAAGCTTTGATAAATTCATGAGATGGATTAATTCAGAATACAAATGTGACTTGCTTGATTGTCAATTCCAACTAAGGGCGGCGAAGTGTTTTTTGAATTTTAATATTAATTTTAAAATAAAAAATTGTACTTATAATTGTTTAATTATCCAAAATATAATTATATTTATAATTAATAGGATCAATTCACCACAAGATACAACCAGGTGTATAAGGAATGAAAAGGATCCCGGACAGCGTCCAGGGATTTTTTCATTCACTTATTTTCTCTTCTTTGATCAAATTATATACCAAATCATGTATTCTGGGTCTTATATTCAATTCATATATTTTTCTGTTTGTCCTAGTCGGATACACTCTGTTGGCTAGGAATACAAAGATTAGTTTATTATCAGGATCTGCCCACACCAATGTTCCGGTATAGCCGGAATGGCCAAAACTTTCTGGGCTGGCTAATTTTGCAACACTGGTTTTAATGCTATCATACTTGATCAGTGGCTTATCGAACCCCATACCTCTTCGATTGTCTAGTGCGCAATATTGACATCTGGTGAATTCTAAAATGGTTTCTGGGCGCAGGTAGGATTTACCGCCATAGCTGCCTGAGTCGATCAGTAGCTGAAACACCTTCGCCAGATCATAGGCGTTGCTAAAAAGCCCGGCATTACCAGAGACCCCTAGCATGAGTGCGGCACCTTCGTCATGGACTACACCATGCAGTAGATTCATTCTAAAGAAGGTATCTATCTCGGTAGGTACTATTCGCGAGGCAGGAAATTTTTTCAAGGGTTCAAAACCCATAGTCTGACTCTCTAGTGGTTGATAAAAATTCTCACTTAGGTAATCTTGAAAGCTCGATCCCGAAAGCCGTTCCACAAGCTCAGGAAGAAGGTAAAAAACCAGGCCGGAGTACACATAACTTTGCTCCTCATAAAGAGATGATTTTTTGATCATTCGATATATTTTCTTCTGGACATAATCTTTATGCATCCAGAGACTGGACCCAGGAATACGATAGGGGTAGGATTCAGAGGAATCCGCTGCAATCGTTTTACGTCTATATCTTCCATTTTTTTTCCTAGACTCCGCATGATAGGGTATCCAGTTCTTGAGCCCGGATTGGTGGGCCAGAATCATACGCATGGTGAGATGTCCCTTGTTTGACCTGGCAAGAAATGGAAAATAGTGACCAAGTGATTGATCCGGATCGAATTTGCCTTCGTCGTACAGTTTCATCAATGCCAGGGTAGTAGCGGCTATTTTGGTAATAGAGGCGATGTCATAAATATCTGTAGGCAGGACTGGTCTAAGGCTATCGTAGGTGTGATAGCCAAAAGACTTGTGGTAAAACACTTTTCCCTCTTTGGCAAGTAAGATTTGACAACCGGGGAAGGCCCCGGAATCAAGTGCCTGATTTATGATAGAGTCTATGCCAACATGTAGAAGTATAGAATCTAGGCCCACTTCGCCTGGGCTTGAGTAGTGCAGTGTATCGGAGCGTGTGGTAGAGTTATCCGTTACGTTTTGAGCCATAATCCCTGACTGACAGTAAAACAGTACAATACATGAGAGTAAAATTCTTGTTGGGATCATGGTGAAGTTGATCATTAAGTAAATATATGTGGCATATTTACACCAAAATTGGCTTTTTTCCTTATCTCAGAATATAAAATTTATTTAGTGCATAGTGTTTGGATTTATCTATAATAGACCTAAATTTGCAGTCCTAAAAATAGAATATAACATTTTAGAGAATGGCAAATCATAAATCGGCTTTAAAGAGAATAAGATCAAACGAAGCCAAAAGACTTAGAAACAGATATCAGCACAAGACTACCAGAACTTTTGTAAAAAGGTTGAAGGAGTCTACCAATAAGACTGAAGCAGAAGAGCTGTTGAGCAAGGTTGTTGGCATGATTGATAAATTAGCCAAGAATAACATTATTCATAAGAATAAGGCGGCTAATCAAAAGTCTAAATTGACTAAGCTGGTAGCTTCCCTATAAGCTTTTACCTGCATTAGAAGAATTTCATTGCTCCCACGACATGGGAGCTTTTTTTGTTTAGTGATTTTTGGTTTTATCTGCATTAGCCCAAGCTGGAAAACAAAAATCTATGTATAATTCAGAGAATCTGTCGATTAAAAAATGGGCAGAGGAGGATCGTCCAAGGGAGAAACTAGCCACCAAAGGCAAATCCGCTTTGTCTGAAGCAGAGCTTATTGCTATTCTTATAGGGTCGGGGACACCGAGTATATCTGCAGTAGAATTATCCAAAACAATACTTGCTACAGTTGACAATGATCTCAATCAACTCGCAAAGCTTTCACTGGCAGATCTGAAAAAATTTAATGGTATAGGAGAGGCCAAGGCTGTCTCCATTGTTAGTGCATTAGAGCTTGGGAGGAGACGCAAGGACACCAACTTTGATGAACGACCTAAGGTACGTACCTCACAGGACGCTTATGCCTATCTGAAGCCTCATCTCATGGATCTTGATCATGAAGAATTTTGGGTGCTCTATCTCAATCGAGCCAATAAAATTCTGAAAGCCGAAAGAATCAGTACAGGTGGTGTATCTGGCACCATAGTAGATGCAAAGCTCATTTTCAAAAGAGCGCTTGAATCATTAGCTTCTTCTGTCATCCTCGCACACAACCATCCATCGGGTAATCAGCAACCCAGCGATCAGGATCTAACATTGACCAAAAAGCTGAAGGCTGCTGGTGCCACTTTAGATATTCCCGTCCTGGATCATTTGATTTTCACAGATCAGGGCTATTTTAGCTTTTCCGACAAGGGCAAACTATAATCATGAGATTTTCACACACTACTTTATGGATTCTTTTCTTAGGGTGTCTGGCGTTTAAATGTGAGCCGACGCAGCGATCTTTGAGCTATACTGAGCAGATCTCAGCACACCGAGAAGAAATAGAGCAATATATGAATGAAGCGGAGGACTCTCCGTTTTTGGGAGCTGACTCTCTTGTTCGACTGGATTATTTTCCAGCTGACGAGCGATTCAAAGTAATAGCTTCCATCAAAAGAATAGCGAACCCTGGTCAATTGACTCTGGGTACATCTGACGGCGAACTCAGGGTATACACCAAATATGCTTGGTTGGAATTTGAAATACAGGAGCTACCACAGAAGCTTCTGGTTCTCAAGGGACAAGAGGAGGATGGATTGTTTTTGGCATTTGCAGATCTGACCAGTGACGACAGCACCTATGGAGGCGGTCGATATATTAACTTGGGTTTTTCAGAGCAAGCTGAGAAAATCACACTTGATTTCAACAAGGCATATAATCCCTACTGTGCATACAATGAGACGTATTCGTGTCCTTTGCCTCCAGTTGAAAATTATCTAAAGATCGCAGTGACCGCTGGAGAGCGCATTTATAAAAATTAACCTACCACACAGACCCCAGATTTCCAGACTCTATCGGGTTTGATCTTTCCTTGTTGATAAAAAACTTCCCGATGATCGCTCACAGGAAAAGCGATCATGTCAGCCAAGCTTCCTTTGATTAATCTACCTCTATCTGTAAGATTCAAGGCCTTAGCTGCGCGGAAGGTGATACCAGCGATGCATTCAGGAATCGAAAGCTTCTCTGCTGCACCCAGCAGTGCGGTCTGGATGAGCAAATCTCCCATAGGAGCGGAGCCGGGATTCCAGTCTGTGGCTATCGCTACACAGCATCCCGCATCCAGTAATTTTCTAGCTGGAGAATAGTGCATCCCCAGGCCTAAAGATGCTCCCGGCAATACGGTGGCTACCGTATCTGAATCTGCCAACAGTTTGATCTCGCTATCAGAGGTTGCTTCCAGGTGATCAGCACTTAACGCTCCGGCATCTACTGCCACTCTGGATCCGCCAGAAGTAAACTGGTCGGCATGAACGGTGATATCAAAGCCCATCTCTTTGGCTTTGGACAGATAATCGGCCGATAGCTCCGTATCGAAAGCGCCGTCTTCTGTGAATATATCTATTCTGTTTGTCAGCCCCTGTTTTTTCAATTCAGGCCAGAGATTTTCAACTATGTGATTCAAATAATCTTTGTGATTGTCAAATTCTTTTGGACATACATGTGCCGCTAAGCACGTAGAAATCAAGTCTGCCGGAATTTTGGCGTCTGCCGCCTTGATGGCTTGCAGCATTTTTATCTCTTCCTCCACGGATAACCCATAACCGCTCTTTACTTCTATGGTGGTTACACCTTCTTGTAGGTGTCGTTTGGCTCGAGCCTTAACCAGGTCGGTCAACTCTTCTTTACTGGCAGCACGGGTTTTATTGACAGAGTCATGGATGCCGCCACCATTCTTTAGGATTTCCTGATAGGTGCTACCAGCAACGCGCTGTGCATAATCACCTGCTCGCGAACCGCCAAAGCATATATGTGTATGACTATCAATCAGGCCTGGAAGGAGAATTCGATCTTCTTTGATCCGATCTATCGTGTCGGCCTTTTTTTTGAGTCTTTCAAAGTCTCCTACCTCTACGATCACATCATCTTCTATGAGTACTCCGCCATTGACAATCAGACCCAAATCGTCTTCTGTCAATGCGCCCTGAATAGATGCACCGGATAGAGTAATTATTTCCTTAAATGGGCCAATTAGTTTTGTCATCATCTGTTGCTTTTTTGGAATTACCAATCCTGATCTAAACTGGATTGTGCCTGTTGTTTTTTTGCAAAAAATGCTTCTTGATATTGTATAAATTCATCTGGATCCAATAGGTCTGATAGCCTTGCCACTGCGTCTTCAGCGAAGTCAATCAAACCAGTTGTAAGACAGTAGTCGACATAGGCTTTGATGAGTGGCTCCGAGTATTCGTTGACCGTAATCGCCTGATGAAGGATCGTATATGCTGTCTCCTCGTCTTTCTCTACTTCATGAAAATAGTTAGCGGCAGCTATGATCCCTTCTTCATAGTAGGGGTTGTCCATGCCTAGCGATTGGTAAAGAAGGTTTTTGCCTGCCGCCGTTTGCCTGGCATTATCCAACATCTGATGTTCCTTCTCAAAGGAATAGGAGGTCCATGTGACTTGATTGCTTTGCATCGCTTCAAATAGATCGTTCCAGGCGTTTGCTTGTGTGGATTGAGTGGAATCAAAGGATTGACTCTCTTTGCTGAGTAGAAAAAGTGCTAGAGATTGGTCTCCCAGGCGATCATATGCTCGTGCAAGATCTGCTGATGCCTCTGGGTATCCCCATTCTCTGGCGGTCTCGAAGTATTTGGAAGCTTGCATTGGCGCATCCAATTCCATGCACCATTTGCCTAGCAGACTGCTCCACTTGCCCACCTGATCCTCTTCCAGCTCCATCAGTTGATAGATCAGCTCAAAGGCCTCGGCTACTTTGCCCGATCGATAGAGATTGGTCGCTTTTACTAGTATAAGGTCTCGCCTAAATGTGCCATTGTCAGGCACCTCCAGATAGGAGTTGATCAATGTCAAAAACTCTGGCAGATCGTTTCGATGACAATAAATACCCAAATTTTTCAGGTAACTGTAGGTGAAAAGATTGAGTGTGGTAGAAGGAGGCGTGGTAATATATGCCAGTCTGGAAGTGTCTCCGGATATGATTTTGTTCGCCAAAATATTGCTCTGAAGGTCAAATCGATTCAGATTTTCATCAGTCTCCGTGACTAGATTCAAACCATGTACCGCAGATACTGCTGCACGATTGGCATTGATCACGGCCTGTTTCCACGATCCCGGCTCACTATTATTGAGATAATACACTGCTGAGTCAACTACACTTGTTTTGTTGTACAGTAGCGCCAGATTGTTTTGTAATGCCCAATGCTTAGGGAATTTTTTCAAGCCATCCTGATAGATGAATAGTGCATCAAAGAACTGACCGCCGCTTTCATATTCTTTGCCCAGCGAAGCATAGGCGTATGGTGTCGGCACCGTTTTGATCGAATTTTTTAATTGTGCCAGTCGGTATGAAGTTTTTTCCTCCGATTGAGCAAGCTGAAAATTGGCATGATGGTTATTCGTGCTTTTGCTTGCACTTTGTTTGTAATAGTAGATAGCGCTTTGCTCTCTATCCAAACTGAGATTTAAGTCGGCCAGTCCGTTGTAGTAGCCGGCCGTAGCTTTGTAAAAACTACTATAACTGTCTCTAAAGAAGAGTGCTGCCACCACAATAACTCCAGCCAGCCTTGCTGATATGTACGGGAAGTTGTCCTCTACATAGGCGAATTGATGTACGGGAAGATTCTGTTTGAGTTGAGTGACAAAATTGCCGATGATATACAAGAAAAACATGCTTCCAAAGCCTATATGGCTATACAGGATCAGTTCACGAATGGCTCCTACAAAAGGGTCGTTGGCATGAAATGAGTGATAGGCAAGCGTGGCAAAAGTCAAGATACCCAAGGTCACAAATATTATCGCTGTGAATGGGTAAAAGGGCAATAGACGACCATAGAGGTTTTCACGTGACTTGATTCCCCATATCCCCAGCACCGCGGATAGACCAAACACCATAAATTCGTTGAGATAATAAATATCCCAATCCAGATAATCAATACGGTACAGGTAGAGCGCCAGGAGATTGAGTAGGTAGGCGAGGCTCAGTATAATAAAGTGAGTGGTATTATTAGAGGATGATTTGGAATATGGTGTTGTAAGTGCAAGGATTGCATATACAATCTCATGTCCAATAATCAGGATGAAGATCAGGCAGATCAGTGTAGCAGGCAAATAGGAAAACCGAGCTAAGAACAAAAGTGGATACTCATATTCGCTACCAAAATAAAGGAGTGAAAAAGTGAGAGCCATCAATCCTAAAAAACTCAAAAATCTGATTCCGAAGCCTACCGCGTCATTGATAGAATTGAAATAGTAGGAAACTGACAAGAAAAGTATTACAACTAAAATGACTGGTGTTTCATCATAGAAGCCAAAAAATCCAACTTTTCCTATTCCGCTAAGCATGATGAGCAGAATCCACAAACCCATGCCTAGAAAGTACCAAAACTTCTCCAGGTAGGTAGCCACGGTGAGGCAAACGACGATGCCGAGATACAAGAGTATCAGGTAAGCGTAAGTATATCCGGCTGGCATTGTATTGGATCCGCCAAAGGCCTTTTGAAAGATGACCGGCAAATCGGTGGAAACAGTACTTTCAATCAGTTGCGAATGATTGGAAAAAATAGGAAAGGACAAATTTTCTAAATAGCCTGTAAGCTTCCAGTAATAAAATGGACTCAGATCTCCCCAATGAATAGTCAGGAAGGTTAGAATAAATCCTAATAATAAAAAGAGAAGAACTTTGAATGCGACCCGAAAGCCCGGTGCCCATTCATTCCAGAAAGCTAGATTATTCATAGGATTAGTTGAGAACCTTAGGTACTATGAAATGACCTTGATCACTCTCAGGGGCATTTTTCAAGGCCTCTTGTCCAGTAAAATGATTATCGACTTTGTCCTCACGCAGATGAATTGGCTCTTCGTTGACATTGCTCAGCGGCTTTACATCAGCGGTGTCCACTTCGTCAAGCTTTTCCACCCAATCGATTATATCCCCCAGATTTTTGCTCATTTGGTCTTGCTCGTTCTCCGACAACTCAAGTCTGGATAGATGAGCCAATTTCTGAACCGTTTTTTTGTCTATAGCCATAGGTCTAATTTGTAAAACCCAAATTTAACAAAAGATGGCTCACGGACGTCGAGTACTTATAACAAAAAGGTCTGAGTTGATCAAATTCACTTTGGCTTAGCAGCAACCTCCACCGTCATAAAAATAAGTGGATGGCGTGATGTGAATGTCGTCTCTGCCAAGTTCGGCTAGTGCATTGGCAGTTTTGTCGCAGACCGCCTGCGGCTGATTCTGTAGTAGAACATGCCCCTTGTGATCATCTAGGTAATCTTCCTGACCATAATAGATAGCTGCTTTACCAGTAAATACGCATGGACCGTCTGCGGGCATCGGATCTTTGATCGCGCATACTTCCAGGCTTTCGATTATGATATTTTGATCTACCGCGTAGTGATTGGGAGATAAGATCCTGTAGGGTCGTTTGGCTCTGACCTCTACAGTGCCAAACCCTACATCAGTGAGCATCTTGATGTACTCATGCATGGGTATCGAACCGCTCAGGCAAAGCGCTCTGAGTTTTTCGTCTTCTTGAAGATGCGCCGGCATTTCTTGATTACATATAGGATCAGACATTACCAATCGGCCGTGTGGTTTGAGTACTCTATACATTTCCTCAAGGGCTTTTTTCAGTTCCTCAGCCTTGAAGATATTGAATAGACAATTCTGAGCAGCCACATCTATGGATGCGTTTTCTACAGGAAGATCAAGCGCATCACCTTTTCTTAGCTCCACAAAGTCCTGATCAAACCAGTCATTCTCTTGTTCTGCTTGTACAAAATTTTGTTTTGAAGCAGCTAGCATTTCATCCACCACGTCAACGCCGATCACTCCTGATTTTTTTCTACTGAAATAGGAAAATTGTAGCAATTCCATGCCGCCACCTACTCCGACGTATAAGATGCTTGGAGAATTGACCAAATCTCTTGGATGTACGGTAGTACCGCACCCGTAGTTCATTTCTTGCATGATCTTGGGCATGCTTAGACCAGGGAGCTGCCAAATTGGAGAAGTGGTACAACAAAGTCCAACATCGGGGGTAAGTGCCGCGGCCTTGTAGACATCGACGGTGGTATCAAGATAGCTCATAGAAATATGGTAGCGTGTATTTTAAAATAAGTTTTTGACTGTCATTAGGTGGTTACTCCTCCACAACTTGAGCCAGCTCCTGCAGTGCAGCCAAAACAATGATTGTTGAGGATTATTTTTCGATCGGTCAACAGTGTAACATCAAAATCACGAATATGATTCGGTGCGCCATGATTCAATTTTAAATCGAGCATTTGGTTGAAATCACAGTCATATAAATGTCCATCCCATCCGACCGAAATTGTATTTCGGCACATCACACCATCGACAGCCCCAGGATTGAAGGCATCAATAAGTTTCTGCATATATTCTTCGTAATTTTCCGAAGCCACCAGATAATCCAAAAATCTTGAGATCGGCAGATTGGTAATAGCATACAATTCGTGAAAATCTATGTCAAAACCCACTTTTAGCTTTCGCTTAAATTCTGATTCCAGTCCGGTTTGATCAGCTGGCAAAAATGCCCCTGAAGGGTTGTATACCAGGTTGAGCTTCAGGTCTGAGTCAGGCAGACCATACCCCACCGCATTTAGCATTTTCAATGCTTCAATGGACTTTTCAAAAACACCATCGCCACGTTGGGCATCCGTTCGTTTGGCAGAGAAGTGTGGGAGAGAAGAGACCACCTCTACTTTGTGTTTTTTAAAAAATTCCGGCAGATTATTATATTTCTTGTTTGCCAAAATGATAGTGAGGTTGCAGCGTACAATAACGTGTTTGCCGCGGCTAGAAAGCTCCTCCACAAACCATTCGAAATCAGGATTCATTTCGGGAGCTCCTCCTGTCAGGTCGACAGTAGAGATGTCGGATTGATCCAGTGCATCCAGGCACTGCTGCATAGTCTCCTGAGTCATGATTTCTTTGCGATCGGGACCAGCATCCACATGGCAATGCTTGCATACCTGATTACACATTTTGCCCATGTTAACTTGAAAAATGTCAATTCCTATAGGTTTGAATGGGAGCTTTCCCAAACCCCGGAGCCGATCGGTAAAGTTGACCTGATCGAGCTGCTCCAGAATCTCCAGTTGCTTGTCCGTATGACTCAGCTGATGATCCTGACCCTGCAGTGATATTTTTCGTTCCTTTATCATCAAATTCAATTTCAAATTAAGTGTCTTCGTTTCAAAGGGATTGTCCGACCCATCCGGTCAATCGCCAGTTGATTACATGGTGAGGTCATCTATCTTATTCATCATTTGTACGCCATGTACTAGTAATGCACCACTTTTGATAGCAGCTGCTACATGTATAGCCTCCATCATTTGAGTTTCGTCCGCTCCTTTTTCCAACGAATCAGAGGTGTAAGCGTCTATGCAGTAGGGGCATTGTACGGCATGTGACACGGCCAGCGCGATCAGGGATTTTTCTCGCTGAGATAGGGCGCCTTCTTTGAAGACTTCTCCATAATAATCGAAGAATTTTTTACCAAGCTCCGGTTGTAGTTCGGAGATGTTCCCAAATTTTTTAAGATCCTTAGGGTCGTAATATGTTTTTTCCATGGAAATGGTGATTTTCAATCAGTAAGTGAATTTTAAATCCTGAATTTAAAATTTCTAATCCATTAACCATCGAAGACTTGAAATAATTCCAAAGAAAATCAAGTAAGGAATGATTTTCAGGACTTGCGAATGGATTTAACAGAAAAAAGACATTCGCAATATTTTTGGAAGCATATGGGAGGATGGAGTGGGTAGTACAAATTTTGTTCATTTCAAGTCTTTAAATAATTCGTCTTATTTCTAATAAAAAAACTTACGCTCAACTCTCACAATTAAAGAACTCTAGAATTTGAAATACGCTAATTCGATACTTTTTGCTCCTCGTACTTATAGCTCAACAAGGACAGCAAATCCCCAAATCGATCCACCATTTCTTGTTCTTCGGGCTGGATGGTTCGTTCCGCGATTTTGAGAAGTAAAAAACCATAGATACCATTTAGACAAATTTGGACTTCATCTTTGATGGCCCCTTTGGCATGGCTCATGTTGTTTTCTATAAAAGGCAAGGCCTTTTGGTACACGCTGAAGTAAGCATCATCATCTATTTTTAGCTGGTCGTGCAGTCTGCTCAAGGTGCCGACCAATTCGTTTAATTCTTCGAGATGGCCTTTTTCAGTAATACCCTGATCCTTCATCTTTTGCATGAATTCCTCATAATGATTCACTTCAGCCAATTTCTCCTTGTCAGAAATAGGGAAGAAATTGATCACCTGCGCACCGAATTTTTCCAAGTCGAATTGGTAGGCTCGCATCAGGTCTTCCTTGCGATAAATCGATATAATGTATTCAGAAATATTGTTTGTACTCTCGGTCATGACGGCCATTTGATTTAGTGATTTTTTTTAATTCAAAAACAAGTCTTTCATCTTTGAATCATTATGCAAATCTGAACTAAAGATTATCTATTTTTGCATTCTTTTTTGAAAAAATGAAGAACATAAGAAACTTCTGCATTATTGCACATATTGATCACGGCAAGAGTACCCTTGCAGATCGGCTGCTACAGCATACAGGTACCGTATCCGATCGTGATATGCAAGAACAGCTATTGGATGACATGGACCTCGAGCGAGAGCGCGGGATCACCATCAAGAGTCATGCGATACAGATGGACTATAAATTTGAGGGCAACGATTATGTGCTCAACTTGATAGACACTCCTGGTCACGTGGATTTTTCCTACGAAGTGTCTCGATCGATAGCTGCCTGCGAAGGGGCATTGCTCATTGTGGATGCTTCTCAGGGAATAGAAGCACAGACGATCTCCAACCTCTATCTCGCCCTCGAACATGACCTGGAAATCATCCCCGTCCTCAATAAAATTGACCTACCAGGTGCCATGCCTGATGAAGTAGCCGACCAGATTATAGACCTGATTGGATGCGATAGGGAAGACATCATTCACGCAAGTGGTAAAACAGGAATAGGTGTAGACAACATACTGTCAGGCATCATCCATAGAATACCAAGCCCCAGCGGTAAACCTGAAGAGCCGCTCCAGGCCATGATTTTCGACTCAGTCTTCAACTCCTTTCGCGGGATAGAAGTAATCTTTAGAGTCTTCAACGGAACCATCAAAAAGGGCGATAAGGTTAAGTTCGTAGCTACCGGCAAAACCTATGATGCTGATGAGATCGGTATTTTGGGCTTGGAACAAAAACCGCAAAAAGAAATTTCGGCTGGAAATGTGGGATACCTCATTTCCGGAATCAAAGTTGCCAAGGAGGTGAAAGTAGGTGATACGATCACACATGTAGATCGTCCGACTCAGGAAATGATCAAGGGGTTTGAAGACGTCAAACCAATGGTATTTGCTGGAATCTATCCCGTGGAGACTACCGACTATGAGGAGCTCAGGGCTTCCATGGAAAAGCTTCAACTCAATGATGCCTCTTTGGTTTGGGAGCCGGAGACTTCCGCCGCCTTAGGTTTTGGATTCAGATGTGGATTTTTGGGTATGCTTCATATGGAGATCATTCAGGAGCGTCTCGAACGAGAATTTGACATGACAGTGATCACGACTGTACCCTCAGTACAATTCAAAGCGATCATGTCTGATGGCACCGAAAAAGCAATCAATGCGCCTTCTGAAATGCCGGACCCTACACGAGTCAGTCATATTGAAGAGCCATTTATCAGAGCACAGATCATCAGTAAGGCGGATTTTGTAGGCCCTATTATTTCGCTATGTATAGATAAGCGCGGCGAAATCAAAAATCAGGTATACCTGACCTCAGACCGAGTCGAGCTAACCTTTGAGTTGCCTTTGTCAGAAATAGTGTTTGACTTCTTTGACAAGCTCAAAACCATCTCTCGTGGATATGCCTCGCTGGACTATGAATTGATCGGCCTGCGTCAGTCCAAAATGGTCAAACTTGATATAATGCTCAATGGAGAGCCGGTGGATGCACTATCAGCAGTCGTACACCGGGACAAAGCATATGATTGGGGAAAAAGATTGTGTGAGAAGCTAAAAGAGTTGCTTCCACGGCAAATGTTTGAGATCGCAGTACAGGCCTCTATCGGCACGAAAATCATTGCTAGAGAATCAGTGAAGGCCATGCGAAAAAATGTATTGGCGAAGTGTTATGGAGGTGATATCTCACGTAAGCGTAAACTCCTCGATAAACAGAAAAAAGGTAAGAAAAGAATGCGTCAGGTAGGTAACGTGGAAATACCCCAGGATGCTTTTATGGCGGTCTTGAAATTGGACTAGCCTGAAACTAGATTTTATGAATTTCCTACTTTTGTCCATATAGAAAAGGAAAAACTTAAGAAATGGCTACATTATTAGACGGTAAAGGAGTCTCCGACCAGATCAAAGCAGAAATCAAAGAAGAAGTAGCGGCCATGGTCGCTCGTGGGGAGAAACGCCCCAATTTAGCTACTATTCTTGTTGGTGAAAACCCTGCCAGTCATACTTATGTCAACCACAAAATCAAGGCTTGCAAGGAAGTTGGATTTATCTCCACCCACCTTCAATTCAGTGAAGACATCAGTGAAGAGTATCTACTCAAAAAAATGGACGCACTGAATGAGGATGAGGAAATCGATGGATATATCGTGCAATTGCCTCTTCCTGATCACATTCACAAAGAGAAAATCATCGATCGGATCAAGCCAATGAAGGATGTGGATGGATTTCATCATCTCAATTTTGGCAGGATGTCGTCCAACTTGCCCTGTCATCTACCCGCTACACCCAATGGGATTTTAGAGCTTTTCCGTAGATACAAGATAGAAACCAAAGGCAAACATGTAGTGATGGTGGGAGCCAGTAACATTGTCGGACTACCGATGAGCATTCTCCTCGCCAAGGGACACAATCCCGGTGACGCCACAGTCACACTTACTCATATCCATACAGTGGATTTGGCGAGTCATACGCGCCAGGCTGATATCCTAATAGTAGCTACCGGAGTAGCAGGTCTGATCAAAGCTGACATGGTCAAAGAAGGTGTCATAGTAGTAGATGTAGGCATCAATAAGGTAGAAGATCCCACAAGGAAATCAGGATTTAGGATAGTAGGAGATGTAGAATTTGAAGAGGTAGAAAAAAAGGCCAGCTACATCACTCCGGTACCCAAGGGAGTAGGGCCAATGACCATTGTATCACTCCTGATGAATACACTAGATGCCGCTAAAAAAACTTATTCTTAATTGGCCTTCATCCCAAAAATATCGGTAAAACTGCCCATCATGGAGATTTTTTACTCCATTCAGGGAGAAGGGTTTCATTCTGGCAAACCAGCCATATTTGTAAGACTCGGTGGCTGTGACGTAGGTTGTGTCTGGTGCGATGTAAAAGAATCCTGGAACGAAGCAGATCACCCATTCCTTTCGATCGAAGAGATCTTGATGGAGCTCAAATCTTATCCTTGCAACACGCTAATAATCACAGGAGGAGAACCTCTCATGTATGATATGACAGCACTTACCCACGAGTTGAAGTCAGCAGGATATAGCCTACACCTTGAAACTTCCGGTGCCTATCCGATGACCGGTACCTGGGACTGGGTTTGCTTTTCCCCGAAAAAATTCAAGTCGCCACATGACTCTGTATATGGACAAGCACATGAGCTGAAAGCCATTGTCTTCAACAAGTCTGATTTTGCATTTGCCGAAGAGCATGCCGCAAAACTAGAAAAGAGTTGTCTGCTTTATCTTCAGCCAGAATGGGGAAAAGCGGATAAAATGATGGAGAAGATTATTGAATATGCCAAGTCCAATGCTGTTTGGAATATTTCATTACAAACTCATAAATACCTCAATATTCCATAATATCTTCGTTATTGCATAAAACGATTTTTATGAGAATTGCCATTACCACCTTATTCATATTTTCATGCTTCGCTGTTTTTGCCCAAGGCACGAAGTACTCCACCATTGATAAGCGAGCCGAAAAATACTATGAAGAGGCACGTCAATATCTGAAAAGATCACAATTTCGTGAAGCCATGGAGCCATTGCAAGATGCGCTAGACAGAGATCCCAACTTCATCGAAGTTTGGTTGGCTATGGGTAGTGCCAATTATAGACTGGGCAGAGACAGTCTTACGCTGGTCGCTCTACATAAAGCCTTAGAAATAGACCCAGACTATTCTAAATCCACCTATGCCTACTTTCTGATTGGAGAAATATACTTTAAACAATCCAACTATGAGGAGGCAAAAGCTTATTTGGCACATTATCTATCCAGAGAAGACACGGATTTAAAGAAGAGGCAGCAGTCAGAGGTCATGATAGACAATTGTCAATATGCATTAGTTGCTATGGCTGCACCCTTCGAATACAACATTGCCATCCTACCTGATCATGCGAATGATTTTAAGCTGCAATATTTTCCTGTGTTGTCCGTGGATCAGCAGAAGATCTATTTTACCCGACGCGAAGGCTTGTCTATGCGAGATGACGAGGACATCTACTATTGCGACAAATTAGAAGATGGTTCATGGTCTGTGCCTCGCTCGATATCCGACAAGATCAACTCAACCTTCAACGAAGGTGCTGCTTCGCTATCTGCAGATGGGCGTATGTTGGTTTTTACTTCATGCGATGGACGAAGAGGTTTTGGTAGTTGTGATATCTACGCCTCTTACAAGGAAGGGGACAATTGGTCCGAACCTGAAAACATGGGACGTATGATCAATTCTGAAGCCTGGGAAGCACAACCATCCCTTTCGGCCGATGGGCGTACCATATACTTTGTATCCAATAGACAAGGCGGTTTGGGAAGAAAAGACATTTGGATGTCCTCCAAAGACTTAAAAGGAAAGTGGCAGGAAGCCATCAATTTGGGCAAAAATGTTAATACCAATAAAGACGAAATTTCACCTTTCATTCATGCCAATGGAGAATCAATATACTTTTCGTCTAACGGTAGAGTAGGCTTAGGAGGTCTTGATATATACATGAGCGAACGAAAGGATACAGTTTGGACAGAGGCCGTCAATCTTGGATATCCACTCAATGATGCTCATGATCAGGTTTCATTGTATATCTCTTCTGATGGAGAGAAAGGTTATTATACAATAGAAAAGAAAATTCGGAACGATTTTGAGAGTCGACTCTATAGCTTTGATCTACCAGATACATTTCAGGTGTCAAACAAAAGCTCATTCCTAAGAGGCACAGTGACCAACGCCGATACTGGCGCACCCATAAGCGCAAATATCAAACTCTATAAGCTAAACGATGAGAAGTATTTTTCTAAATTAAGCTCTGACAAGGAGACAGGAGCATATACCGTTGTATTATCTGAATCTAATCAATACGGCCTGTATGTGACCGCTCAAGGATTCTTGTTCAAGGATTTTTCCTTTTCGTTCGAAGACATTGATCAATTTGATCAAAACTTGTTGGATATCAAATTGGAGCCAGTAAAGGTAGGCGCCATCACGGTACTTGGAAATATATTCTTTGATTTCAATGAATTTAGCCTTCAGCGCACGTCCATGTCAGAATTAAAAGAGGTTTACAATTTCCTAAGGCAAAATCCGAATGTGAAAGTTGAAATATCCGGTCATACGGACAATATTGGGTCTGCAGAATATAATATGGAATTGTCTACGAAGCGAGCCAAATCTGTCTATGATTTCCTGATTTTTAAGCGTATCCGTCCAGAACAAATTTCATATGTAGGATACGGCCAGGACAAACCTATTGTGCCCAATGATAATTTGGAAAATCAGTCTAAAAATCGAAGGATTGAGTTTAAGATCTCCAGCATTGAAGAATAACCAGAACAAAATCCCTGATAATAGAATAAATTTTAGGGAGAAAAAAGGATATCTGACTGATTTGACATAAGTTTGAAGATTCAACAAATCCAATAAATCTTCATTTGAATCCTTTAGCAATGATTTTATGAAGTTTGGATCAGTATTTATAAAAAAAACCGTACCCAAAATGAGAATTGCAGCTATTGCCCTTGGCTTACTACTCGGCCTATTCATCGTTTATCAAGCAAATGAATTGATAAACTCTAAATCAACACCAGACACAGCCTATGACGAAGCCATTAAATATGGCAGAGATTCGGAAGCCAAAATTGCGGTGGTCTCCTATATTGATCGCATGACAAGAACCAAAAGAGGAGAAGCTTCAGAAGAAATCAAGCGACCTGATATTGGTGCTCAGTACTTGAAATCTTTGTCTAATTCTGGACATAGCGCAAGAACTAAAGAGGATCTGGAATGGACTGAAAGAGGACCGGGAAATGTCCCAGGTAGAACTAAAGCCTTTATTGTTGATAAAAACGATGACAGCAGCTTCAGCTGGATTGTTGGTACTGCCGGAGGAGGGATATACAAAACTTCTAATCAAGGAGTACAGTGGACCAATGTATCCGAAGAAGTTCCCAACTTATCTATTGTATGCCTTGCTCAGAGTGAGGAAAACCCTGATATCATCTATGCCGGTACCGGTGAAAATGCCTATAGTGGGTCTTTGCACAACGGTTCCGGAATATTAAAATCTACTGATGGAGGAGACACGTGGTCTTTGATTGCCAGTACTATCAAATCAGCGTCTGATGATTTTTCAAATGTCAACAGAATCGTAGTTGACCCAACCGATGCTGACCTCATCTTCGCTTCGACTTCAACCAACTTTGGTGAATTGAACCCAGAAGGAGCTGTAATGAAGTCAACAGACGGAGGAGATACTTGGACAAAAGTGTATGAGGCAAGCAACCTTGCACATCAGCTGAGTGCTGATCCCAATGATTTTGAGACTTTATACTTATCTGTATTTCAAGAAGGAATTGTAAAGTCAACCGATGGAGGTGATACTTGGGAAGACACAGGACTTGAGGACATCGCAAGTGCATTTAGTCCTGGTCGATTCGAATTCGCAATCGCTCCATCCAACAGCAATTCAATTTTCGCATCTGTCTCATATGGCGGCTTTTCCTCTTCAGGATCAGGGCTGTTCTACTCAGCAGACGCTGGTGACACCTGGACGCTGGTCAAAGACAAAACAGTAACTGGAGATACTGATTATTTGGTGCAGGGTAATTATGACAACTGTATTGCTATCTATCCAGAGGATGACAAGAAAATTATTTGGGGTGGTACTAACTTATGGACAGGAGAAGTAGAGACAGGTTCTAAGGTCAATGGTAAGAAGACATTTTTAGGAGCTGACGAGAGTGAGACTGAAGGGTTTCTAGATCTCGTGAACTTCAACAATGGTACTCATTATGGAAATAAACTGGCCATAAAAAATTCACTTGAGACCCCATCATTAGAAATTAGATTTGGATCAAGTAAAAGCCAAAAAGCACATAGATTCACAGTGCCTGATGGAGAAAACGCAGGTGTTCCTGATGCCGATTATAGCTATCAGGATTATGTAGATGTACCTTTTGAAGCATGGGATGTTGAAAACAACCAGCAGCTAATGGTATCATTTAGAGATCAACAACAAGACGGTGGTTTCGATCTCAATTTCCCGAAAGACGAAGATTTGAGCAACAGTAGAGAGTATATATTTATACACTCGATTGCTTACAATGCCAACTCCGCCTCATCTACAATAACTAAAGATGGGGGACACGAAGAATCTCAGTACCTCTTTATGTGGCCAAAATTGGTATTGGATTCAGATTTCAATGATGGCGATATTGATGATGCGACATTTAGCGTGACTTTTGGTGAAATTGATTTTTACAATATGTCAATAAGCAATGTCTCTGAAGACAACGAAGACATGCACGTGGATCACCACTCACTCAGCATATTCGACATCGATGGAGTGCAAAGAGTAGTTTCTACCAATGATGGAGGAGTGGCAGTGAGTATTGATGGAGGAGTGAATTTCGGTACCCGAACTAAAGGAATGTCGACCACACAGTTCTACAATATTTCTAAGAAGCCTGGTTCGGCTTCATACCTCGGTGGTACGCAAGATAATGGAGTGGTGTATTCCAATGATGATCCAGGAGCCACGTCGAGCTATATAGATCAGCCCAATGGAGGGGATGGATTAGATGTACTATGGCATGGGAGCAGTCCAAACCTTATGCTAATAGCGATCTATTCAAATATCTTGTACAAGACTACAGATGGAGGCGCCAACTGGGTCGAATCTACCAATGGATTGACTGACTCAGGCAACAACAGCTCTGAAGCACCATTCTATTCGAAATTTGGAAACTCAAGAAACAATCCAAACACTGTATTTGCGGTAAGTGACAGAGGCGTTTGGAAGTCAACCGACTTTGGAAGTTTTTGGAGCCTGAAAGAATTGAAAGCCAGTAAAGGTTGGGGAGGATTTCATGACGTTGAGGTGTCTGATGCTGATCCATCCATAGTTTGGGCAGGAGGCGCCATGGACGAGGATCGAAATTTGTTTGTCTCTACAGATTTTGGTGAAACCTTCGAAGCAGTCAAAAACTTTGATTTGGTTCCTGATGCAGGTAATATTACTACCATAGTTCCAGACCCGAATGATGCTCAGACAGTCTATGTGACTAATTCTAGAGTGGGAGAACCAAAAATTTTAAGATCTAAAGATTTGGGTGAAACCTGGGAAGACATTTCAGGATTTGGTACCAACAGCGAGAGCGACAATGGGTACCCAGATATTTCTACTTATGCGCTACTTATTTTCCCTGATGGTGAGACCTTATGGGCAGGTACAGAACTGGGACTTTACGAGTCCACCGACAACGGCGAGTCATGGCACTATGCCGACAACGGTCTTCCATTTGTAATGATTCAGGATATTAAGGTCCAGGACGGAGAAGTGGTAATAGGAACCTACGGACGTGGAATTTGGAGTGTAGATCTTGATCTGCAATATGAAGGACAGAAAGTAATTCTTTCGGCGGATACCTTTGATGCAGAAGTTAGCGTTTATCCAAACCCGGCATCTGAATACCTCAATGTGAATATTGCAGACAGCTACGTAAAGTCACTCGAGATTAGGAGCATTCAAGGGGCATTGGTACATACGGAGGTAGCCACAAGCGCATGGAATAAGAAACGAATCGAAACAAGTCATCTGGATAGAGGCATGTATCTGTTGAGATTAGTAGATGGGCAAGGCAGATCAAATGTTTCAAAATTTATATTGGACTAAATTATGATAACTAAGATAAAATCTAGAATTGGCCTATTGGTAGCGCTTTTATTTGTAGCGTATGCATGTAAAACCTCCACCAGTGTTACCGATGCTGTGAAGCCAGACAATAATTTGGCAGCAATAGTCGAGTCCATAGGAGAGATAAATGAGACTATGGTCAATAATGCAGACACCCATACTTTGTATTTGCACTCAGATATGCAGGCAGGAAAGGCTCAATCTTTAAGTTATGTCGTGATCGAAAACAAATCAGGTACAATAGTTCATAAGGATAAGCATGCCGCTGGATATGTCAAATGGTACGACGACTATCGCTTAGAAGTACTCAAGTCCACTGAAATGCTTCAGCCCGGCGAAAAACTTTCTTCGCGAGTACAGCTCATTGATGTCAGAAATCAGAATAAAATTTTGAAATCTGAACTTGAAGCCATGGAGAAAAAGTAAGTTCTGTTTTTTCGTAGAAATCAATAGGGATACTCACCTATTTTACAATCAAAAAAAGGCATCGTTCAATCTTGAGCGATGCCTTTTTTTGTACTATTTATCCTTGTCCATCATGAGGCTTGATCACCATCCTGGAGGCATTCAATACTTTTACAAAATGACAAAAATGCAGTTGGCCAGGTAAAAAATAGAAAAAAAGAGACCCAATTTTTATTTGGGGTATTTTGAAAAGCACTTCTAAATAATTTAGTTCTTCTTCCAAAAATCAGATTACTAAAAATAAAACTTTGCCCTTTTTTATTATCGCCTAATTATCCCCTTTTCTTAAGTAAATGTCCGCAAAATAACCTTTCATTTTTTTTGGTTTAGACCCATAAGGGTAAGAAATGGCTGTCCTTATTATAGATCAGTTAACAAATTTTATCACTAAAAATTATGACAATGAAAAAACTATTACTGATTTTCTTGTTCGTGTCTGGCTTGATAGCACAAGCTTCCGCACAGGACAGGACAGTTTCTGGTAAGGTGACGTCTGCAGAAGACGATTCGACACTACCAGGCGTGACAGTTGTACTTAAGGGTACGAC
>NZ_JBDVDW010000031.1:0-1032 GCF_039941815.1 Reichenbachiella sp.
GTGTCTCCATTACCTGAAGATCAACGTCATACTGATATTGTTAAATCTACCATTCAGTTAGCAAATTCCTTAAACATGAAGGTTATTGCAGAAGGCATTGAGACCCGAGAACAGGCAGACATGCTTATTTCCCTTGGTTGCCATACTTTGCAAGGCTACTATTTTGGCAAACCCTCCCCTATCGTGGAATGGACAGAGGAAGATAATAAAAAAGCCAAGGCTCATAGAATGGTCTATTAAAAGGCCTAGATAAAGTCATCGTCTTTGCTCTAACTGGCAAAACCAAGCTCAAAGTGGCCAAATGCTTTACTATGGACAGAATCCATTTAGCAGACCGTCTGGACCGCAGGAAGCCTATGACAAACACAATAGAGCAATTGATCGAACAACATCCTCTTCTTAAACAGCTGATAGCACTTAAAGAAGTTTCTTGGTTTAACCCTCACATCACAACACTTAACGACGCATTGCCCTATGTCGGCCTAGACAAATGCAACATTGAAGATGCCAGTAAAAGGCTTTCAAGGTTTGTACCCTATATTACCAAAGCCTTTCCAGAAACAGCGAAAAATTCAGGCATCATAGAATCCGAACTTGTCTCTATTCCTCACATGAAAGCTCTGCTTGAAAAAGAGTACGGCACACCTATATCAGGGCAACTGCTACTGAAAAAAGACAGTCACTTACCCATCTCTGGCTCTATCAAAGCACGCGGCGGCATACATGAAGTGCTTGCCCATGCAGAAAAGCTCGCAATAGAGGCTGGCCTACTGAATGAGATGGATGACTATGGCGAATTGTTTAGCCAAAAATACCGAGACTTCTTCAAGCAATTTAGCATCGCCGTTGGCTCAACAGGCAATCTTGGTTTATCCATTGGCATTATCAGTGCCAAGCTTGGCTTCTCTGTGTCAGTTCATATGTCAGCGGATGCAAGAGAATGGAAAAAAGCGAAACTACGCTCGTTTGGTGTCAATGTCGTGGAGTACCAACAGGATTATGGGGTAGCGGTGGCACAGGGCCGAAAAGAAG
>NZ_JBDVDW010000032.1:0-725915 GCF_039941815.1 Reichenbachiella sp.
CACTTTGAAATAGACACTTAACATATATTTATTGAATCACCATAGCGGTGCTATGCCTCTTCAATATAAGTGCCTCTTTCTTTATGCTTTCATCACGATTCCTAATGCATAATCCAGGTTAAACTCTGGTCAAGGATTCAATTAATGCAGTATGTTGTGGATATTCAGTCTGCAGTTTGTGGCGGTCAGCCATTTCGAAATCTTCAAAATCAAATCCAGGAGCCACGGTGCATCCCACCAAACTGAATCTTCCGTTTCTCTTAACCCGAGAAGCGAACCAACAATTGGCAGGAACGACTGCCTGCGGTACCTGACCTGCTGAAAAGTCAAGACCGAGTTGGACAATTTTTAAATCTCCATCGGGTTGAAAAACAAAAATCTCCAGGGGATCTCCTGAATAGGAGTGCCACATTTCGTCTGATTTGATTCTATGAAATGCAGAAAATGTATCATGAGTCAATAAAAAATATATCCCCGTTGATATATTACGTTTCGATTCAGTTCCGCCTATAAATAATTGCTCGTTGGAACGATATGTTTCCTTATAATATCCCCCTTCGGGGTGTAGCTCAAGGCTTAGCTGATCTACCCAATATTTTGCGTCCTTATTTGTCAATCCTTAATACGGGTCATCTTTATTTTTAGGCTCTGTTCATAAAACCTAATTCGATTAATTTCTGCCTCCGATATCAAGCACAAAGACAATCCATTGGCACCTGCTCTACCGGTTCTTCCACTTCGGTGGGTAAAATATTCCAAATGCTCTGGCACCTGATAGTGCACCACATATGACAAGCCTTTGACGTCGATTCCTCTGGCAGCTACATCCGTCGAAACCAAAATCTGTAAACTTTCATTTTTGAAGGCTCTCATTACTTTATCGCGCTCCTTCTGTTTCATATCTCCTTCAAGAGCGCCAGCAGCAATATTTTTTGATTGCAGCTGCTTACTCAATGTATTAGTAGCTGCTTTGGTATTGCAAAAAATGAGTCCTCGATTAGCACCCTGCGCTTGCAAAAATGAAAGCAGAACCTTCACTTTATCTTTTGGATCTGATATTACGAACTGATATTCGATATTTTCATTGGCTCCCTTCTTTTTCAACTCTACACGGGCGGCCTTTTGCGATAGATAGGTCTGAATCATTTTCTTGACCCCCTCTGGCATGGTGGCAGAAAAAAGCCACTTATTGCTTTTGGTTGCCGTATGGTCCAGAATCTTATTCAGATCCTGCTTAAAACCCATGCTGAGCATTTCGTCCGCCTCATCAAGTACAACAATGTGTACATGATCTAAAGACACGGCCTTACGCTGTAGGAGATCAACCAGCCTGCCAGGCGTGGCCACAAGGACTTGGGTGGGTCTACGAAGACGACTTATCTGCTCTTCTATTCTCGCCCCACCAAATACTGCTTCGGTAAATACTTTTTCAGAATATTTTGTAAACTTAAAAAGTTGCTTCGCAATCTGCTGACAAAGTTCTCGAGTAGGGGCAAGCACTAATGCCTGAATATGTTCTTGTTTAGGATCGATATGTTCAAGTAACGGCAAACCAAACGCAGCCGTTTTTCCTGTACCGGTCTGGGCCTGTCCGACAAAATCGGTTTCTCCGTTGACTAAGATGGGGATGGCTTTTTCCTGAATTTCAGAAGGCGTTTTTATTCCTAATTCATTTAATCCCTTGATCAAAGGTTTTGAAATTCCTAAAGCTGAGAATGTGGACACGGCTATAATATCATTTGTGAAGGCACAAAGATAGACAGCCGTATGCACACTCTGTCATAAAAGTATTTATAAAACCCTGGATCTACTTTGTCACTTCGACACCTTTCCAAAAGGCAACATAACCTTCAATGTTTTTAGCCAAATCTGATGCTGACGGGTAATACCATGCAGCATCTGCGTTGCTTTCGCCATTGACCTCCACAGTATAATAGCTCGCTACCCCTTTCCATGGACAAGTAGTATTGGTGTCGCTTGGCTTGAAATACTCCTTATTAATAGAAGAAGCAGGGAAATAATGGTTGTTTTCGACTACAAGTGTATCATCACTTTCGGCCAAAACCTGACCGTTCCAAATTGCTTTCATAGTATTTTTTAGATTTTTGATATAAACTCAATTAGGGGTATTACAGTTCCATTATTGTCTTATTAATCGAAAGTACTCCTACATTGATCGAATTTTATAGAAATATACTTATATAAAATAGAACTTTCATAAGATTTTAAAAGGATCAGATGTAGGCAACAAAGTTACTTTCTGCGCTGCCTTTCTTTGAAACTCAATTCTTTAACCAAACACGACAATATGGTTTAGACGACTACGTTAAACAAAAGTGTTATACAGATGAATAAATTTGGTGTTAGTGACAGCTTATTAGTATCACATTACAAAAATGGTAGCGAAGAGGCCTTTGAAGAGTTGGTGGCTCGGCATAAGTCTCGTGTTTTTACTACTATTTACCTGATTGTAAAAGATAAATATGTTGCTGAGGATTTGCTTCAGGAGACATTTATCAAGGTCATAAAGACAGTTAAGTCGGGTAAGTATAATGAAGAAGGCAAATTCCTTCCCTGGGTATTGCGAATTGCGCACAACCTGGCGATAGACTTTTTCAGAAAGGACAAACGATACCCAACGATTGTAATGGAAGATGGAAGTGGAGTGTTCAATACGCTCGCATTTTCTGAGGACTCTGCGGAGTCCGTTCAAATCAAACAAGATACTAATGCGTTGTTGAAAAAACTTGTTCAGGAATTACCTGAAGTACAGAAAGAAGTTTTAATAATGAGACACTATATGCAAATGAGTTTTCAAGACATTGCAGAGTCCACTGACGTCAGTATCAATACAGCACTAGGTAGGATGAGATATGCCTTGATCAATTTGCGTAAGAAAATGCAAAAATTGAACATCGCCTATGATCACAACTTTTACCGAAAATGACCTTCTTCGCTACATCTACGGAGAGTTCCAGGACAACGAAAAAACGGATATCGAGAACGCAATAGTTTGCGATTCAGAATTAGAAGCCAAGTTTTTCAATCTTAAACTTGACAGCTCTATTCTTGACGGACTTATTTTTGACCCCGCTGAATTTACTATTGACAAAATATTTAATTTTTCAACTAACTATCAGTCTGGTTCCTAACTAAGGAATTTCAATAGAAAGTAAAATTAGTCGCTTCTTTTTGTACATTCGAATTATGAACAAAAAGGATCGATATCAGTTTTTTATTGACTATTTCAGCCGCAACAATCCTGAGGCTGAAACCGAACTCCATTACGAAAACCCATTCCAGCTCATAGTGGCAGTGGCACTTAGTGCTCAGTGCACGGACAAACGGGTGAATATGGTCACCCCAGCCATCTTTGAGTCTTTTCCTACTCCAGAGGCCATGGCTGCGTCCAATTTTGATGAGCTTTTTCCATACATTAGAACTATCTCCTATCCCAATAATAAAACCAAACATTTATTAGGCATGGCCAAAATGCTGGTCGAAGATTTCAATTCTGAAGTACCTTCAGACCTCAACGATCTTCAAAAACTACCAGGTGTCGGAAGAAAAACGGCTAACGTGATTGCATCTGTAATTTTCAATCAACCAACTATGGCTGTGGACACGCATGTTTTCCGTGTATCCAAGCGTCTCGGTCTGGTGACTCAGTCGGCAAAAACTCCATTGGAAGTAGAAAAGCAGCTAATCAAATATATTCCTGAAGAGCATATTCCGCAAGCGCACCATTGGCTCATCTTGCACGGCAGATATATTTGCCTAGCCAGAAAGCCAAAGTGCAGTCAATGCGAAATTTCTCTGATGTGTAGATATTTTGAAAAAAACCTTACTTCTTCAAATTAGCCAGAGCTTCCAACATCATTTCCCATAAGTGCTCATATGGAATAATCTCGAAGTCTGAGAACGGAGCATGCGCCTGTTTCTCGACCAAGCGTTCGAGGTACTTTTCGCTTTTGGCTCTAGTTTTATTTACATCGTATTCAGCGGTTTTCAGCGCTTTGAGCATTTTATAAAATTGCTTTTCTCTCGGGTTTTTACCGGGCTCATTCAAATTTTTGAAAAAGTAGTTTTCCGCTTCTTCCAATTTAAGTGCCGCAGTATCCATTCTTTCTTTATTGATTTGGTGAATGAACTCCAGCAGTGGCAAAGTCATATAGTATCCTTTTGACTCTATGTAATAGTAAGCTGCCATATCATAAACATCTGAGAACCTGACTCTCTTTAGCATGTTCACATTTGGCTTTGTAAAATTCAGATACGCTCTAAATATTTTCCACCTTCCAATTGTACTTTCCTGCGCTCTGGAAAAATTAGGATTTCCTAATACGTCGTCCAAAATAGTCCTGGCCAGTTTGTAATCTTGATTGTGCATAGCCAAAAGAAAGTAAGTCTCGGAGTGATCAAACCATCGCTCGGTGGACCTGTCCATGTGACTGAACCCTGCCAGAGCTTCTTCGTAACCTTCTTTATATTTCTCAGCTGCAAGTAGAGCTCTGGTCATCATATAACTATTATAGCCCATGTCAAACCTGTTTTCATCTACTTTAGATTTTTGAATGGTTTTGGTTGATTCCTTGCATAGTTTATGCAGACCGTCAAAGTCTTGATTGAGCAAATGCAACCAGGCATTGAGCTGATATAAGACTAAAAAAATGTTGACAGATTGTGTCGACTTCCAGGATTTTTCTGCTCTCGCGATAGCTGACTCCAAATGTTCATGACAGGTATTTCTAGAATGAATGGATTTTGACATCAACATTCTCATTTTTAAGAAAACATCTTGAATACTCTTTTCTTCAAGATCCAGTTTTCTCAATTCAGCAATTCTACTCACAACAATCTCAAAATCCGTAGGCTTACAATCATGCGAAAGAATATCACTTTTGAGCTCTAATGCAGCCAAAAGAGCAGAGGTGATTTGATTCTCTTCTGCCAAGGTGATACACTTATTTAGTTGCTTCTCAGCTATAGCATACTGCCCTAGTTGAAACAAAATATGCGCTTTATGGATGTATTCTTTGCACTCCAGATCTACTTTTATGCTATGACTAAACGACGGATCGTCAAAGTCCATGTGATACAATAAGTCATAAAGTTTATGACGTAATCTAGATTTGAGCATTCTGAAGCGCTGATCATAGATATCAGAGCCATACATGCCCTCTGCCGCACTTTCATCTGTTGGATATTCACCTTGGAGGACACCGTTGTAGAGCATTTGCTCTTTTCCAGGGTTTTCGACGTCACCAGTAAGGTTTATTACGTCGTAATTACTTTTTAGACCATGGGTAACCAGGTCGACTAACGTGTTAATCTCTTTCATGCTGCTGTTACGTTTATGATTGGTAGTTCATAAAAGGTACGGCTGCTGACACCTCACCTTTGGTTGAATCAACCAAAAAGGATATAATTTTTCTCAATGTGCAATATAAAATATTGCGCTCTGTTTTCCTTATAAGTTTAAGTTAATTGGCTTTTAGACTGCCTCAATACCCATTCTAGAGACAATATTTCAGTTAGGGTATGAAGGAATAGTTGGCATTGATAGATTAAAATTAATTTAATATTTAAATTAGTCTTCTGGAAGCATTGGACTTTTTAAAAGTAGAAAAATTTATGCTTCCAATTTGACCAGCTACGAGATTTAGAACATTTAGACGCATGAAAAAATTCAAAACTATTTTCTATGGCCTGTATATCTTATACTTCGCCTTTTCAGCTTTCATTGCGTTTTATTATGAAAAAATCGTTTTGCACTGGGACTGGGATTGGATCAGCACCTGGACTGGATTGATACGATTAGTGTTGCAAATGGGAGCAGTTGGTTCCATTTTGTTCATTACAGAAATAATTGTAGAAAACATTCATCTTATTTCTAAGAGAAGTAAAATTAAGGCGTTGGAAAGTGAGATTGTAGATCTTAAAGCCAAGCTCTATGATAAATCTAATGAACGGGAAACTGAATCGAAGTTTGAGCCGTCCCCCGCAAGCACATCAGAACTACCTCAAGCACCCAAAGAAGAGTAGTCTAAATCAATCAATACCTACCAAACATATCTAAATGCTAATCAAAACCTTCGGAAGTGCGGTTTACGGAGTGGATGCACATATTATTACAATTGAGGCCAATGTAATATCAGGAACCAAATTTTATATGGTCGGATTACCTGACTCTGCTGTTAAAGAGAGTGAACATAGAGTAGAGTCAGCACTCAAACAAAACGGCTACTTTATGCCTAGACAAAAGGTAATTGTAAATTTGGCGCCTGCGGATATTAAAAAAGAAGGCTCTTCCTATGACCTACCCATAGCATTGGGCATTCTCAGCGCATCCGGTCAGGAACAGCTGGAAGGGCTGGATCAATCAATTATCATGGGCGAACTTTCATTGGACGGCGACATTCGGCCTATTCGAGGCGCCTTACCTATAGCTATTGAAGCACGAAAGAGAGGATTCAAAACTTTTATATTACCAAAAGAAAATGCTTCAGAGGCCGCCATTGTTGACAATCTAGAAATCATCGGTGTACAAAATATCAAAGAAGCGATCGATCATCTAACCAATCGTAAAAAAATACCGATGATTGACTACGATACCAGAGATGTATTTGAAGTCAATATCAATCAGTATGCTGCTGATTTTGCAAATGTACAGGGGCAAGAAAACATCAAACGCTCGTTGGAAATTGCTGCTGCAGGTGGGCACAACGTAATCATGATTGGGCCTCCCGGTGCTGGCAAAACTATGCTGGCCAAACGGCTACCATCAATACTACCACCGCTCTCTCTTCAAGAATCATTAGAAACGACTAAAATATACTCTGTGGCTGGTCAGCTGAAGGAGGATTCTTCACTGGTAGCCACCAGACCATTTCGCTCACCTCATCACACGATTAGTGATGTGGCTCTTGTCGGTGGAGGAGGAAATCCTCAGCCTGGAGAAATTTCTCTTGCCAACAATGGTGTACTATTTTTGGATGAACTCCCTGAGTTTAAAAGAACAGTTCTCGAGGTGATGAGACAGCCGTTGGAAGAGAGAAAGGTCACTATAGCCCGAGCTAAAGTATCAATCGAATTCCCGGCCAATTTTATGTTGATCGCTAGCATGAATCCTTGCCCTTGCGGGTATTATAATCATCCTGAAAAAGAGTGTGTGTGTGCTCCAGGTGTAGTTCAAAAATACCTCAATAGAGTAAGTGGCCCGTTATTGGATCGGATTGATTTACATGTAGAGGTGACTCCAGTATCTTTTGCCCAACTTACTGAAGACAGAAAAACAGAAAGTAGTGAGGTCATCAGAGCGCGAGTCATTGCCGCTAGAATGGTTCAACAAGACAGGTTTAAGGATCAGCCCGAAATATTCAATAACGCCATGATGAATTCTCAGATGGTAAAGTCAATATGCGAGATAAACCAGGCTGGAAAAAATCTGCTTAAGACTGCTATGGAAAAATTGGGACTGTCTGCCCGAGCTTATGATCGGATACTGAAAGTAGCTAGAACCATTGCTGACCTCTCAGGCAAAGATGAAATACAGATTGAGCACCTGGCCGAAGCCATACAATATAGGAGCTTGGATCGAGACGGTTGGGCCACATAGTACCTCTCGGACTCACAGCAGATTATTCTCATGCTACAACATTTTATTTGGTTAATTCAATGAAAAAATCTTTTTCTTGCGGCATCTCAAACCGTCTATGTATTAATACCGCTGATTCTTCTAAAAATAGTACAACCTAAGTGTCAAAAGAATGGGAATTACTTATTTTTGAATCATGTACCCAAACATGAAAAACATATATTATCTCGTATTCGGATTATTAGTTTCCTGTCTTGATTCGACCGAAGATTCAAATGAGGAGTTCTCGAATGAGCTGGGAAATAAATTTTGTGAACGATTTGAAACCAATGACTATTCCTCATATGATGACGTCCAGCCAAAATGTCAATATACTCATGAGGACGGTCAAGATATCAGAACTTACGAATTCATTGGGTGTAAAACCCAGGCTCAATACACGCAATGGCTGGACTCCATGAGGTGCTATGATCTTGTGGGACTAAACTCAATTGGGTTCTCGTACTTTGATGGCGTACGTGAGGTCTCAGGCGGTACGGTTGAATGCGACTGTAGCAGAGATTTGAACATTGTTGGATATAAATATATTGGTAAGTTTAATGAGCATTATTACTACACTTCCAATAGCCGTACTTCTTGGTTAGACGCTAACGATCTAGCCAATCAACACGGCCATCTTGTCACAATTACATCTGAAGAAGAAAATCAGTTTATTCTAAATATCCTAAGTAATGGCACTGCATGGATTGGCCTTCATGACTCAAATACAGAAGGAGAGTTTGAATGGGTCACTGGTGAAACTGTTGAATATACCTACTGGAGAAATGGTGAGCCAAATAATGTAAATGACGGTGATTATGTGCTTTCCTGGAACACGAATGGATGGCTTGATTTAAATAATTCAGACAATGTGTTTTCACATATTTTGGAGATAGAATGATTGATTATTACTATAAGGGCAACATCAATCAGTCGGTTTTGAGAATCATTCTGATCATCAAACAAGAAATCGTCATGTCGGCTGAATTAGCACCTATTTTATTTAACTCAAATTCTATTTCACTTTACCGAATACACTTTTAATGAGATTTACCCTATCGATATTTCTGTCAATCCAGTTGGTGTTTTTCAGCTGTGTGGAAAATTTTAGTTTTGAAAGTGACGATGAGGAACAGGCTCTAGTCGTAGAAGGGTTCATCACTGATATTTCATACAATGATGCCATCTTTTTACCAATGGATGCACGCAATTTTGAGATTAGATTGAAAATGTCATCTCCTGTAATTAATGTGCAAGATCAACCCGTATTGTATGCTGAAGTGAAATTATATGATGATTTAGGCAATTGTTGGGACTACACGGACTTGAGCACAAATCTAAGACCTGGAGTCTATGCACTGATGAATGACGACTTTAGTGTCCAACAAGATCGCATGTATCAATTGCAAATTGTACTTGGTGATGGTAGACAGTATGAATCTGGATTCGAATCAGTCCCAGCTGCAATTCCTGCTGGTGAGATAATCACTCAACAGACCGTCAGACCACAACTTCTTGAAGATGAAACGACTATCGCAAATGTAGATGGGTTATCATTAAGATATAAACTAGACCCAAGTGCTAGGGCACCAGAAGAAAGTCATTATGTCTGGGATTTTACAACGACATACGGATACCTTGCTTTAAGCAACCAAGACAATTCTTCTCCTGTCCGTAAATGTTGGATGACTACTGTCTATGATCACTCACAAATTACACTCGTTGATAATGTCCAGGAAGAACTAGATTATGAACTTTTGTTTTTTGACGTAGGCCATCAATGGCTTCCCGAAGGGATATCGTTATTGATAAGTCAGTATTCAGTTTCGAAGGATTTCTATCAGTTTTATGATGATATCCAAGCCCAAGAGCAGCAGTCTGAATTGTTTGCTCCACCGCCTTTCAACACCTCCAGCAACCTCTACCCGGTCGGTCACAACTCGCCGGTAATCGGATTTTTTCAAGTTGCAAATCAAAATGTGTATCGGTGGATATTCTCGCCCGAAATGCTTGATTTTGCAATCCCGTACCCCGAATGGATGCGTGCTGGATGCGATGCACTTCCTCCTCCGGAGTGTTTTGATTGTACTCTCGCAACTCCACCTCCAAGAGGATATTTGGTAAGAGATAAGCCTGAGTGGTGGATTGATTAGATTCTATCCTCACTATTTGCTTGACAGACTGAAATTCGATTTATTCAACTTTGAGTTGCAGATCAAGTCTTAGCGAATTTTAGATGCTTAGATTACTCATCCATCTGCCATTTTGAAAATTAATGTTTTTGCTTCTTTTCCTTTCTGCATGTAGCCGCGATACATACCCGAAGTATTAAATATCATTGAAATGTTGCCTTTAGAATCAAGTGCTATGACTCCACCGCCACCGCCAAGTAGTTTTAGCTTTTTCATTACCACTCCATAACTAGCTTCCGCAAGTGACTTATTTTGATATTCCATCCGAGCAGCAATATCATATGCGACTACGCTCCTAATGAAATACTCGCCATGACCGGTAGCTGAAACTCCACATATTCTATTTGCGAAAGTGCCTGCTCCAATCACCGGGGCATCGCCTATTCGACCATATTTTTTATTCGTCATTCCACCTGTAGAAGTGGCAGCACATATGTTTCCTTGCTTATCTAGGGCCACAGCACCAACAGTTCCATACTTCCAATCCTTCCATCTTTGGATGCGGCCTTCCTCATTAGACTGTTCTGCTTTTTTTAACTTTTCAAGCTGCTCTTTTCTTCGCTCGGTATAAAAATAGGATGGATCTACTAATTCCAAGCCTCGATCTCTGGCAAACAACTCAGCTCCTTCCCCTGACAACATCACATGCTCTGAGTTGTTCTTTACCGCTTGAGCAGCCAAAATGGGGTTCTTTACTGTCTTTATACCGGCAACAGCTCCTGCGGACCCGTCTCCTCCGTTCATAATAGAAGCATCCATTTCATTGGTCCCTTCATTTGTAAACACAGCCCCTTTTCCTGCATTAAACAGCGGAGAATCTTCCATGACTAGAATTGCAGCAATAACAGCTTCTTCAGACGAACCTCCCTTTTCAAGAATTTCATATCCAGTCTCCAAGGCCTGTTTCAACTTGCTATGATAGGCCTGTTCCAATTCGGGTGTCAAATTTTCTTTCAGAATAGTTCCCGCTCCTCCATGAATAACCAGACTCGGTCCTTCAACAGATTTGATATTCTGTGCATGAAGTTGAAGAGAGCAAAGAGTAAAAAAAGTAATGGCCAGGAAAAATATTTTACACTTTTTCATCGTTTAAGAGTGTTTTATTATCATTAGCTAATCTAACCAAATGGTGCTTAAGTAAATATTTTGAGCGACTACATTTTTTCCTTTTGTTTTTAACCACGTTGAGTTAGATTGCGCAAAATATTCTTGGATTAAAATGCTAAAAGTATGAGCAACGGAGAGAAAACAAGATATTCCCAGGAAGAGCTAGCTGAATTTGAGGAGCTGATCATCGGAAAACTTGAAAAAGCAAAAAGTGAGTTGAAGTATATCAAAGAGTCCCTCACAAGAAGTGGTGATTCAGGAACTGATAGTACTTTTGGTAACGTAAAAACACTGGAAGATGGTGCTGATACGGCAGAAAAGGAAAGCCTTAATCAGCTGGCCGCAAGACAACAAAAGTTCATCACCAATCTTGAAAATGCCTTGATCAGAATCAAAAACGGCACATATGGTATCTGTAAAGAAAGTGGTAAACTAATCAGCAAAGAACGCCTAAGAGCTGTACCACACACTACGCTATCGATTGATTCTAAATTGAAGCAAAGCAACTAATTGGATTATCTGGCGAATCATATCGAGGCACTGGTTTTTTGTTCGCAAAAGCCTATCACAGATAATGAAATCAAAGATTGTCTTTCAGAAATGTTCGAAGCAGAAGTGCCACTGACAGATATTCATGATGCAATCGCCAAACTGCAAGAAAAATACAAAAATGATGAATACTCGTTTGAACCTGTGCTCAGTGGCGGAGGGTTTCAATTCCTAACCAAACCAGCTTACCAGGCGAGTATTGGCATTCTTCTAAAACAACAATCTAAGAAAAGGTTATCAAATTCATCACTGGAAACCCTATCGATCATTGCCTATAGACAACCTATCACCAAGGGTGAGATGGAACAAATACGTGGGGTCAATTGTGACTATGCCGTTCAGAAACTTCTGGAGAAAGAACTAATCGAAATAAAAGGCAAGTCTGAGGCCGTAGGGCGCCCAATTATCTATGGAACAAGCCCAAACTTTATCGATTACTTTGGGATCAATGACTTGAGTGAGTTACCTACTCTAAAGGATTTCGAGCAGAAGGAAAACGAGATAGGTGAAGAGAAAGAGTAAATAGCGCGTTAGTGATTCCTCCCTTTTCGATACTTTTGCAGGAATTAAGAACACCATGCGAAAGAGAACAAACCCCAAAAGCCAAAACAAACCAGCAGAACAGCCCGAAACGCTTGCATATCCAGCTCGGCTAAATAAGTTTATCTCCAATGCTGGAATATGCTCCAGAAGAGATGCAGATGTGCTGATAGCAGAAGGTAAAATCAAAATTAACGACAAGCTGGTCACCGAATTGGGCACCAAAGTGGAATTTGATGATGTGGTGAAGTTTAATGGCAAAGTGATCAAACCACAGAATTACGCTTATATTTTACTTAACAAGCCTAAGGATTACATCACGACCATGGATGATCCGGAGAAGAGGAAGACGGTCATGCAGCTCATAAAAGGATCCACTGAAGCTCGAATTTATCCAGTAGGAAGATTGGATAGAAATACTACAGGCCTACTGCTTTTCACCAATGACGGTGATCTCTCACAAAAACTAACTCATCCATCATATAAAATAAAAAAGATCTACCAGGTAGAGTTAGATAAGCCACTGACGGCATTCCACTTTCAAGAAATAGCTAAAGGCATTACGCTTGATGATGGCCCTGTTAAGATTGACGAGATTGTCATCTTATCTGAAGATAAAAAGTCTATCGGAGTCCAAATTCATGTCGGAAAAAATAGGATTGTAAGGAGGATATTCGAACACTTCGAATATGAGGTAGTCAAACTTGACAGAACCATGTACGGTCAACTCACCAAGAAAGAGCTACCTAAAGGTAAATGGCGAAACCTGACTGAAAGAGAAGTGGTGGTGTTGAAAAATCTTTCGTAATTATCTCAAAGTAGCAATCACAGTTCTGCCACCTTTCGTAATATCACCGATGTTGACATTAACGTCAGTATCTACTGGTAGGAACACATCAAGTCGAGAACCAAATTTGATAAACCCATACTCTTGCCCCTGCTGTATTTTTTGATTTGCAGAGACGTACCATTTTATTCTTCTCGCCACAGCGCCTGCTATTTGTCGCACAAGAATTTCCACACCGTTAGCGGTTTCTACTACCATTGTGGTACGCTCATTTTCTGTGCTTGACTTAGGATGCCAAGCCACCAGGTATTTTCCGGCATGGTATTCAAAAAATTTAACCAATCCTGCCACCGGAGTCCGGCATACATGCACATTCAGCGGTGACATGAAAATGGAGATTTGCTTTCTTTCCGTTTTAAAATACTCAGACTCTTCTGTGTTTTCTATCACCACTACCTTTCCGTCGGCTGGTGCCAATACCAAATTTTCGTTGATGTCTATTTGTATTTTTGGGTTTCTAAAAAACTGTAGAACCAATAAATAGACAATCAAACTTGCAATAAGGGCGAATTGATGTGCCATTTCGCTCGTCGGTAGATAATACCTAACGGCATAGTTGGCGAGGGCTAACACGCACAGTAGCACGAAGAGAATTTTGTATCCTTCTTTGTGAATGGTCATAATTATGAGAAATGGAGGATCCTTAAAATCCTCCTCTGTATTTATATGTTGTAGATACCTTTTCGATAGCCACGATATATGCGGCTATCCTCAATGATACTTTATATTCCTGAGATATTGCGTACACCTTATTAAAAGATGTCTTCATGATCCGGTCTGATCTACGGTTGACTCTTTCTCTGGTCCACTTGTATCCTAGTCTGTTTTGTACCCATTCGAAATATGAAACTGTTACACCACCAGCATTCGCCAAAATATCCGGAACTGCGAGTACATCGTTTTCTTGTAAAATAGCATCTGCTCTTGCGGAAGTTGGGCCATTGGCTCCTTCTACGATCAGCTTAGCTTTGATTTTTCCGGCATTGTCAAATGTGATCACATCTTCTTTTGCCGCAGGAATCAGTACATCTACTTCTAACAGGAGAAGTTCGTCTGGGTCTATTTTTTCTGCACCTGGAAATCCTTCCAGCTGTCCATTGTTGTTATTTCTAAACTCGATAGCTTCTGACATATTGATGCCACCATCATTGTAGTATGCGCCGGAGATGTCACTGACAGCCACTACACTTACTCCTCTTTCTTCGAGTAGTTTACCAGCCCAAGAGCCTACATTTCCAAAACCTTGAATTGCGCATTTAGCATTGAATGGATTGATTTTCATCTTCTCCATTGCCGCTAGCGCAGAAATCATTACTCCTCTACCTGTGGCCTCCGTACGACCTAACGAGCCACCCAATACAATTGGCTTACCTGTAACAACAGCGTTGACGGTCATTCCTTGTGCACGCGAATACTCATCCATCATCCAGGCCATTTCTCTTGGCCCTGTACCCATATCCGGTGCAGGTATATCTTTATCCGGACCGAAAATTTCATGCATGTTTTGCGTATAAGCTCTTGTCAGTCTTTCAACTTCTCCAGCAGACATTTCTCTTGGGTTACAGCAAATTCCACCTTTAGCTCCACCGTATGGTATATCCACTACAGCGCATTTCCAGGTCATCCAAGCCGCCAAAGCCTTTACTTCGTCCAAGTTGACACCCAGATCATATCTTACACCACCTTTAGATGGCCCTAGTATGTTAGAGTGAATCACTCGGTATCCTTCAAATACTTTGATTGAGCCGTCGTCCATGGTAACAGGCAACGAAACGATGGCCTGCTTGTATGGAGACTTTAGAACATTGTAAATTTCGTCGTCAAGACCTAGTGCTTGTGCCGCGATGTGAAATCTCGACATCATTGACTCAAAAGGATTTTCTTTATCCTTAATTGGAGCAGGTTCTATGTATCCCATTTTTACTGTTTGTGTGTTGTCATTTTTAGGTACGCAAAATTACACATTCATCCTGTCAAAACAGGAAATACGCTTAATATTCGATCATTCCTGAACAAAAAACTTTAAGAAAATAATGATGAATGGAATCGATAATAATAATCCGTCAAATCGATCCAGGAAGCCGCCATGCCCTGGCAGTTTTTTGCCTGAATCTTTAATGTCCATACTTCTTTTAAATAGAGATTCTACCAGGTCACCGTAAGTACCGGCAATGATAGTAATGACTGATATTGCAACCCAATGCCACAGCGCCAGGTCAGTAAAAAAATAAGACACTCCTACCGCAAATCCCATCGAAAGTATGGCTCCTCCTACACTACCTTCCCACGATTTTTTTGGTGAGACTCGCTCAAAAAGTTTTCTCTTTCCAAATTGAATGCCTGCAAAATATGCGCCTGTATCGCTGGCCCAAAGGATCAAAAATATCCCGATTATTATTTGATAACTGTATCGGTCCAATATAAATGCTGCGACACTCAGTAGCGAAAATGGCAATGCCACATAGATGATTCCTAGAAAAGTAAAAGCAATATTAGTGAATGGCTTCTTCTCATCTTTTTTATACAGCTTGATAAAAAAAATACAGGAACTAAAAGGTAAAATCATGAAAAAAGAATCAAAACTAATTGTGCCTTTCTCTACCAGATAGATCATTGTGAATAGAATGACACCCATGATTGTTCCGAAAGTTCTGAGCGGCACAATACCATTGGCTATAATAAGTTTGTAAAATTCTAGTTGGGTGAGAATACATAGAAACAAGAAAACACAGAAAAAACCATATTCGTGAAAGGCGATGGCAAAGAGTACGACAAAGGCACCGATTAGGCCAGTTACCAAACGTTTGGCAAGGTCTGAAAATTTACTCGAACTTGATGTCATTCTCTATTATCTTAATCGCTCTTAGTACGTGATCAGGAGCAACCAGTACTTCAAAGTAGCCAAATTGATAGGCTGCATCCTTCTTGTTTACCATGACAGGCTGCAGTCCGGAATCCTTCAATACAGCCAATACGATATCAGCGCGATATTCATGCTTATCAGAAAAGACTTTTTGCCAGTTACTCATTTTCTAAATTATCTGTAATATGAAATTGTTTTCTGAACAATACAAACAGAATAGCGCCAATAATTGCAAAGGCAAGAGCTGTCCAATGGGATATAGATTCTGTAGTTTCAATATCATATTTTATCACTTCAAGCTGAAAAAGATAGATCATCAAAAGCGTGAAGCCATTGTTGATAAAATGAGCGAGCGAAGCATACCACAAATTGCGAGAGAAATAAAAAAGATAGCCGAAAAAAGCTCCCAGTGCCAATCTCGGAACAAAGCCGTAAAACTGAAGGTGAAAGGCACTAAAAAATACCGCAGTCACCCAAATTGCCATATGAGGATTGCGCCATTTGCCCTCCAGATACTTTTGAATCAGGCCTCGAAAAAGTAACTCTTCTCCAATCGCTGGTACTACGGCGACTACTAGCAACACGCAGATAAAATAAGCCGGGGACTTAAAATTTGTAAGATATTCAGTCATCAATCTTCCTTGCTCCTCCATTTGATCAAAAGTGGCTGCTACGGCATCAGGAAATTGAAAATTCATATTCCATTCGATCAACAAGCTATTGACCACCATAAGCATAAAAGTCAGCCCGAAAGTAAGTAGAGCAGCATTCGACTTGAATGTAGATGGGTTAAAATAGTCAGTGAGTTTATCAGCTCCATACTGTTTTATATACCAAGCAGGTATTAATATAAAGCTGCAAAATGCGACGGAAAATTGGCCTGCGACAAGAACCAACTGTATTTCAATCGTCGGCTCATTGTTCATTACCTGATGCATGATCTCAGCCAAACTCGAATCGATCAAAGATGCATACAAGGGCAAGAACAAAAATGGCGCAAAAACAAAACTAAATAGCGAGAGTAACACTGCTCCCATTACATGGGAAAATGGGTTTAGTAGGCCTTGTGGTGAATTGGTCATAAATGGACTAAATTTGCAACAAAAATGATCGGATATTCCGAATAAACAAAAAGTAGTGCTTGAATAGCTTTAGAATATGACATGGTACAAATAGGGAATATAGAATTAGGGGATTTCCCTTTGCTGCTGGCACCCATGGAGGACGTGAGTGACCCACCATTTCGTGCTGTTTGTAAGGAAAATGGAGCGGACTTGATGTATACCGAGTTTATATCGTCTGAAGCACTAATTAGAGATGCCGCAAAAAGCATTCAAAAACTGGATATTTATGACTATGAAAGACCAATAGGTATTCAAATATTCGGAGAAAAAATTGAATCTATGAGAGAGGCCGCAGCTATAGCGGAGGAGGCCAACCCAGAGCTTGTAGATATAAACTATGGCTGCCCGGTAAAAAAAGTAGCTTGCAAAGGGGCAGGAGCCGGTATCTTGCTGGACTTGCCCAAAATGCAGAAGATGACGGAAGAAATCGTGAATAGGGTAAGCAAACCGGTGACTGTGAAAACAAGATTGGGTTGGGATCATGATAATATCAGAATATTGGAGGTCGCCAAAAGATTACAGGATGTCGGCATAAAAGCGCTCAGCATTCACGGACGTACCAGGCAGCAGATGTATAAAGGTGAAGCGGACTGGAATCCAATTGCCGAAGTCAAAAACCATCCAGACATTCATATTCCTATTTTTGGTAATGGAGACATCGACTCTCCACAAAAAGCAAAACTATATAAAGAGGAGTATGGTGTAGATGGTATCATGATTGGGCGAGCTGCGATTGGCAACCCATGGATTTTCAATCAAATTAAACACTATTTCAAAACTGGTGAAGAGCTGGCTCCACCTACTCTCTCTGAGAGAATGAAAGCCGTAAAAAGTCACCTTAAGTTTTCAATAGAATGGAAGGGCGATAAAAAAGGTATTTTCGAAATGCGCCGTCACTATACGAATTATTTCAGAGGTATACCAGGATTCAAACCTTATAGAGCACGGCTGGTAGAATCACCCACCTATGCAGACACTGTTGAAATTCTCGATGAGATTGAAGAGGTCTTCCATGCAGGTAATCTAGTGAGTCAATGAAAGAAAGGCCATCGTCTCCAGGATTGCTTTCCTGGCTATTACTTATCTTATTGGCGTTGATCTGGGGAAGCTCCTTTATTCTGATCAAAAAAAGTTTGTTGTCTTTTACAGCAGGCGAGGTGGGCACTCTCAGAATGTTCATTGCATTTATAGGTCTACTACCCTTCTCACTACCAATTGTCAGGAAAATTGAACGGAAAAATTTACTCCCCCTTTTCCTTGTTGGATTTGTAGGGAGCCTTCTGCCGGCCCTCCTATTTGCCATCGCACAAACACAGCTCGAAAGTGCAATTACCGGAGTCATCAACTCACTAACTCCGGTATTTGTGTTACTCATCGGATTGGTTTTCTTTCAACAAAAAATCAATAAGATTAACGCTTTTGGTATTTTCATCGGCTTTCTTGGTTGCTCATTTATTATGCTGGGAGAGGCATACTTCGATCTTTCGGGTGTCAATTTATATGCCCTCTTTGTCATCGCAGCAACAATGATGTATGGTACAAGCGTCAACCTGATCAAGCAATATTTGTCTGAGATTCGCTCCCTGCATATTACAGCAATATCTTTCACTCTGGTGAGCCCAATAAGTCTGGTCTATCTACTATTTGCTACAAGATTTACTGACAAAATATCCATGGCACCTGAGTTTATCACTGGGATGATTTACGTTTCTACCCTGGCTATTATTGGGACAGCTTTAGCTTTGGTAATATTCAATAAATTGGTCAAAACGGCTTCTCCCATCTTTGCCAGCTCAGTTACCTATGTGATCCCAATTGTCGCCATTGGCTGGGGTGTTGTGGATGGTGAGGTACTCAATATTTATCAGATCCTCGGAATTGGGATTGTATTAGTGGGTGTCTATCTTACCAACAAAAAATAACTGCTCTTCATGGAGGAAATAGAAAATTTCAACCTTACCGCAAAAGACGGCACTACCTTAACTGGTCAGGAATGGCTTGTCGAGAATCCTAAGGCGGTTATCTGCCTGGTTCATGGCCTAGGGGAGCATATCGGCAGATATCGGCACGTAGCTGAATATTTCAACATAAACAAAATTTCTCTTTTTGCAACAGACCTTAGAGGTCATGGTAAATCGGAAGGCAAAAGAGGACATACGCCTTCTCATGAAATGCTCCTCGATGACGTAGAGGAATTACTGATGTATGCCAGGGCAGAATATAACGATACCCCCATATTTTTATATGGACATAGTCTTGGAGGCAATATTGTAACCAATTATATCCTTCGAAAAAGCGTCAATGAAATTAAAGGTGCAATTATTTCCTCTCCTTGGCTGAAGCTTGCAGTAGAACCACCAGCATGGCAAACCAAATTAGCGAAAGTATTTTCTCGTATTCTGCCATCCTTGACTCAATCCAATCAACTAGAAATCAATGATTTAACAAATGACGATGAGGTAAATCAGGCCTATAAGCAAGACCCACTCGTGCATAACAAGATTTCAACCCGTCTCTTCACCGAGTGCTATCGCGAAGGACTCTGGGCTTTGGAAAACGCTCATAAAAACAGAATTCCAGTGCTCATGTTTCATGGCTCTGAAGATCATATAACTTCTTCGAAGGCTTCAGCAGATTTCGCAATGGCATCAGAAGGCTCTGTCAGCTATAAACTATGGGATGGCATCAAACACGAACCGCATAATGACATAGACAAGGAGGAGGTACTAAAGACTATTGCAGACTGTTTGGCCGAAAGGATTGCTTAAGCAAGCTTTAAGAAAAACCTTCTCAATTTATTAATCTTCTATTCTATCAAAATACATAATCCAATTGACCTCCCACTGCTGACTCTCTTCATCATAATATGACTGATCCCAGTATACCTTGTCATTTCCAAGGCTCTTCCAGGTGAATTTCTGTCGAACCGTTTTATCTTGAAATTCCTCTTGTCCGTAAAAAATCCCAACGCCATTTTCAAAAGACCCTGTAGTTTGCTTTGTGACCCCTAAATGGAGATTCCAGTTATCCACCCAATAAAGAGTCCATTCATTTCGAGATGGGTCATATATCCGAATGGTGTTGCCTTTAAACATTTTTCCCTCTCTTGACTCCATTTCCAACTCGTCAATATTCCCAAAGCCATCGAGTATTTTCCAACAGCGACTTAAGGCTGTAGATTCTACCCATTCGTCGCTATTACTCAATCTTTGCTTTAAAATTTTGTTAGTGATTTTCCATTCACCGATCAGAAAATCAAATTCTGTTGGTCCGTTTTCCGCTACCTGACTAGAGTCTAAAGGGGCAGCTATTGATATCGAACTTAAGATGATAGATAAGTATACAGAGAGAAAAATAATTGTTCTGTGTGCCATGTAATTCTTAGTTTTTTGGAGCTAAGAAAACACTTCTAATTATGAATGAATTGTAAAAATCGCTCGCTAGGAGTAATAATTCATAGGTGATTGACCTGTGATTGAGCGAAAATCATGGATAAAGTGTGATTGATCATAGTATCGAAAAGTATAGGCCAATTGTGTAAGTGACAAAGTTGGAAATTGGCAATAATGATTATGGACTGCACCGATTCGAATAATTCGTTGAAACTCTTTGGGCGATAGTCCAATTTCTTTTGTGAATCTTTTTCTGAATTGAGCAGGACTAAGGTTTGATACCTCCGCCAATCTTTTCACCCTACCCATTCCTTTATCTCGAATCAATGATTGAACGGCCAATTCTATTGGTGAATACTCCAAATCCAGAAATCTCCTCACAAGAAACTGCTCTACAATTTTGCACCTTTCCTTATGGCATGACGCGTTAAAAACTTTGTCGGTCAAAATTTGTCCCGATGGCCCCCACACATCTTCCAAAGGCACTATTAAATTTTTGAATTGATCAATTGGGTTAGGGAAAAAATTTTGATAGCGCCCTGGTAAGAATTTCAATGAAAAAATCTTAACTCCTGGGTCAACTGCCATGGAATAGCCTAGATTATAGGGGCCAGCAAGAAAAGCTTTGGGTCGTTTTTCCCAACCATTTGTGAAGGACGTACTGTGATACACGGAGTGCCTCAACTGAAAAAGAATCTGAATTGCCCCCAAAGGTAGTACCTGGAATGACAGGCTCGATCCATTGTCCATCTCGAAAATCTCAAACCTGTCCAGATATCCATCTAGCATCTCAGGTTTAAAAATCTGTGAAGGGAATGTGCTCATCTTCTTGACATTCTTGGAAACGCCCTGTCTTTAATTTTCAGGAGGCTTTTGTTTCCATAGTTTTTTATTCTCCTTGTGACGCTTAGAATCGCGTTGGGTCTTCTTCTTGATATTTTTTTCCAAGGCCTTGGTGAGATCTACACCTGTTTGATTGGCGAGGCATAAGAGCACCCATAGCACATCTGCCATTTCATCCCCCAGGTCGCCATCTTCTTCTTTGTCCTTGAATGACTGATCTCCATATTTACGTGAGATAATACGCGCAAGTTCACCCACTTCTTCGGTAAGTACGGCAAGGTTGGTCAACTCATTAAAATATCTCACACCATACTTCTTGATCCATTCATCTACCTGCTCTTGTGCCTTTTCTATAGTCATTATTGCTTGTTTTTAGAATCCAGAGTAATAGTGACCGGCCCGTCGTTTACCAAGGCCACTTTCATGTCTGCTCCAAACTCACCCGTCTGTATAGTCTTGTTCAGTACGCCTTCCAACTGCTCGATAAATCGTTCATACAATGGAACCGCCGTTTCTGGTTTAGCAGCTTTGATATAAGATGGCCTATTTCCCTTCTTAGTACTAGCATGTAGGGTAAACTGACTGATGAGCAACACATCTCCATCCACATCGAGCAGACTGAGATTCATGACTCCGTTTTCATCATTAAAGATTCGCAAGTTAGATATTTTGCGAACCAGCCAATCAATATCTTCCTGATTGTCGGCTTCTTCAATGCCTATCAGGATCATTAATCCAAGTCCTATTTGACCAACCGTATGATTATTTATTTGTACTGACGCTTCAGACGTCCGCTGTAACACTGTTATCACCTTTGTATTCTTTGGTGCGTGCTATTCGTTTCATTTCGAGAGGCTTGTGCACATGTACCCCTGTTTCTCCGCTCAACGCTACATAGTATATGGCTTTTGCTACTTCAATACCTTCGATTGCCCAGAACTTTAGTCTCGATCCTATTATGAAAAAGGAAAGAACGCCTGATGCGATCTTGGCTACCTCTTCCCATAGTCTGAAATTTTTTCTATAACCAAGTAGTAGAGAAGGCTGATAAATGTGAAGTGCCCTCATATTAAGTTCTTTTAATGCATCTTCGATTTGGCCCTTGACTGCATTATAAAATAATCCGGATTGCGCGTTGGCCCCGTATGAAGATACCATATGAAACTGATCACATTGACTATCCTCCATGGACATCTTGGCAAGCTCAAGGGTATATGTAAAATCTACTCGGTAGAATGCCTCTTTTGATTTAGCCATTTCCATAGTAGTACCGATACAGCAGTAGTAGTCGTTTGCACTAATCTGATCTTTATAGTCAGAGAGATTATCGAAGTTGATCATCAGCTCTTCAATTCTATTATCCTTCACACCAGGAGAACTTCTCCCCACAATTAATATTTTGGAGTAATGATCATTCTCTAAGAGCACGTTTAAGAGCTCTCTACCTACCAATCCGGTGGCACCTACGATCAATGCTGTTTTGCCTGACATGTGTTTCTAATTAGAAGTCGATTAAATTAGATAGTTAGCCAACAAGATACAAAAAATTCATAAACTTATTGACAAATTTCAGTGGCACCGGTGGTGGTTTTACACAAAAAAAGCCATGAAACAAGTTTCATGGCTTTTAGCATTTTTTTACACCTGATCTTATTCTCCAATTGATTCCGCTAGCACTAAAATCTTATTATTTAGTACCTCCACGACTCCGCCGTCGATGCTGAAGTGAATTTCTTCAGGCTTATTTTCTTGCTGTCGAACAATCTTCACGTCTCCTTTACCTACTGAACTAACTAATGGTGCGTGATCATTCAAAATTTGAAAAGATCCATCGCTTCCGGGAAAAATAGCTGAATCTACTTCTCCTTCAAAAACGCTCTCGTCTGGTGTGATTATTTCCAAATACATAGTTGCAATTATTTAGCTTCTGCTAATAATTTTTCTCCTTTTGCAATCGCTTCTTCTATTCCTCCTACAAGGTTAAACGCTGCTTCAGGAAGGTGATCCAATTCGCCATCCATGATCATATTAAATCCTTTGATGGTTTCTTTGATGTCTACCAATACTCCTTTCAGGCCTGTAAACTGCTCCGCTACATGGAAAGGCTGAGACAAGAATCTTTGTACTCTTCTGGCTCTATGTACGACTTCCTTGTCCTCATCAGACAATTCATCCATACCAAGAATGGCGATGATATCCTGTAGTTCTTTGTATCTCTGAAGAATTTCTATTACTCGCTGTGCACAGCCATAGTGCTCTGCTCCAACTATTTCTTCGCTAAGAATTCTTGAAGTAGAATCCAAAGGATCCACTGCAGGATAAATACCAAGCTCAGAAATTTTTCTTGAAAGTACGGTTGTAGCATCAAGGTGAGCAAACGTAGTTGCAGGTGCAGGGTCAGTCAAATCATCAGCAGGAACATATACCGCCTGTACTGAAGTAATCGAACCTTTTTTCGTGGAAGTAATTCTCTCCTGCATGGCTCCCATTTCTGTAGCCAGTGTAGGTTGGTATCCTACCGCAGATGGCATACGCCCTAGTAGGGCAGACACCTCAGATCCAGCTTGAGTAAATCTAAAAATGTTGTCTACAAAGAAAAGAATGTCTTTTCCTTGTCCATCGCCATCTCCATCTCTGAAGTATTCAGCAACTGTAAGACCAGATAGAGCAACTCTTGCTCTTGCCCCTGGAGGCTCATTCATTTGTCCAAAAACAAAAGTTGCTTTTGAATCACTTAATTTTTTTCTATCAATTTTGGAGATATCCCATCCACCGCTTTCCATAGATTCCATGAACTCTTCACCGTAGTTCACGATGCCTGATTCAATCATCTCTCTAAGCAAGTCATTTCCTTCTCTTGTTCTTTCTCCAACTCCGGCAAACACGGAAAGTCCACCGTGTCCTTTGGCGATGTTGTTGATCAGCTCCTGAATCAAAACAGTCTTACCAACACCAGCTCCTCCAAACAATCCAATTTTACCTCCTTTTGAGTAAGGCTCAATCAAGTCGATTACTTTGATACCAGTAAATAATACTTCCGTAGAGGTAGAAAGGTCTTCGAATGCTGGTGCCTGCCTGTGGATAGGAAGTGTTTTGTCTCCCTTAGGCTGTTCGATACCATCGATTGCTTCACCGATTACATTGAATAGTCGGCCTTTAATATCGTCTCCAATTGGCATAGTGATCGCTGATCCGGTATCCGTAACTTCCATACCTCTTGTCAATCCTTCGGTACCTTCCATCGCGATGGTTCTTACTCTATCCTCGCCTAAGTGTTGCTGGCATTCCAACACTACTTTTTGTCCATTTTCTTTGGTTACGAACAACGCATCCAAAATATCTGGAACCTTAGCGCCATCAGATTCGAAGCTTACATCTACTACCGGGCCAATTACTTGTGTGATTTTACCACTATTTGCCATTACTTAATTGTTTATTTCAATGAAAAATTGTGTCCTGTTTTTTCAGAGTGCGAAGTTAAGGTATTAATTAGTTTTTCCCCAAGTATCGCATTTCTTTTTGATTGATTATGACTTTAATGAAATTCTGAAGGTTGTTCCTCTATTCACATCTGATCTTTTTACAAAGATTTTACCTTTGTGATAGTTTTCTATTATTCGTTTCACTAAAGTCAAACCAAGTCCCCACCCTCTTTTTTTGGTGGTGAAACCAGGCTGAAATATTTTCTGAATACCTGATTTAGAAATCCCCTTTCCAGTATCAGCTATGTCTATAATAATGTGTCCCTCGTTGGCTTTAAGAATTTTAATATGAATTTTTCCCTCACCTCCCATGGCGTCCACTGCATTCTTACAAAGGTTCTCGATTACCCATTCGAATAAGGGTTTATTGATATTGGCTTCCAATTCCTTATTAGGAAAACACACCAGGGTAAATTCTACTCTCGTTGAAATTCTTTTTTTGAGATAGTTTAAAGTCTCCTCTATCAGACCATAAACATTCGTACTTTGAAGAATAGGCTCAGAACCTATATTAGAAAAACGCGAGGTAATCATATTGAGCCGTTCGACGTCTTTCTCCAGCTCCCCTATCATTTCCATATCCTTCAGATTTTCATCTGATTTCAAATATTCTACCCAAGCCATGAGCGATGACAGCGGGGTGCCAAGCTGATGAGCCGTTTCCTTTGCCAGCCCAACCCAAACCTTATTCTGTTCTGCAGTTTTTGAATAGTTGAATACCAGAAATGCTATCATGCCAAAAATGCCAATGACCAATAGTTGTGTTAATGGATAATATTTGAGCTGCGTAAGCAGCAGAGAGTTTTTATAGTAAATAAACTGATATCCAGTAATACTTCCATCACGCCGAAGAGTCACCAGAAGTGGTTCATGTTCTTCTTCCATTTCTCTGATCTCATTGATTAGAATACGATCGCGTTCCTTTCTTGTCGTAGCTCTATCAGCTGCAGAAATGTTTTTGTATTCTAGAGGATTACCCAATTCGTCAGCCATTACCACCGGTATGGACTTGTTGGAAAGAATAATTTCGTCGAAAATAAAATTGAGGTCCGAGTTATTTTCCTGATTGGCAAAATACTCCAGGGTGTTGGCATAGAGCGCGATTAGCTTTTCCTCCCTTGATTTTATTTTTTCTACCAGTACATTGGTATAATAAATAGAAACAATGCTAATCACGATAGATATGGCAAGAACCACCCACTTGAACTTGGATCGATTTCTATATAAGTCTAACTGAGTACTATCGTATAGTTTTGAAGCCATTTTGGTTTTAATCCTGCGCAGCAAATATAGGTTTTGAAATAGCTTTGCCTAGTTTATTTTAAATTTTTCAAACCGCTTTGGTCGGTTTAGGATATTTTTAAGCCCGGCTTCGATCTTCAACATTATATTCACTATCTGTGAAACGATATTTATTTATTTTAACTCTTTTCCTTTCGTTCTACACAAAGGCACAACAAGTGGCCCTGGTACTTAGCGGTGGAGGAGCCAAGGGTCTGGCACACGCTGGCGTACTAAAGGCACTGGAAGAACACAATATTCCAATTGATTATATAGTGGGTACTTCTATGGGCAGTATTGTCGGTGGTTTTTATGCAGCTGGATATACACCACAGCAGATTAAAGAACTGGCGCTATCTCAGGAGCTTCAAGATTGGGTAGATGGTGTGATCGATGAAAAGTATCAAAATAGCTTTGATGATATCCCAAATGACCCAGCCTGGTTGACTCTCAAGCTTCAATTTGATTCAATTTTTGCCGCTAGCATAGATCCTTCATTGGATCGTGATTTTGTACTGAATATCAATCTAGCAGAGAAACTGCAGCATGCATCATATGTGTCGCAAGGGAATTATGACAGTTTGCTGGTTCCATTTAAGGCTGTGGCATCTAATATCTTTACAGAGAAGGAAGTAGTACTAGATAGTGGAGTGCTCTATGAATCCATACGTGCGTCTATGGCTATTCCGCTGCTCTACCGACCTGTTCGAATAAATGGCGAGCTGCTGTTTGACGGTGGGGTATATAACAATTTTCCTGTGACCCCTGCTCGTGAGGCTTTTGATCCTGATGTCATTTTAGGGGTGAACGTTGGCAGCAAGATTCTTGATAAATACCCAAAAGATGATGATGAAAAAATACTCGCTGAGTCCATATTATTCTTTATGCTCAACAAAGGTGATCCTAACCTCCTCGACAGCACGGATGTATTCTTAGATATAAAATTGTCTGAATACAGTACTTTGGATTTTGACAAAGCGAAGGAGATATATGAGATTGGTTATCAGTCTACGCTTGCTCAGATGGATCTGATCAAACAGAAAATAGCACGTCGTGTATCACCCGAAGAAATCAATCAAAAAAGAGAAAAATTTTTGTCAAAAGAGATTCCTGCAACTTTTGATGCGATTGAGGTTGACGGATTTAGCGATAAAAAATTAAAGTACATCACCCAGGTTTTTAATAAAAATGAGCCCTTTGACCTGGAGCAGGGGAAACAAGCCTATTATCGGTTGATCAACAATGACTACTTTTTAAACATTTTTCCAAGCTATCACAGAGGAGAACGCTACACCTTTCGCCTATCTGGACGATCTAACCCAAGACTGCGGGCCAAAATCGGAGGAAGCCTCACCAGCAGAAACATTTCCTACTTATATTTTGGTCTCGATTTCAAAAGATTGTCTAGAGTGCTGGAGCAGTATTCAGCCAAGTTGTACATAGGCCCATTTTATGAGTCATTCTATTTCAAAAATAGCCTGATCCTACCGGGGAAAAAACCGTTCTCCTTTGGGCCAGTCATCTCGATCAACCATCGGGACTTTTTAAACCTTTCCGATTATTTGCTCGGCAAGCCCGAACTTACTGTACTCGATAGAGTAGATCGGAAATTTGGAATATTCTTCGGATTTCCTCTTAGTCGCAAGCTCGGATTTAGTACCGAAGCTTCCTATATCCTAAACAGGGATCAATTCAGCAATCTTGAACAGGTCAATACCAACCTTAGCCTGGATGACCTCAGTTTGAAAGGTTATAGATTTGAATCCAAGCTGTATCACAATAGCTTTAACTATAGACAATTTGCTTCAAGTGGCTCAAAATTTGAGTTTAGTTTGAATTATCAAATCATTGAAAGCACATATGAACCGGGAGCTACTTCACAAATTCAAAATCCGGAAGTAAATAATTACAATTGGTACTCCATTAGGCTAATAACTGAACGCTACTATGCAGTAGGACAAAAATTCAACCTGGGCTTGGGCCTCCAGGCGGTTTACTCAAATCAACCGTCCTTTGGCACTCTGCTGAGTACAATCATAAACTCACCGGGATATTATCCGCTCATGGATAGCCGAACGTTGGTCTTAGAAAATTTTAGAAGCCGTAAGCACGTCGCTCTTAGTTTAAAAAATGTTTGGTCTCCATACAAAAATTTACAAATAAGATTAGAGGGATTTGCCTTCAATACTTTAGAATCCATTTCGGGTCAAGCGGGAGAGCGAGCGGTGTTGGAAAGGGAATCTTTCAACCCTTCTTATGCGGCAAGTACTGGCGTTGTTTATCATTCATTGGTTGGTCCTATAGGATTTCATGTCAACTACTATGACGACGATCAACACCAGTGGGGAGCATTGCTGCAAATAGGCTTTCTTCTATTCAATGACCATTCATTGGAGTAATTTTTAAATTATAGCTAAATTACAGGCTATCAAACTTTTGATTCTATAATATCTACTTGAATTATGAAAATTGTATGCTCAAAAAGCCCCCTGTGTTTGATAGCTCTGCTTTATTTGATTACGCCAATTAATCAATCTGTCGGTCAGGCACATGAAGAGGGAGCATTAATTCGAGTCACAGGCACAGTTCTGGACCATGAATCCAAATCACCTATCATAGCTAATGTATTCTATGAAAAGCTGCCATACTATGATGATATGGGTATCGCAGCCACCAATGAGCAGAATGGTGTCTATGAACTATTTATGTTAGAAAACATAAAATATATTATCAATGTAAAGGCAGACGGTTTTAAAACTATAAGCGAAGAGATGGAAGTGATCGACTACGGCACCCAGCTGATCGAGAAAAATTTCGTAATGGAACCTGATGCAGCTCATGAAAAATTTAACCTGCACAATTTGATCTTCGCAAGAGGACGTGCTATTATTGATGAATCTTCATATGGCGAACTCAACAGTTTTGTGGAGTGGCTAGAAGAGAGACCAGCTATTAATATTCAATTGGAAGGTCATACGGACTTTCAGGGCAATGCCCAAGCCAACCTGCGGTTATCGCAAGAACGTGTAGATGCGGTAAAAGAGTACCTTACTAAAAAGGGAGTTAAGAAAACTCGTATCCGAACCAAGGCATTTGGAGGAACCCAACCGCTGACCAGGGAACGAACGGACGAAGCCCGAACCTCAAACAGGCGAGTAGAAGTAAGAATACTTAGGCAATAATTTAATTGAATAACTTTATTATCCCCTTGATAAATAAATAGTCATCCTCAATGAGAAACATATTCACTCTAATAGCTGCTGTATTAATTTCTTCACAGGTATTTGGTCAAGAAACAGTCAAATGGGCATCTGAAGTCATGCATGTCACGTCTGAAACGACGGCTTTGCAGTATGCTGCAAGTCAGGTCCTACATGCGCCAAATGTGTATCCTAAGGGCGGTGAAAGTCCAAATGCATGGCGACCTGCCAGACCAGACAACGATGAATACATCGTAGTAAAATTCGACACTCCAATTAGAGCCCAGCAAATAGCAATTGCAGAGACAGAAAATCCTGGAGCAATATCGAAGGTTTTTGCATATGACTCTTTGGACAACGAATATTTGATATTTGACTTAAACCCAAGGCCAATACCTCTGCAGAGTAGATTGCTCAATCTGTTTTTCGAAAAGACACCTTATCGTATTGCCTATATAAGAGTAGATGTCAAAGGTGGAAATGTACCTGGTTTTAACAGTATTGATGCGATTGGTCTTTCCTCATCTAATATTCCGATAAGTGTATTAATCGATTTAGCAAAAAATGTGAACCAAGAGTTGAGCACTGAAAAACTAAGTGAAAATGTAAACAGTCAATACCTAGAGCAAAGCCCAATACTGTCGCCAGATGGAAAAACACTTTACTTTAGTCGCAGGTCTCACCCAGACAACATCGGCGGTGTAGACGACTATGAAGATATTTGGTACTCCGAACTGGACGAAGAGACTCAAGAGTGGCTCCCTGCCAAAAACCTGGGTCCTCCACTGAATACTCCCGGACCCAATTTCATTTGCTCAATTACACAGGTAAATGGTGAAACTGTCCTTCTTCTGGGTAATAGATATGAGAAAAGAGGACGAATGGCTCAAGGTATCTCAATGAGTCGCAGCAAAGGCGATGGCAAATGGGAGAAGCCTACCAACCTGGATGTAATTAATGATTACAATTACTCCGAAAAGGTTGATTATTATATGAGCTCTGATACCAAAGTTATTCTCATGGCTATAGAACGCGATGACACTTACGGAGATCGAGATATTTATGTGTCCTTTTCACAGGCGGATGGCACTTGGTCTGAACCAAAAAACCTCGGCAATGCGATTAACTCAGCGGATGTAGAAAGTGGCCCTTTTCTTCATCATGACGGAGAGACCTTGTACTTCTCTTCCAGAGGATTTAGAGGATATGGAGGAGCTGACATCTACGTATCAAAAAGACTGGATGACACCTGGACCAACTGGTCACAACCAGAAAACCTTGGTAAGGGGGTAAATGGACCAGATGATGATACATACTTCAATATACCATCCACAGGTAGTCATGCCTATTTTACAAGAGGCAGGACTGATGAAAACACTGACGTATTTAGGTTCAGAATCGATGAGTTGTTTGTCGAACCTTCTGATGAACCGGCGACAATTGATCCAACTGAAATATTTGTTACCATACATGGTAAGGTTTTCGACTCTAAGACCAATGAACCAGCGGTGTCGAGCGTGCTGGTAGAGCGTCTACCTGATGGTGTGACGGTAGGACATGCAGATACCAATGAATATGGGGATTTTGTATTCAAAGTTAGACCTGGGGCTACCTATGGCATATTGGCACAAAAAGATGGTTATCTCTCACAAAGTGAAAATGTGGATCTGAATGAGGTGGTTGAAATAACTGATATTCAAAAGGATCTTTATCTAACTCCTATTGAAAAAGGCGTAGCCATCGCCCTGAACAATATTTTCTTTGACTTTGACAAGTCGGATCTTAAGACGTCTTCGTACGCCGAACTCGAAAGAATTCTAACTTTGATGCTCGACAACAAAATAAATAAAATTGAAATCTCAGGTCATACGGATTCTATCGGTGACGACGATTACAATCTCAACTTATCGCAAAGAAGAGCGTGGTCTGTCTACAGTTATTTTATCGCCAACGGTATCAGCTCTTCCAGACTCGAGTCTATCGGCTACGGCGAAACTCTCCCGGTAGGTCCAAATGACACGGCAGAAAACCGAACTAGAAACCGGCGCGTTGAGTTTAAAATTATCGAATAACATAAAGGCTCGAGATTCGGGCCTTTTTTATCACTTTCAGATCTAACAAGAATTGACACTCGTACAATTAGAATACATCATCGCTTTAGACAACTATAGACATTTTGCTATAGCTGCAGAGAAATGTTTTGTGACTCAGCCGACCCTCAGTATGCAGATTCAAAAACTTGAAGACACTTTGGGGGTAATATTATTCGACCGGTCAAAACACCCGATTGAGCCTACTGATATCGGCGAACAAATACTAAAGCAGGCCAGAGTTATAGTATCCGAATCAAAGAAAATATCTGAGATTATCGATGATGAGAAACACGAAATTAGGGGAGATGTCAAAATCGGAGTGATTCCAACTCTCGCTCCATACCTGGTTCCACTGTTCATATCGCCATTTGTAGAAAAATACCCTAAAATCAATCTGCAGGTCAGCGAGCATATGACAGAAAATATGCTGGATCTGATAAAAAAAGATCAGATAGATATTGGCATTCTGGTGACTCCGCTTAATGAAAGTGACCTACAAGAAATACCCTTGTTCTACGAAGAATTTTATGCTTATGTCTCACACAGACATCCGCTATTCGAACAAAAGAGTATAGACTCCGCCGAACTAAAGAATGAGGGTCTATGGATTTTGGATGAAGGCCATTGCTTTAGAAAACAAATGCTAAATATTTGCAATGCAAAAAAGGCTGAACGATACAATAATCGCGTCCTCTATGAAAGCGGCTCCCTAGAGGCTTTGAAAAAACTGGTCGATAGACGAGGAGGCTATACCCTCCTGCCTGAACTCTTCACACTAGACCTGAGTAAAGATGAGCAATCGAAACTTAGAAAGTTTTCTGAACCAGTACCCACACGAGAGGTAGGGCTGGTAGTAAAGAAAAGTTATGCTAAGAAAAAGTTGTTGGAAGCCATGCATAAGGAAATATTGGCCAATATGCCGCCAATAATGGTCAGTCGTAAAAATACTAACGTAATTAAGATCTAGGCTACTTGATAAATCCCGTTAGCAGACTACCTACCCCTCCAATGATGGCCTGCCCAATCGACTCATACCTATAACCCGTTGGATTGAAACTGTCATAATTTGCCGGTCCGTGAGGAGAAGTATTGAGAGGAGCAGTCGGTCGAATCGTGTGATACTGTGTATTTCCGTTTTTATCAATGAAATACACATCGTCAAATGTCCCTCCCGCGCGATTAACGGAGACAACCTGCAAACCCTGAAATTTTTGTGGCTTGTAATAAGTTCCCATCCCATAACCGTACTCTATTTGGTGAATAGAGAAACTTTTAACCTTCTTCTTTTTATGCTTTTGCAAGTCTTCATGATGATAGGGCCTATACTGGCACCAGGCTAAATCCGATGCAAGAAGAGCCAGGACGATTATTACTACTGATTTTTTCATATGCCACGGTTTACATATATGACAAAAAAAAATGCCTGATCACTTAGTCGATTGTCAATTAATTTGTGGCGGGCTATAATTTCCCGTATTTTATGACATGGAAAAATATATCTGGATAGGCCTGGGTATCTATTTATTACTCTCGCTTCTGGTCTATTGGGTGCAGGAATATTTTATGTTTCATCCGGAAAAACTGCCCGAAGACTTTGAGTACAAATATGATGAGCCTTTCAAAGAACACTTTTTTGATGTTGAAGAGGGTGTCAGAATCAACGGACTCCATTTTACCGTAAAGCAGCCTAGAGGGATTGTTATTTATTTCCATGGCAATACTCGAAGTATCAAAGGGTGGAGCAAGTATGCAAAAGACTTCACACGAAACGATTATGAAGTTTTGCTAATCGACTATCGCGGCTTTGGAAAAAGCACTGGTGAACGGGCCGAAAAAGCCATTTATAAGGACAGTCAATATGTATACAACCAGGTAAGAGCATGGTACCCAGAGAAGAAAATTGTAATTTACGGCCGATCCATGGGCTCGGGTTTTGCGGCTAAGCTCGCTTCGAAAAATCAACCCAAAATGCTAATCCTGGATGCTCCTTATTACAGCTTGTCACAACTAACCTCCAGGTGGTTGTTTTTCCTCCCTTTGTCAATTTTACTCAAATATCACATCCGAACTGACATCTGGATCAAGTACGTTAGTTGCCCAGTGTATATTATACACGGCACTAAAGATGGGCTAATTCCATACCGCTCAAGCGTTAGATTGCGAAAAGAAGCTCCACTTACCACCAGATTAATACCCATCCACGGCGGAAAACACAATAATCTGACACTATTTAGTGAATATCACAACCACCTGGACGAAATTCTGCAGGAAAAACACGATCTAATATTCGATAAATCGCTTAAAGATTTCCTTGATTTTTAAGTATATTGATACGAACAACAATAATGATTAAATGACCCAGGTGCAATTTTTGAACATGTCCCAAGGGGATCAGGTTCAACATATATACAAAAACGGTACGTTCGTGACCGACATCAGATATTATGAATATAAGGTTAATTTGTTTTTATTGGATGGGAATTACTTCGAGGTTTTCATCAGTCACAAATCTCTTGAAATAACAAAGATCGCCCCGTTGAATTATAAATCAAATAGGATATTGTTCTACCTGGATCAAGTGAAACTACCCAAGTATCAAGCCTGATCGATCTCTAGTCTGTGAGCTAATTTGGTGATGGCTTCCTGCTCTTCATCTGAAATACCGTCTGTAATATTTGCAAAAAGGTACATGGTCTCCATGATAAACTCCTGATCAAGTTTGTTGTCCTTTATGCTATCATGCAAAGCATTGAGAAATTTTTTGTTCCATTTATCCACATTGTCCAGCAAGTATCTGATTTCAGTCCTGAAAGACATAGCAATCATATCTCGATCATCAGTCGGTGATCTTACAAATTCGGCCGAAAGCCCCCTTGTAGCCATCACGATACCATCCCACTCCTCCTTGTCAAGTACTCCATCGCTCATACATACCAATAGCGCTGGATACAACTTCGCCAAATAATTGAATTGATCTTCCGGAATTTTAATCTTTCTAGACTTAATGTATTCTATATATAATTGGTGGAGCTGCGCGTTCATAGAAAATTTTGGACGAATTAAGAATTCTAAAGATAATACCTAAATTGAACATTTTGGTTATCAATTTGAAGTATTCCAATTAATCAGCTTACTCTTGAGAAGTAGAGGCGCTCTGATCCATTTGGAGATAGCGACTATATCGGTAGAAAATATCATTGACATAATCCACCGGCTCATCTCCTCGGCAATAACCAAATTTAACCACGGGATCATTGTAGTATTTCTTTTTTGACTTGAGTCGTAAGTAAACCGCCACGTCGCTCCATAACAGAGGATTCTTTCCGTACTTTTTGGCTAACCTTGCGGCGTCTTGGACATGCCCCTGACCTACATTATAAGAAGCCAATACAAACTTAGCCCGCTCAGTAGTATCATCTAGCTCGCTCCAAACATCCTGTAGCCACAAAATATGCTCAGCTCCTGCTTTTAGATTTTGATCAGGGTTGTACAGATTTCTATACCCATAGGACTGCCCGGTTTTGGGCATGATCTGCATCAATCCTCTAGCCCCCACCCAAGAAAGAGCATCTGGGTCAAATCTTGATTCTTTAGAAATTTGTGCCGCCAGCAATTTCCAATCCCACCCCACCTTATCGGCACTGAGCTTTATTAGACTGTCATATGGAGAAAGTCTTTCGGAATCTGTAGAGAAAAAATCACTCTCCACTCTCTCTTTGCTCTTTCTTGAGCTTTTGAAATACTTATCATATAAAGCATAGTAGTCGCTGGTCTGTTTCATTTTTACAATCCAGGCATTAAGTGTGTCCAGGAGTTGGGGCGATTTTTTACGAACTCCCCAGGCAATTTGCTGAGGAAAACTAATGGCTGTTTTTACATCAAGATTTGGATGATACCTAGCATTTACAAGCGCAACGTCCTCATCTGCCACAGTATAATCGATGTGTCTATCCGCCACCATTTCGATGAGCGCTTCTGTCTCAAGCTCTTCGAATTCCTCAATGATCAATATGTCACCTCCAATTTCTTCGGAGAGGTGTCTTAAACGTGTAGTATAAGCAGAGCCTTTTCGGACATAGACCTCTTTGCCAATCAAATCAATTGGATTCCTCAACAAGGTCTTTTCTATTTCATGTAGCTTCATGTCTCGCCAATTATCTGGCTTGCGCTGTACAAGCACCTGTCTCACTAAATTATGAGGCAACGTAAATTCAATGAAACGCTGACGATCCTTTGTCACCGTGAGATTGTAAGCTAAAATATCGCCATGACCAGCATTTAACTTTCTGAACCCATCCTCAATACTTGGTGTAATATCAAATCGGAGCTCTAGATCTATACTAGCGGCAAACAACGATAGAAGCTCATACTCATACCCCATCGGCTCTCCTCTATACAGAAACATTCCGGTAGAGCTATTGTCCACGATCGCTGTCAGATATCCTCGCTTTTTTATTTGATCAAAATCATTGGTTATCAATTGATCTGGATCATACCCATAGGTAGTGTCTTTCTCCCCTGAACTACTGCTCAAGGTTACATTTTCCAGGCTAGAGCGCTTACATCCTCCAATAAGAATAATAAGCAGCACAAAAAACACCAAAATATACCGATCGAATAGTCTCATAAGTACGCTTTACGCTAATTGACAATATACATTTTTCTGAACACTTATCTGACCGAGGCCAAGGCATATTGCAACTATTGCGTCAATGTCTGCAGGCAACCAAATACGCAATTCTGTTAAAAAAGATTAATTCAGTCAATTTTCTTAACAAGACTTCACATCCAATAACATTTCTTATTGCAATAGCAACATCCTACACTGATTCCGAAGAGTATCCTTGTCCAAACTAAAATCATAATCAAATGAAAAAGCTAATTATTCTAATGGGCGTTATCATGCCCTTTGTAAGCCTCTCTCAGAATCAAGGATCTGTAGTCTTTGAAGAAAAAAGAAAACTAGAACTGGATTTTGACGGTCCAAATGGACAGGCAATTAAATCCAGAATGCCCGAGTCAATCAGTGCTAAAAATCAACTCCTGTTTAATAATGAATACAGTATTTTTCGTAGTTACAAAGATAAGGCTGCGGAAGATGTCGAAATGCTCAATCAAGAGCAAGATGGTGGGATGGTAATTAACATCAAACGACCTGAAAGTTTTGTATTCAGGGATCTTGGTAAAAAGGAAGTAGTAGAAAGTCGTGAATTTTTTGGGAAGCAATTCCTCATTTCAAGATCGAAGCCCAACCCATGGAAAATCTTCCCTGAGAAGCGGACCATCCTTGGGTATCAATGTCAAAAAGCCATGCTAGTAATTGAAGAAGGTGAAGAGGCGGTAAGTGCCTGGTTTGCCCTGATAATACCCGTGTCAACTGGACCAGCCACCTATGGCGGTTTACCGGGGATGATATTGCTTCTGGACATTGGAGAGGGCCGAATGACCTATTCGGCTGTTGAGATTCAAACTGAAACAGTTGATCAATCACTATTGAAAGCGCCAAAAAATGGGAAAAAAGTGTCACGTGAAGAGTTTCAGGAAATTGTTGAAAAACGAATGGCCGAGCAAAAAGAAATCTCCGGAAATGGAGGTATGATGATCAGAAGAATCGAGCGACAATAATGAAAACTTTAGTCTGGTGCCTCATGCTGATTACAGCATGGGTACCCTATGTAAATGCTCAAGAGAGTCCTGAAAGATTTTTGGTCTATGGCACCATTTCCGATAAGGATAATAACCCATTGGTAGGTGCAACAACCGTACTGCTAGAGCCATCGGACTCGATTATGGCTGGGTATTCCATCACAAATTCAGAAGGCTATTTTCAAATAAGAAACATTCCTTCAGGAGAATACATTATGCAGATTGCCTATTTGGGATTTGTTAATACAAGTCGCAAAGTCACCGTCAGTGGTCTTACAAATCTTGGAGAGTTTCTATTGATTGAAGACAGCCATCAATTGGATGCTGTAGAGATCACAGCAGATCACATACCGATAATGATTAAGAAAGACACAATAGAGTATAATTCTGCAGCATTTTCTACACAAATTAATGACAAGGTCGAAGAATTGCTGAGGCAACTTCCAGGGGTGGAAGTAGAAGAAGACGGCACCATCAAAGCACAAGGTGAGGAGGTCGAAAAAATATTAGTAGATGGAAAAGAATTCTTTGGCGACGATCCGCAGATTGCAACAAAAAACCTGCCGGCAGAGGCTATAGATAAGGTACAAGTATTTGACAAACTTTCAGATCTAGCAGAATTCACAGGCATTGACGATGGAGAAAGAAGCAAGACCATAAACCTCACTTTGAAAGACGATCATAAAAATGGAATATTCGGAGATTTAACTGCCGGATACGGGTCTGATGATCGACATGAAGGTAAAACTAGCCTCAATCGATTTGATTCGAAATCACAAATGTCATTACTAGGTGCCATAAATAATACCAACGAACAAAATTTCTCAATTGACGATTATATTAATTTTTCTGGCGGACTGCAAGGGCTAGCCGGAGGCGGGGGACGTATCAATATCTCTATTGACGATATCGGGATGACGCCTACAAACGGAGTGACTTCCTCACAATCTCTGGGACTAAACTACAATCACGATTTCTCAAAAAATACATTCATTGAGTCGAATTATTTCTTCACCGGAATTCAAAATAAATTGATTCAGTCTAGTGAAAGAGAAAACAAAATTGCGAATGGTAAATACCTGTCTACACAAAATCAAAATAGTGACACAGACAACTACAGTCACAAACTAAACTTCCGGCTGAAACATGGCTGGAAAAATCAGGATTTGACCTTACGTGGCGCAGTGAAAGGCAATAACGGTTCTCTAACTAATCTTTCGTATAATGAAACCTATGATACAAATGATGTACTCGCCAATACTAACGCATTCGTAAATCAATCTAATGGCTCCAATTTCAACTTTTCGACCAGAGCACTCTATCGAGCACGTCTGAATTCGACTGGAAGAACCTTTGTAGTAGACTCAAATATTGGCAATGAAAATGATGATAAAGAAGCAGATCAGCGGGCAGAAAATACTTTCTATTCAAACGAGCAGATCAGCGAATTTAACACCGTCGATCAGTTTCAAGATCAGGACGAAACTATTCTTAACTACGGTGCTTCTGTAACTTATACTGAGCCTCTAGGCGGTAGAAAATATATGTCGCTGTCATATCTCTATGCCGGATCAGAAAGCACTTTTTCCAAGCAATTTTATGATCAGGAAACAAACGGATTATCCACTTTTAATGCAGAGTTAAGCAATATCTATAGCAGAAAATTCGACTACCATCGTGGTGGAATTCGGTATCTGGTGAGTCGAGACAAATCTAAGATCACCATGGGACTAGAAATGCAAAGTTCATCTCTAGACGGAACCTATGACAACGAGATTAGTAAAGTCCGTAGATCGTTCATCAATGTTTTACCCAGTATTCGGTGGAGCCATGAATTCTCCTCATCCAAGAACCTGGAAGTCAGCTACCGAACCGGCATCAATGCACCAGAGGTAACTCAACTTCAGCCGTTCGTCGACAATAGCAATCCCCTACAACAGTATATAGGCAATCCGGATCTTAAGGCTGAATATCGTCACATGTTCGATCTCAATTATCGTCTATTTGATATGTTCAATTTTACAAATTTGTTTCTCTCACTTCGCGGCGTTTACACAAAGGATCGAATCATCAATAGTGTGTCAATCAACGAAGATTTTGTGCAAGTCATGAGGCCTGTCAATGTCCATGAAGACATTTTGCTCAACTCATATGCATCATTCGGCACACCGATCAGAGACCTGGGAGCAAAAATCAATCTGGACATTAATTCCACTTATAATCGAGGAATACAATTCATTGATGAGGTAAAAAACAACACAGACAGATGGATCAATTCCTACGATTTCAGTATAGAAAACAGAAAAAAGAAGGTGTTCGATTTGAAGACTGGTTTGAGGCTTGCTCACAACGTTACCAAATATTCCGAAAACAAGGCTCTAAATCAAAGCTTTAGTCAAGTGTCATACTATAGCCACTTCAAACTATCTTTCTTTAAAAAATGGACCTTAAAAACCAACTTCGACTATATCACTTATCACGGTGATTCGTTTAGCGATAATGCAACGTTCCCCTTGCTGAGTGCTTATATATCTCGAAGTTTTATGAAATTCGACAGAGCTCAACTTAAGCTCTATGCTTTCGATCTTCTGGATCAGAACGTCGGAATCAATAGGGTAAATGATAGTAATTATATTGAAGATCAGCGCTACAATACCATGCAACGGTATTTTATAATATCCGTCATCTATTCCTTATCTAAATTTGGTCAAGCCATGGGATAAAATACAACAAGTAGGTCTGGCCACTTATGAAGTCAGACCTGCCTCTTTTATACCGTCTCTAATGTTAGAAGTTTTTTAGCGGAGAGATATAGCCCTTCCGGATCGAAGCCACATTCTTTGTGCAATTCCATCTGAGTGCCGTGTTCTACTACCTTGTCTGGAATTCCAAGTCGGAGTACCTTACTTTGATAATTATGATCCACCATAAATTCCAGAATAGCGCTGCCAAACCCACCTTGTAGACAGCCGTCCTCTACAGTGATTACATATTTGTATTCTTTGAATACCTGATGCAACATTTCCTCATCAATCGGTTTTACAAAACGCATATCAAAGTGTGCTGTTTCAACTCCTTCTTTCTTAAGACGTTCACAAGCCTCAGTTGCATAATTGCCGATATGGCCAATGGTAACAAACGCCAAATCATCACCAGCACACAATTGCCTTCCTTTTCCTACTTCTATCTCTTCGAATGCTGATTTCCAATCTGGTAATACACCATTTCCTCTGGGGTAACGAATTGAAAAAGGGCCTTGATCAGGCAGCTGTGCAGTGTACATCAAATTTCTTAACTCCCATTCATTCATTGGTGCGGATACCACCATATTAGGAATACACCTAAAGTACGACAGGTCATAATTACCGTGATGGGTCGGTCCATCTGCTCCGGCAAACCCAGCTCTGTCAAGACAAAAGACCACATTCAAATTTTGTATCGCCACGTCGTGAATTACCTGATCATACGCGCGTTGCATGAATGTTGAGTAAATATTGCAAAAGGGTATTAATCCTTGAGTAGCCAGACCCGCAGAGAATGTTACCGCATGCTGCTCCGCAATTCCCACATCGAAAGCTCGGTCCGGCATCGCCTTCATCATAATATTCATTGAGGAACCCGACGGCATCGCCGGCGTTATTCCCATGATCTTGTCATTTTTCTCTGCCAGCTCCACCACAGTATGGCCAAATACATCTTGATATTTTGGAGGCTGCGGAGTCTCGTATACTTTTTTGTGAATCTCTCCGGTGAATTTGTCGAAGGTGCCAGGTGCATGCCATTTGGTCTGGTCATTTTCCGCGAGAGAATATCCTTTTCCTTTCTTAGTCAGAACATGAAGAATTTTCGGACCTGGAATTTCTTTTAGGTCCTGAAGTACGCTCGCAAGATGGTTTACATCATGACCATCAATAGGTCCAAAATACCTTAGGTTCAACGATTCAAAAAGATTGCTTTGCTTTAGCAAAAATGACTTTACGCTACTCTCTACCTTTGAGGCTATTTCCTGAGCGTTAGGCCCGAATTTGCTTATTTTACCAAGTATATTCCAAACCTCATCACGCATCTTATTATACGTCTTTGAAGTCGTAATATCAGTCAGGTAATCTCTAAGTGCACCTACATTTGGATCTATAGACATGCAGTTGTCATTGAGAATGATAAGTAGATTTGATTTAGATACGCCGGCATGATTCATGGCCTCGAATGCCATTCCTCCGGTCATCGCTCCATCTCCAATGACAGCTATATGCTGCTTATCCTTCTCCCCTTTGTGTCTGGAGGCCTCTGCCATTCCCAAAGCTGCCGATATCGAGGTTGACGAATGCCCAACCCCAAAAGCATCATATTCGCTTTCTTTTCTCTTTGGAAAGCCCGAAAGCCCGTTGTAAAATCGATTGGTATGAAAATGATCCCTTCGCCCTGTCAAAATTTTGTGACCATAAGCCTGATGCCCAACATCCCAAACCAATTGATCTTCAGGTGTATCAAATATATGATGAAGGGCTACCGTAAGCTCTACTACGCCTAGGCTTGCGCCAAAATGACCGCCATACACTGAAACTACATCTACTATATATTGTCGGAGCTCCTCAGACAGCTTCACCAGCTGTACAGCATCCAGACTTTTCATGTCTGCGGGAGAATTGATTTGGGCTAATAACTGGCCGGGCTCGATTTGCATAAACTAAAACTAGTGTTATAATTTCAAAGCACCAAAAAGTGGCATTGTATGTGCGCTTTAAAACAAAGTGCCTGCAAAAGTATACAGAATTAGTTACTTATATTGCATCAAATTTTAAGGTTTAAAGTATGAATAAGCTTTTTCTATACTGCGTTTTAATCTCAATCACAACATATGCATATGCCCAGGAGTCCACTGTAGAAGACGATTCGGTAAGCTTGGATCTAATGATTGGCCAAATGATTCTAACCGGAATAGGCGACTTTTCCTATCTGCCAAATGACGCAGAAATACTGGAAGAAATTAGAGCAGGTAAAGTAGGAGGGGTTATACTATTTGAAAAAAATATTCACAAAGACAACCCTAAAAAACAGCTTAAGCGAACCATCGACTTGCTCAATCAAGCTTCCAATTATAAACTGTTTATTAGTATAGACGAAGAAGGTGGACGGGTAAATAGGTTGAAACCTAAATATGGCTTTCCGGTGACCAGAGAAGCAGGAGAATTAGGAATTATCAATAATCTAGATTCTACTGCCTACTATGCAAATCAAACAGCGTTCACTTTGGCAGAGTATGGGTTCAATGTCAACTATGCACCTGACGTAGACGTCGCTATTAACCCTGACAATCCTGTCATATCGAAATTGGGTAGAAGCTATTCCGAAGACCCCAGAACTGTGGCAGCACATGCTCAGATAGTGGTCGATGTGCACAGAAAAAATAATGTAATAACTGTACTGAAGCATTTTCCCGGCCACGGTAGTTCTGAAAACGACTCTCATCTCGGGATAGCCGATGTCAGCAATACCTGGCAGTTTTCAGAGCTGATGCCCTACAAATGGCTCCTTGACTCAGGACGTGTAGATGGTATTATGACTGCACATATAATAAACCAACATCTGGATCCATCCATGCTTCCTGCCACGCTTTCGCCCTACGTAATCAACAACATTCTAAGAGGTGTATTAGATTACCAGGGAGTGATTTTTACGGATGACATGCAGATGCATGCAATATCAAAAAATTATGGCTTTGAAGAATCCATTAAGATGGCTATCAATGCCGGAGTAGACGTCATGCTCTTTGCCAACAATGTGCCGGGAAATGAGAGAAGAACAGGTGCTGAAATACACAAAATAATTAAGAGCTTCGTGGTTTCAGAAGAAATCCCATATGCTCGCATTATAGAATCATACAATCGGATAACACAACTCAAATCTAAATTAAAATGAAAAACCTTTTTTTGATAACTATTACAGTGCTCTTAGCGACTGCATGTGGGAAAAAAGAAACCGTAAAGGAGCAACCCAAAGAGGTGTCCTATGGAGAAGCTTTTGACCCCTCTAATGTTACAGGCATAGCACAACTATCCACCCTGATGAGCGAATCGGATTCTGTGCCAATGACTTTAGTCGCAGATATTGAAAAAACATGTGCGGTGAAGGGTTGCTGGATGCAATTGAAAACAGGAGATGAGAATTCGCTTAGAGTGACTTTTAAGGACTATGGTTTCTTTGTTCCCAAATCTGGAATGGAAGGGAAAAAAGCAATCATCCAAGGTTTTTGTAAAAAACAAGAAACGTCTATTGAGGATCTTAAACATTTTGCGAAAGACGCAGGAGAATCGGAAGAGTACATTGCCTCAATCACGGAGCCAAAAATGGAGTACAATTTCGAAGCGAGTGGAGTAATCATTCAAGATTAAATTCCCATTTCAATTTCTAATAGCTAGTTTTGAGGCAAAAAATAATCAGCCAGAATACCGGGCATAAGGCCGTAATACAAATATGAAGGGAATAATACTAGCGGGAGGCTCAGGCACAAGATTACACCCACTTACTATGGCAGTAAGTAAACAAATCTTGCCTGTCTATGACAAGCCCATGATCTATTATCCCTTGTCTACTCTAATGCTCGCTGGCATCAGAGAAGTTTTAATCATATCAACGCCCAGGGATTTGCCTCTTTTTGAAAAACTATTAGGAGACGGTAGTCAATTAGGCTGCCGTTTCGAATATGCCGTTCAGGAAAAGCCTGAAGGCCTGGCTCAAGCTTTTTTGATTGGCAAGGAATTTATCGGACAAGACAAGGTAGCGCTTATTCTAGGAGACAATATATTTTATGCTTCTGGGATCTCAGCCAAACTACAGCAGTGCATTGACCCTGATGGTGGAATTGTCTTTGCCTACCACGTACAAGACCCAGGAAGATATGGTGTAGTAGATTTCGATCAAAATAATAAAGCACTATCCATTGAAGAAAAACCAGCAAACCCTAAATCCAACTATGCCGTGCCAGGATTGTACTTCTACGACAACGAAGTGGTCCAGATAAGTGCGACCATAAAACCTAGCCCTAGGGGGGAATTGGAAATAACCGAAGTCAACAATCAGTATTTAAAGCAAAAAAAACTTAGAGTCCAAATATTGGACAGAGGGACGGCTTGGTTGGATACCGGTACTTTTGCGTCCCTGAACGAAGCCGGATCATTTGTGCAAATCATCGAAGAACGTCAAGGGCTCAAAATTGGGTGCATTGAAGAAGTAGCCTATAAAATGGGATATATCAACGGAAGCCAACTTGAGCAAATAGCTACTCCACTAATCAAAAGTGGATATGGAGAATACTTAATCAATCTATTGAAATCGAAATGAAAATCGAAGCACTCGCACTTCAAGGTGCTTACGAAATAGAGCCAACTTTGCATAAGGATAACAGAGGTTATTTTTTTGAATGGTTCAACCAGCAAGCTTTTAGCAAACAAACAGGAACGAATTTTACTCCTGTGCAATTCAATTGCTCGAAATCCACCAAAGGCGTTTTACGCGGAATGCATTTTCAGTCCTCATCCTACTCACAAGCAAAGCTGATAACAGCTACCAGAGGTGAAATCCAGGACGTAATCATTGATCTTCGTGCTCAATCGCCTACCTACGGAAAACACTTTTCTACTATACTAACAGAGAATAAGAAAAATCAGTTATTCATTCCAAAAGGGTTTGCCCACGGATTTCTTGTGCTCTCCGAAGAAGCCGAAATCTTCTATGCGGTAGATAATTTTTATGCTCCAGAGCATGAAGGAGGTATTTGCCACAACGACCCTGACATAAATATCAAGTGGCAATTGGATCAAAACGATATTCTCTTATCCGAAAGAGACAAAACTTACAGCGCTTTTCAAGGCGCCCAATTTAATTTTTAGATACCGATGAGTAAAAAAAGAGTATTAATTACTGGAGGAGCAGGTTTTCTTGGATCACACCTTTGCGATCGATTTTTGAAAGAAGGCTGTCATGTCATTGCAATGGACAACCTCATTACAGGTTCGCTAGACAACATTGAACACCTTTTTCATAGGGAGGACTTTGAGTTTTATAATCACGACGTTTCCAAATTTGTCCATATTCCTGGTGAGTTGGATTATATAATGCATTTTGCCTCGCCAGCCAGTCCAATAGACTATCTCAAGATGCCTATTCAGACTTTAAAAGTTGGCTCACTTGGTACCCACAATCTTTTGGGACTGGCTAAGGCCAAAGGAGCACGCATGCTGATAGCCTCCACCTCCGAGGTATATGGTGATCCACTGGTACATCCACAGACTGAAGAATACTGGGGCAATGTAAATCCTGTAGGCCCTAGAGGCGTTTACGATGAGGCCAAAAGATTTCAGGAAGCCATCACGATGGCATATCACACGTTTCATGGAGTTGAAACCAGGATTGTGAGAATATTTAACACCTATGGTCCTAGAATGAGATTAGACGACGGACGTGTGCTACCCGCGTTTATTGGCCAGGCACTGCGTGGAGAAGATCTTACGGCATTCGGAGATGGTTCTCAAACAAGGTCATTTTGCTATGTCGACGATTTGGTCGAGGGAATCTATAGGCTACTATTATGTGATTGTGCAGATCCGGTCAATATAGGAAACCCAAGTGAGATCACTATAAACCAATTTGCCGAAGAAATTCTCAAGCTGACGGGCAGTAAGTCCAAGATCGCATATAAACCTTTACCAACTGATGACCCAAAGCAGCGCAAGCCAAATATTACAAAGGCAAAAGAACTGTTGGGCTGGGAACCAAAATTCTCGCGTAGCGAAGGACTGAAACCAACACTGGAGTACTTTATGAAAAAAGTAAAAGTATAAGGACTGTGCTGTAGCTCAAAAGTTAAATCAAATGGGATCTAATCTGGAAAACCCCAATTTAAGGACATATGGAATATAAAATTGCTATAATAGGTCTTGGATATGTCGGGCTACCACTTGCCATAGCCGCTGCCGAAAAGTATCCGGTTCTTGGATTTGATATTAATTCGGATAGAATCAAGGAATTAAATAATGGACAAGACCGGACAGGGGAAGTAAGTGAGTCAGATCTGAGAAACATGTCAAACCTCAACTTTTCGGATCAGCCGGCCCATCTGTCGGATGCCAACTTTTATATATTAACCGTTCCTACACCCATTGATAAAAACAATAACCCAGATTTAAGTCTTCTCCAAAGGGCTTCGTCTCTTGTAGGTCAGTATCTCAAAAAAGGTGACATTGTAGTCTATGAATCTACCGTTTTCCCTGGTTGTACTGAAGACGAATGTGTACCACTATTGGAAAATACTTCAAATTTGAAGTACAATGTAGATTTTTTCTGTGGATATTCTCCCGAAAGAATCAATCCGGGAGACACAGAAAGAGGTGTTAAGGATATTAAAAAGGTAACAAGTGGCAGCTTGCCGCATATAGCACAGCAAGTAGATGAATTTTATGCATCCATTATTACGGCAGGTACACATTTGGCGTCTTCGATCAAGGTAGCTGAAGCGGCCAAAGTCATAGAAAATGCACAACGTGATATTAACATAGCATTTGTCAATGAACTGTCTTTGATTTTTAACAAAATAGGAATCGATACTCACGAGGTACTCGAGGCAGCAGCCACAAAATGGAACTTCTTGCCATTTAAACCTGGATTGGTTGGCGGTCATTGCATAGGAGTAGACCCATATTATTTGACTCACAAAGCGGAGAGTCTGGGATATTTACCAGAAGTAATTCTAGCTGGCAGAAGAATTAATGACAACATGGGCAAACATGTAGCTCAGGAGGTTATAAAACTTATGACAGTCAAAAAACTAGAGATTGTAAATGCCGAAGTGCTTATCCTGGGTCTGACATTCAAGGAAAATTGCCCTGATATCAGAAATACCAAAGTACTTGATATAGCGCAGGAACTTGAAGAATATAACATAAAGGTGAAAATTTATGACCCAATGGCTGATCCAAAAGAAGTGAATGAGGAATATGATCGTAACTTAGAAACACACATCTCCAATCACTACTCAGCCTATATTCTAGCGGTAGCTCATGATGACTTTAAATCACTCGATTGGAGTCAGATCAATCAAAGTGCCGTCATCTATGACGTAAAAGGCGTGCTGCCTACTACTATTTCCGATGGAAGTTTATAGATTTTGCAGTCTGATGCTGCCTGAATTAACTTTTGTTACTAAGTTTGCGCCTCATTTAACCCTACAGATAGGATATTGGAAAATTTATTGACATATACGACTCGTCGATCGACTACTCTTTGTTGATGCTTTATTTTAGTACACTGTATCAAAATTTCAAGCGTTTTCAACACTCTTATCTTAAATTAAATCGATATAAATATGGACAGTAGGGTCAGACATATAGCTAAATCCGTCACTTGGCGAATCATAGCCTCGACCACCACTTTTTCTTTAACTTTAGCTTTCTTCGGTAAAGCAGAGATAGCTCTGGCATCTTGGCTTACTGTTATTGAGACTCTGCTGAAAATAGTGATCTATTATTTTCATGAAAGAATTTGGTTTAGACTTAGTACGAAATTGAATACTAGAATGCGGCACATTGCTAAGGCCATAACCTGGCGAGTGATCGCTTCGGCAACCACATTTTTGCTGGCGCTATTGTTGTTTGGAGGACACGACGATGCACTCGAGAAAGCAACATTAATAGCACTAGTTGAATCTGTCCTTAAGATGGCCTTCTATTATGGTCATGAGGAAATATGGTACCGCGTAAATCTGGGATTAGATAGAAAAAACTTAGAAGAAGAGTGAACGAAAATATTATACCTCATAATCACGAGATTACTCAAGCAGACCGAGCGAAGAAATTGGGTTATAGACCCTTTTTAATCTGGTTTGTTGGACTGTCAGGTTCTGGAAAATCCACTCTTGCCAGCAACCTTGAAACCAAATTATTCAACGAGGGCATCAACACCTACATACTCGATGGAGACAATATTCGTAGTGGGTTGAACAAGGATCTGGATTTTTCAGATGAGAGTAGAAAGGAAAACCTGAGAAGGATAACTGAGGTATCAAACCTTTTTGTGGATGCTGGCACGGTTGTGCTTACAGCCTTCATCACTCCTTTCCAAGAAGAGAGAGCTAAAATTCGTGAGAAAATGGGCGAAAAATACATTGAAGTATTTGTCAATTGCCCATTGGAAGAATGTGAGAAAAGAGATGTGAAAGGACTGTATGCCAAAGCACGAAGAGGTGAAATAAAAAACTTCACAGGAATTGACTCTCCTTTTGAAGCACCTCTAAGTCCGGACATTGAAATAGAATCACACAAATTGACAATAGATGAAGGGGTCCAGAAAATTTATGACCTTGTAATAGAAAAAATCAAATAGATAATGAGTAACTATAATCTTACACACATAAAAGAACTCGAGGCAGAAGCTATTTACATTTTGCGAGAGGTTTTTGCTCAATTTGAAAATCCAGCAATATTATTTTCAGGAGGGAAAGACTCCATTTGCGTAGCTCACCTAGCTAAAAAAGCATTCTTTCCGTCAAAAATACCGTTTCCTTTTGTACACGTAGATACTGGGCACAACTTTCCGGAGACCATGGATTTCAGAAACAAATATGTGGACGAGCTAGGAGTCAAATTAATTGTGGGATCCGTTCAAAAGTCAATTGACGATGGAGCTGCAGCGGAAGAAAAGGGCAAAAACGCAAACAGAAACGCCATTCAGACTGTCACTTTGCTTGACACTATTGAAGAGCATCAATTTGATGCGTGTATTGGTGGTGCTAGACGAGATGAAGAAAAGGCCAGAGCTAAAGAACGTTTTTTCTCTCACCGAGATGAATTTGGCCAGTGGGATCCAAAAAATCAACGCCCTGAGCTTTGGAACATTTTCAATGGTAGATGTCACATGGGTGAGCACTTCAGAGTATTTCCGCTCAGCAATTGGACGGAGATGGATGTTTGGCAATATATCTTGTCAGAAAATATTGCACTTCCAAGTCTATATTTCGCACATGAAAGACAGGTGATTAGAAGGAGCAACACCTGGTTGCCAGTATCTGACCACATTCAAATTGCAGCAGACGAAGAAATCGTGACAAAAAGAATCAGATTCCGTACACTTGGGGATATCACCATCACCGGAGGAGATGAATCTGATGCGGATACATTAGAGAAAATCGTTGACGAGGTGGCCTCTGCTCGTCAAACCGAACGAGGAAACAGAGAAGACGACAAGCGTTCAGAGACCTCTATGGAGGATAGAAAAAAACAAGGATACTTTTAGAATTAAGCAAAGTCAATCATTAAGACAATGGATAACAAAAAACACGATAACAACTCTTACCTGGACATGGAATTGCTCCGCTTTACCACAGCAGGTAGTGTAGACGATGGAAAGAGTACATTGATTGGTCGCTTACTCTATGATTCGAAGTCTATTTTCGAAGATCAAATGGACCAAGTAGCAAAGTCTAGTGAGAGAAAGGGTCTCGAACATACAGACTTAGCTCTTTTGACCGACGGGCTTAAAGACGAACGCGAGCAGGGCATTACGATCGATGTTGCGTACAGATATTTCGCTACCCCAAAAAGGAAATTTATCATTGCCGATACGCCCGGCCACATTCAATACACACGTAATATGGTAACAGGTGCGTCTACCGCTAACTGTGCATTACTTCTGGTTGATGCACGAAAGGGAGTCATAGAACAGACAAGAAGACACTCAATCATCGCATCACTACTTCAAATCCCACATGTCATTGTTTGCATCAATAAAATGGACCTTGTGGATCATAGTGAAGAGGTTTTTGAAAAAATAAAGGAGGATTATGAATCCTTTGCCTCAAAGCTTGAAGTAAAAGATGTTCGTTTTATCCCAATCTCCGCTCTCAATGGTGATAATGTGGTAAACAGAAGTGAAAACATGTCATGGTATCAAGGCTCTACCCTACTGTACACCCTTGAGAATATCCACATTGGAAGTGATCACAATCACATCGACTGTAGATTTCCTGTACAGACTGTCATCAGACCAAAAAATGACAAATACCATGATTATCGCGGATATGCCGGCAGAATTGCAAGCGGTGTATTCAAACCCGGAGATGAAATCACTGTAGAGCCCTCAGGCTTTACTTCAAAGATCAAGTCGATAGACACCCTAGATGGGGAATTGGAAGAGGCCTTCGCGCCTATGTCTGTTTCCATCCAGCTTGAGGATGATATTGATGTGGGACGAGGCGATATGATTGTCAGAACAAACAACAAACCAGAACCCATTCAGGATATAGAAGTGATGGTATGCTGGTTGAACCCTCGAGGACCAAAACCAAGGGCTAAATACTTAATCAGGCACACAACCTCAGATGCCAAAGCAATGATTAAAGAAATAAGTTATAAACTGGATATTAGTACCCTGCACAGAAACGAAGAGGATAAAGACATCACTGCAAATGATATTTGTAAAATGCAGTTAAGAACAACTAAACCTCTATTAGCAGATTCTTACAAAAAAAATAGAATTACGGGAAGTCTAATTTTAGTTGATGAAGCTACAAACGAGACCGTAGCAGCCGGAATGATTGTTTAAATTTCCTTAAAAAAATGGATCTGAAACCACTGCTAGAAATAGCCAAAATTGCTGCTGTAAATGCGGCAGTCGAGATACTGAAAATTTACGAAACTGGGGATTTTTCAGTAGAAGCGAAGTCGGATGACTCTCCGCTTACCAAAGCGGATAAGGCTTCACATTTAGCCATTGTGGCTGAACTAGAGAAAACGGACATTCCAATTCTAAGTGAAGAAGGCCGTGATATCTCCTATGAAGAGCGAAAAGACTGGGAATATTTCTGGATGATCGATCCATTAGATGGTACTAAGGAGTTTATTAAGAAAAACGGAGAATTTACTGTAAACATCGCTTTGATCCATAAAAATGAGCCTGTACTAGGTGTCGTTCAAGTACCTGTTCAAGAAAAGCTATATTATGCTTGCACTGGTGAACAAGCCATTTTGTTATCAGAGGGGAAAGAAACTCCTCTCTCCACTAACAACATTCAAATGGATCAAAAAGGACTTAAGGTGGTAGCTTCACGTTCCCATCTTACGCCTGATACTCAAGCATTCATGGACGAGCTAAACGAACCCGAAGTAGTAAGCATGGGTAGTTCTTTGAAATTACTAGCTGTGGCAGAAGGAAAAGCTGATCTTTATCCTCGGTTTGCTCCTACCATGGAATGGGATACTGCTGCAGCTGACATGATCGTTAGAGCTGCCGGAGGAAAGGTGCTACAAAGAGATAGTGATAACATGGTGCAATACAACAAGGAGAATTTGCTCAACCCGCATTTTTTGGTGACGCCCTAAGTAATACCTAATTGAAATCTCAGGTTTCGCTTGCCTGGATAACATGATTTGAGCATAAGATATATTCTCTAATTGCTAAAGGGTAAACCAGCTAGTCAATTCAAAACTGCAATTGACCTCAATATGAGTATTAATCCTATCCTTCCTCGTTATTTATTCCAAAACAATCTAATTTAGCGCCCGAATTATAAATAAAATGGCAAGAAAAGCACTCTATTTATCAGTTGTCCTGCTTCTAATTGGCAATTTGTATCCCCTGGTAGCACAACAACAACTGGACATAAACAATCTTAGTAGTATTGAGGTAGATGAACTTTCTGATGATCAAATCTTAAAATTCATCAACAAGGTACAATCAAGTGGATATACCCAAGAACAGTTGATTCTCATGGCAAAATCTCGAGGCATGAGTGAGATTCAAATTCAAAAGCTAAGAGAGAGAATCGAGCAGGTAAGATCTGGAAGTACAGAAGACGCTTCAGACCAGGAAACCACAAGGAATAGGACCTCACAATCCTTCGAATACGAAGAAGATAATGAAGATATGCAACAGGATATTCTTGCCAATGATCCATTTGCAGATATACTGATTGATTCCTTACAGATAGAAGAAGGGTTGAAAATTTTTGGTATGGAAATTTTCGAGAATAGTTCTCTATCATTCGAGCCAGGACTAAATATGCCAACCCCAGCCCATTATGTTTTGGGCCCAGGAGATGAATTAGTAGTTGACATTTGGGGAGCATCGGAGCAAACCTATCAAGTGATGATATCACCGGAAGGCTCTATTAGAATTCCAAACCTAGGCCCCATTTATGTGTCCGGTCTGGAAGTTGAAAAGGCTAAGTCGAAGATCATTTCGAGATTAAAGAGAATTTATAGCACAATTGGTAGTAGTTCATTTGCTGATGTATCACTGGGGCAGATGCGATCTATTAGTGTTCATGTAATAGGAGCAGTCAAAAAACCTGGCACCTTTTCTTTATCCTCGTTTGGTACGGCCTTCAACGCACTATACAGTGCCGGCGGACCTACTGAGCAAGGTTCATTAAGGAAGATAGAAATTTTTAGATCTAAAAAGTTAATATCTACGCTAGACGCCTATGACTTTTTAATTAGAGGTACAGGTGACAATATCACTTTACAAGATCAAGATTTGATTATAGTCAGACCGTATGGCAATCGAGTGGTTTTCGATGGTGAAGTTAAAAATCCAGCCATCTATGAAATGCTTGAAGGTGAAACTTTTGATGATCTGATGCTTTTTTCAGGTGGATTTACCAATGTTGCCTACAGAGGGGTAATTAGCTTAAGAAGAGTTGAAAATAATTTTAAAACTGTGAAATCAGTGAAATTGGAAGAGGCAAGCTCCTTTAATCTATATAATGGTGATGAGATATTCGTAGGCCAAATTACCAATGAATTCATAAATCGGGTCACCATAGAAGGCCCTGTACTAAATCCAGGAGAATACGAATTAACGACAGGACTAAGTCTACTAGACCTGATCAAGAGGGCAGACGGACTAAGAGGAGATGTTTTCATGCAGAGAGGAGTAATTATCAGAAAAAATGCTGACTATTCATTGTCAAGTATCGGATTTGATCCAAAACTCATTTTAGATGGCACAAAAACCATTGAACTTCAAAGTGACGACCTGGTTAAATTTCAATCTATTTATGATCTGAGGGAAGAATTCTATATGACCATAGAAGGAGAAGTTCAGCGTCCAGGACAATATGCATATATAGCTGGTACTACTGTTGAAAACCTTATATATCTTGCTGGTGGATTTAAAGAATCAGCAGCCCGCTCATTTGTCGAAGTAGCAAGAAGAATTAACCCTGATAAAGCAGAAGATTTTAACAACACAGCCGAAGTGTTTAATTTTAGTGTCAGTAAAGACCTAACATTGAGCCCAGAAGCATCTAACTTTGAACTAGGTCCCTTTGACTTGGTCGTAATTAGAAGAAGCCCGTATTATGACGAACAAGAAGTAATAGAGATTGAAGGTGAAGTAAAATTTCCAGGCATCTATGCACTTGATCAGAAAGATGAAAAGATTTCTTCAATTTTAACTAGAGCAGGCGGACTAACGAGTTTTGCTTATGCAAAAGGTGCCACTCTAATCAGGAGAACTGAGTATTATATTCCAGAAGAAGCATTTATTTACGACGAAAAAGGCAATTTGATAGGGTTGAACGATGAATCTAGTAATGATGCTGCTAAAATCCGCAAAGAGGATCTTACCTATTTATTCAAGAAAGACACGCTATTCGCAGATAGCGCTCAAATTTTTAGGCAGAGGGAATCCATTGGTATTGAATTGGAGAAAATTCTCAAGGATCCTAATGGTAAACACGACCTCATTCTACGTAAAGGAGACGTATTAAGTATTCCAAGAGAATACCAAACTGTTAGAATCAGAGGTGAAGTGCTCTATCCAAGTAATGTCCGTCATGATGAATCATTTAAATTCAAAAAATTCATTGCCTCTGCAGGCGGTTTTGATCAAAGAGCGAAGAAATCTAAATCCTATGTTATCTATGCAAATGGTACATCTGCCCAGACAACAAACTTTTTGTTTTTCAAAAATTACCCGAAAGTTGAACCAGGGGCTGAAATCGTAGTTCCTAAAAAACCAGAAAGAGAGCCAATGACAGCTCAGGCTTGGGTTGCGATTGGGTCAAGTATTGCAACATTAGCACTGGTTATCGACAGGTTAACCAATTAATAAATCATAAAATAGCTTATATTCATTTGATAATAGGAGACCTAATATAGTTTATGGAAGAGTCCTCACATGACATATTCAAAGTCATTGCAGTGCTGATCAAAGAAAAACGGAAGATCATCACTAGTGTAATTATTGCATTCATTATAGGTGTTGCACTCGCCTTAATTCTTCCCGTAGAATTTCAAAGCTCAATGAAAGTAATGCCAGAATCGGGTGATGAATCTATTGGAGGTGGCCTTCTGGAAAGATTTGGAAGTTTAGCTGGGCTAAGTAGTGCCCAATTCTCATCAGGAGAATCTATTTCTCCGGCGCTTTATCAGGACGTTATAAAAAGCAAGAAGTTTCTGTACACCTTGATTCAAACACCAATCAAGTTTAATGCTAAAACCTCTACCTCATATTACGATCACAAAATTGCTAGCGGGAAAAACGTTTTAGACTATCTAAAAGAGTATACTATCGGGCTGATTGGCAAACTAAAGTCAGTCCTATTTCCAATGGAAAATCCAGTTGTAGCAAAAATAGAAGATGGCATTTATCAGATTCCTAAAGAAGAGCTTGAAATCATGGAATCACTTTCCGAAAGAATCACATTGGAAACCGATGAAATGAATGGAACTATTAACATCACAGCCAAAATGCCTACACCAATGGCAAGTGCTGATTTAGTTAAGCAGGTATTTACACTACTTACAGAATATGTAGAGGACTATAAATTAGCTAAGAATAATAATACCATTGCCTATTTGGAAACACAATACATCGAAAGTCAAAAGACATTACAATCTGTTCAAATTAAGGCCTCAAGATTTTTTGATCGCAATCAAAATATTATGACCCAATCGTTGTTATATGAACAAAAAAGAATTGAGTTCGAATATCAAGTGGCAAGCAGCATCTTTCAAAATATTACAACACAACTCGAACAAGTAAAGTTAGAGAAGCAAAAAAATACTCCGGTATTCTCTGTTATTAATCCTATCGTAGTTCCAGTTGAGAAAAGTGAGCCAAAACGACTCATTATTCTATTAATTTTTATGATGTTAGGATTTGGCTTCGCCCTATTTCGGCTGTATGTCACCTATTTTTTCAAACAACTATCAAAAGAATATAAAAAAGCTGTAGATGAAAATAACGTATAACAAACCCAAGATAATTGCTGAAATAGGCTGTAATCATAAAGGAAATTTCGATACAGCTCTTGAATTGCTGAATCTGGCTAAGGAATGCGGCGTAGAGGTTGCCAAATTTCAAACGAGGCATAATAAGACCTTACTAACCGAAGAGCAATACAGTGCCCCTCATCCAAACCCTGCCAACTCATATGGCGAAACTTATGGTGAACATAGAGAATTTTTGGAGTTTTCTACAGAGCAGCACAATGAGCTCAAAAAATACTGCGAGAAGATTGGTATCGTATATTCAACCTCTGTTTGGGAAGAAGTATCTGCCAAAGAGATTGTATCTATCAACCCGCAACTGATTAAAGTGCCTTCTGCGTGCAATAACAATTATCGCATGTTAGAAATTCTAAGGGACGAATATGAAGGGGAAGTTCACATTTCTACTGGTATGACCACCAAAGATGAAGTCGAAGAAGTTGTTCAATTCTTTGAAACTACAAATCAGGCGAAAGGCAGATTGATTATTTATAACTGCACTTCAGGTTATCCAGTTCCATTTCATGATGTTTGTCTTCTAGAAATAAATACCCTAAGAGAAAAGTATGTTGATAGAGTAAAGGACATTGGTTTTTCCGGCCATCACCTGGGCATTGCCATTGACAACGCAGCCTATACCCTTGGAGCCACTTGGATCGAAAGACATTTTACCAAGGATCGAACTTGGAAAGGTACAGATCACGCCGCTTCTCTAGAGCCTGCCGGCCTCAGAAAACTAGTTAGAGACCTCAATGCAACATATGAATCTCTTTCCTACAAAAAGTCAGAAATTCTGGAAATCGAACAAGTCCAAAGAGATAAATTAAAGAATAGAAAATAGTAACATCGAAATGAATATTGGCTTTGTTCCTGTAAGAATTGGAAGTAAGGGAATTCCCAAAAAGAATATCAAACCACTAGCAGGAAAACCTCTAATTTATTGGTGCCTCAAAGCTCTGCAGGATTCTGTCGAAATCGATCAAATTTGGGTGGCGAGTGATTCAGATGAGATCGATCAAGTTGTATTAAATTTTAATTTTACCAAGGTAAAGCTGTTTAGAAGGTCAGAAGTGAACGCACAGGATCAAGCGTCTACTGAAAGTGTAATGTTGGAATTTTTGGAACAAACATCTCCAGATCCTAAGTCTAACTTCATGCTTGTGCAAGCCACAAACCCCTTTATTACAGCAAGTGCCATCTCCGATGGGTTTGCCTTACTTGCCGAGTCGGATTGTGATTCGGTGTTGTCAGCATCTTCTTCAAAACGATTCTTTTGGAATTCTAACGGCACTCCACTGAACTATGACTATCAAAAACGTCCAAGAAGGCAAGATTTTGATGGCCTTCTGATGGAAAACGGTGCTTTTTATATAAATACTGTTGAAAATATCATGGTGAGCAAAAATCGCCTGTCTGGTAGAATTCAAGTAGTAGAGATGCCAGAATACTCTGGCTATGAAATTGACGAACCGGACGACTGGGGCATTGTTGAGCAGCTATTATATCGAAACATCCTTTCGAAAAAAGAAAGTAATAAAATCAAACTTTTAGCCTCAGATGTAGACGGCGTCCTGACTGACGCTGGTATGTACTATACAGAAACTGGAGATGAAATGAAGAAATTCAATACCAGAGACGGCAAGGGTTTTGAACTTGTTCGAAATCAAGGAATCAAGACTGCAATCATTACTTCAGAGACCACCGAGATCGTGGCCAACAGAGCTAAGAAGATGAAAATAGACTACCTGAAACAGGGGGCATCAGGTGGCGGTAAACTAGAAGCCATCAAATCCATCTGTGAAAAAGAGCAAATCTCACTAGACGAAGTAGCCTATATTGGAGATGATGTCAATTGCAAAGAAATTCTTATGAACGTTGGATTGGCTGCCTGTCCTCAAGATGCCGTTGATAGTATCAAACAACTTCCAAACATAAACTTACTTCCAGTCAAAGGTGGCGAAGGAGTAGTACGATATTTCATTGATTACTTAATATTAAACAAGTGAAAGTGATATATGGAAAAGATTAAGCTTGTCATTTGGGATTTAGATGAAACATTTTGGAATGGTACCTTATCAGAAGAAGGTATTAGCCCTCTTCAATATAATATTGACCTTGTTAAAGAATTAAGTCGCAGAGGAATTATTAACAGCATAGTTTCAAAGAATGATTTTCAAAATGCCAAACAAAAGCTTATCGAATTAGGTGTCTGGGAGTTCTTTGTGTTTCCACAAATAGATTGGACACCAAAAGGATTAATGGTAAAAAAATTAATAGAGCTGGCACAGTTGCGTCCTGTAAATTGCTTGTTCCTAGACGACAACTATCTTAACCTTGAAGAGGTTCAATTTTACAATGAGAAAATAAATGCCAAGGATCCTGAGTTCATTCCTGAAATTCTGGGGCATAGTTCTTTTCAGGGTAAAAACGATGAACAACTTGAAAGACTAAATCACTACAAAATACTGGAACAAAAAAGTTCTGATAGCGAAAATTTCTCTGATAATTCGCAATTTCTTAAACAGTCGGAAATCAAAGTTCATATTGGGAACAATATCGATCCCAACTTTGACAGAATTATTGAATTAATTGAAAGAACAAATCAACTTAACTACACCAAATTAAGAATTGGAGTTGAAGAGCTAAAAAGCTATAACTCTAATCCAGATTATAAACAAGGGTACGTAGAAGTATCAGATCGATATGGTTATTATGGAATTATTGGATACTATTGTTTGGATACAAAAAATCACAAACTAGTCCATTTTGTCTTTTCCTGCCGAACACTAAATTTAGGAGTAGAACAATTTGTGTACTCAAAACTTGGCTTCCCTAAGCTAGAAGTAGTTGGAGAGGTAGCCACGGAGCTAGACCAATCTGCTCCTGATTGGATCTCAGAAACTCATATGGATCACAATTCTCAAGTAAGTTTAGGGGAAAATAAACTAAAAGTAATATTAAGAGGTGGTTGTGATTTACGCCAGATATTACACTACCTATCTGGTTATAACATTGAATTCATAGAGGAAACAAATGGAGTATCACCAACCAATATTGCTATACACGCTGAGCATACTCAGTATCTCGCAGATCAAATAAGATTAAGTCAGGAAACTCGTAATGAAATAATCAGAAAAATACCGTTTGTCTTTCCACAAAACTACTTAACCAGAATATTTGATAACGATATCGATCTGGTTATTTATAGCGTTTTAATGGATTACAGACAGTTTGTGTATCACAATCCAAATGAAGGGTATAAAGTATGCCATGGAGGTGCCAAGGAAAATTGGACAGACCCAAAGCAAATTCAGCATATCGTAGATAAATACACTAAATTAGGAGCAGCTGAAATAAAAGAAGAATATCTAAGTCAGTTCAGAGAAAATCACATAAACATTGGCTTGATTTCACCCCAAGAGTTTTTAAGTAATTTGGAGGTTATTCGCAAATCAAGCAAAGCCAAAATTGTGTTTATTAATGGATCGGAAATAGACCCTCTTGATGACAAGACAATTGAGGCACGTCACAAAGAAATGAATCTTGTTTTAGAGCAGTTTGTGGCTGAGAATAATAATTGTTACTTACTTGATGTAAGAAAGATTATTCATAGCAAGCTTGATATGAATGAGCATATTCGACACTATAAACGGCATGTTTATGAACAAATGGCCAAAAATCTGGTTGCTATTTTTAGTCACGCCGGATACAATTTTGATGAAAATCAAATTGGTCTAAGCTTCTCTAGAAAGCTGTTCAATAAATTAAATAACAAAAAGGTGAAAAAATTTAGAAGAGTAATGCGAAAGCTTTTTAAGAGTTAAGATGACTAAGTATCCAAATTTTTTGATCATTGGTGCAGCAAAAGCAGGCACAACAGCCATGTATAACTATCTTATACAACACCCCAATATTTTTATGCCTAAGGTGAAAGAGCCTAAATTCTTTTGCTTTAGAGATCTGGAATGTAAATGGACAGGACCGGGAGATCGAAAAGCTTATAAAAATTATATTACGAAGATCGAAGATTATGAAAAGTTATTTCATGAGGTAAAGGATGAGACAGCAATTGGTGAAGCCACACCTTGGTATTTATATAGTAGCTATGCTGCAGATGGCATAAAATCCAACATCCCAAATGCCAAACTGATTATTATTCTAAGAAACCCTGTTGAAAGAGCTTTTTCACACTATAAGCATTTAAAATCGCTCGGACGCGAGACAAGTAAAAACTTTATTGATGCCCTCAATGCAGAATCAAAGAGAAAAGAACTAGGATGGGGTTGGACGTGGCTTTATAAAGAACGTGGAAAATATTTTGAGCAAGTAAAATACTATTTAGATCGATTTGATCGCGACAAAATAAAAATTTTCTTCTATGAAGATTTCATTGAGGACAATCAAAGTGTAATAAACGAAGTATGTGATTTTGTTGGAGTGTCTCCATTGGTAATTACTATGGAAAAGAAAAATCAACGGACGATTCCAAAGTTTCCCACTGTACACTCATTCTTAAAGCGGACTAGAATTTCACGACTCTTTTCATATAATAAAATTGAAAAACTGCTAGTGAAATCAGGATTTAGAGGTCAGGTCCCAGAGAAGCTGACAGCTGATAATCGACAATTTTTGTACAATTATTATAAGGAGGACATCATAAAATTGGAAGCACTTCTTGATGTTAAATTAGACAGGTGGAAATTGAACGACTCTAGTGTTGAAAAAATTTAATTTAATCAAAGTATGAAAAATGTACTTCTGGTTTGTGATAACAGAGATTCCATTATATGGGGGTGTAGGGCTACCAGCCTAGCTTTGCTTAATATCATCAATCAAAATAGTTCTTCCTTTAACAGCTCACTAAAATATCTAGCTGATAAGAACCTGCCCATTGGCTCAGGAATAAGCCATTTTATTAACAGGCAAATTGTTGATAAAAAGAGCCTGGTAAAAATCAACATGATTCTCAAAAATACTGGCATCACAAAAATGCCTTGGTTGTTTAATTTGAGCTTGGACTACATTGATTACAATCCTACAATTTCATTAAAACGCTTTCTTAAGAATTATAAGAAAAATGACGTTTTGCTTAATTTTTATAAAAAGGTAGAAGCTTCAGATAAAGTGATTATTAATGGAGAAGGCTCCTTCATTTTTACTAAAGTTCCAAGGCGAGACCATTGTTTCCAATTATTCACCATTGAGCTGGCGAAGTATTTTAATAAAGAAGCGTATCTCGTGAATGCAATGATGAGTCCATGTCCTGATACTGGCCTCAATACGAAAATGCTTGATATCAGTTTAGAAACTCTTCAAAAATGCGAGCAGGTCTATTTGAGGGATAAAATGTCTGGTGAACTTCTCGATCAGCATGGTTCAATTGGGCAAAAAATTGTTCCAGACGCATTATTTACCTGGAAGAATTACTACCCTCAATCACTTAAGCCAGAGGCAAGGTCAGATAGGATGACATTTTATTCAGAAGACATCCCTGCTTTCAATGACTCTCTCTTTCCTGATGAATATATATGCATAAGCGGTGCATCAGTTCCAAGAAGCGAAAAGGACCGAAAAGGTTGGACGGAGTACTTTGTGAAATTAGTTTCAGAGCTAAAGAGTCAATTCCATGAAGAGCTCATTTTGGTGAATCCAGGAGGAGATTCATTTCTGAAGGAAGTTTCAGAAGTAACAAATCTAAGATATATAGATAGCAGTACTAACGTAATGTTAGGAGCTAATATTCTGAGTAATGCCAAAATGTATTTGTCGGGCAGATACCATCCATCAATTATGGCCGCTCTAGGAGGCACTCCTTGCGTGTTTTTTGGTTCAAATTCACATAAAACTATGAGCTTACAACACCTTCTTAATTATGAAACAGAAATTGAACACAAAATTGGTGATGCCTATAACATCGAATTAATTGTAGATGAAGCCTTGAATAAATATAAAAATCTAAAGGCAATTGAAGAGAGAGTAAATTGCAAAGTAGATGAACATGTACAATTAATATCCTCTTCATATCAGAGTATTCTTGATTCATAGGACATTGTAGATTAGAGGCAAAATAAACCCATTCTATTTCCAAATAAATGGGAAAAACTTCTGACATTGATAATTTTGATAAGAATTGTCTAGACAAAAGGCCGTTCTCACTCACAATTGAAAACAAATGAAATTATTCAAAAGCGGTCTTTTTTTCTCGGCTATTTCCGTTTTCGAGAGTATAACACCTCTTGTCTTACTTCCATTTCTGACAAAATACCTCTCAGTCTCTGATTATGGGTATTTATATACCATCGTTGTAATCATCAACATTTCAACTCCATTTTTACTTATGGGTTACCCGACCTTTCAAAGTAAAGAATATTATCAGTCTGGAGTTGAATTCAGAAAAAAGGTATTAGGAACATACTTATATTCACAATTTTACATCGCGGGTTTTCTAGGACTTATTTCAATACCTGTATATTTTATTATTGGTTTTTTTGGACTCGAAGATTTTCAATTTATTTGGTTGGTTCTCATTTTCGCAACCTCATTTCTCAATGCCATATTTAAATCCTTAAAAAATTACTTTAGAATTTCCTTTAATACCACAGTATTTGGCTTAGGATCATTCATCAAAGTTTTTGCTGACATTTTCCTCGCAATGATCTTTGTATATTATATAAGTAATTCTTGGACGAGCAAAATTTTGGCCTCAACGGTTACCACTACATTTCTAGTAATTTTTGCTTGTTTGATCTTATACAAACAAAAATCATTTCAACTTGTATTTAATAGACAGATCTTTAGAAACTGGGTGAAGTTTGGATTTCCATTAATTTTTCAAAGGATCTCTCAAATGGTATTGAACCTAAGTGATAGATTGCTAATTTCAATGTTTCTAGGCACGACGGCCACGGGGATTTATACCGTAGGTTATCAAATTGGAGCCGCAATGCAGATTTTCTCATTGGCGGTAGGTCAAGGTTGGAGTCCATGGTTTTATAAAAAGTACAATTCAGACCAATACGATCAAAAACAAGTTAACAAATACATTATGGGAATTACACTCATTGCAATTGCCATTTATCTACTATTCATAACTTTTGGTTTAAAACTGCTTCCTCTATTTGTTGATCTTAATAAATTTCAAGGTATTCAACAGTATGTCGTCATAATAGGATTGAGTTTTGTTTTTTATTCAATTATCGCATGCTATACTCCATTTTTAATGGTGGCCAATAAAACTAAACAAGTAGCAGCCATTACTACCATAGCCTCTGTATTGAATGTTCTGCTCAACATAGCTTTTCTAAAAACGCATGGACCAATAGTTGCAGCCTACACCACTCTTATTTGCTCTGTCTTGCAATTAGTTCTTATATTGTATTTTGTAAAAAAAGAATTGGTAAATAATCCATCGACCTAAGTTTACTAACACTTGTTTTTCATTAAATTTTAAAATTCTTGCCAAATCTATATTTAATAAAATCTCCTTTGCAGTTGCTAAATGCAATAGAAGCCAGTACTCGTTTTCCTGATAATAATGAGTACTTGGTAATAAGATTGACTGACAATCAGAGGTCTAATGAGCAAATTATTAATATGCTAAGCCTAAAAAAATGGGCTAATATAATAACAGTTGGTAATTCCAGATTTGGACTAGGAATGTTAAAAGAATTCGGAGTGCTTCGATCACTTAAAAAATTGAAAATAGAATTTGATAAAATTTTTATTGGTGACTATCGAGCCTCCAACTATCTAATTTTTGCCAATAATCTTCCCTGCAATGAAGTTGTTCTTTTAGATGATGGAACCATCACGTATCTAATTCAAGATCAATATATCCTCGAAAATAAGCTATATAACAATGGCTTCAAATTTGAACTTATTAGAAACATTTTAGTGAAAATTCTTGGTTTAAGATCAGTCAATCAACATCCTATTAATCTTTTTACTTGCTATAACATTATTCCCGCAGATTCTCAAAAAATCTACTCCAATGACTATGCATTCATCAAAAAGTATATTGAAACTAAAAATTTCTCTCTCGAGGAAGAATTGGTTTTTTTTGTTGGGGCTAAATATTCTGAGATTGGGTGGATGAGTGAAAATGATTACTTTGATGTGTTCAAGGCCACTCTAGATTATTATCCCGGGCATAATATAGTATACATTCCACACAGAGGTGAAAACGACTTAAAATTGAACAAATTGGCTAGCCAATTTGGAGTTGAAATTAGGAAATTTGACTTACCAATCGAATTAGGAATTTTAGAAGACACCATCCTTCCACGCCATATCATCGGATTTACTTCTTCGGCTCTTCTAAATATCAGAAAAATGTATCCGATGATAAAAATTGTGAGCTACAAAGTTCCAATAGAATTGATTAACACTCCTTTTTCAGAAATAATTGATGAATTTTACATGCAATTTCAAAACTCTGAAGGATTGAAAGTAATTGAGTTGACAAATGATTAAACCTGATTTTTTGATTGTTGGGGCCATGAAAGGTGGCACATCATCACTGGCTTATATCTTATCTCATCATAAGGATATATATATTCCAAAAAATGAAATATTCTATTTTTCTCATGACAAAAATTACAAAAAAGGCCCCAAATGGTATTTGTCTAAAATAGGTCAGGCATCAGAGTGCAAAAAACTTGTAGGTGAAAAAACTGCTAGTTATCATTATATATCCAAGTCAGCTAAGCGAATTTTTGACTACAATCCAAATATGAAACTTATTTGGATATTGCGAGATCCAATAAAACGAAGTTATTCTCAATTTTGGCACGTTCAAAAACATGGCGGTGAAAGTAGAACTTTTGAAAAGGCAATAGAAGATGAAGTCAAAGGATTGACGGAGAACATTTGGAATAGATATATTGCAAGAAGTAATTATTCGGATCAGATTGAAAATTATTTAAAGTTCTTTGATAAAGAGCAGTTCCATTTCATGCTTTTTGAAGATCTAGTTAAGTCTCCATTGCAAGAAACCAATAAGGTACTTGACTTTTTAGGTTTGAAAAGTATGAGCCAGGAAGAAGTGGTGAATGAGCCGAGGAACGTCACCTTTGTGTCTGCATACCCCAAGCTCCTAAGAGCTGCCAGAAGTGTATTCGGTAGATCCTTACCCTTTAAAATTATCAGGAAAGTATTAGAAAGGAGAAAGCCAGGCTACTCAAAGATGTCCAATAAAGCCAAACTAATACTCAAACCAATATTTAAAGAACAAATAATAAGACTTCAAAAATTAACAGGGTTGAATCTAAATTCCTGGCAGTAATGAACTCGTCTATCTCAACAACTTCAAAATACTATGATGAGAAGATTTTAATTGGTCTAATCATATTTTCATTCTTTGGGATGTATATAGGGTTTTTCAGTCATTCCTTCTACTTATTGACTATTTGCTGTTTAATTGGGGCGTTTTCAATTCTAATTGCTGAAATTCTTTTTCGTTCGAAAAGAATAAAGCAATACGCCTTGGCGCTACTAGTAATTGCCACTTTTACAATCGCTTTTGGCGTTTTGTACAATAAATCTTTCCCTACGGCCTATTTATTTCTCCTTTTCTTTTGTCTTCTTGTTGTGTTTTTTAGCTTAAACAAATACACACATAAACAAATGTTGGCCATTACAAATTTGCCTTATCTTGTTTATGCAGCACTTTCGATTCTTGTTAATCTAGGAGTTATTCCAGTTGGGCGTGCAATTAACTCAGATGACGTCACCACAGTTTTTGGAAATGCGAATGCTTTTGTGGGATTTTTTGGCTCGACAGCACATATAGACTCATATTCTATTTTGGTGCTTTTAATAAATTTGTATTTCAATCCAATAAAAAGAAATAAACTTTTCTTTTTATTTCTAACTGGCACAATAGCATTCATCACCTTTCGTACAACTCCCATATTAGTTGGAATAGGCTCAGTCCTCTGTGCTTTTGTGTTGAATAAACTTAAATGGAAAATATTTGGAGAAATTTTACTAATTACAATTTTTCTTTCATTTCTCACACCACTTGTCATTTACATTCTGACACAAGATAGGGTCTATTTGATTCTACTTGACTACTTACTAACTGGTAGAGCATCTCTTTGGGTAGACATCTGGAATATATATACTAGTAAGTCTATTCTTGATATGCTGATAGGGTTTAGTGGTGTAGAGGGATTTAGTGTTATGACATGGGGATTTGCCAAAGCTAATCCGCACAATCTCTACTTAAACTTTTTAATCCTCTACGGTGCAGCATTCTTTATCATCTTCTTTTTGTTTGTTCGACGGGTATTTTTCAATCTATCTCCGCAAAAAAAGACATTATTGATAGCTATCTTACTTGGCGGCGTTGGAAATAGCGCCCTAATAGGATTTTCAAATTTGCCAATAACAATCTGGTTAGCATACTTATTATGCCATGAGAAATAAAATCATTCTTGTTGTCGGTCAAGTTCCTCCTCCATATCATGGACAAGCCATCTCTACCAAAAGGTTTTTAGAGGGCAATTACCAAAATGCTGAGCTTGTACACTTGAATTTATCCTTTTCCACAAGCTTAGATCAAGTTGGTAAATTCCAGTTTCATAAAATTTTGAAACTGTTTACCACCGTTGTCAAGGTAATTATCTATAAGCTTCGATTCGACTGCGAAGCACTTTATTACATGCCTTGTGGTGGGCAGCGAGTTGCGTTATATCGAGATATGATAATTCTACTCTCGACAAGATGGCTATTCAGCAAGGTAATATATCACTTTAGATCAGCAGGCCTCTCCATCGCTTATCAGGATTTGACCTGGATTGAAAAAAGACTGGTTAAACTAGCATTCGGCAAACCAGATTTTACTATACGGCTTTCTGAATTTAATCCAGAAGACGGTAAATTTCTCGGTTCCAAAAGAGATATAATTATACCCAACGGTATGGAAGATCATTACCGTCAAGGTGTCAAAAATCAAGATGTTATTAACATTCTCTACATTGGGAGTATCAGGGAGACCAAAGGTGTGGGTGAACTTATGCAGGCGATTTCCAAATTAGTTGACCATGGTCTGAAGTTCAAATTAAGGCTCGCTGGCAAATTCCATGATGAGCAATTCAAAGGCAAAGTCTTTGATTTTGTAAAATCAAATGAAAGGTATGTCGAGTATATCGGAGAAATAAACGGCGAAGCTAAATGGGATATTTTCGCAACAACAGATTTATTGGTATTCCCAAGTTATTATGAAAATGAATCTTTTGGGCTTGTAACCATTGAGGCGATGCAATTCAAAATCCCAGTTGTAGCGACAAACTGGAGAGCCATTCCTGGTATAATCCAACATCAAAAATCAGGCTTGATTGTACCCATTCAAAATGCCGAAACACTCGCAGAAGCCATGCAAACACTCATTGTCAATCCTGAATTACGGATAAAAATGGGAGAGTACGGAAGGAAGGAATATTTGGAAAAGTATTCGCTTGAGCGATTTTATAGTAACTTCGAAAAACTATTTTTAGAGATGTAACTAAAAACCCATGATTGGAAAGGGAAAATCAAAAACTATATTAATTTCAAGCACCACCAAGTCTAAATTTATTTTTATTCACAATTATAAAGTGGCCGGTACCAGCTTAAGACAAAGCTTCGCGGCACACATCAATACATCAGAATGGTTAATCAATAATCTCCTCTATTATCTTGGTATCAAGAAAATTGGCAAATATATTGGAGTCAAAAAACATGCCCGTGCCCTAGACGTGAAAAGTGCATTAGGAGAGGACTATAAGAAGTATTTTGTATTTGGACTGGTGAGAAATCCTTGGGATTGGGAGGTTTCCAGGTACCATTACCAGTTAAAAAACACCAAACATTTTCGCCATAAATTTGTGAAAGACTTAAAGAGTTTTGAAGATTATATAAGATGGAGAGATACACACAATCGTACGCAACTGTCTTTTTTTGCTGACGATTCAGGTGAGTTGTTAGTCGATTATATTGGTAAAATAGAAGAGTTAGATAAGTTCTATGCAACCTTAGAAAGTAAATTGGGAGTCAAACTTTCAAAATATGAATTAAATAAATCAAGGGAGAGTAACGAGTATCGTCAATTTTACAATGATGAAACAAAAGAAGTAGTCGAAAGAATTTATAAGCAAGATATTGATACTTTTGGATATACATTTTAAGTGATGCAATAATTAACCATTCTATGAATCTTGCCATTTTTGTAGGCCCTGCCAAAACTGGAACTACTTGGTTATTTGAATATGCCAAATATCATCCAAACCTCGTCGCATCAAGTAAGGATAAAGAAATACAATACTTCAACAAATATTATACTAAGGGGAAGGAATGGTACTTATCCTATTTCGACCAGAATTCAGATTTTACTAAATGCGATTTTTCACCCTCCTATTTTGCTTCAGAAATAAGTCGCTTGAGAATTAAAACCGACTTCCCCACTGCGAAGATTATTATTACCCTAAGGAATCCAATTGAACGTACAATATCCCATTACAAACATTTTCTTAAGTTAGGGTTGATTAGAGAAACAGATGCTAAGCTAGCACTAGGTAAGAATACAACTTTCATTTCTAACAGTTTTTATTCTAAATATCTTCCAGAATGGATCGAGGAGTTTGGCCAAGAAAATATCCTGATACTTCCGATCGAAGGCATGAAAGAAAATATCAACGACTATATAAACCAACTCTGTTCATTTCTAGAACTGGATTTTATAGACGCAAAAAAACTCGCTAACACAAAAATTAATGAGCAAAGCATTCCTAGGAATCGCACTATAGCCTATCTGGCCTCGAGATCAAGAAGATTCACTAAAAACTATGGGATGCGCTGGTTAACAGAGGGAGCAAAACGTATTGGCCTGAAAAAGGCCATTTATTCAGGGGGGCGCAACGATGTATTGATACCTGAAGATGTATATGCCGAGTTAAAGCAGCTGTTCGCTCCGGAAATCAAGCGACTCAGAAAATACCTAGACCCAAGGATCTACGAGAAATATTACAAAAATGAGTAACCTAAAAATTCTAGACATAAGAATGTATGACAAGGACATTCCATCAGCTGTTGATGAGGTCATAGATTCTATAAATAATAAAGAAGCAAAGAATAGATTAATAAGTGCCACCGGTGCGCATGGTATTGTCCATGCCAGAAGCAATAGTGACTTTAAGAGTATTCTCAATCAATATTATTTCAATCTACCAGATGGTATGCCGGCCGTATGGATCGGTAAGTTGAAAGGTCACCATCAGATGAAGAGATGCTATGGGCCAGACTTCTTTGCTTACCTCATGAAAGCTTCCAAGAATGAAAACATCAATCATTATTTTTGTGGAGGTATGGAAGGAGTAGCAGACCTGCTTAAAATTGCTTCCCGTGAAAAATTCGAAAATAACAGAGTAGTGGGTACATTCTGCCCTCCATTCCTGCCACTAGATAAATATGATTTTAAGGCTATTGCTGATGACATAAATATTGCTCGTGCTGATATCGTATGGATCGGACTCGGTGCTCCAAAACAGGAACAATTTGGATATAGGCTTGCTGAGCACACCAACGTTTCCTACATCATTACCGTAGGAGCAGCTTTCGACTTTCATACAGATAGACTGGTGCAATCTCCTGCTTGGATTCAAAAAATAGGTATGGAGTGGTTTTTTAGGTTGATTATCGAACCAAAAAGATTATGGAAAAGGTATCTCGACGTTGTACCCAAATTCATTTTTTTTAATTTGATCTCCTTCATTCGTGGTGATAAATAAAAATGCACCATACTAGCATTTAATAAGTCGTAAATGAACCGTGCCATATTATGAACGACCAAAAGGAATCAAGTTTTATTCCAGCTATTCATTCTTTCCGAGGTTTATCTATCATAGTAATCGTTCTAGGTCATTCATTGACTCTAGAATTTGGCACAGATCATCCAGTACTTACCAACCTTCTCAAAGGTGGGACAGCTTTCTTTATATTCATTAGTGGATTCCTATTTTATCATCTGCTGAACGAGCGTTTTAGTTACTCAGTATTTATAAAAAAGAAGTTTAATTCCGTCATATTACCATATTTGCTATGCTCTTCTCCTATACTGATCTATCATCTAATTACTGGACATAGAATAAAAGCATTCTCTGATGCAACCTCGATTGAAACGCTCTTTATTTCAATCGCTATAGGGCGTCACATGTTAGCTTATTGGTTTATTCCATTCATTACGCTGATATATTTAACCGTACCTCTCAGTATTAGATTCTCCAAACTAAATATGCAGTTTCAGTGCTTGATCCTAATATTGCTGTTCAGTTTTTCTTTATTTATTCATCGCCCTGCGAATTCAATTAATCCAATACATTCCTTTGTCTACTATTTACCTTTATACCTCTTAGGAATATTCATTAAGAAATATTGGTTAAATCTAGTAACCTGGTTAAAAAATATTTGGTATGTTACTTTTTTGATATTTTCAGTACTATTGGCGGTTTATCAATTCATGTATGTCGACACTATAGGAGCCTATAATAAGTCAATTGACCAAATTTTGACGTATGAAGGAGTTGATCTCATGTTAATACAAAAGATTTGCCTAATTCTATTTTTCTTGGGATTCTTTGAAGTCCAAAGAGGATCGAATAAATTTTTATCTCTGATGGCCAACTATAGCTTTCCTATTTTTTTTATCCATGGATATGTCAAATGGGGACTTTTGAGAGCCCTAAACTTTGATATCGTATTGAATAGTATATTTAAGAGCTCGCTCCTTAAATCAACAGTCCTGTTTGTTTTGATACTATTGATATCCACGTTAATAACTTTCACGGCAAAAAAATTGCTTGGAAAAAGAAGCAAATATATTCTTGGAAGTTAGAATGCCTAATTAGAAATCTTCAGTAATAAGAAATTTTTTCCGTGTCACCTCTCCATCAGTATTTTGCACAGAAATAACATAAAACCCTGAATAATGATCACCTAATTGTAATTGAGTCGAGTTTTCGGGATTTGCTAAAATTTTCTTAATCATGCTACTTCCCTGCAGGCTGTATATCTCGATAGAGGAAATTAGCGATTCATATATGTCTCCACTATGGATTCTAACATTTAACTTCCGTTCAAAATGATCCCAATTCAATGAAATATCATAAAAGTCCGCCACATCATTTTTCAGAATAATCTTGTTTTCAACTTCAAATTTATTCTTACTGGTAAAATCGTAGAAATAGTTTAGCACATTAGCATACTCAGCGTCAGAGGCTAAATTTAACCTTTCTCCAAACCTTCTAAAATCATACAATTCTTGAACTAGATTTGGCCAAAGTGTATATCTATATCGAGCCGTGCGGATACTCACACCAATCTCATCAGGTGACCTGGCCATAAAGGAGACAGCAAACGAACCTTCATCTGTTGAAACCGGAGTATCAATAATATCATCTCCCTCCAAAGACTGGGAAGGAGTAAGATCAAAATAGTCTGCTATTGACTTATAGATGTCTATCGATTCCACAATCTCCTTTCTGACTTGACGCTCACTTGCAACATCTCTGATAATGAGGGGGACCCTGGTATCAATATCATAGTTAGTATGCTTTGACCAAGAACCAAATTCACCCAATTTGAAACCATGATCTCCCCAAAACACTATCACCGTATTTTCATACAAACCCTGCTCTTTCAATTCTGAGAGCAATTCACCAACTAAGCTATCGATATAAGATACGCATGCGTAATATCCCCTGACCAGTCGTATTCTGTCATCCTCTTTCAAATTTCCGACTCCACCTATATCAGAATACTGTCTCAATTCACCAAAATTGGTTTGTGCAATTAGAGGCGAGTAAATAGGGTAAAAACTTTGCTCAACATCAGGCACTAACCGCCCATCATATAAATCCCAAAACTTCTTAGGGGCAACAAAGGGTAAATGCGGTTTTATTAATCCTACTGCAATAAAAAAAGGCTTATCGCCAACTTTTCTGAGTTCTTCTTTTGCCTTATTCACAATGATTGCATCTCTATAATCTGCCTCAAATCCATCGGCGAATTCGGTAGCAGGCCCAGAACCACTTTCTCTTGCTAATGAAATGTTTTCGCTAAGTTTCCACTTTGTTAGATTCTTAACGGTAAAGTTAGCTTTACTCCAAGATTGGCTATCATCTAGATTATTGTGGAATATTTTACCAAAACCAACCGCATGATACCCGTTATCTTTAAATAGCTCAGGCAACGTGGTTACATCTGGTAATTTCTCTCGAAAATGTGTTTTGAGGTTATAAACTTCTGTGGTCGAAGGCCTGAGTCCAGTTAGCATACTTGCTCGGCTTGGATTACATACTGCTTGTTGTGCAAATGCATTCCTATATATTATGGACTCTGAAGCCAGTTCGTCAATATTAGGCGTAATGGCATAACCATCATCATAGGCCCCTAATGCTGGCCGAAGGTCATCTACGCAAATCAGCAAAACATTTTTGCCCTGACTAATACACAAATATTGTGTTAAAACTAATATTAGCAGGACGATTAGCTTCGACATCAATCTCTTTTTCTTGGAAATTAGTATACCTAAGCTTCGAATAAATGACAAAGGTTAGTTTCTCGAAAATGCCTTAGTTCTTAGGGACAAGATATTTTTCACCATCTTTAACCCACTTTTGTGGTTTGAACCAGCATTCTTCACAAATAAAAGATTCTTGATCTTCTCTTTCAAGGTTCTTCAGTTTCTGAGGATCTCCTATTTCTACAAATATTTTGTCCCAAGTACTAAATCTGTTGAATGTATAAATTCCATTCACCCCTGCTTGCCAAGCTCCATAAGCCTCCCCTCTCCATTTGAGCAAATCAGATTTTTGACCAGGTTTTCCTCCATTGTGAATTCTTCTTGGGGCCAAGCATGCAAATGAAGCTACATCATATTTGCGAGCCATAGCTACAAAATCTACCCAAGGTGTTAGCTTAAAATAATCCCCACTTATTAATATGTCAATATACCCTTTCTCCATCCAGTCTAAATAGTCTAGGCCCAAGGCCATTGCGTATTCTGGTGAATCAGGGATTTTGATTAACAAAAGGATGGGTTTCTGTTTCTTTATGGAATACCTATCAATCATTATTCGTAAATCACGTATCAATTCAGTCATCAAACTAATTTGTAATTCTGTAGCCGGTTCTCCTCTGGTAGGTTCTTCAAAATAGATAAGATGCTTAAAGAAGTCCAATTCAATTCCATCAATATCGTAATTAGCGACTACTTCTTCAATCGTATCAAAAACACGATTTCTAACTAATCGTTTTTCATAGTTCAACGCAGCCCAAGCCTTGCCGCCATATTCAAATTTTCCACCTTTCTCACCCAATAATAAGTCTAGATGATCTTGTTTCCACTGACTCAAATAACCACCTGTTCCACTGTCATGAGTATCGTTCATCCGAAATGACCAGAAAATATCGATTTGATTGCTTTTGCCAAATTTAATCACCTCTTCTAAGGCGTCTGTTCCTTGATCCAAAAGCTCCTGAGACAAATAGGGCGTTCCTAATTTGTTTACCACTCTTAGTTGAGACAGATTACTTTTATGAGTATACGAATCCAAGACACCAGTACAATAAGAAATCGCGTCTACTTGTTTTCCAGCAAGTCCACTTATCCGCTTATTGATGAAATCAGATCCTACGTCATCTTCATTTCTTTTTTTAATATCTAACCCGTCATTGTTAACAATTATTCTTCTTTTTTTATAAGCAAACTCTCTTCTTTTTTCTTTTAGATTTTCCTCCGTAATCTCCTGCCCCAAAGCAACGTTTGTGCTGATTATGCATACTGCAGCTAACATTCCTAACAAGAAGTTTGATTTAATTATATATTTCATACTACTCAGTTTTTCATCTAAAAAATAAAATTGTATATAAATTCAACGCAAGTCAGCTATTTTCATTACTTCCCATGTCTTTTGATATACAGAAAAATCAAAACTAAAGGAATTAATCAAGAGAACAACGATTTTCAAATAATTGCTATTAATTTTTGCTATAGTTTTGCCATAATTTTAAAAAATGTCATAATATGAAAAAAGCATTGGTTTGTGGAGCTGGTGGATTCATCGGGGGACACTTGGTGAATAGGCTCAAAACAGAAGGTTACTGGGTTCGTGGTGTTGATCTCAAAGACAACGAATATGGAAATGGAAACTCAGATGAATTCATTATTGGTGATTTGAGAGACCCTAATGTGGTACAGAAAGTCGTATCGTCTGACCTTGATGAAGTGTATCAATTAGCCGCTGATATGGGTGGTGCCGGTTTCGTATTTACAGGAGACAATGATTCAGAAATAATGCACAATTCAGCTTTATGTAATCTGAATATCTTAGAAGAAGTTAAGAAAAAGGCTATTAAGAAGATATTTTATTCGTCTTCCGCATGTATGTATCCTGAATACAATCAGCTGGATCCCGATAACCCAAAATGTTCTGAGGATTCCGCTTACCCAGCCGCACCTGATAGTGAATATGGATGGGAGAAGTTGTTTAGTGAGCGTCTATATCTGACATATAACAGAAATCACGGTATCGATGTGAAGGTAGCTCGGTTCCACAACATCTTTGGTCCACAAGGAACCTGGGATGGCGGACGTGAAAAAGCGCCTGCAGCACTATGTAGAAAAGTAGCTGAAACACCAGAAGGTGGCGTTATTGAGGTGTGGGGAGATGGCAAACAAACCCGTTCTTTTCTGTTGGTGGATGAATGTGTGGAAGGCATAAGAAGATTCATGGAGTCTGATTTTATCGGCCCGGTCAATATTGGTTCTGAAGAAATGATTTCTATTAATGACTATGCAAAAATGATCATTGATATCTCTGGGAAATCAATTACGATTGATAATATTGAAGGCCCTACAGGAGTTGCTGGCAGAAATTCAGATAACGCTCTAATTAAGGAAAAGCTTAACTGGGCACCATCTTTAAGTCTGAGAGACGGTACTGAAAAGACCTATAAGTGGATCACAGAGCAGATTCAAAAAAGAGATACAGCCAATGCTCAATAAAATTTATGAATACATTGAAGACATTAAAGGTGAGCCTACGGCTCACCTTTCTGGTTTAAAAAAGGTATTTCTCAGCAATCAGGAAACCTCCTCACCGCTTACTCAATTTGCATACGGCGTATTCAAACCTGGTGAAGTCTGTGATTCACACATACACCCTACCATGATAGAATGTTTCTTCTTTATTAAAGGATTTGGGACTTATACTGTTGGTGCTGAAAGTGTTAAACTTAAGCCTGGTACCTTTTTGCAGATTCCAGCGAATACTAGTCATGAACTGGTCAATGATGGAACTGAGGATTTGGAATTCGTATACTTTGGTGTCGCGACAAAGTAGAGTTTAGTTAATAATTTCGTATCTTAGTCCGCCCAAAACTACCCCTTGTCTTAAAAGATGCAGAAAAAGAGATTCTCTAAATATTTTCCGGCATTATTTCTATTCATAGACTTACTCTTTTTGAATATTGGGTTTTTTGTGGCCAATTTCATTAGGTTTAATACCTTTTGGTTTCAAGGTGACAGATACCCCTTTCTGTTCGTCTTTCTAAATATTACATGGGTAGTTATTTTCTTTGTCACCAAACTAGACAGAGTAGATCGCGAAAGAAGTATTGTAGACTATATCTCTCAAATCCTACTCGGTCTTACAATCAACCTGGCAGTAGTATTTACCATGTGGGCCTCTACAAGAGCCTACTTCTATTCGAGAGAGCATCTATTCTATACTTACCTGATTTTCTCCATTCTAATAGTTGGATGGAGAGTAGGGTTCATTAACATTCTCCGCTTCTATCGTACAAAAGGATACAATGTCAGGAACATCGTGATCGTAGGATATGGGCCAATTGGTAGAAACCTAAAGCGCCACCTTGAAAACAATCCGGAGATTGGGTATGTCTTTAAGGGCTTTTTCGATCATAAAACAGAGCAATCAGAAGTAACAGGCCCTGTAGAAGATGTGCCCGCATATGTGAAAGAAAAAAATATCGACGTTATATTTTGCTGCTTACCAAAACTTTTTGAGCAAGACGTAAAGCCACTCATTGACTTTGCCGAAAACAATCTCATTACAATAAAATTACTTTCTGATTTTAGCAAGGTTGGCAATAAGAAACTTGAAGTCCAGCAGTATGGGAATATACCAGTACTCAACGTCAGCTCAATTCCTCTAGACCGTATGATCAATAGGATTGCCAAAAGAACGTTTGATGTATTGTTTTCAAGCTTCGTAATGGTGTTTATCCTTTCGTGGCTGATCCCCTTGATTGGGCTCTTGATTAGTTTGGAATCAAAAGGACCCATATTTTTTATTCAGAATAGGCATGGAAGAGGGAATAAATACTTCCCCTGCTGGAAATTCAGGACTATGGTTGTCAACAAGGATGCCGACACTAAACAAGCCACTAAAAATGACCCAAGAGTCACTCGAACCGGAGCTTTTTTACGAAGGACAAGCTTAGATGAGCTCCCACAGTTCATCAATGTTTTTCTCGGTAATATGTCAGTAGTCGGGCCTCGTCCTCACCCGATCAAACTAAATGAAGAATACTCTCCTAAAATAGACCGTTTTATTCAGCGACATGCTGTGAAGCCAGGAGTAACCGGATTGGCACAAGCCAAAGGCTATCGTGGTGAAACATCCAGATTTAGCGAAATGTATGGTAGAGTAAAGTTGGATAGGTTTTATGTCAAAAACTGGAGCCTTCTATTTGACATAAAAATTATAATTATGACAATCTACTCCATCATATTCAAAACTGATAAAGCTTACTAGCACTGATTCACATCTTATAAGAGAAAAACAATATACCGCAATCGGAAAGTCTATCTTCCATTTCTCCAAAACCCATCGTAACTTCGCTCATTCAATTAAGAAAATATGTTTGACAAGGTAGAAGAATACAAGGCCATGGTGAAGGCTGCAGAGGTCAAAGCAGCAGACGATCTGGAGCAATTCAGAATGAAGTTCATTAGTAAAAAGAGTGTACTAACAGATCTGTTTAATGACTTCCGAAATGTGCCCAACGATCAAAAAAAGGCCTTTGGTCAAGCGCTTAATGAATTGAAAACTCTTGCACAGGACAAGTTCAAAGTTTTAGCAGATAGCCTTGAAACCTCAACCGGCCCAGCTGACCATCAAGGTGAAGATTTGACTCTCCCTAACGTTCCGAATGAGATTGGAAGTATTCATCCGCTGACTATTACCCGAAATAAGATTATTGAAATTTTCGAACGAATGGGTTTCAATGTGGCCAGCGGTCCTGAAATTGAAGAGGACTTTTACAATTTTACAGCACTGAATTTTCCTGAAAATCATCCTGCTAGGGAGATGCAGGATACTTTCTTTATTGAGAAGAATCCGGACAAAGTGCTGAGAACGCATACATCAAACGTACAGATAAGAATGATGGAAGGGGGCAAACCTCCATTCAGATCAATCATGCCTGGAAGAGTGTATAGAAATGAAGCCATATCCGCTAGAGCACACTGTTTTTTTCATCAGGTGGAAGGATTATATGTAGATAAGAATGTAGGATTCAAAGACCTGAAACAGACGCTTTATCATTTTGCAAAGGAAATGTTTGGCGTCGATACAAAAATAAGATTGCGCCCTTCATATTTTCCGTTTACCGAGCCCAGTGCTGAAATTGACATCAGCTGTTTCATTTGCCATGGCAAAGGGTGCAACGTATGCAAATACACCAAATGGGTAGAGATAGCAGGTTCGGGAATGGTGGATCCCAACGTACTCGAAAACTGTGGCATTGACCCTGAAGAATATACAGGATTCGCCTTTGGTATGGGAATAGAAAGAATAGCCATGCTTAAGTACCAGATCAACGACCTAAGGCTTTTCTCTGAAAATGACGTCCGGTTCTTAAGACAATTTCAAGGAACCTTCTAAGTCACAGTCTTTCTTGCTAGATTTCCAGAACTAAACCTTTAGAATCAAAATGTGTGGGATTACTGGTATTTTAGCCTTCAATGAAGTCGGAAGATTTAATCTGACCAATCTAGAGAAAGCAACCACAGCACTAGCTCATAGAGGCCCTGATAATCATGGTACCTTCGTCGATCATTATATAGGTCTGGGCCATAGAAGACTGTCAATTATTGATACAAGTGCAAACGGAAATCAACCGTTTTCTATAGACAATGGCAGATATGTAATCTCCTACAATGGGGAAATATTTAATTACCAAATTCTCCGTAAAGAGCTCCTCTCAAAAGGAATACAATTCAAGTCTGAATCTGACACTGAAGTGCTCCTTCACTTATACGCTCAAGAAGGTAAAAAATGCCTCGATAAGATTAATGGATTTTTCGCTTTCGCTATATACGACTCAGTTGAGCAATCACTGTTTATTGCAAGAGATAGATTGGGGATAAAACCTCTATTATATTTTCAAGATGAGTTCAAGTTTTTATTTGGTTCAGAAATGAGCGCCATTTTGGCCTACGGTTTAGATCAGAAATTGGACCTCAATGCATTAAACTATTACCTTCAACTAAACTATACTCCAGCCCCAATCACAATGATAGAAGGGGTTAAAAAATTAGAACCTGGGCACTATCTTGAAGTCAAAAATGGGTCTGTTACAACTCAAAGATATTACGATGTCCCTAAGCCCACAGAGTTCCTGGAAATCGACTATTCTAGTGCCTCAGATCGTCTGCATGAAATGTTGCAACAATCCGTAGAGAGAAGAATGATTTCTGACGTCCCGTTAGGCTGTTTTTTGAGCGGCGGTATCGATTCTAGCGTGATCACGGCCATAGCTTCTTCACAAACCACAGCTCTCAAAACTTTCTCTATTGGGTTTGAAGGAAACAAATTTTTTGATGAAACCAAATACGCAGAATTAGTAGCAACGAAGTTTAAAACAGATCATACCACTTTCCGTCTGGGGCACGAGGAAATTACAAATGAGTTACAAAACATTGTTGAGCATTTCGATGAACCTTTCGCTGACTCCTCAGCCATCCCGGTATTTTTACTCAGTAAAAAAACACGAGAACAAGTGACCGTAGCCCTCTCTGGGGATGGAGCCGATGAGATTTTTTCTGGGTACAACAAACATGCGGCATGGTGGAAAATGGAAAATGATCCTTTCTTCAGAAAGATAATTGGCGTGGCTGAGCCTATTGCACAGCTTTTACCTAAATCACGATCAGGAAGCCTTGCCAATGCTAATCGGCAAATTATAAGGTTTGCGAAAGCCATGAAGATGCCAAATATTCAGCGATATTGGTTTTTAGCCAGTTTTGCCAGCCAACATCAGGTCAATAGGATTCTGAAAAATCCTGGAGCAGAGAATGCGCTTATTGATAAGTGGATGGAACCCATGCAACAGTATCAATCCATCAATGATGTGCTGCGCCTTGACACAAAATTCGTGCTCCCTAATGACATGCTCAAAAAGGTGGATCTAATGTCTATGGCTCAGGGCCTAGAAATCCGAGTACCCTTCTTAGATCATGAAGTTGTTGACTTTGTGATGAACCTTCCTCCTGAAATGAAAATCGATAGAAGTATTAGAAAAAAAATCCTGCAAGACACTTATCGCAGCATTCTGCCATCAGCCTTATATAAAAGGCCAAAAAAAGGGTTCGAGATGCCTCTTCAAGATTGGCTAATGGGCTCCTTGAAAGGAGAGTTAAGCAAGCATTTATTTAACCGAAATTTAATCGAAGACCAAGGACTTTTCCAATGGAGTGAAATCGAAATACTTAATCAACAGCTATTTTCAAATAGCCCAGGAGACAGTCACGTCAGAGTCTGGGCACTCTACGTATTCCAAAAATGGCATTCAAAATATTTCTAAAGAGAAATTTTGCTTTTAACATTCTGCTAAAATCAATCGATCAACCTTACTGATTATTAAAGAATTAGATTAATTTTATTCCAATCGACCACATAAAATCAACTGGCATGCAAAACTTGAATAAATTTTTGGTCTGTTTGGACTCATCTTCCCTCGACGAACATATAATACAGTATAGTTCGATGATAGCCGAACTATCCAATTGCGAAAAAGTTTATTTTGTCCACATTGCACAAAAAAATCTAAGCCTAAAAATTAAGAAATACTTTCAGGAAAAAATTAGCGAGCATTTCAAAGCTGATTGTGAAACTGAGATGCAAATTCATCAGGGTAAAAACGCTGTGCAAATTCTAAAATGGTCAGATTTTAATTTAGTTGATCTTGTGATTTTGGGAATCAAACCAAAGACAGAATCTACTGGTAAGCACGCTGCGAGATTGATCAACGAAGCGCGTTGCTCGGTACTACTAGTTCCTAAAACGGCTAAGCTAAAACTGTCCAAGGTGATTATTCCTCTTGACTTTTCTGGAAGCTCTCTCGCTGCACTGAATGCAGCTCTCACAATCAAAGAGAAAGCCAACGTTGAGGTCATGTTGCATCATGTCTACTTCGTGCCAACCGGGTACACACATACCGGCAAGAGTTATGATGAGATGGCAGAGATAATGAACAAAAATAAGCAACGCGAGTATGAGCAATTTAAGCGTGAGCAATCCTTGGATGACTCCAAATACGAAGTAATTTTTGAATTGGATGATGATCAGAATCCTTCAGACAACATCTATGAAATGGCCAAAGAACGGAACGCCGACATGATTATTGTAGCGTCTAAAGGAAGAACAAAATTAGCATCCATGCTCAAGGGAAGTACTGCTGTCAACCTTATCAGTTATGACAGAGATATCGCATGTCTTGTGGTGAAAAATAAAGCAGAGAACATGGGGTTTTTCGAAGCCCTGCTTAAAATTTAGAATTAATTTTTACTTCAATTTCGTATTCGGAGGAATGAAGCCCAATGAGTTTTCTTTTCCCCGTTATCTTGTACTCAACAAGTTCATTCGTATCGAACTTCATCAGTAATTGTCTCTCGGATTTGTAGAGCAAATTGTTTTCTTCAAAATTCAAGGAAACTTGTGCAATGACATCCCCATCTTTACTTATTCTCACCACTACCGGCCCCTTCCGTTCTGATGCTTTTCTCTTGTAAGTTATTTTGTTATCCGATTTAACCTTTGAATAATTCGCTGTAGTGATCTGCCTTGCTAATGCATAATCTCTGAGTACATTCAAATCTTTTAGAATTAGCAACGTGTCATATGGAAGAGTCTCATTTGATTCCTCAATATCGTCCAACTTGACTCGTTTGTTGATTGTACAATCTTTCGGCTTGGTGGCTGTGGATAGAAGTAGCTGATCCAACACGGTAATTTCTGTATCTGCCTCAAGTTTTATTTTGTCAGGCGAAAGACAGGACGAAAGAATCAATAAAACAAAAAGAAAGGATTTATTCATATCACAAATTTGGGAATGCTGAAGCGATTAAAAAAGGATTAACGGCTTTTAGAACACTAAGATTCCTCTATGATAGACGAAGTGAATGTGCATCCAACAATTTCGACAATTAGCATCATACTATTTATTAGATTTGCTTTCTAATTTGGTGAAAATGGTAGAGAAACTAGAAGAAATCAAGCATAGATTTGAGGAAGTGGGACAACTTATTGTTCAGCCAGACGCCATGTCTGACATGAATCATTATTCTAAGCTGAGCAAAGAATATAAGGATCTTGAGAAGATTGTCAATAAATATGAAGAGTACAAAAATGTACTAGACAATCTGCTGAATTCTAAACAAATTTTAGAAACAGAGAAGGATCCGGAATTCCGTGAAATGGCCAAAATGGAATTAGATGAGTTGGAACCATTGAAAGCCGAAATGGAGGAAGAAATCAAGCAGATGCTCATTCCAAAAGACCCGAATGACGACAAAAACAGTATCCTTGAGATTCGTGCCGGTACTGGCGGCGATGAAGCCGCCATATTTGCAGGAGACCTTTTTCGAATGTATCAGCGCTATTGCGAAAAGCAAGGTTGGAAGCTAAGTGTGTTGGACCTGACAGATGGCAGCTCTGGTGGATATAAGGAAATAGTGAGTATGATATCAGGAGAAGATGTCTATGGTAAAATGAAATTTGAATCCGGTGTACATCGCGTACAACGAGTACCAGCCACCGAAACTCAGGGTCGTGTGCATACTTCTGCAGCCACTGTGGCCGTTCTTCCTGAGATGGAAGAAGTAGATGTTCAAATCGATATGAACGATGTGAGAAAAGATACTTTTTGCTCCAGTGGGCCTGGTGGGCAGTCTGTAAATACTACCTACTCTGCGATACGTCTTACACACATTCCGACAGGGCTCGTGGTCTCCTGTCAGGATGAAAAGAGTCAGTTGAAAAATCTGGATAAGGCCTTGAAAGTTTTGAGAGGTAGAATCTATGATATCGAATTAAAAAAACACAATGATGAGGTAGGCGCTCAACGTAAATCAATGGTGGGCAGTGGGGATAGATCTGACAAAATCAGAACTTACAACTATCCTCAAGGAAGAGTGACTGATCATAGAATTGGGTATTCGCAGCACAACCTCCCGACTGTCATGGATGGAGAGATTGGCGATTTCATTGAACAACTCAGAATTGCAGAAAATGCAGAAAAATTAAAAGACGGAGAAGTATAATATTGAAAGTAATAAAACATCTCGGTCCTCTGGTTATCCTAACCTGCTTTTTGATACAGGCATGCCAACCTTCTGAAGAGGAGCTGTCTTCGGATAATAGCCTGAGGCTTTCTTATTCTACCGATACCGTCACTTTCGATACTTTATTTAGCCGTGTAGGTAGTATTACCAAAAGATTCAAAGTTTACAATCCCAACGATAAAGCGATCAACCTGGATAGAGTCTCGCTTGGCGGCGGAGACCTATCTTCTTATAATATTACAGTAAATGGGTCTAAGGGCAATCGCTTTACAGATGAAGTCATCTTTGGCCAGGACAGTCTGTTGGTACTTGTGGAAGTATATATCAATCCCGAGGATCAGGACCTTCCTTTTCTGGTAAAGGACTCTGTCATTATTGAATACAATAGCAGAAATGAGAACATCAAACTAGTCTCCTGGGGGCAGGACGCCATATTTATCAACAACCAGGCTATTGATTGTAACACGACCTGGACGAATGAAAGACCCTACGTGATCTATGATTCTGCTTGGGTAAATCAAGATTGTCAGCTCACCGTAGAAGCTGGAGCTAAGATCTATATTGACAATGGCGCTTTTCTAACTATTGTCGGGTCACTTCTCATACAAGGTACGGCAGACGAAAAGGTAGAAATAAGAAATATTCGACTCGATCCAAAGTTCAACAAGGCACCAGGTCAGTGGCAGAGCTTGTTCTTTTTCCCTGGCAGCATCGGCAATAGCATTGATCATACTGTAATCAAGAATGGTACAAATGGTATGATCCTCGCCATCAACCTTGCTGATGGCACCGGCGCTGAAGTAAACATCAGCAATACTTCCATTCAGCATATGTCTGAATCTGGAATTACTGCCTATGCTGGAACTATTCGTGCTCAGAATTTAGAAATTTTTAATTGCCAGACACAACTACTCGGCTGCTTCGCTGGTGGTAGCTATCACTTCGAACATTGCACTTTTTCCAATGAGCCCAACGATTTTACCAGAGATGGGGCTTCTGTAGGGTTTACCAATTTTTTAGAATTTAGCGATGGCGCGACTTTCGTGGATGACATAGTAGTCAGAGTGAACAACTCAATCATCTGGGGTAGAGAGGATGAAGAACTCGCAATAAATTTCTCAGCAAATGCCTCTACCGATGTAAAAATTGAGCGCAATATCATTCGGTCAGAAGACGAAGCTTGGGTAGACCTTGAAAACTTGATTAGCCAAGAAGACAACTACCCTGGTTTTTACTCGCCTAACACATATAATTATCAGATAGACTCTCTGTCTATAGCGAGAGACAAAGCCTTGTTGTCTACTATCACTCATGATCTTCTGGGCACGATTAGAGATGAAAAACCCGATATTGGTGCTTACGAAAGAAAAGATTCTATTCCTTAGCTGTGAGACCAGCTATCATCTTCAGATTGATCGTTTGGTGATAGTCCAAGAATATCTCCTTTAGTACTGACCCCAAGCCCTAACACAGTCCGATTGGCATAGCAGAAGTAACTAACTACTTGGTTTATTTCCAATATTTCCCCATCATCAAATCCAAGGGCTTTCATTTTTTTAATTTCCTGTTGCGTAATTTTCTCAGGATCCTTCGTAAGCTTTTTTGCATATTCGAATAGCGCACATTCTTTCTCTTCAAACACCATTTCTGGCTGGTCAGAAAGTAGTGCTTTCTTGATCAAGTCTGCTTTCGTATGATTACCCAGGAGTCGTCGCATGCCTGTGAAATGATGATCAACACAATAACTACAATTATTAAGTGCGCTTACATATGTGCCCATAGCCTCAAGGAAATGCATTGGAAATGTATTGGTGCTGTTGTGCAAAACATATTTGTATAGAGCCATATGTCCTTCTAGACTATACGGGCGTAAACTGTGCACCTTTAGAATATTGTCTATATAGTTATCCTCTCCTTTAATCCGGTCATATATCTTTCTCAATTTTCCTTCGGATTCCTCGTACTCTATTTGTTTGATCCAAGCCATGTTCGTGCGGTTTAATTCCAAAATAACAATAAAGAATCAATCAGAAAAGTGACCCTTCAAAAGTATGAGGTGGTGTCGTTGTTGTAAAAAGCGCCCTTAATAAGACATGATCGCCAAGTTAAAGAAAGCCATCAGAGTTTATTTCGGGTTCTCATCCACAGAGACCAATGGTATCTTATTTTTGGTACCGGTGCTACTAATGATTCTCTACGCTCCAAGTGTATTTAGAATATTTTTAGAAGGGCAATATCATGACACAGCCGAAGAAGATAAGAAAATCCTAATGTCATGGCTGGAAGAGTCAAAAATGAAAATAAAGGCTAAGGAAAATACCATTGTGAAACCATTTCGTTTCGATCCTAACCACATCACCTCACCTGCTTTGATCTCCTTGGGGTTCAAAGAAAAGATTGTTTCCAGAATAATGAATTACAGACAGAAAGGTGGTCAGTTCAGGAAGAAGGAAGACCTTCTAAAAATCTACGGTATTAATAAAAATCTTGTGAGTCAGTACTACGATTTTATAGTCATTCCTAAAACTAAAAAAGCACATCACGTTGCGGAGAAAAAGAGTCTCTCAAAAAATCGTTCAAAAAAAAGGCTAAAGACAGATTTGAACCTGGCAGATACACTTGAGTTGCAAAAAATAAGGGGAATTGGCTCTGTACTCTCCGCCCGATTAATAAAATATCGTGATGCCCTGGGTGGATTCAGCTCTATGGATCAGGTCAAAGAGGTATATGGTATAAAAAGTGATGTTTTCCAGCAAGTATCAGAATATTTCACTCTTGCAAATGTAGTCCCAAGGCAAGTCAATATCAATCAGGACTCTATCGATATCTTAGCCCGCCATCCATATCTTTCGTACAGACTCAGTAAGGCCATCATAAAATACCGACGACAGCATGGGGACTATTTGAATGTTGCAGATCTGAAAAATATCCATACTGTTTCAGACTCGATATTCAACAAAATAGCTCCTTATATGAAAACAAAGGCCTCAGAATGAGGTAGGACTCTAGGGAAAATCGTTATCCTTTTCTATTTTACGCGAAGAACATGACTAATGAGAGAAATACTCCAATCATACTTAAGAAGGCTAACCAATCTATCAGGAAATAGCAGGTCAATTTTCCTTCCAAAACTGCCATCCAATCATTTCATTGATATTCACGAATTCGACTTTGCTCAAAACGAGCCGTCTTTTCAAATCATAGAAAATGTTCTAGCCAGAAAATCAAAGATTTCACTTTGCGATCTGCAAAATAGTAGAGATGAGGACTCAAATAAACTATCCCAAAAACTCAAGCGGCTCAAAAGAGAGGATCATCTCATTTTCGAAGAAAGAGGCGCACGAGACTTGTATATTGGTTGGCCATTTGTAAAAGGTAAGTTTTCAGATGGAACACTTGCACGATGCCCACTGATGTTTTTTCCAGTTACGCTTGAATTAGATCAAAAGGAATGGTATCTGACTAGTAGAAAGGATGTAAATGTCACTATGAACAAGTCTTTTCTACTCGCATATGCCTATTTCAATGACCTGCCAGCCAACGAAAATCTGCTCGAAAGGGTATTTGATGATTTTGACAAGGAAAGCAAAGGCTTCCGAAAGGACCTATATGAATTGCTGAAAGAAGAAAAGTTTGAGATTAACTTCAATCAGGATAATTTCACAGATCAACTCAAAGTTTTCAAATCCTACAAACGAAGTGACTTCGAGGCTGTCGAAAAAGCTGGAGAACTCAAACTTTTTCCGGAGGCGGTGGTCGGTATCTTTCCACAAGCCGGGTCGTACCTTGTGCCTGATTATCTCACTCTGCTCGACCATCCAAAACTTGGTACGTTGGAGGAGTTTTTTGCTGAAAGAAATCTTGATAAAGAATCGAGCGAGGACAAATCCTATTATCGTTTTCTCAAAAAGGTCAAAGAGGATCAAACCTTCACTCCTTTCAAAATGGATGCCTATCAGGAAAATGTAATTAAGGCAGTCAAGAAAGGCAATTCTGCAGTAGTGCAAGGTCCTCCTGGTACTGGAAAGTCTCAGCTCATCTGCAACCTGGTCGCCGACTATATCGCCAGAGGTAAAAATGTACTTGTCGTCAGTCAAAAAAGAGCCGCATTAGACGTTGTCTTTGAAAGGCTCAAAGAAAAAGAGTTGAACGACTTTATCGGACTGCTTCACGATTTCAAAAATGATCGCAAGCCGATCTACGAACAATTGGAAGGACAAATCGACAGAATTGACGACTATCAGTCTGTCAACAATTCGCTGGATGCTATACAACTCGAACGCAGCTTTCTAAAGACTAGTAGGAGAATAGATCAGCTTGACGAAGAACTTTCCGAGTTTAAATCCAGCCTTTTTGATGAATCAGAATCAGGACTTTCAGTCAAAGAGCTTTATCTAAGTTCCAACCCAAATCAGCCAGCCATCAATCTAAATTTGGAATACCGAGCGTTCCATTTTGACTCGCTGGAAGAATTCAAAAGAAAACTTAGCACTTATGCCAAGTATGGTGAGTCTTTTTTGAACGAGCATCATCCGTGGTACAATAGGTTGAGTTTTGCCGACCATAAGGTTTCAGACTACAACACAATAGCCAAGCATCTTGAAGAAATCAAACCTTATATAAGTGTGTTGGAGACTGTGACAGAAAAAGCCATTGGCAAAAAAGTCTCATTTGAAGATGCTGTCGAAATAATAAAAAAATATGAAGAAATAGAGCACCTTATTTCGGTACTCAAAGATGCACAGGTCTACAATGCGCTTACTTTGGTGCTCAAAAACGCTCAACGACCCGTCACGAAGGAACGACTGGTAGAGGTAGAAAAGCTTGTGATGCAATGCTATGATGGGATAGGCGTCGAGCTTTCGCTACAATCGGAAGAGCTTGGCCGATTTCAGGAAGCACTGGATCGAAGCCTGGATGCTCGTAAAAGCATATTCAAATGGATCAGATGGAAGCTATTTTCAAAGGATAAAATCTTCATCACCCGTGTACTGGTTAGCAATGAATTAAAAAGTGACAAAGCTGGATTTGAGAATTTGGTGCAAAAGGTAGACAATAGACTCAACTTAGAGCACAATCTTAGTTTACTAAAGAACGAACCAGCCCTTTGCCCATTCCCCAATTCTTATGGCAAAATAGAAATTAAGAACTGGTTTTTCTTTCAGAAGCAGGCCGCAGAATCACAAATGACTCTGGATGGTATTCGACACATGAACGAGTACATCTCTCCACTGTCACACACTCAGTCGGAGTATACTGCTCAATTGTCCAGCCTCCTGACGGCACTCGAACCGATAGGGACTAAACTCAAAGAGTGGCAGATTTATTTTTCTATACCTCAGTTGCGAATGATTTTCTCCGGGCAACTCGATGTCGGTCATTTGCTCGAAGCGCTCAAAAGTGATTTTGACTCCCTTTGTGAGTTTGATAAACTTATTTCCGAGCTGTCAGAAGATGAAAGCAACATTATAAAGAGATTGCTTGAGCGAGAACCAAGAGTAAACGAGGAAGGCTGGTGGAAGCTATTTGACAACAGCCTGCGGCTGGCTTGGATAGAACATATCGAACTCAAATACCCAATCTTGCGCTCTGTCTCTTCTCAAAAATTTGAGGATATGCAGCAGGAACTTCAGGAATGTGTGAAGGACAAGCTGAAGATGAGTGTAGATATCCTTTTGCTCAAAGCCCGAGAGAAAGTCTACAAAAATGTAGAATACAACCGATTAAACAATCGCGTGACTTACCGAGAGGTATATCATCAAGTCACAAAAAAGCGAAGAATCTGGCCTGTCAGAAAATTAATTGCCAATTATCCCAGAGAGATTTTTGATCTCATGCCTTGCTGGTTGGCATCACCAGAATCTGCCTCCGCTATTTTTCCTATGGAGAAAATCTTTGATCTGGTAATATTCGACGAGGCTTCACAATGTTTTGTAGAGAAAGGGATACCGGCAATATTCAGAGGTAAGCAGGTAGTCATCGCCGGCGATGACAAGCAACTTCGACCAAACGACCTATATATGGTAAGATGGGACGAAAGCAATGAAAATGATGTGGTGGAGTTAGATTTTGACTCGCTGCTAAACTTAGGCAATCAATATCTGATGCAAGTTCAACTCAATGGACACTATCGTAGCAAAAATCTTGACCTGATTAGATTTTCCAATGCGCATTTCTATGACAACAGGTTGACTATGCTTCCTGATTTCAATGATCTCAATAAAAATAATACAGCCATCGACTATGTGAAAGTTGAGGGATTTTGGCAGAAGAATACAAACCACGAGGAGGCCGAAAAAGTAGGGCAGATTGTATATGACTTATTAAAAGAAAAACCATCGGTTGAAATAGGCATCGTAACCTTCAACGCCACACAGCAGATGTACATTCTCGATTTTCTAGAAGATTATTCTTTGGAAAAGAAATTTATAATTCCGGAGTCATTAATTGTCAAAAACATAGAAAACATTCAAGGTGATGAGAAGGACGTTATCATTTTTTCCACAGTGTATGCACCGGATTTGAATGGGAAAATGAATATGAACTTTGGTAGTCTCAATGCTGAAGGTGGTGAGAACAGACTGAATGTGGCGGTAACCAGAGCACGAGAAAAAATCTACCTTGTGACGAGCATTATGCCTCAGCAGTTGCAAGTAGAACAGAGCAAAAATGAAGGTCCAAAACTGCTAAAAAAATATCTGGAATATGCTTATGCCATTTCGGAGAAGAGCCTCGACCCTGCCGAAAAGCATATGTCTGGCCATTCAACACGTTGGTTTCTGAAGAGCAAAATCAAAGAAATGGCCTTTGAACATTTTGACTCACTGGAGTTGGATCATACCTTACCTTTTGTCGATCTGGCTATCCGATATCAAGATCAATATTTGGCTGCGCTGATCACCGATGATGATTTATACCATCAGGACATATCCATAAAGGCCTCACATGTATACAAGCCATTTACTCTCAAGCAAAAGAATTGGACCTTCAATATGATTTCCAGCCGCCAATACTGGATCGATAAGGAACATGTAAAAGAGAGGATCAACCGAATGATATCCCGATTGATCGAATAAAAAAGCTAGTCTTCCTCCGGTTTTTGAATTTTTAACCCAAAAGAGAGGATGCCAGGTAGTTGTTCGTTTCTCATGAACTGTTTCACCTTGAAAGTATAAGGCCCTGCATAATCAAATTTCTGGTTTTTGGTTATAGGTACTGCCCTATCAAACAAGTCTCCCAATCCATCACCAAGTGGATCTCCATTCTTTTTATCAAACAAAACCAACTCCTGCATGTCAGATGATAATATTTGACCCGTAGAATCTTCAATGTAGTACTTCAAGTATAAATTGTAATAGGGGTAGTTCACTGCATATCGCACGTTGTATTGAACCTCATATAATGAAGTTGTATCATCTATTACAAAATCAAAGGCAACAAGAGAATCCAGATTCCACATTCCTTCTCGGATATCTGACTGTTCGTCTATGACCGTGTTGCTGTTGCATGATGCAGTCACAAGAGAAAGCCCTGCAAGGATGAAAATGAATATGTTTTTTTTCAGCATATGCTTACTCTGATTTTTTGTTTTTGAAATTTTTGTTTCCACCTCGTTGTCGGTTACGTTGTTTTTTGTTTTTTGACTTGCTCTTTCCTTTACGGAATTTTTGATCCATTCTTTCCAAGTCACTATTTAGAGATTGAGATTCGCGATCTTCTCCGCCCACCTTATTCTCGAGCAAAGATTCTGGCTTGTTTCCATCCTCGTTCATTTTTTGAATCTCCTTCACTCGTTCTGCATCAAGTGCAATCCATGAGTTGTCGTTTTTATAACCAAACCACATAATCTTTCTAAAGATATCAGTTTTTTGTAGCCTTGCCTCACCTTTTTCTGTTTGTAGTCCAGTTTCCACCTTGGGAATATCCTTTAGCGCTTCTATGTACGTCTCGAGTTCATAATTGAGACAACATTTTAACCTTCCACATTGGCCGGAAAGCTTGCTGGGATTCAAGGAAAGGTTTTGATACCTGGCAGCTGACGTGGATACATTTTTGAAATCTGACAGCCATGTCGAGCAGCAAAGTTCTCTTCCACATGATCCTATACCCCCGAGCCTACCTGCCTCTTGCCTTAAGCTGATTTGACGCATTTCAACCCGAATTTTGAATTCTCCAGCCAATCTTTTGATTAGTTCACGAAAATCTACCCTTTCATCAGCAGAATAGTAGAACGTGGCTTTAGAATTATCAGCTTGATATTCAACATCAGTCAATTTCATATCAAGCTTGATCTCATTGATGATCTCACGTGAACGGAAAATGGTGGGACTTTCTCTTTTCCTTACAGATTCAAATTTTTCAAGATCGCGTTCAGAGGCTACGCGATAGATACTTCGAATGTCATCATTGTCGGCTATTTTCTTCTTATTCATCTGGAGCCTTACGAGCTCTCCTTGTAGAGAAATATAGCCCAGATGGTGTCCGTTTGGCACATCCACGACCACAGGATCTCCCGGATAAATTTCAAGGTCATTAGAGTTTCGGAAAAATTCCTTGCGGCCATTTTTAAATCGGACCTCAAAAATATCATAATGATACTTAGCAGGTGCCTCCATATTGGCCAGCCAGTCGAAAGTATTCATCTTGTTGCAGCCACCAGTGCTACAACCTCCATTGCTTTTACATCCTTTAATACTTCCATCTGCAGCCGTCAATGTGCTACATGTACTGCATCCCGACATCTGATAATACTTTAGACTGCCTTAAATATAATGAAGAAATATGATCCCCATTCCTGTCATAGGCTGGTATTTTTTTAGCTTAGATACTCATAGATTCAAAAGGTCCTGACCGATGTCTTTTCTGAAATTGATACCCGGCCAGTCGATAGACTTCAAATTCGCATAGGACTGATTCAGAGCCGTTTGAATATCTGGCCCCATCCCAGTGGAAGCTAGTACTCGACCCCCGTTGGTTACGGTATCTTGACCCTCAAGCTTAGTGCCCGCATGAAAAACAACTCCTTCAAAATGCTGATCCAAACCAGTCATGACTCGTCCCTTTTCATACGATCCAGGATATCCTTCGGCAACAGCCACCACAGTAGTGGCCGTTTCATCTACGATTTGAAGTGTTTCTTCTCCAAGTTCTCTTTTTGCAGCAGCCGCCAGATGAGATAGAAAATCTGACGAAATACGAGGAAGTACTACTTCTGTTTCGGGGTCACCCATTCGTACATTGTATTCTATGACCACAGGCTCTCCGTCGACATTCATCAAACCAATAAAAAGGAACCCTATAAAGTCGATCCCATCAGATTGTAACCCTCGAACTGTTGGCTGAATGACTTTCTCATCTACACGAGCCATAAATGCGTCATCCGCAAATGCAACAGGAGATACTGCTCCCATTCCTCCAGTATTGGGGCCTGTATCTCCTTCTCCTATTCTTTTATAATCCTTTGCTTCCGGCAGCGTCATGTAAGACTTGCCATCAGTCAATACAAAGACAGATAATTCAATCCCATGGAGATACTCTTCTATGAGGACTTTTTGACTGGCAGCGCCAAACTGGCCATCCAGCATTTCTTTGAGCGTACTTTCAGCTTCATTGATATCTGAAGTGATAATGACCCCCTTGCCAGCGGCAAGACCATCTGCTTTAAGTACATAGGGGGCTTCGACTTTTTTCAAAAATTCAATTCCTTCTACTAGATTATCTTTAGAGACGGTCAAAGATCCGGCAGTAGGTACCCCATTTCGTACCATAAAATCTTTGGAGAAGTCTTTGCTGCCCTCCAACTGTGCACCTACCTGGTCCGGACCGACCATTAGCACACCTCTAAGTTGATCATGACTCGCGAAGTAATTTCGAATGCCGCGGACTAGTGGCTCTTCTGGCCCTACAATTACGAGATCAATTTTTTTCTCAATGACCGCTTGACCCAACAATTCGAAGTCATTTACTCCAATATTCAAGTTAGAAGCTATGGCTGCAGTCCCAGCATTCCCTGGGGCTACATAGAGGTCATTGCATTTTGAACTTTGCTTTATTTTCCAGGTCAGAGCGTGCTCGCGCCCTCCAGCACCTATAACTAATACATTCATAAATTGATTCGATTTTACTGCTGGCAAAAGTAATTCAATTCACGATTCAGCTTATGAAATAAAGAAATATATGTGTGTTTAGTTCGCGTATTCGGACATGAATTTTATTCTCATCAGCCGGACCTCATCTTCGGAGTAGCCATCGGGCTCCAATTCACTCATCGCGATATCGAGGCTATCTGTCTCTGATGTCATAAAATAATCCAACAAGTCGTCTTGTCGCTCTTCATCAATAAACTGATCGATGTAGTAATCCAGATTAAGCTTGGTACCAGAAAAACAAATGTTTTCTATCTCAGTCAGCACATCGTCAAAGGAGATGTTTTTTAGTTCTGCCACTTCTTCCAGATCGACTTTCCTGTCGATCTGCTGTATAAGAAATATCTTTATTTTGGATTTGTTGATTGCCGATTTGATGACTACATCTGAGGCTGTTTCCAACCCTTTCTCTTTGATATAATTGGCTATCATATCTAGAAACGGTTTTCCAAATTTGGTGACCTTACCCATTCCTACTCCGTTGACCTGTGCCAGATCCTCTTTGGTGGTGGGATAAGTAGTAGACATTTCCTCAAGGGATGGGTCCTGAAATACGGCATACGGAGGAAGACTTCTCTGCTTGGCTACTTTTTTACGAAGCGCCTTCAGCATATCAAATAGATCTTCATCATAAGCTTTTCCTGTAGCATCTACTCCATTGTCGTGATCCAGATTCTCAACAGTGTAATCATGGTCTCTGGATAGTTCTACGGAGAAGGGTTCTTTTAGAAAAGCATGACCCTTGGGTGTAGCCTTCAGGATTCCAATATTTTCAATGTCCTTTGCAAGGAACTCATTTAGTAGTGTCTGTCGGACGACTGATCTCCAAAAAACTTCTGTCTCGTTTTTGCCAATTCCAAACACGTCAAGGTCAGTATGATTATAGCTTTTTACATATTGACTTTCGATGCCTCTGATCACATCTACCAGATGTTTGATCCCAAATCGCTCTTCCGTTTTGATGGCTGTATCTATGACTTGCTCAATAAATTGCTGCCCTTCAAAAATCGCCTTTGGATGTGCACAGTTGTCACACAATCCACGTTCCGAACAGTCTGGATCAACATACTCTTCTCCAAAGTAATGGAGCAGCTGTCTTCTTCTACATACTGAGGACTCAGCATATGACGATACCTCTTGCAATAGGAGCTTAGCGGTTTCTCTTTCGGTTACCGGTTTGTCCTTATTGAATTTTTCAAGTTTGATGATATCATCTAGTGTATAGAACAATATACACTTGCCTTCCAATCCGTCTCTACCCGCTCGGCCTGTCTCCTGATAATAACCTTCGAGGGATTTAGGCGCATCATAGTGTACTACGAACCTGACGTCTGGCTTGTCGATACCCATACCAAACGCTATGGTAGCCACTATCACATCAATGTCTTCGTTGAGAAATCCATCTTGATGCCGCATTCTTACAGCGCCGTCCAGTCCTGCATGATAAGGTGCCGCATTGACATCATTAACTTTTAGTAATTCTGCTATTTCTTCTACCTTCTTTCTGCTTAAGCAATAAATAATGCCTGAAGTACCTTTTTGTTCTTTCACGAAACGTATGAGTTGTTTTTTGACGTCAACTTTTGGCCTTATTTCGTAATAAAGATTTTTTCTATTGAAGGAAGATTTAAATACATCTGCGTCTTCCATTTGCAGATTTTTCTGGATATCCAACTGCACTTTAGGAGTAGCCGTGGCGGTCAGCGCAATAATGGGAATATCACCAAACTGTCCAATGATCGATTTGATCTTCCTGTACTCTGGTCGGAAGTCGTGCCCCCATTCTGAAATACAGTGTGCCTCATCTATGGCTGCAAAGGAGATATTGGCTCGTCCGAGAAATTCTATGTTTTCTTCCTTTGTAAGAGATTCCGGTGCTACATAGAGGAGCTTTACGTTACCAGAGAGCGTGTCTTCTTTGACCCGTCTCATCTCAGTCTTGTTGAGTGTGGAATTCATGAAGCGGGCATTCACGCCAAAAGCATTCATTTGATCCACCTGATTCTTCATCAGCGCAATCAACGGTGAGATGACTATGGCTGTGCCTTCACTAATGATAGCAGGAAGCTGATAGCACAAAGATTTGCCCGCCCCTGTCGGCATAAGCACAAATGTGTTTCGCCCTGAAAGCAGGTTGTTTATTATCTCCTCTTGGTTTCCTCGGAAATTACTAAAGCCAAATATTTCTTTCAGCTTACCGCTCAGTTCATCCACCTGGCATGCAATCATTTTCTTCTCAATTTATATACCGGATACATAATTTAACAAAAAATGAGCTAACCAAAGTTAGCCTTGCAAAATTTCGTTTCCGGTCGCTGGTTAATTAACATTTAATTTACTACAATACCCGCATAAAGTCAATGGAATTGTTATGATCCTCAAACATTCTTCATACTAATTCTTTCACTATTTTGTTACACGGAACACTATCTCCTTCTATATTTGTGATCCAAAATCAGCAAGGATGAAATCAGATGTATTTGTAGTGATTATGGCCGGTGGTGTAGGAAGTCGTTTTTGGCCCTATAGCCGCAACGCTCGGCCAAAGCAGTTTATTGATGTACTGGGCAATGGAAAGTCTCTGCTCCAAATGACCTATCAAAGGTTTCTGACTACTACAGGTAGCGAGAATATCATAATTGTGACTAATGATATCTACTCAGAATTAGTCCAGGAACAACTACCTGACTTGAATCCTGAGCATATTCTGACTGAACCGGCTCGAAGAAATACCGCGCCGTGCATTGCATATGCCGCATATAAGATCAGAAAAAAGAACCCCAATGCCGTAATGGTAGTGACGCCTGCTGATCACGCCATTTTTCAGGAAGAAAACTTCACAAATGTCATAAAAACAGCTACTGACGCCGCAAGAGGCTCTGATAAACTACTGACTGTTGGGATAACTCCTAACCGCCCGGAGACGGGATACGGATATATCCAATATCTGGAAAGCGATTCAGAAGTGAAGAAAGTAAAGACGTTTACTGAAAAGCCAGAACTTGCACTCGCAAAAACATTTTTGCAGAGTGGTGATTTTGTCTGGAACGCAGGAATATTTGTCTGGTCCATTTCGGCCATAGTTGGATCATTCGAAAAATCATTACCGGACATGGCAGAAGTTTTCGAAGCAGGTGATGCCACATACTATGGAAGCGAGGAAAAGTCCTACATCAATAAAATCTATCCACAATGTGAAAACATTTCCATAGACTATGGCATCTTAGAAAAATCAAAGCTGGTATTTGTTGTACAAGGCACCTTTGATTGGTCTGATTTAGGCTCTTGGAATTCGCTCCATGAAATTAGGGACAAAGACGAGCAAGAAAATGTGATCGACGGGGATGTCATCCTTGGAGAGTGTTCCAATAATATTATTAAATCTGAAACAAAAAGACTAATTGTACTAGACAACCTCGATGGTTATCTGGTAGGCGATTTTGACGATGTACTCATCGTTTGTAAAAAGGATCAGGACTCACGATTTAGAGAATACGTTGCAGCTGTCAAAAGTAAAAAAGGTGCTAAATACCTATAGATTAGCTGCGCTGTCTTACACTTTCAAATAGGATAATTCCAGCGGCCACAGATACGTTGAGCGAATCTATCTGTCCTACAATCGGGATCTTCAATTTTTCATCTGCTGCCGCTAATAGTTCGTCAGAGATTCCGTTTTCTTCTGATCCCATAATTACAGCCGTAGGAATGGACAAATCAGCCTCATACACCAGCTTGTCCGTTTTCTCCGTGCATGCGATGATTTGAAAACCACTGTCTTTTAGATATTTTATAGAATGTACAAGGCTATCCTCTTTGCAAATGGGAAGATGACTCAAAGCACCGGCAGAAGTTTTCACAGCATCCGAGTTGATCATTGCCCCTCCCTTAGTTGGAATCACGACCCCATTAGCACCTGCACATTCGGCTGATCGACAAATGGCTCCAAAATTCCTCACATCAGTAACTCTATCCAGGATCAAAACCAATGGCGCAAGGCCATTTTCATAACTATTTGCAACAATATTGTGTAGGGTCACAAAGTCCACCGGAGAGGTGAAAGCCACTACACCTTGATGATTTTTTCGTGTGAGTCGGTTTAGTTTTTCGACTGGCACCTTAGATACGGTAACCATTTCACCACGAAGCAATTCTAACAACTCCTGGGTAAGCTCATTTTTTAAATCCTTCTGAAGGAATATTCTCTCGATAGTCTTTCCAGACTTGATGGTTTCGATTACCGCACGGGTACCGAATATCATATTTTCGGTATTGTGTTCTTCTGTTCGAGGGGTTCTTTTTACAAATCTCCGGTTCTCCATTTTTGTACTGCCGTAAACCACGCCTTGTTTAGCGATTTTTCGCGAATGAGTGAGTAATGATATTGGACAAATAAATTGCGTGTTTTCGCAAAAGTAAACTTTATATCACCGCCGAACGTCTTGTACTCCCAAATTTCTACTTCTTCCTTACGCGCCACACGCTCAGGTGGTCCAAAAACGATATATATCATTCCTCTATCCGTTTTCCATCCATTCTTATAGTCTGAGAATAACGCATTGGCAAACTTTACTGATCTGAAGTATTTCTTAATGGTTTCTGACGCCAGCTTTTTATCATCAATATGGCTAAGCCAAAAATTGTTGAATGCCAGTTTCTTATCTTCAGATTGATTGAGATTTTTAAATTCATCACCGGTGCAGATATACTTTAGTGTTTCAATCAATTCTTCCACTTTTTTGGCACGAGGATAGTGCTCCTTGTGACTCAGAATCGAAAAACCCTTGTCTGAGGCCGTATCCTTTTGAATAAAATACAGATGATCGGCTTCATTAAACGCCAACCCGCCCTTGAACGAAACTCTCTGCTTGATCTTTAGCAATTCGCTAAGCTCGATTCCATCAACTACCATTGGTGGTATTGCCGCAGGAAAATCATCCTCATACAAGTAGGCATAATATTGATTGTCTGGATCGTCCTCGTCCATATCCTCAATCCTTATAGAGTCTAGTTTCTTGAGCCCTCCATAAAACAGCCCTTCTTCCTCTGATCTATAGATTATGTCAGGCAGCGGAAAGGCCAGTGCCTCATTGATAGGTATTCCAAAAAGATATTGCTTGTCGAGAAATGAGAACTTTACCACCAAATAATTGTTCTCACTACTAGCATAAAAACTCAGTTCAATTTCATTCTTGATAAAGCCCGAGTCGACCTGCATCGCAATAGGTGCAATCAATTGTTCCCGATCTGAATTAATCTTTTTTTGTTGAGACAACTCAAACCCTTCTAATTTATCGGAAGGGAGTACTTTGACCAGGTGAAAAGTCAGTACGAGTTTGTATAGCGAATCCTGCTGGGCAATCTGATAATCTATCTTGACCGGGTCATGATTATATAAGTAGTTGAAATTCTCCTTGGTCAAATCATGGGCTGTCAGCCTGAATGTAGAAACAAGAAGAAATAGTATGAAAAGTAGTCTCATAGAATATTTGAAAATGGATATGAAACAGACATACAAATTCATTCACTCCAATCTAATCAATGGGGATGATTGAATTTCTTGCAGGTTCCATCTGGCCAATAAAAACAAATTATTAACAGATGAAACTAATATAAATCAATTTGAAGACTAACGTATAAATTTGCCTTATTTTTGCGCCCTATGGCAACGTACACTACAGAAATCGCTTCAGATAAAATAGTTTCGGACAATCCAATCCATCAAAGATTGCTGCAGGCTTACCATGAAGCAATACCATATATAAAAGGTAAAGTACTGGAGCCAGGCTGTGGTGAAGGAAGAGGAATAGCACTATTGTCCCCGGCGGCTGACGAATATGTAGCCTTGGACAAAATCGAAGATGTCATCAAAGAACTCAAGCATAAATTTCCTTCGGTAGATTTTAGGCAGGCTGTATTTCCACCATTTCACCAGCTAGAGGACGACTACTTTGATACTGTCATTAGCTTTCAGGTTATCGAACACATCAAAGATGACAGGCTTTTTCTGGAAGAGATTCACAGAGTGCTGAAGCCGGGTGGGCAAGCTATCATTACCACACCTAACATCAAAATGTCGCTGTCTAGAAACCCATGGCATGAAAGAGAATACACCAACAAAGAACTCAAGGATCTGGCTGGGAGCATCTTTTCTAAAGTAGAAATGAAAGGTATTGCAGGAAACGAAAAGGTCATGGAGTACCATGAACAAAATCGTGCATCTGTAGCAAGAATAACCAGATTTGATATTTTCAACCTACAATATCACCTCCCAAACGCACTACTAAGAATCCCCTACGATATACTCAACAGACTAAACAGAAATAATCTGCAAAAACAAGATGAAGGCCTCGTGACAGAAATCGACCGAACAGACTACTACTTAAGAGACCAGGAAGAGGACAATCTTGACTTGTTTTGTATCGTTACAAAATGATAATTTGATAGATTAATAAACTATAAACAGAGCGGATGGCATGGGGCAAAAAACCTTGGCAAGGAGGTACTAAAAAAAAACCACGTAAGAAGTCCAGGCATGGTTGGAGCAGCGATTATGACAACATTTTTTACGACTTTACCAGTCAATATCGAAGCAAACGAGAATCAGATAATACCGTAAAAGGATTTCTGTCGATGCTGGTATTTATAGCTGTGCTGGTAACTCTCATGTTTGGATTGATCCTCTTTTTCAATTGGGTGGCAGTCACCTTTTAATCTTACCAAGAGTCAGAAAATCCACCAACCATAAGAAAGATGAAACCAGCCCACAAAACCACACCGCTAAGGTCTATTCCGAAGGTCCCTTGGTACAGCAGATTAAAGAGCCCCTATCAGAGCAATCGGGAATCGAAATACACCTTGAGAGGTTTTTTGATCTTAATTTCATTCATGACAATCATCATCCTATTAATTTATTGGCTCACTATTACTTTTGTGAAATAGCACTTGTTCAGGTTTCCTTTTTATTTAGTTTTGCCTAGCATAAGATTTAGATAAGAGGGTCGTTAGCTCAGCTGGTTTAGAGCGCCGCCTTGACAGGGCGGAGGTCGTTGGTTCGAATCCAATACGACCCACATAGCAAGGCAGTTCGTGAGAGCTGCCTTTTTTTGTGTTCTTTTTGGATGACTGGCCCTATTCCACTTAAGTGCGAAATCCAAAAGGAAGCTCACCACCTAGCTCCCGTTCACCCTAGTATATCGCCGCATTCAATTTATTGATTTGTAACTAACCCTCGGTTTGAATTACCTTTCCTAAAAATAAAATCCGTATCATGAAACAACTTTTGACCCTCCTCTTCATTTTTGGTGCACTGATGTCCACTGCCCAAAAAAGAAAATCTTCATCAACCTCCTCAGCGAAATCCATCCTCAGCGAAACCTCGGTCGATGGTTTAAGATTCAGACATGTAGGTCCGGCGCTCATGTCCGGTCGTATTGCAGATTTTGCTGTCAACCCTGACAACCCTACAGAATACTATGTGGCGGTGGCCTCAGGCGGTGTTTGGAAAACTGTCAATAACGGCAATACATACGAACCCATATTCGATAGTCAGGGAAGCTACTCTATTGGTGTAGTTACTATGGACCCAAACAACTCGAATGTGATCTGGGTAGGAACTGGCGAAAACAACAATCAACGAAGTGTGGCCTATGGAGACGGGATTTATAAATCCCTCGATGGAGGCAAATCATGGAAACACATGGGGCTCAAAAATTCTGAGCACATTGGATCTATCGTCGTGGACCCGAATAACTCGGACATCGTCTATGTAGCAGCCGTAGGCCCACTGTGGAGCAAAGGTGGCGATCGTGGTCTTTACAAAACTATGGATGGCGGAATTTCATGGAATCGAGTATTACACATCGATGACCATACCGGCATCAATGAAGTGCATATGGATCCTCGCAGCTCTAAGGTACTTTATGCCACCTCGCACCAGAGGCGCAGACATGTCTTTACCTATATAGGTGGTGGCCCCGGCTCAGGCATACACAAATCTACAGACGGAGGAGCTACATGGAAAGAAATCAAATCTGGATTGCCTTCAGTAGATCTGGGACGAATAGGTATGGTCATTTCACCCGCTAACCCTGAATACCTCTACGCTATAGTAGAAGCCGCTCGTGGCGAAGGTGGATTTTATCGCTCCACCAATCGAGGAGAATCCTGGGACAAGCAAAGCAGCTATTCCTCTAGCGGCAATTACTATCAAGAGATTATTGCCGACCCCGCCGACCCCGACAAGGTGTACAGCATGAATACCTGGATGAAAGTCACTACCGATGGAGGCAAAAGTTTCAAAAATGTCGGTGAAGACAATAAGCATGTAGACAATCATTGTCTCTGGATCAATCCGGCTAATACTCGCCATATGCTTGCCGGATGTGACGGTGGTGTCTATGAAACCTGGGATACGGGTGCACATTGGTCTTATAAAGCCAATTTGTCCATTACTCAATTTTACAAAGTCTCTGTCGACAACGCCAAGCCCTTCTACCATATCTATGGAGGTACTCAGGACAATAACAGTCTGGGTGGGCCGTCAAGGACAATAAGCGCAAGTAGCATTGTCAATGAGGACTGGTACATCACGCAAGGTGGAGATGGATTTGAAACACAGACCGATCCGCTCAATCCTGACATCAGTTATGTACAAGCTCAGTATGGTGTGCTCAGCAGATTCGACAAAAAAAGTGGCGAACTCAAGGGAATTCAGCCCAAAGAGAGAAAGGGGGAAAATGAATACCGATGGAATTGGGACGCTCCGCTTCAAGTCAGTAATCACAAGCCCGAACGGCTCTATTTCGCCGCCAACAAACTCTTTAGAAGTAACGATAGAGGAGATAGCTGGGAAGTACTGGGAGATGATCTGACTGCCCAAATCGACAGAAATAAGCTAAAGGTAATGGATAGAATCTGGAGCGTGGACGCCGTAGCTAAAAATGGATCTACTTCTCCATATGGTACTATTGTCGCTTTTTCAGAATCTCCATTAGATGAGAACCTGTTATTCGTTGGCACGGATGATGGACTTATCCAAATCTCAAAAGATGGTGGTAAAACCTGGGTTAAAAAAACAAGCTTCCCTGGAGTCCCTACCAATACTTACGTAAATATGGTCTACGCCTCAAAACACAACAAGCAAGTCATATACGCAGTATTCAACAATCACAAACGCGGCGACTTCCGACCCTACGTCCTAAAATCAAATGACCAGGGCTCCTCATGGACCAACCTGAGCTCCAATCTACCTTCACGGGGGTCTAGTTATGCAATAGAAGAAGATCATGTGGATCCAAATCTTTTATTCGCGGGTACTGAATTCGGTGCGTTTTTCAGTGACAACGGTGGCAAAGAATGGAAGCAGCTAAAAGCTGGTTTGCCGACCATTGCAGTACGTGATCTCGCCATCCAAGAAGATGAAAACGATCTAGTACTTGGCACCTTTGGCCGAGGGTTTTATGTACTCGACGATTATTCTTCTCTAAGAAATGTGAGTAAAACTCTTACCAACAATGCCGCGCTATACAGTGTGAGGGATGGACTGCTTTTCGAATACTCATACCCATTAGGTCTGAAAGGTGCTGCCACACAGGGAGACAACTATTTCATGGGTGAAAATCTGGGTTCGGAAGTAATTTTTACCTACTACATCAAGGAAGATATTAAATCAAAGGCAGAGATGAGAAAAGAACGTGAAGCCGAGAATCTGAAAAAAGGAGCAAATAACTACTTCCCTACCTATGCAGAACTCAAAGCTGAATCAGAAGAAGAAAAGCCGTCTTTGCTATTCACAATAACCGATTCAGAGGGTAACATTGTTAGAAAATTGACGACGGATCACAAAAAAGGAATCAGTCGACTTAACTGGGATCTGCGCAATTATCCGAAAAATCCGGTAGACCTAAGTCAGCCCGCCTTCTACAATCCATGGGCCGAAACCAACGAAGGAACAATGGTCGCTCCAGGTAACTACACCGTTACTATGTCGGCAATCGTAGCAGGTAATGAAACGGTTCTAGGTACCCAATCTTTCAATCTGATTCCAATCAACAATGCCACACTACCGGCCAAGGACAAGGCCGAATTGGTTGCGTTCATGGAAAAAGCCGGTCAACTGCGAGGCAAAGTAAAAAGTGTTGCGCAAGCCTTATCTGAAATTGAAAAGGAACTGAAACATATGAAAGCCGCAATATTAGCTACACCAGTTGCTCAGAGCGAGCTCATGAAAGAATATCAAGCAATAAATGATGAAGTAAATAAACTCAGCATTCTGGTAAATGGAGACCCATACGCAGCTAGATTGGATCAGGGACAAGTGCCCTCCTTATCAAGTCGTACTGGGTATTTGGCTTGGGAGCAAAGCGCATCCACCTCAGCACCTACTCAAACGCATAAGGATACTTATGCCATAGTTGTAGAGGAACTAGCTCCAGTATATAAGGCCACTAAAGATTTGCTAGAGGTAAAAATGGAAGCCTTCAAGAAAAAACTAAAGGCAACAGGCGCTCCATACACACCTGGAAATTTGAGACATCTTGATTAAAAATATTGGGTCAGAATAAGCAGTTCTGGCCCATTTTTATGCACATCATAGTTTAGAGTAGCGGCTCTTGTAAGTGCACCTTCTGATATTGGGAAGGCGTATGATTCGTTAGTGATTTAAACTTCCTGTTGAAATTAGACAGATTGACAAACCCCGATCGATAGCACACCTCTGTGACGTTGATTTCCTTATTCAGCAGCAGCTTACAAGCATGCGACACACGGAGCTCATTGAGGAAACTCACATATGTCTTTCGAGTTCTTTGTTTGAAGTATCTACAGAAAGCAGATGGGGTCATATTTGCCACCTCCGCCACCTCATCCAAGGTGATCGGGCGGTGGTATTCTTTCATGGTAAATTGAAAGATGTCGTTGAGACGCTTACCCTCCGATTCATCCACATTTAAGTTGTGTGGCTCCTTCGATAGCCAAATATGTTCTTCCGTCTGACTGAGTAAATTAAAAATGTTGAGTAGAGAAATGATCTTTGTTATTCCATCCTGATCCTCCATCTGAGCCACCACGGCCGAAACTTTCTTTTTGGTATCACCTAACAATTTGAGACCTCTCACACTTCGACGCATAAAATCGTTGACATTTCTCATCTCAGGCAAATCAAAAAAGTCCTTTCCAAAACTCTCCGAATCGAAAAACACGCATATGGCATGACACTCACGAGTGCTGCCCTCCTCATAGTAAACCGGATCACTTTTTAGTACATGAGGGACGTTGGCTCCAAAAATATAGAGATCACCAGCTTGAAAATTTCCAATATAGTCTCCCTGAATAATTGTACCATGACCCTTTACAATCAAAGTGATTTGAGACTCTGGGTGCTGATGTAGAATATCATAGAAATAAGGCATTTGATCCACCTGCACTCGAAAAGAGGAGTCGTCAGTTTTTGGAATTTTAAACGGCAGTACTTTCATTTTCTATCTGTTTTCAACTTGCGCTTTCCTATGGGAGTTTTTTATTTAACCTCCCAAGACAGACACATTATAATGTATCAACTTGTCATATTTGAGTACAAAAGATATTATTTATACTCTAATTTCAAAATTAACCTTCTTTTCACGTCAAAATAATATTGGTATCAATCAAATATTGATAAGCCTCTAAATAGAGCGTGCCCTACTTTTACAAAAAATTCAATTTGGTAATTGAAACCTGCTGATACCTGGTATAAAAGAAAAATCTACAGTACGGATTCATCACTAATACTTAAACACTAATACGATGAAAATAAACTGGCAAGGAGTATTTCCTGCAATCACCACCAAGTTTGATCAGAATGATAATCTTGATCTCGACGCCTTTAAAAAGAACCTGGATGTACAAATAGAAGCAGGCATACATGGCGTTATTTTGGGTGGAACCCTCGGTGAGGCAAGCACGCTGACAGAAGAAGAAAAAGATCAGTTGATCAAATGTACCTTGGAGGTAACAGATGGGAAAGTTCCTGTAGTGATCAACATTGCAGAACAAAGCACGAAAGGAGCTGTGGCTGCAGCCAAACGTGCAGAAAGCAATGGTGCACATGGTTTGATGTTATTGCCTCCCATGAGATACAAAGCGGATGACCGAGAAACCGTAGAATACTTCAAGGCGGTAGCAGCCGCAACCCCACTCCCTATTATGATCTACAACAATCCAGTCGACTACAAAATAGAAGTCACTCTGGAAATGTTCGAGGAGCTCGCTGATATTCCTAACATCGAAGCCATCAAAGAATCCACCAGAGAGGTCACCAACGTGACACGATTAAAAACTAAGTTTGGAGACCGGTTTGCTGTTTTATGTGGCGTAGATACACTGGCGATTGAGACTATGGTCAACGGTGCCGACGGCTGGGTAGGCGGGCTGGTCTGTGCATTTCCTGCTGAGACAGTCGCCATTTATGAATTGATGAAAAGTGGTAGAATAGAAGAGGCCGTTGCTATTAACAGATGGTTTATGCCTTTGCTAGAATTGGATTTACATCCTAAATTGGTACAAAATATCAAGCTGGCAGAAGTAGCCGCAGGGATCGGTACAGAGTACGTACGTGCACCAAGACTACCTTTGATTGGTAAAGAACGCGAAGAAGTATTGGCTATTATTGATGCAGGAATTCGCTCTAGACCTACTTTGCCAGACTATAAGGCACTCGCCAATTAAGGTAGTATATTTAAACAGATAAAGGAGAGTGGAGTTTGGAATAGACTTAGTCTACCTGCCACACTCCTCTTTTTTAGGACGATCAACTATATCAAACCCAATACCCATGCACGGAAAAAACAGGATAGGATTCAATTTATCTAATCAAGGTACCGCCACATTACATTCCATAAATCCAGCAACAGCCGAGACCAGGGAAGGCCCATTTTCTGAAGCTACTTCAGAAGAGATAGAGCTCGCCATGGCCAAAGCTGAAACCGCTTTTGACACCTATAGGAATACTACACCAGAACAAAGGGCCAATTTTCTAGAAGCTATAGCAGACGAAATTCTCGGCTTGGGTGAGGAGCTAGTTATGGCGGCGATGCAAGAGTCTGCATTGCCGGAAGGCAGAATAGTAGGTGAACGTGGGCGTACAATGGGCCAATTAAAATTATTCGCCAACCTGCTCCGAGAAGGCTCATGGGTAGAAGCGACGATCGATACGGCACAGCCTGAGCGTGAGCCACTACCTAAGCCCGACATCAGAAAAATGTTGAGACCGCTCGGTCAAGTGGTAGTTTTTACGGCTAGCAATTTTCCATTGGCCTTTTCTACTGCTGGCGGAGACACTGCGTCTGCACTGGCCGCTGGATGTCCAGTGATCGTGAAGGCTCACAATTCTCATCTACATACCAATGAACTCGTATCAGATGCTATCAGCCGTGCTGCTAAAAAATGTGGTCTGCCAGATGGAGTGTTTTCCTCACTTGCCGCCAGTGGATTCAACCTGGGGTCTACGCTTGTCAAACATCCAAAAACAAAAGCAGTAGCCTTCACTGGATCATTGGGTGGAGGGATGGCTTTGTACAAGATGGCTATAGAAAGAGATGAGCCTATTCCCGTATTTGCCGAAATGGGCAGCGTGAATCCTGTAATATTTTTACCAGAAAAGATTGGCTCTGAAGGAGCTCAACTAGCCAAAACCTATGCCGGATCAATCGCCCTCGGCGTTGGGCAGTTTTGTACCAACCCAGGTCTACTCATCGCACAAGAAGGAGAAGCGCTGGATCAGTTTTGTCAGGCTCTGGCTGCTGAAATATCAGAACTCCCATCAGCCACAATGCTCAACGAAGGCATCGCGGCTAACTATGATAAAAACAAATCAGCATCCCTTCAGCAAAACGGTGTGGAGCAACTTGGTGCCAGCAAAGCAGAAGTGCCGCAAAACGGAGCCAGTCCTGCAGTAGCCAGAGTATCCGCTCAGGATTTTCTGGCTAATCCCAACCTACAACATGAGGTATTTGGCCCTTATTCGATTGTAATCTCCTGCGCCGACGATTCTCAATTGATGGAAGTGATCAACCATCTACATGGACAGCTCACTATTACCTTTATGGGTACGGACAATGATTTCAAATCTTTTGAAACACACATTCTTACTGCCGAGAAGAAAACTGGCAGAGTCATATACAATGGTGTGCCTACAGGTGTAGAAGTTTGTGCTTCTATGCAGCACGGCGGCCCATTCCCTGCAGCAACGGACAGTAGGTTTACCTCAGTTGGTTCTGATGCCATCAAAAGATTTTCTCGTCCCGTGGCCTATCAAAATGCACCGCAGTTTCTACTGCCTGCCGAGCTTAGAAACGAAAACAGTTTTAACATTTGGAGACAGGTGGATACAGAATGGACAAATAAAAGTTTATGAGAATAAGAGCATTTGGATATTGGATAGTTTTCGTGTGGCTGCTACTCGGCTGCACGAAAACTTCTGTTTCAGAAAAAGACATACTTTTCGAAATCATTGCCTCCAATGAGGCGTTTGAAAAAGAGGTATATCCGAGTCTCTCTGATAACTACAATCGTCTGCCTGACATGAGTGAGTCAGCCGTTGAAAAACGGGTCGAATTTGCCAGAGATATCATTGCTCGACTCAAGGCCATTGATCAATCAAATCTTAACTTCGAAGATCAAACCACACTCCGGCTTTTCCAGTTTGTACAAGAAGATCTGGTCGCTCAGTACGATCTGAATGGGCATCTGATTCCAATCCTCGCTGACGACGGGTTTCATATCTCGTTTGCATTTACGGCGGATGCTTTTTCATTTACATCCAAGAGAGATTACATCAACTATATCGGCGTATTAAATAGTTTCCCTGAGTATGTCGATCAGCATATCATATTGATGAGAAAGGGACTGGAACTTGGCATGGTTCAGCCCAAAATCATACTCAATGGCTACGAGGTCACCTACGACAATCATATTGTAGAAAATGTTGAAGAGAGTATTTTCTATGAGCCATTCCAAAACTTACCTTCCACTTGTTCCAACGAAGAAAGAGAAGAAATACTTGACTCGGGTCAAAAGGCAATTGTGAATGGAGTGATCGAAGGGTATCGGCGTTTCTCAGATTTTATGAGCCGGGATTATATCCCTGGCGCAAGAACTACAATTGGAGCCAAGGATTTACCAAATGGCAATGACTTCTATTCGCAACGTATAAAATACTTTACCACTCTATCCCTCAGCCCTGATTCTATTCATAATCTTGGTCTGCAAGAAGTGGCTAGAATCAAATCAGAGATGATGGCCATTATCGAAGAGGTCAGCTACGATGGCTCTTTCGAGGAATTCCTTCAATTTCTAAGAACTGATAAGCAGTTTTATGCCAATACTCCGGCAGAGCTGTTGAAAGAGGCCGCGTGGATCTCCAAATCCATGGATGGAAAATTGCCACAGTTATTTGGCAAGCTACCCCGGCAGCCCTATACTGTAAACCCTGTCCCAGATCATCTCGCACCAAAGTACACCGGGGGTCGATATGTACCCGGGTCGCTTGAGGCAAATCAGCCAGGCCAATATTGGGTAAATACCTATGCCCTTGAAAATCGTCCGCTGTATATTCTAGAAGCCTTATCCTTTCATGAGGCTGTACCCGGCCATCATTTGCAAGAAACCCTTTCTCGCGAGCTTACCCATTTGCCAGCATTTAGACAGTCGTTGTATTTATCTGTTTTTGGTGAAGGATGGGGACTCTACTCCGAATTTTTAGGAGTAGAAGTTGGATTTTACAAAGACCCCTACAGTCGGTTTGGCCGCCTGACTTATGAAATGTGGCGTGCATGCCGACTAGTCGTTGACACTGGTATCCATGCCAAAGGCTGGACAAGACAACAGGTCATGGACTACCTATCGGGTAACACTGCCCTTTCGATTCACGAAATCACCACCGAGACCGATCGCTACATTTCGTGGCCAGGTCAGGCCCTTGCCTATAAAATAGGAGAGCTAAAAATTAAAGCCTTAAGGAAAAAGACCACAGAAAAGCTTGGTGAGGATTTTGACATCAGAGAGTTCCATGACTTGATTCTGTCGCAAGGCACCGTCACGCTGGATATCATGGAGCAGATGGTGGACCGATATATCGAAATGAAATTGTCAAAAAAGGAATAAGCAGGGTTCACCCGAAGAGATTTCGTAATAAACGCAGGGCATGAAATACATTGACGCAGAAGAACTAGAAAAGGTATTGACATATGAGGATCTGATCCCAAAAATCAATGACGCCTTTGCTAAAGATTATGACATTCCGATGCGCCATCATCATCAGTATCCTAATCCTAAAGAAGGGGTCGAATCCACATTGCTTCTCATGCCCGCCTGGGACAACGGTGATGCTCTTGGAGTCAAAATAGTAAATGTATCACCCAACAATTCAAAATACGACCTGCCAACCATCCAAGGTCTTTATCTCTATTTTGACCTTCAGACCGGGACTCCAAAAGCACTCATGGATGCAAAAAAGTTGACTGTGAAGCGTACGGCAGCGGCTTCAGCTTTAGCATCAAAATATCTATCCAGAGCAGACAGCTCCAAGCTCCTTGTCATCGGCACAGGTGCATTATCCCTAGATCTGATCAAAGCTCACGCTACCGTCAGACCAATCCAAGAGGCGTTGATCTGGGGCAGGTCTATAGAGAAAGCTCAGGCTGTAGTAGACAAGGTGGATCTCCCAGGTGTCAAGGCCACAGTCATCGAAAGCATTGAAGAAGGCATTACGCAGGCAGACATTATCAGTTGTGCGACACTCAGCCCCACCGCTCTAGTTCTTGGTAAGTATTTAAAACCCGGTCAGCATTTGGATATGATCGGTGCGTACAAACCGGATATGCGTGAAATGGACGATGAGGTATTGACGAAAGTCGATCTCTACGTAGATAATGTAGAAGGCGCCTGCAAAGAAACAGGAGATCTCGCCATTCCACTCGCTAATGGAGTGATACAAAAAGATGATATAAAAGCTGATCTGTTTTCGCTAGCAAGACAGAGCCATCAAGTGAGCCGATCTGCTGAATCGATCACGTGTTTTAAATCCGTAGGACATGCCTTAGAAGATTTGGCTGCAGCCAATTTAGTATTTGAAAAAACTACGTCGGATGAAAATTGAGCATGATATATCGTTACTGACATTTGTAAATAAAATTGACAATTAAAAATTAACCCTTTGGCCAGAAAAACATTTTTTTGTGTAGACGCCCATACTTGTGGTAATCCCGTTCGAGTGGTAGCTGGAGGAGGGCCACATCTCATAGGTAAAAATATGAGTGAGAAACGCCAGCATTTCTTAGCGGAGTATGACTGGATTCGCACAGGCCTCATGTTTGAACCGCGAGGTCATGATATGATGTCAGGGAGTATTCTCTTCCCTCCATCAGATCCTCAAAATGATGTGGGTGTACTCTTTATTGAGACGAGTGGCTGCCTGCCGATGTGCGGCCATGGCACCATTGGCACGGTCACGATAGCGATAGAGGAAGGATTGATCGTACCCAAAATACATGGAAAGCTCCGCCTGGAGACACCCGCAGGACTAGTTCTTGTCGATTACGCACAAGAAGGAAAAAAAGTGAAATGGGTAAAACTAACCAATGTGAAATCCTACCTGGCGGCAGAAAACCTTACCATCGAAAACAAAGATTTGGGAGAGCTTACATTTGACGTGGCCTACGGTGGAAATTTTTACGCCATAGTTGACCCCCAGAATAATTTTGTAGGTATACACAAGCACACCGCTGGTGATCTTATTCGCTGGAGTCAGGATCTGCGCAATAGAATCAATGAAAAATATGATTTCGTTCACCCAGAAAACGACACCATACGAGGACTTTCACACATGCTCTGGACGGGCGACACGATAGCTGGTGATTCCTCGGCTCGAAATGCTGTATTCTATGGAGATAAAGCGATTGATCGATCCCCATGCGGTACCGGTACCTCTGCTCGTATGGCTCAGTGGCATGCCAAAGGAAAGCTGAAAATGGGGGAAGATTTTATTCATGAAAGCTATATTGGATCTAAATTTATCGGAAGAGTAGAAGAGGAAACCCAGCTTGGGGATAAGCATGCAATTGTACCTAGCATTCAGGGTTGGGCTCAGGTGACGGGATACAACAATATCATCATTGATGATGACGACCCATACGCTCATGGATTTCAGGTAATTTAATTCTGACTATTGTTTAAAGATTTTAATTAGTAAAACATTGAAAATAGCAATTGTAGGAAGCGGAATGATCGGACTGTGTTCGGCTTATTATTTAAACAAACGGGGATTTGAAGTCACCATATTGGACGAAGGCGATGGGTCAGACAACTGCTCTTATGGAAATGCAGGTTATTTCTCACCGAGTCACCTCGTACCTCTGGCCTCTCCGGGCATCATATCTCAAGGGTTGAAATGGATGACTAACCCCGAAAGCCCCTTCTACATAAAGCCCAGCTTGAACAGAGATCTAGCTAGGTGGGGATGGCAATTCTATCGTGCATCGACTAAAAGCAGGGTGAAACGAGCGGTGCCGGTGCTTAGCCAAATGCTAACCGAAAGCCGAACTTTGATTGAGGAAATACTTGCAGATACCAAAATCAAGGCAGGGTTCGACAACAAAGGTTTGCTCATGTATTGCAAATCTCAAAACGTTCTGGATGAAGAGGCCGAGCTGGCCAATTTGGCTAAAAAATATGGCCAGGAGGTCGACGTATTGTCTTCTGCCGAGGCAGAAAAACTCAATCCCGGGTTTGAAATAAATACGGTCGGTGCGGTACATTTCAAAGATGATGCTTGGTTTACACCTCACCTTTTTATGGAGGAGCTGAAGAAGTATCTTTCCAAGCAAGGAGTCACTTTCAGCTATCACACACGGGTGACTAACATGGAATCTGGAGAAGGTCATGTCAAAGCCCTTGTCACTGACAAAGGCAAAGTGGAAGCCGACCAATTTATAATAGCTGCGGGTTCTTGGACCGCAAAATTCCTCAATCAGCAAGGCATAAAAATATTACTTCAGGGTGGTAAAGGATATAGCTTTGTCGTGGCCGACCCACCCGTCATGCCTAAGACCGCATCGATTCTCACTGAAGCCAGAGTAGCAGTTACTCCTATGCAGCACGGTCTACGTTTTGCCGGCACAATGGAAATCAACAGGTTGGATTTATCCATCAACCCAAGGCGAGTAAAAGGGATTCAAAATTCAATCCCAGACTATTTTCCTCAGTTCAGTGAAAAGAGTTTTGTTGGACTCAAACCATGGGCCGGACTACGTCCATGCACACCAGATGGCCTCCCATATATAGGTAAGACTCGAAAATTTGACAATTTGATAGTGGCCACCGGTCATGCCATGTTAGGTATTTCACTTGGCCCTGTGACAGGTCTCATGGTCAACGATCTTGCTCAAGAGAATACACCTCATATTGATGATACCCTACTTCAAGTGGAGCGATACAGTTAAATTTTTATCATGACAACCTATCAAAAAATTCAAGCCAAAAAAAAATTCCAAGCTCCCGCTGAATGGCTCAAAATCAATACCATTGATATGCATACCGGGGGAGAGCCGCTCCGCGTGATTCTTGACGGCATGCCAGATCTCAAAGGAAGTTCAGTTCTTGATTTTAGAAGAAATATCAGAGAACATCACGATCATCTCCGTACCGCTCTAATGTTTGAGCCCAGAGGGCATGCCGATATGTACGGTTGTATTTTGGTTCCACCGAATGATGCGGAAGCCGATTTTGGGATCTTATTTCTGCACAACGAAGGCTATAGTACCATGTGCGGCCATGCGGTGATAGGCATCACCACTCTCGCAGTGCAAATGCAATGGGTGGAAGCCGGAGAGAAAGAAACTAAAGTAGTCATAGATGCTCCGTGCGGTAGAATATACAGTTATGCCAAAATGAAAAATGGAGCTGTCGAGTCGGTGTACTTCCACTGCGTTCCTTCTTTTGTAGTGGGTCTTGATTATGAAGTAGAAGTCTCTGGCACAATGGTGAAGTATGATTTGGCCTATGGCGGTGCCTTCTATGCCTATGTAGATGCCGATGAGCTGGGAATAGACATGACTCCTGAGAATTACCGACAACTGATAGAGAAAGGAATGGCGATCAAACACGCTGTGATTCGAGCCAACGACAATATCATTCACCCTTATGAGCCTGAAATGAGCGAGCTCTATGGAACGATATACACGGGAAAATCTCACTCCGCAGGTGTGGATTCGCGCAACGTCTGCATCTTTGCTGCAGGTGAGGTAGACCGATCCCCGACAGGCTCCGGAGTATCCGGACGGATGGCTATTCACCACAAACGAGGAGACCTAAAAGTAGGAGAATCAATGTCGATAGAGAGCATCATCGGTTCCAAATTCATAGGCTCAGTCCATGGCGAAGAAAAGTACGGTCCATACGATGCCGTCATTCCACAAGTAGAAGGTACAGCCTACATTGTGGGTCAGAATGAATTCTTAATAGACCCAAAGGATCCGCTCAAAGACGGATTTATATTGCGCTAGTTATTCATGTCTGAGTACGTGTGCCGGATTCTCGCGAAGGGTTCTTTTCAGAATCCAGGCAAATACTGAAAAAGTCACAAGAAGTATCGCAAATATCGCAACGAAAAACTCCCAACCTTGCCAGTCTATCCTATAGTGAAAGTTCTGTAGCCAACCGTCGAGTACATACCAAGAGGTCGAGCACCCTACCACTACCCCGACCACTAGTGTCCACACATAATCTTTGATTAAGAGTCGCTGCTGCTGCATAAAATCAGATCCCAAAACACGCCGAATACCAATCTCTCTCCTTTTTTGCTTTACACTATAGGAAAGCAGGCCTAAAAGGCCCAGTGCATTGATAGAAATGATCAACATAGAAAGGTAAGTGAGTATGGCGAAGAGCTTATTTTCTCTATCATAAAATGACTGAAAATTTTGATCGAGAAATGAATAGTCCATCGGTGCTTCCGAATCGAAGGATTCCCATTCGCTAGAGATAAAAGCGACGGCTTCGGAAACGCGCTCTTCCTCAAGTTTTACCAATACATACCCGTCTACCTCCTCTTGATGAAAAATCACAATTGGCTGGACCTGATTGTGCAAAGAGCCTACATGAAAATCCTCTACTACACCGATCACTTCATACAAGTTTCTATTACCCAAAGAATCCTTGCCCACCCCTATTTTTTTACCAATGGCATTGCCCTTCCAACCATAGGCCTCAGCAGCCGCTTCGTTGAGCATCAGGCTACCAGATCGGTCTTTGGCAGAAGCCTCTAAGAAGTTTCTACCATCGGTGATTTTCATTCCAAGCACCTCCACAAAGTCTCTATTGACTTCTACAAACTGGCCTCCGATTGCATTATAATTTCCCTCAGTATCAGGAATATCAAAAAGTGTTTGGTTCAATTCAAATCCCGGTATATTCTGAGTGGAAGTGGCTGACCTTATACCCGGATGTGAGGTAAGGCTAAGCAGCATGCCCTCCAACTTAGATTCTGACGGACTGTTTTTTATGTCTATGACCATCACATTTTCTTTGTCAAACCCAAGATCTTTGCTCCCTATATAATCCAGTTGTCTAATCACAAGTACGGTACCCGCAATGACAGCAATAGAGACTGCGAATTGAAATGTGATCAGTCCTTTTCTGAGTAAGACTCCCCTGTTTGAGGAAGAAAAACGACCCTTGAGTATGGCAAATTCTGATATTCCACTCATATAATAGGCAGGATATAGTCCGGAGAGCAACCCAATACAAAGGGCGACACCCAGATATATACCAAGCGTGCCAGGCCGATACAAGTAGGTCAAGTCAATATTCTGATCCGTGATATTATTAAACGAGGGTAATAAAATTGCACTAATTACCCAGCCAAATACAGCAGCAATGAGTACTAATAGGACTGATTCAATTAGAAACTGACTTCTGAGCGACCAAATTCTACACCCCATCACTTTTTTGATCCCTATTTCCTTTGCACGGTTAGATGAGCGTGCTGTGGTCAAATTGACATAATTGATCGATGTAATCAAAATGAGAAATAGTGCTACAATTGAAAATATCATCACATCGTTCTCATTGCCATTGGCGTAAGCCTCCCAGGTCAAATCTGAGTGTAGGTGAATGCTGGACAAGGGTTGTAGAATCAAGTTCGCCTTAGCTTCATATTGATCCAGCGTCTTTTGCATATATTTTTTCTTGAAGTTGCTGAATTTATCGATCAGGACTGAGGGTTCGAACCCAGCCTGAACAAGCGCATAAGTATAAACATGCCAGCCAATCCATACGTTTTCTTCGCCTGGACGTGCGCCTAAATCCCATGATAAGATGGCCTCATACGGCAAATGAGTTTTGGCATTAGGAATATCTCTAAATACTCCAGTCACAGTCACAGGAATTTTACCGTCGAGCTTGATCTGTTGAAGTATAGGAGAGCGATCTCCAAAGATTTTTGCAGCCAGACGCTCACTTAGTACCACTGATTTGGGGCTAGCAAGGGGATTGGGGGCGGACCCGGAAATAAATGATCTATCAAATACTTTAAAAAAGGTGGAATCAGCCGTAAACACATGTTCACTGCTAATACGCTGGAGCTGATCCGTTTCGAAAAAGGCTTTGTGCTCATAAAGGCCATTGTATCCAGCTACTCGTGTTTGCTCTATTACTTCCGGAAATTCCGCCTTTAGTGCCGGACCCGCTGGTCTGGCCAAATTGCAAAAATCATCGATATTGCCTCCTATGTCGTAGGAAATGCCAACTCTGTAAATTTCATCTGCCTGCGGATAGTGTTTGTCATAAGAAGTTTCTACAGAAACATAAATAAACATCAGAAATCCGAAGGCAAGTCCAAAAGACAAACCAACTAGATTGATGAGGGAATAGCTAAGGTCTTTCCTTAGTACTCGAAGAGCGGATTTAACAAATGGTGTCATTGGGTTAGGTTTTTGTAATCGATAAAACTTAACAATAAAACACGAAAACGCAGTAATACCCTAAAACACAACTCATATTATCTTTGCAAAATCTGGTATTTGACCATCGGTCCGTTGAAGAATTTCTTCCCCGTCCACCCATTTATATTATATTTGGTTTCAGATAAAACTGCTTTTATGTTTAGTAGAGAAACTTATATTCAAAGACGAAACCGATTGAGAAAAGACGTGAGTCAGGGTCTGATTGTATTGCTGGGAAACGAGGAGAGCAGCATGAATTTTAAAGACAATTGGTACCACTTTCGTCAGGATAGTTCTTTTCTATATTTCTGTGCGGTCTCTTTGCCTGGGCTCACTGCCGTACTTGACTGCGACAGTGGAGAAGACATGATCTTTGGGGATGAGCTGACTATAGATGACATTGTGTGGACCGGGCCTCAGCCTACTATAGCCTCTCTGGCCGAGAAAAGTGGCATTACAAATACCGCTCCTACGAGCCAACTAGAAGTAGTTTTGAAAAAGGCATTGTCCGATGGACGCAAAGTGCATTTCACCCCACCATATCGAGAGGAGCACACGACCAAACTAGCCGCATGGACTGGCAAATCCATAGCTGAAATCCGCTCTGGAGAGTCAATAAAATTGATCAAGGCTATCATTGCTCAAAGGAACATCAAATCGCCAGAAGAGATTGTAGAATTGCATAAAGCCGTAGACTTAACAGCCGATATGCATCTTGCTGCCATGAAATTTGCAAGGCCTGGAATGAAAGAATCGGAAATTGCTGCAAAGATCAACCAGGTGGCATTAGCTGGAGAGGGGCAGCTCTCTTTTCCCGTGATTCTAACTAAAGATGGACAAACCCTTCACAATCACTACCATGGAAATATTATTCAAGAAGGCGATTTAATACTTTGCGATACAGGTGCAGAGATTCAATCAGGATATGCAGGTGATATGACACGCACGTTTCCTGTGGCCTCTACATTTACGCAAACACAAAAAGAACTATACCAAATAGTACTCAATGCTCATGAAACAGCTATTGCAGCACTCAAGCCTGGTATAAAATATAAAGACATTCACCTGAAGGCTTGCACAAAACTGGCTGAGGGACTCATTGAAGTCGGTCTAATGAAGGGAAATCCTGAAGAAGCAGTTGCCGCCGGAGCGCATACCATGTTTTTCCAATGTGGGCTAGGTCATATGATGGGAATGGATGTCCATGACATGGAAAACCTGGGCGAACAGTATGTTGGATATTCTGATGATCTGAAAAAGAGTACCGAATTTGGACTAAAGTCCCTTCGTCTTGGAAAAGAACTTGAAGCTGGCTTTGTCATCACTGTCGAACCAGGGATCTATATCATCCCTGAGTTGATTGATCGTTGGAAAGCGGAAAATAAATACACGGACTTTTTGAACTATGACAGATTGGAGACTTATAAATCCTTCGGTGGAATCAGAATAGAAGAGGATTTTGTGATCACTCCATCAGGCGCAGATCTGCTGGGCAAACCCGTGGCAAAAACAGTAAATGACGTAGAAGAAATTAGAAAAGAAGCTTTACAATCATGAAAAATGCAATCCTAATCGCTGCAGTCCTGCTGACGGGCTGCCAATCATCCAACACTAACTTTACATGGGAAGAGTTTGCCATAGAAGGCAACCCCTCGCTTAGAGGAATATCTGTATTAGATGAAAACAATATCTGGGTATCTGGCACCAATGGAACTGTACTCAAAACAAGCAACGGCGGAGTAAACTGGGAAGAGGTATACGTGCCAGATTCAGACTCTCTAGACTTCAGAGATGTCGAGGTGCTGACCCCTGACGAAATCGTATTGATGAGTGCAGGACCAGGAGCACAATCTAATGTCTTCAAATCAAAGGATGGAGGTAGACATTGGGACAAAGAGCTATCAAATGCTTATGATTCCGGATTTTATGACGGCATGGCCTTTTGGAATGCGAAGGAGGGAATTCTGGCAGGAGACCCGGTCAATGGCAAACTATTTTTGATGAAGACAAATGATGGCGGCGACTCCTGGCAACGCATTCATCCAGACAAATTACCCGCGATGAATGACGGTGAATTTGGAGGATTCGCGGCTAGTGGTAGTCATTTGACCGTACAGGGCAATTCTATTTGGGTAGGTTCTGGTGCTGCCACCTCCAGGGTTTTTTATTCAAAAGACAAAGGCGAGCACTGGGAGGTGGTATACACACCAATCATCCAAGGGGAAAGCTCAACGGGTATCTTCTCTATCGATTTCTTTAATGAAAACACCGGCATCGCTGTAGGAGGCGACTACACTAAAGAAGACGAAGGCACCAAAAATGTAATATTATGTGCAGACGGAGGTGGTACCTGGAAGCTGGCTGATTCCTTTCCTGTCTTTCAATCTTCGGTCAGATATGTTTCTAAGGAGCAACTAGTTTCCGTAGGGCCAGAAGCGGGCTACTTTTCTGAAAATGGAGGGAAATCCTGGTCCAAAATTGAAGGCCAAGGATATCACACAATGGATATTGCTGAAGACGGGACTATCTGGGCGGCGGGTCGTGACGGCCGAATTGCTCAGTTGATTTCTCAATAATGGAGAAAGAAAAAATCCTCAAACATTGCTTAAAAATTCTGGAAGAAAAGATCTCCATCGCCAGACAAGGTATGGAAGAAGCGCAAGCTTCGGCTAACAACGAGACTAAATCTTCTGCTGGAGACAAATACGAAACCGGCAGAGCCATGAGTCAGCGAGAGCGTGATTTACATGCCCGACAGTTGTCCGAGCTCATAAATATGAAAAAAACATTTGGGTCAATCCCTGCTGACAGAGATTGTACAATTGTAGAGCTGGGCGCCCTGGTCGAAACCAACCAATCCACGTTTCTTATTTCTGCAAGCCTTGGTCAGATAAATGTGAAAGACATTCCCATCATGGCTATTTCTGCTATTGCCCCGATTGCGCAAGCCATGCTCGGGAAAAAAGTGGGAGACAAGTTTGAATGGATGAATAAGGAACTCAAGATCTTGGCGGTGTCATAGCCCCACATCGTTTTCCAATTATTCGTATTTTTTTCTAACCTCTTCCGGAATTTCACAGTCAGATTTTCGTCTCGTATCGGCCAGGTGAAAGATTTTCCATCCTTCGCTAGTCTCAGCAAGTTGAAAGGCATCCACCCCACAATGCAGAAATTGATCATTGAGATAAAAGGCATAATCTACCCACACCGCAGCCAATGGACCATCGATTTGTACCTTCTCATTCCAGATGGGTTCATTCCAAACGTCTTCTTTCGGATTTCCTACTGCGTCTATAAACCGCTGCAAGGCCCCGGCTCGTAATTGCGGTTCGCCTGCAGGATTTCGAAAAAGGGTATAGGTAGCAGCGTTCTCGGTAAAGCAAGATTTTAGCATTGTGCTATCACTTTTACGCATCGCTTCGAATACTCTATTTACTACCTCCAGCACTTGCTTTTCTTCAATATTTTGTGCCGATATTCGAAACGACAACAACATCATTCCGACCAATAAAATATATTTCATGAGTTTTTGATTTTACTCATAAAAATAGCCGGCTGAAAGGCTCAGTACAACTTCTGCCTGCAATTTTGGACAGCTGGGTAATCGACCTTATGTTTTGGTATTGAATGAATCTAAACGGTAGGTAAATCAGTGTCGCTCTTCCAATATTTTCACCACATCTTCCAGGTCATAGCCTTTGGCTCGCAGCAAAATCATATAATGATAGAGTAGATCAGCAGATTCATTGAGAAACAATTCTTTGTTGTCGTCCTTGGCTTCTATCACCACTTCTACGGCCTCTTCCCCTACTTTCTGAGCCACCTTGTTGATTCCCTTCTGGAATAGAGAAGAGGTGTAAGAGTTTTCATCTGGGTTTTCATATCGATCCTGAATCACCGCTTCCAATTTGGATAAAAATCCAAAATTGGATCGATTACTTTCTCCCCAGCAAGTATCCGTTCCTTTATGGCAAGTCGGCCCTACAGGGTTGGCCTGGATCAGCAATGTGTCCTGATCGCAATCGAGTTTGATATCCACCAGCTCCAGGAAGTTTCCGCTTTCCTCGCCTTTAGTCCAGAGGCGATCTTTTGAGCGACTATAGAAAGTCACCTTTTCAGATTCCTGTGTTTTTTGTAAAGCCTCCTCATTCATATATCCGAGCATCAAGACGGTCTTTGTCTTTGCATCCTGGATGACTGCCGGTACCAGGTCGTTGTTTTTTTTAAAGTCTATTTTCATATCATATTTTTTCCTATCGCTCGGCTATTTCGAAGTCAAGCGTGTGGCTGCTAGATCCGTATAGCAATGCCTTGTTTCTTTAATTCTTGTTTCAAAGCTGGAATTTCAATTTCCTTAAAGTGAAAAACGCTAGCTGCCAAAGCGGCGTCTGCTTTGCCATAGGTAAATGTGTCCGCAAAATCCTGCATACTCCCCGCACCACCAGAGGCGATGATGGGAATGTTGACCAACTCGGAGAGCTTTGCCAAGGCCTCATTTGCAAACCCATTCTTGGAGCCGTCATGATCCATAGAGGTAAACAATATTTCTCCTGCCCCTCTCGACTCAGCTTCTTTCACCCACTCAAACAGATCTATTTCTGTGGGCACTTTTCCCCCGACCAAATGCACTTTCCACTGATTGCCAATTTGTTTTGCATCCACGGCCAGCACAACGCACTGACTACCAAATTGTGCAGATAGTTCATCGAGGACCGATGGGTTCTTCACAGCCCAGGAATTGATTGATATTTTATCCGCCCCTCTATGCAACAGAGTATAGACATCCTTCACAGATTTAATTCCCCCGCCAACAGTAAAGGGAATATTCACTCTTTCGGCGACCCTTTCTACCAGTTCTGCGGTGGTTTTGCGACCATCATCTGTAGCTGTGATATCCAGAAAGACCAGCTCATCCGCCCCCTGTTGGGAATAGACCGAAGCCAACTCCACAGGATCTCCTGCGTCACGAAGATTCACAAAATTGACCCCTTTCACGGTGCGTCCATTTTTGATATCCAGACAGGGCACGATTCTTTTAGTCAACATATGATTCTAGTTGTTTGAGTGTAATTCTATCCTCATAAATGGCCTTTCCGATGATGATTCCGTCCATCTCCATCTCAGCTGCGGCCTCCACATCGGTGATGTCTTTTACCCCTCCGCTCGCTATTATTTTCTGATCTGGAAATGCTTCCATTAGATCTTTGTATAGATCAATAGCGATGCCTTGCAGCATTCCATCCTTAGCTATATCAGTACATACGATGTACCGGTTGCCCAGCGTCTGATATTCGGTAATCAGATCAAATAGATCCACCTTGGACTTTTCCTGCCAGCCGTTGATGGCAATTTTTCTATCGGTAGAGTCTGCACTTAGAATGATTTTCTCGCTACCAAATTTTTCCAACCATTGACTGAATAGCGCTTTATTTTCCAACGCCACACTTCCCAGATTGACTTGTTTGGCTCCTGCATTAAAAGCAATGTTGATGTCCTGGTCTGATCTGATGCCTCCACCAAAATCAATTTTTAAGCTTGTATTCGACGCAATTTGATCTAACACTTTTGCATTACGGATTTCTCTAGCTTTCGATCCATCGAGATCTACCAAATGCAAATAGCGAATCCCGGCTCCTTCAAACTTTTTGGCTACCTCGAGAGGATTTTCGTTATATACTTTCTTTTGGTCATAGTTGCCCTTGGTCAGCCTTACACATTTGCCGTCTATGATATCAATTGCAGGTATTATTCTCATGATAGTAAATTGATAGTTTGCTCACTGTTGATAGCCATTACAGTTCTATAAAATTTTTTAATATCTGCTGCCCACACGTCCCACTCTTCTCAGGATGAAACTGGCAACCATAAAAATTATCCTTGTGCAAAGCCGCACTAAAAGGTTTCGGATAATTGGCCTTAGCGATAGTCCATTCTGAATCCGGCACATAATAGGAGTGCACAAAATACATGTATTCTTTCTCCTCCAAACCACCCATTAATGGAGTCTGAAGGTTTTCTATTTGGTTCCAGCCCATATGCGGAACTTTCAAACCTTCACCAGGAAATAATTTTACCGGCAAGGGAAATAAACCAAGCCCTTTGGTATCGTTTTCTTCGGAGTACTCGCACATCATTTGCATGCCAAGACAAATGCCTAAAAAAGGCTGCTTGGCAGCCTTTATCACTTCCACCAATCCATACTTCTCCAGAGCGATCATCGAACTGCTGGCCTCCCCTTGTCCCGGAAAAATGAGCTTGTCAGCCGAAGCAATGGTCTCAGCATCACTGCTCAACTCGGCATGGAGTCCGAGTCGCTCACAGGCGAACTTTACAGACCGCACATTGCCCGCCCCATAATCGATTATTACCACTTTGCTCATAGAGTTCCTTTAGTTGATGGCAGTATCATTTTATCTTTGTCCTGCTTCACAGCCATTTTGATTGCTTTTGCAAATGCTTTGAATATCCCTTCTATTTTGTGGTGTTCATTCTGTCCCTCTGCTTTGATATTAAGATTGCATTTGGCTGCATCAGAGAAGGACTTGAAAAAATGAAAGAACATTTCTGTTGGCATCTTCCCGACCATTTCACGTTTGAACTCGGCTTCCCAAACTATCCAGTTGCGGCCACCAAAATCCAGGGCTACCTGGCAAAGACAGTCGTCCATCGGCAGGCAAAAGCCATATCGTTCGATCCCCATTTTGTTGCCCAAGGCTTCGGCTATAGCTTCGCCCAGCGCGATGCCAGTATCTTCGATGGTGTGATGTTCGTCCACTTCCAGATCTCCTTTCACAACTACTTTTAGATCGAGCAACCCATGTTTGGCAATCTGATCAAGCATATGATCGAAAAATTTTATGCCTGTATCAACCTGAGACTGTCCTGTGCCATCCAACTCGACGGTGATATCAATGTCAGTTTCTTTAGTCTTGCGTGATACGTTGGCAGTTCTGGTACCACGAGCCACCAGCTCATATATTTGCTGCCAGTCGGTCGTTGTGAGGGTAATACAGGATTGAAGCTCTTTTGCGTCAGCTGAGATTTCCTCTGCCCCCAGGGCTTCATTGTTATTGATGAAAATCGCTTTGGCGCCTAGGTTTTTAGCCAGTTCCACATCTGTGATTCTATCACCAATGACAAATGAGTTAGCCATGTCATACTCCTGCTTATTCAAATACTCAGTCAGCATGCCAGTTCTTGGTTTGCGTGTCGGCGCCTGATCTGCAGGGAAACTTCTGTCGATTTTGACTGCATCAAATATTACTCCTTCATTTTGAAAGGCTTGTATGCACTTGTCCTGCGCTGGCCAGAAAGTCTCTTCCGGAAAAGACGTTGTGCCCAGTCCATCCTGATTGGTCACCATCACAAGTTCATATCCCAATCTGGCAATCTTGGACATCCACTGAAATACGCCGGGATAAAACTCCAGTTTTTCGAGCGAATCCAATTGATGGTCCTCTGGCGGCTCTATCACCAACGTGCCATCTCTATCTATAAACAGTACCTTTTTCATCTATTCTTTTTTGTCTTTTTCAAAGGCTTCTATGCCAGCCAATAGTTTCTTGTTTTCTTCAGGAGTGCCTATCGTAAGCCTGAGGCAGCCATTACATAAGTATTCTTTGGAGCGGTTGCGAACCACAATTTGTCTATCCATCAAAAAGCGATACAGCTTATCGGCGTCATCCACTTTTATCAATAAAAAGTTAGCCTCTGATGGATAGATTTGTGTCACACAAGAGAAGTTGCGAAGGCTATCTTCTACTTTTTCTCTCTCATCTAGTATGATAGACAAGTTTCGTTTGAAACCAGTTTCGTTGTTCAAGGCATTAAGTGCTGCTCGCTGAGACAGTTGGTTTACATTATAAGGTGGCTTGATGGCGTTTAGCACTTTAATCAGTTTAGCTGAAGCGAAACACATCCCCACTCTCAAGCCAGCAAGTCCCCAGGCTTTGGACAGTGTCTGACACACCACCAGATTTGGATAGTTGTCCAGTTCGCTGAGCCAGGATTCAGAGCTCGAAAAGTCTATATAAGCTTCATCAATAACGACCAGGCCTCTTTGTAGATTCAATATTTTTTTAACCTCCGCCTTGTTTAATAGGTTCCCCGATGGGTTGTTCGGCGAGCAAAGGAAAAAAATCTTCGTCCTTTCGTCAGAAGTGTTGATCATTTTATCAGCATTTAGCTGAAAGCCCATGTCGAGGTTTACCTTTCTTATAGCGACATTATTAATAGCTGCCAGCACAGGGTACATACCATAACTGGGGTTGTGCGAGACGATATTGTCGATGGATGGCTCGCAGCAGACCCGAAATATCAAATCTAAAACTTCATCGCTACCATTGCCCAAAAGAATCTTGTCAGTAGAAACTCCTTTGAGTTCAGCAATCCTCATTTTGAGGTCTTTTTGATACGGATCCGGATAGCGGTTGTGTCCATTGTCAAATGGGTTTTCATTGGCATCCAGATACACCTCTGCCTCATGATCAAATTCGTCTCGGGCCGAACTATATGGAGTCAGGTTGAGCACGTTGGTCCGTATGAGTTTGGTTATATCCATGACTAGAGTGAAAGCAATCGTTTGGTGACAGCCATTCTATGGGCAGTTAATTGTTCGGCCTCAGCCATCAACTCTATGGCAGGGCCTATACGTTTGATCCCCTCAGCCGTAATTTTCTGAAAGGATATTTTCTTACAGAATGAATCTGTGCTCACGCCACTAAACGACTTGGCAAATCCATTGGTCGGCAACGTATGATTGGTACCAGAAGCATAATCACCAGCACTTTCTGGTGTGTAATTTCCTATAAAAACAGACCCAGCGTTGATCAATCCATTGAGGTAAAAACTTTCATTCTCTACACAAAGGATAAAATGCTCGGGTGCATATTCATTGATGAAATCCAAGCAGGCCTGATCATCCTCCATCAGAATCAACTTGGAATGCTGCATGGCCTGGCGTGCGATCTCTTTGCGAGGAAGTAGGGGCAGCTGCGCACTAAGCTCTTCTTGAACTTTAAATATAAGGCTCTCCGATTTTACCAGACAAATCACCTGACTATCCGGACCATGTTCGGCTTGTGACAAAAGATCCGACACGACGAACTGTGCATTGGCAGAATCATCAGCAAGCACCAATAGTTCTGAAGGTCCGGCTGGCATATCTATAGCCACACCAAGCTGCGTCGCTCTTTGTTTAGCTGCGGTTACATATTGGTTACCCGGCCCGAAGATCTTGTCTACTTTAGGGATACTTTCGGTACCGAAAGTCATAGATCCGATGGCTTGTATTCCTCCTGCCCTAAAAATCTGGCTAACGCCTGCATGTCTGGCAGCAAACAAGATCGCTGGGTGTATTTCTCCTTCGAGATTTGGAGGGGTGCAAAGGACAATCTCTCTGCATCCCGCTATCTGTGCTGGGATGGCAAGCATAAGCACTGTAGAAAAAAGAGGGGCGCTACCGCCTGGGATATAAATACCTACCCGTTCTATAGCTCTGGTCTCTTGCCAGCAGCTCACACCTGGCATAGTTTCTACTTTTACACCACTGGAAATTTGAGCCCTGTGAAACTTTTCAATGTTTTCTGCAGCCAGTCTGATCGCTGCTTTTAGATCATCAGGGATTCTTTTGCACGCTATGTCCACCTCCTCTGGGGTAACTCTCATCTCTTTTATGTCAGCCTTATCAAATATTTTTGTATAGGATAAAACCGCCTTGTCTCCTTCCTCCTGAATGGCCTGAAACACCTCATTAACGAGTTGTTGCAAATTCTGCTGCTTCAACTCTGGGCGCTGAGTAAGCGACTTCCACTCAGTTTTTTTTGGATTCTTAGCCAATATCATAGCACCATTTTTTCAATAGGAACAATTAATAACCCTTCTGCTCCGGCGGCTTTGAGCTGATCTATTACCGTCCAGAATTTTCCTTCTTCTATGACAGAATGCACCGAACTCCAGCCTTTTTCGGCCAGCGGTAATACGGTCGGACTACGCATGCCAGGAAGTAGTCTGGATACCTCGTCCAGCTTATCATTGGGCACGTTCATAAGTACATATTTCGATTTTTTGCCTTTTTGTACGGCATCCAGGCGGAATAGCAATTTTTCGAGTAATGCATTCTGGGTGTCGTCTAGTTTTCGGCTTTTTACCAGGCAGGCTTCTGACTGTAGTATGGTCTCTGTCTCTTTTAATCCATTTTTAAACAATGTGCTTCCAGAACTTACCAGATCACATATTCCTTCGGCCAGGCCTATATTGGGTGCGATCTCGACAGAACCTTTGATCAGGTGAATTTCTGCATTTACGTTATTTTCTTTCAGATATTCTGTAAGTGTATTTGGATAAGACGTGGCTATTTTCTTTCCTTCAAAATAATGAACCCCAGGGTAATCCACCTCTTTCGGAACGGCGAGAGAAAGTTTACATTTCGAAAAACCCAGCTTTCGTACAATTTCAATATCGTTTTGACTTTCGACTAGCAGGTTTTCTCCAACAATTGCCAAGTCGGCTACTCCATCTTCTACATATTGAGGTATATCTCCGTTTCTTAAATAAAGCACTTCGAGTGGATAGTTGGACGCACTGGCCTTGAGCTGATCCTTACCATTGTCGATATGGATGCCACAGTTCTTTAACAGACCGATAGAGTCCTCATTCAACCTTCCTGATTTTTGAACTGCAATTTTTAGTTTACTCATTTTTATTTTTTTGTGGCCTGAGTAAACTGGGCTTGGGGATAAAAAAATCCCGTCCAATTTTACTCAGACGGGATTCGATATTTTTTTATAGGTACAGCAATATCACCTCGTCTGTGCGATCAAATGATGGTGATGATGTTGCCTGTTTGTATTCATTTTTTTATTGTTAGGAAATGCAAACATAGAAAGGATTTGCCGAAAACAAGAAGAGAAAAATATTTTTATTCCGTCTTAGTAAAATAGTTCTGCCACGATAGCCAATCCTGCACCTATCAAACTTATGATCAATTTTTTTGAATTCCACTGATGCTCTGGACTGGATTCAATAAAAATGGTCGTTGAGATATGCAAAAAATTGCCGGCTACGAATGCAAAAAGCATGACCATGCCTGACTCGCTTATTAGTCCCAATGGCTCCAGCCAGTGACCGGCCAAAACACCAATCGGTGAAGCCATTGCAAAGACAAGCAGCAACATAAGCTGAGTGTTTCTATTTTTATACTGACAAGCCAGCACAGTCATAAGTGCCAGTGCTGCGGGTATTTTATGTAAAATCACACCTATAAGGAGGGTACCTTGACTGTGTTCGCTATGAATCACATCCGGATGGGCCAAAATGGTGCCTTCGAGAAAAGAATGTAGAAAAAGTGCTGTCATCAAAGAAATGCCAGACCATGCTGAATGATCTTTGCCATGATGGTGCATGTGCATATGACCGTGCTCTACTCCGCTGGTGAAATACTCAAGGATCTGCTGGAAAAAGAATCCCGCCAGGATGAACATACCAATTCTGAACTGATCCATATGGGTTTCAAATAGCTCAGGCAGAATGTGTACAATGGTGATTGAAAACAGAAAGGAACCTGCAAATACGAGGATACTTTTGACGTGAGCTTCGTTAGTCTGACTTGCTCTCAAAGCATAGAGCCCTCCAAGAAGAGCGGAAAAAAAGAGTATTGCAATGTTAATAATCATATTACTTTTCAAGAACAAAAATTAGCCGACTGGATTCTTCTTTCCGGTATTCGGACAATTCATAATCACCAAATATATCTATTACTTTCAAATTGATTCTGTTGAAATAGTCTAAAAAATCTGTGCGTCTGATGGCTTTTACTTTTTCCTGAAACTCATAGTGCTGTCCGTGATCGTCTACTTCAATATTCTTTAAAATAAATTCGTCCTCAGTATACGATCTGCGAATATTGAAATGAATGTTTTCTATAGTTTTGTCTTCTTCATGTATCAGGTTATTTACCACCACATAGGGATTTAAAAAATCCAACAAAAATTTGCCGTTTGGCTTCAAAGATTTGATAGTGGCATCAATCACACTTAGGTTTTCATCTTTCGAATCGAAATACCCAAAACTTGTAAACAAGTTGAAAACGTAATCAAATTTTTCATCAGCATATACATTACGCATGTCATGTACAGCAAAATGCAAAGTATCATTGGCTTTGGTACGCGCAAATTTGACGTTCTCCTCTGACAGGTCTACTCCCGTTACATCAAATCCTTTTTGGTTGAGGTAAATTGAGTGCCTTCCTTTACCACAGGCAAGGTCAAGTATTTTAGCATCGGGATTCGGCTGAAAGTAGGCAATAAGCTGATCCAAAAAAGCTGCAGCTTCTTCATGATCCCGATGTTTGTATAAAATGTGATAATATATGGTATTGAACCACTCATCAAACCATTCTTTCTTCGAAGTCCCCAAGGATATGTCTTTAATTACGAATGCTAAATTAATGGATTATAAAGTTTGACGATCAAAGTATTTCTATCTGAGATTCAATACCTGCTGTTGCATAGGATTTCAATGTGCCATCTTCTCCTGAATAAATGAAAAAAGCATCGATTCCATTCAATTTTTCTATCATTTCTATGGACTTTTCAAGCCCTAACACCATACAAGCAGTAGCATAGCCGTCAGCCAGGGTACAGTTGGGCGCAAAAATAGAGGCACTCAATAAATTGTGCGATACAGAATATCCTGTGTAGGGGCTAATCGTATGCGCAATAATTTTCCCGTTTTCCTGATAGTAGTTTCTATAATTACCTGAGGTCGCCAACGACCGGTTTTTCACAAAGGTCACAGCAAATGGATTGCCAACCGCTTGATTCATTTCTGGCTTCTCAATACCAATTTTCCATACAGAATTGTTTTGGTTCTGTCCCAAACATCGCACCTCTCCACCTATTTCTATCATATAGTTTGAAACTTTATTGTGATGCAAAAAACTTGCAATGACATCCAAAGCATAACCTTTGGCAGAAGCACTAAAATCTAGGTAAGTATGTGCCGGTTTGGTAGCGAATCTCTCGTTGAAAACTACCTGATCAAAACCAACAACAGCTAAAAGAGAATCTACAACTACACTATCCAACGTGCTTTTCTTTTCCGGGCCAAATCCCCAGGCGTTCACCAAGGGTCCAATCGTGGGATCATAGGCCCCTTGAGTATTTTCGAATATCTCGCGACTCAGCTTCAGTACCGGATATAGAAGAGAGCTTTCATAGGCCAGGCTGTCATTGATATTGAATCTTGAAATCTCAGAATCTGAGATGTAGGTGGAGAGTGACTGGTTGAAGGCTACTAGTATAGAATCTACCTCAGTCTTATACATGCTTTGCTCGGGTGCCATATACTTGATGGAATAGGGAATGGTACCCATAGTAGTGCCGGTCAAATGATGCATAACCTTCGATTCCATAGGGTTTAGTTGCCTAAAAACAATCAAAACTCCAACCGCCAGTACAATTAATAAGATCCTTCTTTTTTGCATTGCTTCAATTTTTCAGGGGCAAAGAAAGATTATTTAAGTCAAACGATCCATTTTGATCTCGCCTTTCGATACGAATCAGCCGAATACCTTATTTTAGTAAAAAATTTTAGTGCTCAATGAGGGAAGATTATTTGAATCCGGACGGTGAAGAGATGGACTCTGACGAGGTAGAGTTTGAGAAGGCTTTGCGTCCGTTGTCCTTCGATGATTTTACGGGTCAACATAAGGTAGTAGAAAATATAAAAATTTTCGTCATGGCAGCCAAGCAAAGATCCGAACCTCTGGATCATGTATTGCTCCACGGACCTCCGGGATTGGGGAAAACCACCCTGTCGCATATCATATCCAATGAGCTCGATTCGAGTATCAAAGTCACCTCTGGCCCGGTATTAGATAAGCCTGGTGATTTGGCCGGCCTTCTGACTAATTTAGAACCCAACGATGTACTTTTCATTGATGAAATACATAGACTAAATGCGGTGGTGGAAGAATATCTTTACTCTGCTATGGAGGACTATAAAATCGATATCATGCTCGACTCCGGACCCAATGCCAGATCAGTGCAGATTGGCCTCAATCCGTTTACACTGATAGGAGCAACCACGCGATCAGGATTACTTACCTCACCGCTGAGAGCAAGGTTTGGAATCAACGCCAGATTAGAATATTATGATTCAGGGTTGCTCTCGACTATTGTCAAAAGGTCATCTGGAATTTTGAATATGCCGATTGAGGAAAGTGCGGCTGTCGAACTGGCCAGAAGAAGTAGAGGTACGCCAAGGATAGCAAACAATCTACTTAGGCGAACAAGAGATTTCGCCCAGATCAAAGGCAATGGCACCATTACCAAAGATATCACTCGATTTGCTCTGGAAGCCCTGGATGTAGATGCTTATGGACTCGATGAGATGGACAACAGAATTTTGTCCACCATCATAGAAAAATTTAAAGGCGGACCGGTCGGCATTTCGACTATAGCTACAGCTTGTGGAGAAGAAGCTGATACGATAGAAGAAGTATATGAGCCATTCCTGATCAAGGAAGGCTTTTTGAAGCGTACGAGCCGGGGGCGGGAGGCTACCGAGCTAGCGTATAAGCACCTCAAAATCGTGCCTCCATCGAGAACTGGAACTCTGTTTGACTAACCATCTTGGATCGCTCAAGACTCACTCATCTCATCAAAGAAAAAGCTCTGGAAGAAGGCTTTCAGTTCTGCGGAATTGCAAAAGTTGAATTTCTAACGGAAGAAGCTCCACGTCTGGAAAAATGGCTCCAACAGGATATGCATGGAGAAATGTCCTACATGGCCAACCATTTCGACAAAAGATTGGATCCTACCAAACTGGTAGAAGGCGCCAAATCAGTCATCTCCTTACTTTACAACTATTATCCCAAGGAGGATGTCAATAAAAACAAGGAGGTGAAAATAGCCAAGTATGCCTACGGTAAAGATTACCACTATATCATTAAACCAAAACTAAAAACCGTCCTTCAGTCAATCACTGGACAGGTAGGAGATGTAAATGCACGAGTTTTTGTGGACTCTGCACCGGTACATGAAAGAGCCTGGGCAGCCAAGGCCGGATTAGGCTGGGTTGGAAAAAACTCCCTGCTTATCAATCGTAGCATGGGTTCGTTTTTCTTTTTGGCCGAAATTATTCTTGATGTAGATCTCGACTACGACGGCCCTATCAAAGACTATTGTGGTACTTGTACAAGTTGTATGGATGCATGTCCCACCGATGCTATTCCAGAAGCGTATGTCGTAGATGGTAGCAAGTGTATCTCATATCTGACTATTGAACTAAAAAATGAAATCCCTTCATCATTCGAAGGACAAATGGAGGGCTGGGCTTTTGGCTGTGATATCTGTCAGGACGTCTGTCCATGGAATCGATTTTCAAAACCACATCAGGAAGCTGCTTTTGAACCTCACCAAACCTTGAAAGAAATGAAGAGCTCTGACTGGGAAGAAATGACAGAGGATCTTTTCAAAGAAATATTCAAAGGCTCTGCAGTGAAACGAACCAAATATTCGGGGCTAAAACGAAATATTGATTTTTTAAAAAAAGGCAGATAAAAATCCATCTTCTATTTGATTCCTCTCGTAATTCAATTGATCCAATAATCTTCTATTTTTGCCGACTTATAATAAAATTCATATGGCTAGCAATAATCCACTTTTACAATCATTCGAAACCCCATTTGGAGTACCTCCTTTTGATAAAATAGAACTTGGCGACTATAAGCCAGGAATCGAATCGTTGATCAAAACAACCCTCGATGAAGTAAAGGTGATTGCGGAAAGCGAAGCTGAACCAACATTCGAAAACACCATAGTCGCTTTAGAAAGAAGCGGACATATGCTAGATCAAGCATCTGGAGTGTTTTTCAATCTAAACTCTGCAGAGACCTCTGATGAAATGCAGGCTCTTGCCAATGAGATTTCTCCGTTGCTTACTGAGTTTGGCAACGAAATCATGCAAAATGTCCAATTATTCGAAAGGGTAAATACTGTCTATGAAAGCAAATCTGAGCTTGAGTTGGACAAAGAGGACCAAATGTTACTCAAAAAAACGTATTTAGGTTTTATCAGAAGTGGCGCCAATCTCAACGAGAATGACAAAAAGAAATACCGGGAGCTGTCCAACGACCTAGCTATGGCTTCTCTTAAATTTGGAGAAAACGTACTCGCCGAAACAAATAGCTTTGAACTCCTAATTGAAAATGAATCAGATCTGGCAGGCCTTCCTCAAGGGGCCGTCGATGCGGCAACTCTTGCTGCAGATGAAAAAGATCATAAAGGAATGTGGCTATTTACCTTGCAGGCACCGAGCTTTCTCCCCTTTATGGAGTACGCAGAAAACCGTGAGCTGCGAGAGAAAATGTACAGAGCCTACATGTCTAAGGCCTTCAAAGGAGATGATCTTGACAACCAGGAAATAGTAAAAAATATAGTAGCGCTAAGATATGAAATGGCTCAATTGCTTGGATACGATACGTACGCTGACTACGTACTAGAGGAGCGAATGGCAGAAAAACCAGCCAAGGTCATTGATTTTCTCAACGACTTGCTAGATAAAGCACTTCCCAAAGCAAAAGAAGAAGTAGAAGAACTGAAGACATATATTCGTGACCTTGGAGAAGACATCGAGCTTGAACGGTGGGATTGGGCTTTCTACTCACAGAAACTTAAAAACGAAAAGTATCAGCTTGACGATGAAATGCTGAGACCCTATTTCCAAATGGATAAAGCGGTAGAAGGCATTTTTGAAGTGGCCAAAAGGCTATATGGCCTTCAATTCAAAAAAAATGATGACATACCAGTTTACCATAAAAATGTAGAAGCGTATGAAGTTGAGGATGAATCAGGCAAACACATTGCAGTGTTTTATGCTGACTTTTTTCCTAGACCAGGTAAGCGCGGCGGAGCATGGATGACTTCTTATCGCGGTCAGTGGAAAACGGACTCAGATCACCGACCAGTGATCTCTATCGTCTGCAATTTCACCCCACCAACAGAATCCAAACCTTCACTGCTGACCTACAACGAAGTCGAAACTCTATTTCATGAGTTTGGACATGCCCTGCACGGTATATTGGCCGATGGGAAATATAGCTCGCTGAGCGGTACAAGCGTGTATTGGGATTTTGTAGAGCTGCCATCTCAGATTCTGGAAAACTGGCTTATGGAAAAGGAGTGTCTGGATCTTTTTGCCACGCATTATCAAAGCGGAGAGCTGATTCCGGTAGATTTGATTGAGAAGATTAAAGCATCTTCAAATTACCATGAGGCCTATCAAACGGTACGTCAAATCAGCTTTGGGCTAATGGATATGGCATGGCACTCTTTGTCTGGCGACAAAATAAAGGTAGCCGACGTAGCCATCTTCGAACAAGAAGCCATGAAAAAAACCGAGCTGTTCAATCCAATACCAGGAGTTTGCATGAGCACACAGTTCAGTCATATTTTTCAGGGAGGATATGGCGCAGGATACTACAGTTATAAATGGGCTGAGGTGTTGGACGCTGATGCTTTTTCGGTATTTAAGGAGCGAGGTCTTTTTGACAAAACAACTGCCGACTCCTTTAGAGAAAATATATTGTCTCGTGGGGGTAGTGAACATCCAATGGAGCTGTATAAACGTTTCAGAGGGCAAGAGCCAACTGTACGGGCCCTATTGGAGCGAAGCGGTTTAACCTGAAATATGCATTAGATAATCTATTCCAATCATAAAACACTTTGAAATAGACACTAAACATATATTTATTGAATCACCATAGCGGTGCTATGCCTCTTCAATATAAGTGCCTCTTTCTTTGCGCTTTATAGCTTTCATCACGATTCCTAATGCATAATCCAGGTTTAAAGTAATAGGCTACTGTCTACTAATTATCATTTGCACCGCATAAGTAGAATTGATATTCGCTTTCTCGGCTTCATTGGTTGGATAGACCAGTCTTTGCAACTCAATTAAGTAGTTTTTGTATACCGCAGTCGGTTTAGCATTATCTCCTATCGATACTTTTTTTTCGGTGCCGTTTACTTCTATCGCTATTAATAGGGTTCCCTGTGTCACGCATTCCACATCATCCGGGCAAAGCGAATCTTCAAGCAAGTCGGTAAAAGTGATACTGATGATCGAAGATTTTACATCAACTGTCTCTCCCTTATTGATTGAGAAAGGCTCGTCCAGATTGACTTCTGTAAGCTCACCACAGCAGTCTTCATTAGGATCTGTGCATGCTGTCAGCGTCAGTATCAAAACGAAATGTAAAAATCTACTCATATTAATAGAACACTCTTTGTCGTCAACAGGTTGTGAGGAAACAAAAATATATTCAATTAGTTGCATTAAAAAAAAATAGATTTACCTTAGCGCCATTATGAAGTCATTAGAAAAGATCATAGCGTATAAGGCCACTCCGGCCGCCACTGTCTAAGGCCACTTAGACCCCAGCTATTTTTCATCTTTTTATCAACACTTTTATTTCTTAATAATGACAAGTTTGCTCAATTACCTTAGAAAAGGTTATAAATATTTTTTTATCGCTCTAAAAGGCGAAGAGACAGAATTCACTTCCGGTAGTATCAATAAAGCCATTTTCCTATTGTCTGTACCCATGGTCTTAGAAATGGGAATGGAGGGCATATTTGCTATCGTAGATATATTTTTTGTAGGAATGGTCAGCAAAGAAGCTCAGGCAACTGTAGGGCTTACCGAATCTGTAATGATGATTATCTACTCAATAGCCATTGGGCTGAGTATGGCTGCTACTGCGGTAGTAGCACGCAGGATTGGTGAAAAAAAACCGAAAAAAGCTGGCGATGCCGCTTTTCAAGCCATTTTAATTGCAGTCCTCTTTTCTGTAATTATTTCTGTAGTAGGTATCATCTATGCGGAGGACATATTGAGGCTGATGGGTGGCTCCGAACAACTGGTTCAGAATGGCTTTGGCTATACTAAAATCATGTTGGGGGGCAATCTCTGTATAATGCTTCTATTTCTGATCAATGCGATCTATCGTGGAGCTGGTGACGCTTCCATGGCTATGCGGTCTCTTTGGATTGCCAACGGATTGAATATTATTCTAGATCCTATCTTCATCTTTGGTTTGGGGCCTATTCCTGCCTTTGGCGTAGAGGGCGCTGCCATAGCCACTACTATCGGTCGGTCAGTCGGAGTTTTTTACCAATTGCTAGGATTGTTTGGCGGTGAGCGGATCATAAAACTCACCATAGAGAACGTGAAACTCAGATGGAAAACGGTTCGTAGTATATTTGATATTGCTGCAGGTGGAATGGGGCAATTTCTGATAGAGTCTGCCAGTTGGTTGTTCTTGATGCGAATTATCTCAGAGTTTGGCGATGCAGCCATTGCCGGATATACGATCGCTTTTAGAATCATTGTCTTCACAATTTTGCCTTCTTGGGGTATGGCTAATGCAGCTGCAGCCTTGGTCGGTCAAAACCTGGGTGCAGAAAGGCCTGATCGTGCTGAGATTTCAGTATGGAGAACAGCTCATCTAAACACAGGGTTTTTATTTGTGGTCTCTATAATCTTCTTCTGGTTTGCCCCTCAGTTTGTAGGTTTTTTCACTGATGAGGTAATTGTATTGGAGCATGGTGCTTTGGCGCTACGTGTGATTTGCGTAGGCTATATCACATTTGCGTACGGAATGGTAATCAGTCAGGGCTTTAATGGAGCTGGGGATACCAAAACTCCAGTAGTTATGAATATTATATTCTTCTGGTTTATCCAGATTCCGCTGGCCTATTACCTGGCGATCTATCTAAAATATGGATTCCTGGGAGCACTTAGCTCGGTAGCTATTGCTTTTGCACTACATGCTGCTGCTTGCATCTATTGGTTTAGACTAGGCAAATGGAAGCTAGTGAAGGTTTAGAATAAAATTAGTCACTTCCGAAATATTATGTTTTGGAAGTGACTTTCTTAATTATTTTGGAGTCACTGTGCACCTTTAATTATTTCTTCCACCACTTCAGGGTTCAATAGTGTAGAGGTATCACCGAGGCTAGACGTTTCATTTTCTGCTACTTTTCTGAGTATTCTTCTCATTATCTTACCGGATCTAGTCTTTGGAAGGCCTGGTACAATTTGAATTTTGTCCGGCTTAGCAATCGGCCCTATGATCTTATTGACAGTTGCTTTGATTTCATCTTTAAGGCTGGCTTCAGTCCGCCCCTCGGTATCACAGATCACATAGGCATAGATCCCCTGCCCTTTGATGTCATGCGGAAAGCCAACAACAGCTGACTCGACGACGAGCGGGTGCTCATTGATGGCATTTTCTACCTCGGCTGTACCCATTCTATGACCGGATACATTGATTACGTCATCTACTCTACCAAGAATCCTATAGTAACCATCTTCATCCCGCTTGACTCCATCACCTGTAAAGTACATCCCTTTGTAAGTCGAAAAATATGTACTAATGCATCTATCATGGTCACCATAGGTCGTACGAATCATCGATGGCCATGGAAAACTGATACAAAGGTTACCTTCCACACCATTTCCTTTCAATTCATTGCCTTCGCCATCCACGATGACTGGTCGAATACCCGGTAAGGGCAGCGTAGCATAGGCGGGCTTTGTCGGTGTAAGCCCCGCTAATGGAGAGATCATAATGCCGCCAGTTTCTGTCTGCCACCAAGTATCTACGATTGGGCATTTCCCTTTTCCGATATGGTCATGATACCAGTGCCAGGCTTCCTCATTGATTGGCTCACCTACCGACCCCAGCACTTTGAGCGAGTCCAGTTTATAGGGTGCCACAGGTTCCAGGCCATAGGCCTGAAGTGCTCTGATGGCTGTCGGGGCAGTATAGAACTGATTGACCTTGTACTTGTCCACCACTTGCCAAAATCTACCGGCGTCAGGATAGGTAGGTACACCTTCAAACATCAAGGTAGTTGCACCAGCCAATAATGGCCCATAGACTATATAAGAATGTCCAGTAATCCAACCTACATCAGCGGTACACCAATAGATGTCATCGCTATTGTATTGAAATACATTCTGAAAAGAATATTGAGTATAGACCATATATCCGCCTGTAGTGTGAACAACGCCCTTTGGCTTTCCTGTAGATCCAGAGGTATATAGAATGAACAGCATGTCCTCACTATCCATTTCTTCGGCCTTATGAATAGGGTCCGCTTTGGCCGTCTCCTCATGCCACCAAAGATCTCTACCAGATTCCATAGTTACCTTAGTTTTTGTCCTCTGTGCCACAATTACTTTTTGGATAGTGGTGCACTTTTCAAGTGCTTCGTCTACTACTTCTTTGACCGGTATGACCTTAGCCCCTCGAAAGTTTCCATCTGCAGTAAGAACCATTTTGGCTTCACAATCATTGATTCTATCGGCCAAAGCAGACGATGAGAATCCAGCAAATACGACAGAATGCACTGCTCCTACGCGTGCACAGGCAAGCATGGCTATCGCTGCTTCCGGAATCATCGGCATATATATAATGACCCGATCTCCCTTTTCGATACCGTTATTTTTCAAGACATTGGAAAACTGCGATACCTTCTCGAATAACTGATGATAGGTTAGCGTGATTCCCGCTTCATTCGGATCATTTGGTTCCCAGATGATAGCTGGCTTATCCCCAATGGTGTATAGATGTCGCTCGAGAATGTTTTCTGTGATATTGAGCTTAGCATTTTCAAACCATTTGACTTCGGCTTGCTCAAAATTGTAGTCTACTACACTGTCCCATTTTTTTCTCCAATAAAATTGGTTGGCCACTCTTCCCCAAAAGGCTTCTGGGTCAGCCATGCTCTTTTCATAAGCTAAAAAGTACTCACTTAGGTTTTCAATTTTTGTCAGCATAGGTAATCGTTTATCTGGTTCTTTGCATCGTCTCTTAAATTTATGGCCTTTAATTTATTATCAGCCTTCTTTTTAGCTGAATAACAATATTGTGGGGCTCAATGCGCAAAAAATTAGGCGCCATTGTGTTTTGACGAGTAGACCTGGCTAATCCTATTGATATGAAGTTTAGATTCGATGTCAGAGTTTATTAGCTTTGCCGATATATCCAAAATACCGCTGCTGATGAACGAAAGATACATGCAAAGAGGGGTGTCAGCCTCAAAAGAAGACGTACACAATGCGATAAAAAATATCGACAAAGGTGTATTTCCTAATGCCTTTTGTAAGATCGTTCCAGACATGCTGGCGGGTGATGATAGCTACTGCAATATCATGCATGCCGATGGTGCCGGGACCAAATCATCTCTGGCTTACATGTATTGGAAAGAAACGGGCGATTTATCAGTTTGGAAGGGAATAGCACAAGATGCGGTAATTATGAATACCGATGACTTGCTATGTGTAGGAGCGGTTGACAATATTTTGCTCTCCTCTACTATCGGTCGAAATAAAAATCTAATACCTGGTGAGGTGCTAACCGCACTGATAGAAGGTACAGAAGAGGTCCTACAAATGCTACGCGACAACGGCGTAGATATTCGGTCTACTGGTGGAGAGACAGCCGATCTTGGGGATTTAGTACGCACAGTGGTCGTAGACAGCACCGTCATTGGAAGAATGAAGAGGGCTGACGTGATTACTAATGAAAATATTCAAGCAGGCGATGTCATCGTGGGGCTGTCATCGTATGGCCAGTCCAATTACGAATCGACTTACAACGGAGGCATGGGAAGCAACGGCCTCACCTCTGCCCGTCATGATGTTTTTGCCAAAAAATACATGGAAAAGTATCCTGAATGTTTTGACCCCTCTGTGCCTGCAGAATTGATTTATTCAGGGTCTAAAGATCTTTTGGATCCGGTAGAGGGCAGCCCGCTGGATGCTGGGAAACTGGTGCTCTCTCCAACCAGGACGTATGCTCCTATTATCAAAAAAATACTGGAAAACTATCGAAGTCAGATTCACGGCATGATTCATTGTAGCGGAGGCGCACAAACCAAGGTGTTGCACTTTGTAAACGGCGTCCATGTCATAAAAGACAACCTCTTTGAAATTCCTCCTCTTTTTAAATTGATTCATGAGGAGAGTGGCACCGATTGGAAAGAAATGTACAAGGTGTTTAACATGGGTCACAGAATGGAGCTCTATGTTCCACAAGAACTCGCTAGTGAATTGATTCAAATCTCAGAATCTTTTCGAGTGAAAGCACAAATAATTGGTAGGGTAGAAGACTCTAATACCACCAAAGCTACCATCCAGACTCCGCACGGTTCGTTTGAATATTTGAAGTAAAGTTGCACCCTTTCCCATCGGAATATAACCGTAACACCCACACATAGTAAACTTACAAATAGCGAATTCCTATTACCAAAATGAGAAAAGAAAGCTGATTTTTATAGCTGACCTAGTATCTTAGGGCTAATAATCTGAGCTCAGAAGTTCTCTTTTTGATCTGGTTTGACTAATATTATATCTCCACCTGTTCTCAATCATTTTTTTAACTTTATTAACACTTAACCATAATTCACATGGCAGATATTAATGTAGTGGTGACGGTAGATACCGAAAACATCACACCTCAAAATCTCAAAACCACAGTCGTATTGACTGACGATAATGGCGATCAGGATAAGACTCCCGACGATAGTGAGACCTTTGACATCCGAACTACTAGTGGTAAGTCAGTCCAGTTTACAATTGTACCAAAAAACACTGGTATAGGAGCCCAAGTGTCGTTTGACAGTTTTTTTAAGGAAAGTGGAGACAGCGTCTTTGACCCGATGCCGATGTCAACAAATAACTGGACAGGCACAACTACCGGCACATCCGGAAACGATGAGTTTTTCGCTATCAAATTCAATGTGGTTGGCAATAGTAACAGTCCATTTACCCTAGATCCAGAAATGGAAATATGGCCATAGCCAAAATAAAACATATTCTTAAAATGGCCTATTTAATAGTGATAGGCCTTTTTTTTTCCTTCAAAAGTATAGGCCAGAATAATAGTGCTCAAGATAGCCTTATCCATCTCATAGAAACCTCGAATTCTCTGGACGATTCATCTCTATTTGAGCTTTTAATTGAGGTTACTAAAAATCATCACAGTCCATCTACAAGAATAAAATATGCACGACAGGCTCGAGACTTGGGTGAAAAAAACAACAATCAACTTTGGCTAAGAAAGAGCTACCTCGGATTGGGATATGCATTTAAACTCGATGGAGAATTAGAATTAGCCCTTGAAAGTCACCTTAAAGCTCTTGATTTTGCCATTCAGATGGAGGATCAATCCTTGGAAGCCACCTCATACAATGCCATCGCTGGTGTCTATCGACTTCAGGAAAACTACTCCCTCTCGCTAGATTATTATCGTAAGAGTATCGACATTTTCAATGAGTTTAAAGATACTTTGCGACTAGCCACCACGTTGATGAATGCTGGTGAGCTCTTCCGATTCAAAAAAGAATATGACTCAGCCATAGCGTTTACAAAAATATCTAAACAACACTTCACTCAGCTCGGTCACACGTTTGGTATGGCCTATAGTCTGGGTAATATCGGTTTGATTTATGCCGAAACAGGAAGAATAGATTCTGCCGAAAATTACATGAGCAAAGCGATTGGAATATTCAACTCTTCTGGAAAAACTTATCCTATTTCGGTCTATCAAATCTCTCTAGCTGACATCTATACCCAACGTAAAGATTATGGGAGAGCACTCAGTTACGCACATAGTGCTCTTGAGATAGGTCAGCAGGAAGGACTTAAGGAACAAATTCGAGATGCCAGTCTCAAATTGTCACAACTATATCAAAATCAAGGCAACTATAGAAAGGCCTATGATTATCAAAGTCAGTACATCATCTATCGTGATAGCATCAACAATGATGAAACGATTCGAAAGATGGCGGATCTTCGTACTGAATATCAGGTATCCAGAAAACAAGCCGAGGTAGATTTGAAACAGACGGAAGTAGACCTGCTCAACGAACAGGCAAGAAATAATCAAATTGTGCTTTGGAGTGTGATAGTGATTTTGGTTCTAGTCCTATTTCTCACTTATGCACTACTGAAAATATATAGAGTCAAAGTTCGGGCGATTCGAATTGTAAGAAAGAGAAGAAAGATCATCACTGCCCAGCGAGACCAACTTGAGGAGGTCAACAAAACCAAAGACAAATTTTTCTCGATTATCTCACATGACATCAGAGGTCCAATCAGTAATTTTCAAGGCGTATCTCAGCTAATTCATCTATTGGTAGAAAGCAACGATAAGGATGCCTTGCTCAAACTTGGCACCATGCTGGACACTTCATCCAAAGAGGTTTCTGCGCTATTAGACAATCTACTGGAGTGGGCTATGAGTCAGCAAGGAAGAATGCCATACAAACCTGAGGAAATCAAATTGCACGAATTATGTAATTCCAATCTGGCCATAATGAAGAATCTAGCGACGGCCAAGCAGATCACAATTAATGATAAGGTAAAAGAAAAAGTATCCATCCGGGCTGACAAAAATAGTGTGTCCACGATAATCAGAAACCTAATCAGCAACGCTATTAAATTCACTCCTGAAGGCGGCAAAGTAAAGTTAACGTTGGGGTTCGATGTAAATATGGCCGTGATTTCAATAAAAGATACAGGCATAGGTATACCCAAAGAAAAAATGCCTCATCTTTTTGATTTCAAAGGCGAACGTAGTCGATGGGGTACCGATGGTGAGAAAGGCGTAGGACTTGGACTCACTTTAGTCCATGAATTCGTCGAACTAAACAATGGAAGAATCGAGGTAAAAAGTGAGGAAGGAAAAGGCACTATGTTTATGGTTTATTTGCCACTGATCAGCGAATAATGGCCTCGTCTCGAAATTGCTAAAACTTCCAATTCTTAAGATAATATCTTTGAAGCATTAGCAAATCGCCAGACCGAATGCTGGATGTAACTTGTGAATGGATTACCTAAAATCTGGCATATCCAATTTCTTAGCAATTCTGTGCGCGGCATTTAGTAACCCAACATGGCTATAAGCCTGAGGGAAATTACCCCACATACTTCCATCCTTTTCGTTTACATCTTCGCTCAATAGACCAACATGATTTGAATACCCCATCAAATTGTCAAAATATTCAACGGCTTCTTCTACTCTTCCAACGCAGGCCAGTGCCTCGACATACCAAAAAGCACAAATCAGAAAAGTCGTTTCGGGTTCTCCAAAATCGTCCTGATGCTTATATCGATAGAATAGCCCATTAGATGCTTTGAGGTCCTTTTCCATCGCCTGCAGGTGCATTTTTGCTCTTTCAGAATTATTATCCAGATAGTTCATATTGATCAGCTGCAAGCAGCTGGCGTCCATGCGCTCCGTCCCTATGGCTTGACTATAACCTTTCTTAGAAGCACTATAGCACATTTCAATTTTTTGCTTTGCAATCTTACCTAGTTTTTGGGCCAGCTTTCCAATCTTCTCATCCTTGATAACAACCGCTATTTTTTCTGCGGCAAGACTTCCTGCCCAATGAAACAAATAGGTATAACAGTGATGCTGACTTAGGTTTCTAAACTCCCAAAGCCCTGCATCAGTTTGCTCCATAGTCTTCTCAATCAAACCTAGCGTCTTATAAATCAAATCACCTGAATCAAATCTTTCAGTAAAAATTATCCGCTGGTCATTATATAAGGGTAATAAGGACAGCAATACCTGACCATAGACATCATTTTGGATGTGTTCATAAGCTTGATTGCCAACCCTGACTGGCTGATTGCCTTGATAACCTTTCAGAGTTGTTTCAACTTCTATTAAGTCTTTTTCACCACCTATTCCAAAGAGTGGTTGATATCTATCTTCTTCACCACTTGTAATATTCATTATGTAATGAAAATACTTTTCCAGCTCTTCGAAGTGACCAATATTATTGAATGCATTCAACGTATAAAAGGTATCTCGCATCCAGCAAAACCGATAGTCCCAGTTTCTGGTAGACCCTGGTGATTCTGGCAAGCTTGTAGTGGTGGCTGCTACTATGGCTCCGGTGTCCTCATACTGATGGATTTTTAAAATCAGCGCGGAACGAATAGCAGCCTTTTGATAAAAATTAACAATGCTTGCCGTTTTCACCCACTTGTGCCAATAGTTGACTGTACGACCAAGGAACAATTCTGCTGTTTCGGTGAGATCAGCTTCCATCGGAGGACCAAAGGTCAATACCAAATATTTAGTTTCGTTTAGGACGAAACTTTGGTCATTGATCAAAAAGCTTAATGAAATATTGGTTGTCAGGCGAACCTGTGCTTCCAGCCCTATGTATCTAATATGATTACTCCCCATACTTTTTTCCGGACGAGTATCCCCATAGTCACCTACAGGGTCGCAAACTACCCTAATATTAGGATGGTCGGAGATAGGCTCTATTTTTCTGACAAGCATGAGTGGCTTGTAGCTGCGCTCATGCTGTAGATAGCGCGGTGCAAAATCGGTAACCCTATACTTTCCAGTAGCACAGGTTATTTCAGTACATAGCACATTTGTGTTTTCCAAATAATACTGATTGGAAGAAAAATCCCTTTCGCTCGGTAGAGCAGAAAACTCTCCTCCTTTATCCTCATCGATAAGGTTTCCAAAAATGAAACTGCTGTCGAATCTTGGCCAGCACATCCAGGATATGTTGGTGTCTTTTTTGATGTGGGCGGTATAAGCACAATTGCCAATTACACCATAGTCATAGGTATGTCTATCCATGGGAGCTCAGAATAATAAATTAAAGTTGTTTTTGGGTTGTGTGCTGCAATGATTGAACTATTAAGAAATTCAATCAATGTGCTAAAATGATGAAATATTATCAAATAATGCCATAATTATTGCAACTTTGTTTAGCTAAAATTCACATTTATTAATAAACACACAATGAGACAAAAAATCGTAGCGGGCAATTGGAAGATGAATAATAACCTGGAAGCGGGTAAAAAACTTGCTCAGGAAGTACTGGACAAAGCCACGGGAAATGAAGAAGCACAAATTGTACTAGGCACACCATTTATTCACCTTACTGTATTGGCCGACTCAGTCGCAGGCAAAAAAGGGATTGAGATTGCAGCCCAGAATTGTAGTGATAAAGCTTCAGGTGCCTATACAGGTGAAACCTCTGCTGAAATGGTGAAATCAACTGGTACAAACTATGTCATAATTGGTCATAGCGAAAGAAGAGAATATTTCAACGAAACCAATGCGCAATTAGCAGCAAAAGTAGATTTAGCTCTTGCTCAAGAGCTGATACCTATATTTTGCTGTGGTGAATCTCTAGAGATTCGAGAAAAAGAGGAACATTTCTCATATGTGAAACAGCAGTTGACCGAAAGCTTATTTCATTTGTCTTCAGCAGACTTTGCCAAAATTGTGATCGCCTATGAGCCTATCTGGGCCATTGGTACTGGGAGAACTGCATCTTCAGCACAGGCACAAGAAATGCATGCTGAACTCAGAGCTCATCTAGCTAGCCATTTTGGTCAAGAGTTGGCCGATTCTTGCTCGATTTTGTATGGTGGAAGCTGTAAGCCATCTAATGCAAAAGAGATTTTTGAGGGTTCTGATGTGGATGGAGGTCTAATAGGCGGAGCCTCATTAAATGCGAATGACTTTCTTGCCATTGTCAACTCCTTCTAAAACAATATTATTCAACATTTTCCCATAATGATATCTCTTATTCTTTTCTTGATTTTTCTACCCTGGACGGGGTTTTCTCCCAGCGGATCACAATTTGATCCTTGTGAAATCTATGGGAAAGTTTATGTCGAAAGCAATCCAAGATATGCTCATTTTAGAGTGTACGAAGATGATTCTGAGGCCTTTGCTGACATTATTATTTTTGATGAAGAGAATACCTTATATGCAGACGAACCAGGGCACTGGTCTTTTGTGGATGACAGAGATTTTGCTGATGTTTACATATACTTTGAAAAAGACAGGAATTTAGCCGACTTTGCGGTTTATTATACAGACTATGCGTCCTTTGCCGGCTGCAACAGATAGATGACTTTCACAAAAATAACATTTCAGACTAACAGAGAATTTTCGGATATACTCACAGCCGAGTTGGCTGAATTGGGCTATGATACATTCGAAGAAACTGAAAAAGGTATAGATGCCTATATCCTAACCGAACGATATTCTGAAATCGCCATATCTGATATGGTAAAAAAATATGAATCGCTCGCTTCCATCCAATATAAAATCGAGACCATAGAGAAGGAGAATTGGAACGAGGAATGGGAAAAAAACTATGATCCTATAGCTGTAGACAGCAGATGTAGAGTAAGAGCCACTTTTCATGAACCGGATGATTCCTACACGCATGAAATCGTAATTACACCCAAGATGTCGTTTGGCACAGGCCACCATGCGACCACCCAAAGTATGCTGGAGTTGCAACTGGATGGCGATTTTAATGAGAAATCCGTCTTGGACATTGGTTCTGGTACAGGTATTCTGGCTATCATGGCGTCTAAGCTTGGCGCTGGCTATGTAGAAGCCACTGATATTGACCAATGGTGTGTGGAAAATGGATTGGAAAATTTTCAACTTAATGGATTGGCTCATATTGAATACCACAAGGGAGCTATTCAAATGCTCTCGCTAAAAAAATCCACTTACGACATTGTAATTGCCAACATCAATAAAAACGTTTTACTCGAAGAGATGCCTCATTATGCGGCTCTGCTACCAGTTGGTGGTGATCTCTACCTGAGCGGCTTCTATGAGGAAGATATTGCTGATTTAAAAAATAGTACGGATGAACATAATCTGATCCTTGAAAAATCAGTTATAAAAGACAACTGGACGGCATTGAAGTTCAGCAAATACTGATAAAGCACATAGCATATCGCGATCGGTTTACTATCTTTAGCAGTTGATTCAGAATAGCATTAGATGGTCTGGAATAGGCGAATATACTTTCTACTTTTTTTTATACTTATAACAAGTCTGGCGCAAGCTCAATATTTTAGGTTCTCACAGGAGCCTGACAAGTTTGTAGAAGACGTTGTGAATAATATATCTGGTATTGGCACAGAATCAGCCGAAAAAGTTTCCTACGACTTTAGGAATGCCTGGGCATCCAGCATCACGGATGAACAGAAAGTATCCATTATAGAAATTTGTAATAAAATGGAAGATCGTCGGTTTGGTACCCGACCGTATCATGAATACTTCTTTAGCCTTATCACCTATGCTTTAACTCAGGAAGGCTCGAATTCTGCGGAGCTGTCAACCATTCTGGACGTATGCCACCATGCTGTCGATTTCTATGAAAAAAATGAGGTCGCAGACTTTTTCAGAACACTTACTTTCTTTTTTGCACGCGGCGCTCTCTACAATTCGCATTATAACAAGCTAACTACCACTGGAGGGTTTTACGAAATAGCCTTATTGGAAGGAGAGCTACCAGAGCCTGAGCCAGAAGCCCCATTAGAAGAGGAGGAAGAGGAGTTTATATCCGAAGAGGAAGTCGAGGAGGAGTATACGGAGGAGGAGACTGGCACAGATGATTGGGGCAGCGACGACGGTTGGGGAAGTGATGATGGATGGGGTAGTGATGACGACAGCTGGGGAAGTGATGATGGATGGGGCAATGATGACAACGGAAACAGCGATGACAGTTTTTACAACAGCGAAGAATCAGAAAATTTTTCGGCTGAAGAAGAAAAGAAGCCGCTGGTATTGGAGAGGCAGGCTTTTTCTCTAGAGAAGATAGATTTAGTTGCTCAAATGAAATCCAATGATCAGGATCCAATTCTCTCTGGCCCAGCCATCAAGCTTACTGGTATTGAATTTAAGATTGCAACACCATATGATACGCTAACTATTAGCAATGCTTCAGGTACTTTTTTAATCAAAGATCAAGTATTCGTTGGAACAGCTGGCGAGGTGGATTGGCCAGATGACCTGGCTGGCACCGAAGGCGCTGTCGTATTGCTTGAAGGCTATTCATTCAATGTGAACATTCCCAAATTGAGAACCTCTCGAGCCAAGCTAAAATATCCCGATCTATTCAATGGAGAAGCGCCTGGGGCATTCATTTTCAAAAGTGGGAAACGACTTGATCATGAAGAAAAGAGATTCCCTCAGTTTATCTCACATCATTCCGATCTTGAATTGAGCCTGCCTGGAGAGAGATTAAAATACACTGGTGGATTCGCCATGAAAGGCGCTAGAAAATTTGGTACCTCTGTTTCTAAAGAGCCGTCTACGATTGAAGTAGCAGATGGTAAAGGAAGATCTTTTGTAGCTAAAGCTGTAGAGTATGTCTTCAAGGATTCGTTGATCTTGTCTGATAAAGTTGCATTTGTTCTCTATCATGGATCAGACTCTATCTACCACCATTCTGTACGATTTGACTACGATCAAGCCATATCAAAATTGACTCTGCTCAAGGACAAGGGAGCATACAAAAACACCTACTACTTCTCTTCCTTCTTTAAATTAGAATTTAAAGCTGATATGATACAGTGGCATCTTGAATCAGACAGCATTGACATCTCCATTCTCAATGCAAAGAATAGAGTACCTGCCCTATTCGAATCCGAAGAGTATTTCAATCCTTTGCGCTACAAGAAAATGACCGGATTGTTCGAGTTTCATCCGGTGAGAGCCGTTGTAGAATTTGCTCGACTGGTTCAGAGCCCAGAATACAACCTTCTCGAAATGCAGGAACATTTTGGGATCAAGCCCGAGCTGGCTTTCCCAGCTATGCAATTCCTAAAGCAAAACAATTATATTCTCTTTGATGAAGAGAACAATCAGATCAAAGTCCTTAGAAAGGCATTCCACTATGTGATGGCCTATACCAAGCAGAAGGATTTCGACAACATTCTTATTTCATCATTAAATCCGAATGGCTCCAATGCTTCTTTGAATTTTGAGACTGGCGAAATGGAGGTACGAGGGGTCAGTAGAATAGTGGTGACACCCGACGAAGACGTAAGAATCACGCCAGATTCGAGTCGGATTACTTTACTCGAAGACAAGAATATGAGATTTAGTGGAGGAGTAAACGCAGGTGATTTCAAATATCGTGGTACGGACTTCTTTTTCAACTATGATGAATATTTGATTCAAATGCCCGTCATCGATTCTATAAGAATTCAGGTTGATTTTCATGAAGGGGATGATGAGGAGAAAACGTCACTTAGCAATCACTTGACTCAGACCTCAGGTACGTTATACATCAACCACCCAAAAAACAAAGCCGGGGTCAGGCGATTTGCCCAATATCCTTTTTTCGTATCAGACTCAGAAGCCATTGTATATTTTGACAGTCCTGATATCTTAGATGGTGCCTATGACAAGTCTGTATATTTCGTGGTCCCTCCGTTTGAGATGGACAGTATCAATCGTGATGACCCTGCTGGGATCGCTTTCAAAGGGACATTCTATTCTGGAGGAATAATTCCACCGATAGCGGAGAACCTTGTGATCATGCCCGACAGATCATTGGGATTCGAACATCAAATACCTGCCTCGGGATATGCGCTCTATGGTGGCGAAGGCGTGTTGTATGATAGCCTATCATTGAATGCAGACGGTCTACGTGCTGATGGAAGAATTGATTACCGGACAACAACGGTAAATTCCGATGATTTTATTTTTTATATGGATTCTGTATCAGCGGTAGGACAGGAAGGTATCATCCGTGAAGGACAATTGGATCAGGCCTCATATCCTGAAGCAGTGCTGGCCGACTATAAGATGCTTTGGCTCCCGCTCAAGGACAGTATGTACATCGCCAACAGAAACGAACCATTTCAATTCTATAATTCCAGCGCCTCACTTGATGGAAAAGCCAATATTACAGCCGGCGGTGTCTACGGGTCTGGTGAAATGCTCTCACGAGGATCGCGATCAGTCTCTGATGAATTTCACTTTAGCCAATATGAATATTCAGGAAGACATGCAGAATTCGAAATCTTGACAGATAACCCCGAGAAACCAGCGATGAAAGGAGAGGATATAGCCTTAGAATTCAACTTGCTCGACAATATAGCCGAGGTCAGACCTGAGCAAGAAGGAGTCGCTGCTATCAGTTATCCATATGCTCAAATGAAAACCTCCATAACTGAAGCCACATGGTATCTGGATTCTGACCGAATTACCATGACCAAGCCTGATGAAATAGATATCAGCTCTTCCTATTTCTATACCACCCGTGAAGAGCTGGATTCTCTAGCCTTCAGCGCTACCAATGCGATCTATGACATCAACACCTTTGAACTCAACATACAGGGTATCCCTTATATCAAAGTGGCTGATGCTGAGATCATTCCAGACAACAACGAGACCACTATTTTCGAAAATGCAGTACTGAGACCATTCGAAAACGCCAAACTCAAAATTGATACGCTCAACGGGTATCACAACCTGTTTGATGGCAATATCACAGTGATTTCGAGCAAGAAGTTTGAAGGATACGCGACTTATGAGTTAGTCAATGCTGCACAAGACACCTTCGCTATCAAATTCGACAGCTTCGAATTGAAAGGCTTTCAGGTGGGTAAAAATGAATATGACAGTATGACCGTCTCAGGCGGTACAGTACTTGAGTCACAAAAGCTTCAGCCGTCACCAGGGTTTTTCTTTGCAGGAGATGTGACTATGTACGCCAATCGCAAGTATTTGGAAATGGAGGGACAAGTCAAGCCTAACATTACCAGTCTTGGGGAATATGACTATTGGATTAACTATTCTGTCCCCGAGGGTCAGGACGAAGTGTTGATCGACATCGATACAGCTACGACCACCACCGGCAAACCAATAGACGCTGGCCTGTATTACAATAGTGTCACCTACGATGTATACATGGCCTACGTGCATGATAAAAAGAGAGCTGCTGACGAGCCCATATTTAAAGCGGGAGGCCTACTTTCTTATACAGACTCATTGTCAGAATTTAGAATTGAAGATCCTTCAAAAACTCTAAATGAAACTTATTCCGGTAGAAGTTTCATTTATAATGACGATACTCAGCAGCTTCTGTTTGAGGGTCCGGTCTCATTTATAAGGAACAAACCCGAATTCTCCCTGGAGGCCACCGTACTTGGCTTTGCCAAGCCAGACTCCAACACCTATTTTATGGATGCGATGCTAGCCTTGGATATGAAGCTGCATCCGACCGTACTCACAGCTATGACTTCTGACATTACGGATGTAGTAGCTCAGGTTGGGCCTGAGGTGGCTCATGGCAATAACATCGAATTGATGTACAAGCTGGCCGATATGATTGGAGATCCAGCCACAAGAAATTATGAAAACAACTCGATGAATGAATATATGGCACTTGCAGAGAGCTCCCCTAAAGTCATCAAAACATTGTTTATTTCTAATGTGAATCTAGCCTGGTCACATCGACATCGTGGTTTTTACAATACTTCTAAAATGGGTCTGTCACATATACTTCAAACAGATATCAATGCCCTATCCGATGGCTTTCTGGAAATCAAGAAATCTGATGATGGAGAAGATGTTGTTCACCTGTTCCTGCAGATTGCACCATCTACCTGGTATTTCTTCAGCTATGAACATGGTCGTCTGATGATGTTTTCATCCAACTCGGATTTCAACAATTTCGTAACAGAAAATTCTACCATCAGCAGCACAGGCCTTGGTGAATATACAACTGTGGTGGGTGATGAATTCGAAGTGCTGAAATTTGTAAATGACTTCCGAAACAAATACTATGGAATCAATGAGGCATATAATCTGGAATACCCAGAAGAAACGCATTTGGAGGAAGATATCTATCAGACTATAGAAGATGTCGAAGGATCTGAAGAAGAAGACCCTGTAGAGGATTACAATACTTTCGAAGAATTAGAAGAGGACGAAGACGATGGATTCTAAAATTAAACTCTGCTTTCTTCCCATCCACCAAAAAGCCAGTTACCCGCAGTGTTAGGGTTATCGCTTCTCATAAATTGATCCACAGACCGAATCATTTCCTCTTGAGAAAGTCTTCCATCATTGTTGGTATCCAGGTTTCTAAATGCCTTTGGTGCGAAACGAACCTCAATTCTCATCCCAATGAATAAGTCGATATATTCGGTCTGCGATATAAACCCATCATCATTGATATCAAATAATCTAAACAGAGTGGTCACAAAGTTATTGAGGTACTGCTTATAAGTTTCTAGATTTTTGGGATCCAGAAGCACAGTCATAAACTGCAACCATTGTTCTTTTGTCCCTTCTCCATTTTCCACATACGGGACTAGCTTATCCCATATACCTTTGGTCATTCCCATAACCACATCGTATTCGGGAGTATCTAAATCTATATCACGAATGATGGCTAAGTTCTCACCTATCGCTTCAAAATCTTCTTCTTCGATTGAGCCATTTTTATCAAAATCAAGAATGTTGAAAAAATGAGAAAGTTTCTTTATTTGTAGTGGTGTCAGCATAATAACTCAAACTTATAAATTCTGTAAGATTTTACCTACGGTCGCGCGTTTCTTATAATCCGGATCGAAAAAAGCATACAATATTTTTTTGTCTTGTCCGATAATATAAGTTGCAGGAACCGGTAGGTTGGGGCCATTGTCTCCATTGTTTTCTACTAGATCAATTCCCCAGTGTTTATATTTTTTTAACATCACCTCCTCCAATTTAAAGGTCACATGATAGGTATTCATAATGTCAAGACTCTTGTCATGAATGATTTTAAAAGAAGCTCCGGTTTTATCAACGGTTTTTGCGACTCCTTCAGGTTTCTCAGGTGTGACAGCCACTACTATTCCTCCCTTTTCGGTAATAAAATTGAGTGAGTCCTCCATCTGAGAGAGTTGTTTGTTGCAATGAGGACACCAATGTCCCCTATAAAACATCAAAACAACTGGCCCTTTTTCAAGTGCATTGTACAGTTCGAATGTATCTCCGTTCTGATCAACACCAGAAAAGTTTAGGGCGATATCTCCTTGACTTAATTGAAAAGGTGCATCCTGTGCACGGCTGATTACGGCTGCAATCAACATTACCGAAAATAGAGCAAGTTTATAAAATGGTCGCACCATTGTTTTACAATTTGTCGGCTAATATAATGCTTATACGGTTCATTCAACAATTCAGAGTTCAATTGTTGTTCTCACATTGCTGGTAAAAAATACCCCTATTTAACCTTAAGTATATCCTTCATGTGAAAAATGAAATTTTCTAGCGCCTCTTCCCATGTCAAATCAGCGTCCCACCTTGATCCCAGGTATACATCTTTAGTATAGACATGTTTTACAAAATACTTGGTCACCACGGCATCTACAGGTTGTGTGCTAAGTGTACTCCCAGCCTTGATGGTGACATAATCAGTTTCGTAAGGATCCACTTCATAGTTGAGCATTTTCTTTATGGTCTTACCAGTACTGGTAATAGATTGTAACGCTAACTGATATCCCTGATTATAAATTTCATCATCTTTCCCACTCTCCGAGAAGACATATTTCAACGGGTAATCAAGCATTATTTCCTCCAATCTTCTATTTTTTCTTTCAACCTCAGCATTAAACGACGCAATATTTCTTCGAGCTTCATCATCCAAGGCAGAGCTGTCCTCTACTTGATATTTTCTAAACTTTGGGACCACCAGTTTGTCTACCTTGAGATCCATGGCGTAGGTAGGAATTCTTTTGGCCTCGAGGATTTTGGTGTCCGTAAAAAATTCTGGCAGATCGGGAATAAGATAATTGGCTAAGTTCATTTCTGCTCTAAAGACATCTTTTCTCATTTCCTTGAGTAAGACATCCAGCACTGGCCCTTCCATCTGCCAAGCTTTTTGACCTTCACTAATAAAAGTGTTTTTGTCATTAAACGCAGTTATGGATATGACAAATGACTCAACTCCCTGCTCGTTGGCTGGGGACTGCTCCACCACTATTATATATTTTATCTCACGACGCTCCATTTCCTTTGCAAATGAGGCATTGGCATTGGGGTTGGCAAAAAGATCATCGAGATAATAATAGGCGACGGCATCAATCTTCATTCTTCGGAAGGATTCATGTACACGTCGCGATAATTCTCGCCAATCCTTACGGACACTAGGGTTAGCAATCGTTGGAGGTACCGAGACAAAAACCACTGATTTTGTCGACAGCAAATACTTGGGCAAATGAGGCTGAATGTCAAGATTTTTCATGGATAACCATCGCACAGTACCAGACTGAGCATTAGCCGGCTGGCCTATGAAGAAAAGGCCGACAACCAGCACTAGAATAATCGACGTGAAGTAATTGCGCAAAGAATTGATTGTTATAAATTATTGAAATCATTTAACGTTGAAAAATAGCCAAATTGATACACTTCCCGTTATTTTTATCATAATAATCTACGAGCCATGAATAAAGCAAAGTGCGAGTGGGCCCTTGGTCACTATAAATCATATGAAAACTACCATGACAAAGAATGGGGCACGCCTACATATAACGATCGGGTACATTTCGAATTTCTCATTCTGGAAAGTGCACAGGCAGGCCTGAGTTGGAGTACTGTACTAAAAAAGAGAGCAGGATATAGAGAGGCCTTTGCACAATTTGATGTACACGAAGTAGCAAAATTTGATGAGGAGAAAATCGAATCTTTAATCTCAAACCCGGCAATCATTCGTAATCAACAAAAAATAAGGGCTGCTGTGAATAACGCAATCAGGTTTTTGGAAGTACAAAAGGAATTTGGTTCTTTCTCAAACTATATCTGGTCATTTGTAGAACACAAGCCGATCATTGGGCATTGGAAGAGCAAGCAGGACGTGCCGGCTACTACGACAGCATCCGACACGCTGAGTAAAGATTTGAAAAAACGTGGGTTCAAGTTTGTTGGAAGCACCATCATGTATGCCCATATGCAAGCCACTGGTCTGGTCAATGATCATACAACCGACTGTTATAGATATAGAGAACTTTTGAGTTCAATGGATTCTTAGTTATCTTCGCAGGGATATTTAAAAAAGAACCACGATTATGTTTAATCCAGCAGTTACTTCAGGTGTAGATTTATTTGTGAATATTGTGATCGCTCTCGTCAGTTTTGCTGCAGCGGTCTCTCTTATCGACTTTAGAAACACCAACAAAAAGGAAGAAAAGGAGGCTTAATTATAGCTCCCTGTGAAAATATAAAATCCAACTTACGTTGGATTTTTTTTATGCCACTTCCAGTAGTTTTTTCACCTCGTCTATTATGGAAGAAGATTCCATATTGACAGCAATTCTCAGCGCCCTTAGCCCGCTTACTCCCTGTAGCTCTTCCAGTTCCAACTGCTCAACTTCCCCAATCAATAGGCCTTTGTTTTTGAGATAATCTATATATCTCCTGTATTCTTCAGCATCCCTATCTTGCGAATAAATGATTGCTATTTTGCCTGGCTGTGTTATTCTCTCCTCGGAATCTTTGACCACTGCCTTATCTATTCGTTTTTTGGTGATCTCATAACGAATATTGTATGCACCATCTACATCGAATTTCTTCTCTTCCTGTCTGAATCTAATAGACAGTGGATTTGAATGCACCAATATTAAATGAGTGGTCTCCAAAGGCATTGGTAAGCTAGGAATAAGGGCTGCACTCCTGTTGGCAATCTCAGCGGTCACCACAAGTTGCCACAACCGTAGATTTCTTAGATAAACTTCGTCGAACTCAAGGTGCTCTACCATAGACGCCCCGATATAAATGTTGTGCTCCACACCATCAGTTTTATATTTTTCGAAATAGTGTGGAAACATTTTTTGGGCCTTTTTCTCTTCTTCATCCAAGATCGTCCCTATTGTATCATTGAGCATGGTTAGACTATCCTCAAAGTTTTTTCTGTGTTCGTAGACGACACCAATCTCGGTATCCAAAGCATTCCAATACTCTGCAGAAAATTCACTATTGTCTGCGTGATTGGCTTCAATATTTCTAATGATTGGCTCGACCTCCTCTTGAATAAACTCAAGTATGACTGTTTCGTCGCCAGTCACCAGCTTATTTTTTATTTTTTTTCTAAAAGCATCCAACCTGAAAATCGTTTCATCCAAAATGGGAAGATTGGTAAGCTCCATGGCTTTGTTGAGAACCTTTTTGGCAAGCTGCAGCTGTCGGTTCAAATCCTTATAAATGCAGTGATGTCTTTCGACAGATGAGTTTCTAATGTCCGATGCCGCATACAGAGGAAATACATTGTTGAAGACAATGTTGGGAGCCACAGCGTTTTTATTCTGTGAAATCTGGTCCAGCATTTCATGCGCTGCATTATTAAACTTCCATTCTACGGTGGGGTGAATCGAAGTGTATTTCTGCTTAATTAAATTTTGAATGTTATTCTCAATCTCTTCAGAGCTTCTTTTAACAGCTATAGAAAACAAAGGAAGTACTTCTTTGATCCGGGTCAGCGTAAGTGCATTCAGATCCCCTTTATTGGGAGATGCAAGCTCCAAGAGGCCCACAAATTCGTCATTATAAAACAGGGGATTCAGAATCAAATTGTTGACTCCGCCATGCTGCAATGTAGAGGCTTGCTCTTGCAGTTGGCTGCAGCACTGTGACATGTCTTCCACTATCATCGGCTCAGCCTGATTGGCAAAGCGTTCATAAAGATGGGCATTAGCGTTTACACAGTCTATTTTATCGCCTTGACCTATCAAAATACTACGTCCGGATTGACCTCCGAAATTGATAAATCTATTCTTGCTCTTTTGATAACCTGAGATTCCAAGCCTGACGTCAGAAAGCTGTAATAGTGAACGGAACTTTTGTTCCAAATCAAGAAAACTTGCTTCATCAGTAATACTGTCTTTCTCCAGCAAATTTTCTTTCATTCTGGATAGCACCTGCTCCTTAGTGACTTCGTTCAATTTGAAAACAATCAAGCCTTGAAACTCAAATATTTCCGTCGGTAGCATTTCCATCCAAACGTCTACATTGTCGACATTATCCGTCAGGTGTTTAATACCCTCTTCAGATAAGTCAGGCAGATCCCCTTTGAGCTTGATTTCGCAAAATTTTGGATTTATCGTAATTTTAAAATACCTGCGCAACCCTGTGCGGTTGTTAGTCAGTGTATAAATGATATCCTTGTCCAACTCGATTGTCAGGCCATAGTACATCTGCATGATAGCAAAGTAAGCCGCCATCGTCTTGTGCAGCATGATCTGAGCCATCTCTTCCGGATCCAACAAGGCCTCATAAGATCCCGCCTCCGCCATCAAATCCCGATAAGCTTTTGTAGAATGTACGTCTTCTTTTTTAAACGGAGCCATAGCCGACACCATCTCCTCTTCTTCGGTAAATGGTGAAAATATAGCCGTCATTAGAAGGTTTACAACTTCTTTGTGCCTGTCCAATACGGTCATATCATCGATAGGCTCCAAAAGCTCAGGCGCTTTTTCCAAACGCTTCATTATTTCCTTTGCCGTAGAAGCAAGAAAAAAGTTCTTGTCATTGGTACGTACCTGCCAATATCCTATCAAGTTGGTCAAACTCAACTTTGACTCAAAAGGGAAACTTGCTCCCATATCACACTGCTCCAACTTTGCCTCCATCATTTTACTTAAAATCCTTGACTAGCGAACGTATGGACTGATTCTTTAGTTTCAAATCTAATTACTTTCTGACTATTAAAATTTAACAAATTAATCATACGCATCTTAGGCTGTTTAAAGGTGGTTGGCTTATATTTCTCTTTCAAATTGAGAAATAGGAGTTGGATACTGAGCAAAAAACGGAACAAAAAAAGAAAGAAGTCAAAAACCTGTACTTCAACAGAGATCTCAGTTGGATGACTTTCAACTATCGTGTCCTTTTGGAGGCAAAAAGTAACGAAGTCCCTCTCTACGAACGGTTGAGGTTCCTCGCGATCTACTCCTCGAATCAAGATGAATTCTTCAGAGTACGAGTTGCCAACATTCGTCGGCTGGTAGAAATTGGTAAGAAAAAAATTAATAAAGCATTAGATATCAAACCAGATATATTGCTCGATAGGATTCATGAAAGAATCCAAATCCAATTGGATGAATACGGTCAGACGTTAAGAGAGCATGTGCTAAAGGAGCTTGAAAAAAATGGCGTATTTATATTGGAGCCCAATCAACTCAATGAAGATCAGCGAGCGGCATGTCTTTATTATTTCAAAACTAAGGTGCTTTCGTTTCTGCAGCCCTATCAATTTGATAATCCGATCAGGGAGCCATTTCTCAACAATCGAGAGTTGTATTTTGCAATAAAACTTAAGAGTAAGTTTTCGCAAGATATAAAGTTCGCTTTTATCAATATCCCATCGAATCGTCTGCCCAGATTTTTCAAATTACCCTCACCTAGTTTTCAGTTTCACTACATTTTTCTGGACGACATCGTTTCTATGCATCTGGATTTTGTATTTCCTGATTATGAGGTGCTTGAGTGCAAAAGTATAAAAATGAACAAGGACGCTGATCTGAATATCGAGGATGAGTTTAGTGGGGATTTAGTTGAAAAAATTCAGAAGCAGATTCAAAAGAGAAACCTAGGCACGCCAGCTAGATTTTTGTTCGATCGATCCATGTCTCCCGAACTACTAAGCAACTTTCAAGATGTTTTTCATCTGTCAGAAGATGATCTGGTCTCTGGTGGTAGATATCATAGTCTTTTCGACTTTCTGGATTTTCCAAATCCCATAGGCTCATCGCTTGAGTTTGAACATCAAGAGCCTTTAAAAAATTATAAGATAGATAGACATCGATCAATCTTCACAGCTATTGATGAATCTGATCAGATGTTGCATTTTCCATATCATAGTTACAATTACATCCTACAGTTTTTTAATCAAGCTGCGATAGACCCATATGTGACAGAGATCAAGGTGACATTTTACAGAATGGCCTCGGACTCCCTCATAGGTAATGCGCTCATATCGGCTGCTAAAAACGGCAAGAAAGTAACTGTCTTTATAGAATTGAAGGCTCGATTCGATGAAGAAAACAATCTGATATGGGCAGAGAAAATGCAGAAAGAGGGTATTAGAATAATATATAGTATCCCTGGCCTCAAAGTGCATGCAAAGGTGGCTTTGGTTAAGAAAAAAACAGAAGATGGCTCAAATAAAATTTATTGCTTCTTTGGAACTGGCAATCTCAATGAAAAAACAGCCAGTATCTATTGCGACCATGGGCTGCTCACTTGCCACAACAAGATGGGAGAAGAATTGGACCAGCTGTTCAAATACCTTTATAAAAGGATACAGCCCAAACCCTTTAAACACCTGTTAGTCTCTCAATTCAATATCATTGATTCGTTCAACGCCCTGATTCAGCGAGAGATTGACCATGTAAAAAATGGTAGGGAAGGCAAAATAATAATCAAGCTCAACAATATAGAAGAGCGCGGCATGATTGACAAACTCTATGAAGCGAGCCGAGCTGGTGTAAAAATCGACATGCTGGTTAGAAGCATTTGTTGTATCATACCTGGAGTGGACGGAATGAGTGAAAATATCACCGTCCGCAGGATCGTCGGCCGCTATCTTGAGCATGCCCGAGTGTTCTGGTTCAATAATAATGACAAAGATGAACTGTTTATGGGTTCTGCAGATTGGATGAAGAGAAACCTTAAAAGTAGAATCGAGGTGACTTTCCCTGTATACGATAAGGCACTAAAGCAAGAGGTAAAGGAAATACTACGTCTTCAGCTTCAGGATAATACCAAATCAGTATTGCTGGATCAAAAAATGAACAATATCCCTATCCAAAGAACCAAAGGCCAGAAGCTTTACAATGCTCAGGAAGATTCCTATCAGATGATAAAAAAGTGGGAACAGACCGGTTGATCTATTGCTCATAGACCCGGCAAATGCAATTAATACATGTACTGATTCTTGAAGAACACTTCGGCTACGATGAAGGATAGTACTGCGATCACGAAACCAAACATAAATACGGTGTAGGCCATCCTTAGCATTCTATATTTTTTTCCTAGAACAGCGCCTAAGTAATAAATATCTTTAATCAGACTGCCATACAGGTAATGGCTATCTTTCATCAATTCATTCATTCCCCATTCATACTCCTCCAAACTCATTTTATGAAAATTGCCAAAAAAGAGAAGATTGGTTCGCTTATTCATGATATCACTTTGTGTAAACTTCCCTTTTGAAATATTGGGCCGTGTAGCCAGTATGCTTAGCACGATCGTGATCAAACAGATAATGGTCAAAATCAATGTGGGTATTATAAAATGAGGGTACTCCTCTAGTTTCCTGATGAGCACTGATATAATAATAGAAAGTATGATCGAATTAATAGAGATCATAATGTTCGCCTTGTTGTCGGCCATCCCGCTCAAATCCAGATGATTTTTTGAAGTGGTGCGAAACATTGTCTCTATACCTCTGGTAGGTTTTATGTCCTCCTTTTCTTTGGCCTTAGCTAATTTTTGTTCAAGAGTAGCTACCTTTTTCTTTAGGTCGGCGTTCCTTTCTTTTTTACGTTCAGATATTTGCGTTTGTAACGCTTTGAGGTTCTTTTGCTTGCCCTCCTCAAAGCTCTTCTTGGCAAACGTGGTAAAATATTCATGCCCTTTTAAGAAGTCTGAATTTATTTTGAGCCAGGAAGAGTTCTTGAAGTCCTCATCGTTTATTTCCTCCCATTCTTTTCTCAAGAGCTGAGCCCTTCCATCAAATTGATCCGTCGAAAGGTGATACAAATCCGCATCACAAAGCACCTCTTCCAATTTGGTCAGCGGTCGCTGAGGCATCATGGTCGCCATTATACAGCCTTCAACGCTGGCGATAATTTCAGAATCAACTTTGTTGTTGGTCAAGAAGTCCCGAGCGATCTCTGCACTCTTTCTTTCATGATTTTCGCTATCATAGATATGGCCCAGATCGTGAAACCATGCCGCAATTTCCACAATTTCTTTCTCTTGGTCAGAGAGACCTTCCCCTTCAGCAATTAGTTGTGTAGCACTTACCACATCTTCAGTATGCTGCAGGTTATGATAGTAGTATTTATCGGGCAACTCGTTTTTGAGAGAAGTAACTACATATTTCGATACCTCCCCTAACATCTTTTTTAGACTCCCCATTTTTTCTTAGTTAAACCACAAATTAACAAAATTGCCATGAAACAAAATCCTACTATATGGGGTAACATACCAAACGCATTTCATAAGTTTATGCTTATTTCTCTGATATTAATATATTAGTCCAGATGTCATGCCTTACACAAAGTATACTATGATAATTCTTTTGGCTCTGTTCGTGGGATGTCAGTACAACTCCAGGCCTACCGCAGAAGCCTTGTTTTATCATACGCCATCTACACTTGAAAATTACGACCTTAAAAAACCGGATGCAAAATATTTCTTGCCATATGTCCTTGAAGAAATCTCCGGGATGACCTATTACCAACCTGGAGTAATCGCCTGCATTCAAGATGAAGATGGCAAAATATTTTTTTATAATCATCACAAGCGAGAATTAGAAAAGACCATAAAGTTTGAAGGATCGGGTGACTATGAGGGAATCACTTGTGATGGAGAAAAATTATACATCGTAGAAAGCAATGGAGATCTGCACAAAATTGTGCTAAACGATCAAGGGAAAATAGAAAAGAAAAAGAAATACAACACCATACTTAAAAAGAGCAACGACGTAGAAGGATTAGTTTATGATCCTGGTACAGAGAATTTGTACCTTATATGTAAGGGCGATGCTGGATTAGGCAACAAGAAGACCAAAGGCAAGGCAGCCTATATTTTTGATCTTGACAAAAAAGAAGTCAAAGAAAAACCAGCATTCAAAATCACAAAAGACGATATCAAAAATTTTCTTGAAGAAAATAAGGATTTCAAATACGAGTCTAACAGAATTAACTTTAACCCATCTGGCATTGCATTACATCCCACCAACGGTCACTTTTATATTATCGCATCGGTGGGCAAGTTGATGCTGATTACTGATAAAAAGGGCAACATCAAAGGAAGTATCCCTCTAGATCCGCGTCTTCTGGGGCAACCAGAAGGTATATGCTTCGCCCCAAATGGTGATATGTTTATCTCAAGTGAAGGCCAGGGCGACAAGGGGTATATCTTGAAATTTAATATGAACTAATGATTCGATCGATAACATTATTTGCTGTCATTGCACTTACTCTGGTAGAAACTGGGTTTGCCCAAACCCCACAGACTTCACATAAGGTCTTCTTGATAGGAGATGCTGGAGAGCCAAAGCTGGCAAGTGAAAACTTTGCTACGCTTGAAGCTGAATTAAACAAGGCAGGCAAAAATGCTACTGTTATCTTTCTTGGAGACAACATTTATAAGGATGGATTGCCGGATAAAGATCACAAGGACCGCGACCAACAGGAAGATAAACTGCTCAAGCAACTTGAAATCACCAAAAACTTCAAGGGTAAAACAATTATTATTCCCGGAAACCATGATTGGGACCATAGCGGCAAAGAGGGCTGGGATCGAGTCAGAAATCAATCAAAAAAGGTAAAAAAGTATTACGATAGCAAAAAAGTGTTTTATCCCAAAAATGGAGAACCAGGCCCCGAAGAAATAAAACTGGACGAAGGTTTATTCTTAATCGTCCTAGATCTGCAATGGATCTTACACGAATGGGAAAAACCTCTGACCTCTGATGTATTGGTACCACACAAGGAAGCTGACATTTTGCATGACTTCTACGAAATGCTTGAGGCTCACAAAAATGATCACGTCATAGTTGCGGCGCATCACCCGATGTATAGCTACGGTCCTCATGGTGGAAAATATCCGTTTAAGAGGCACCTATTCCCTCTAACGGCCCTAAATCCGGACCTATATATTCCTTTACCCGTGATTGGTTCTATATATCCGGTATACAGATCGACCGCAGGGTCGTTGCAAGACATCCCACACCCGAAGTACAAAGCGATAAGAAATACCATAGCGAGTGTATTGTCTTACTACCCCAACGCAATCTTTGTGTCTGGACATGAACATTCGCTACAGCATATTGAAAAAGACAAGGTCAATTATATTGTAAGTGGGTCTGGCTCGAAAGTATCATATCTAAAGAAAAAAGGGAAGTACCTGAAATTTGGTGAATCTAGAAGAGGGTTCGGTGCCGTGTCTTATTTGCCGTCAGGCCAGCCTAAATTGGAGTTTTGGGCTGCAGATGCACAAAGTCCCAAAGGGGAAAAAATCTATGAAACTTCCCTCTATTCATTTCAATACAGGCCCGATAATTATGACTATCCCAGATATTCGTTTGACGATAGCGTCCGTCTGGCTCATGCCTCTACACAATATGATGCTGGAGGTTTCAAACGGAAATTGATGGGAGTTAATTATCGTGAGATATGGGAAACCGAGGTAAGTGCACCTATTTTTAACATTACAGAAGAGAAAGGAGGCCTTGAGATCATAAAAAAGGGTGGCGGATTGCAAACCAATTCTCTTCGTATGCAGGCTTCAGATGGTAGGCAATATGTCCTAAGGTCGCTTGAAAAGTACCCAGAAAGAGCTGTTCCAGAAATCATGAAAGGAACCATTGCAATAAACATTGTGCAGGATCAGATGAGTGCCAGCAATCCGTACGGTGCATTTGTCGTACCTCATATGGCAGAGGCCGTCGGCATCTATCACACCAACCCCAAGCTCGTGTACATCCCAAACGACGGCGCACTGGGGAGACATCGCCAAACTTTTGCTAATTCACTGGCCTTGTACGAAGAACGACCTGCGAAAGACTGGTCTGGTTCAGGCATTTTCGGGAACTCAGACGACCTCGTAAATTCACCGGAAGTCCTGGAAGAAATACATGATGACAACGACAATGAAGTAGATCAGGTATTTGCACTTAGAAACAGAATGTTTGATATGACAATTGCCGATTGGGACAGACATGAAGACCAATGGCGCTGGGCTTCTTTTGACAAAGATAAAGGCACACTCTATCGCCCCATACCAAGAGACAGAGATCAAACATTCTACCTAAACGAGGGCTGGTTGCCAAAGCTGGCGAGTCGACGCTGGGCTATGCCAAGAGTCGAAGGATTCAATGACAACATAAGATGGACGCCTGGTTTCAACTTCAACGCTCGACATTTTGATCGTTGGTTTTTGAATGAGCTTTCAAGAGAAGATTGGGCCAAAATGGCAATAGAGGTGAGAGACAAACTATCTGATGAAGTCATCGAAGAGGCCATCGGGCAATGGCCGGAAGAAATCTACAAGCTTGCTGGCGAACGAACCATCAAAACTTTGAAGGCCAGAAGAGACAATCTTCCGGACTTCACCATGCGGCATTATGAATCACTTTCTCGTGAGGTAGAGGTACTAGGATCTGATAAGAAAGAATTGTTCATCATAGAAAATATGAGTAGGGACAGTCTAAAACTAACAGTGTACAAACTGTCTAAGGGCAAAGAAGTGAGGCAGGTTATATACGAGCGTATTTTTATCGGCAAGGAAACCAAAGAGGTGAGAATCTACGGGTTGGACGATAATGATCAATTCAAAATAACTGGGTCAGCAAAAAGCAAGATCAACGTGCGAATCATTGGTGGAAAAGGGAAAGACACATTTTATGATGAAACCACCGCAGAAAAGGCCAGCAATATAAAAATATACGACAAGGCTCATTCCTCTAAAATAGCTACCGAAAGACAGACTTTCAACTCGAAACTGAGTGAGAAAAAAGGCATCAACAAGTACAATAGATATTGGTTCAAATATGACAAATTGATGCCTATGGTCTATGGTACTATAAATCCCGATGATGGTATTTTTATTGGCGGCGGGTTTAGATATACCAAGCAAGGCTGGCGCAAGGACCCATATAAATCCGAACATTTGGTACTTGCAAATGTAGCCTTGGAAACCAGGGCTTTCAACGTGAAGTATGAAGGTGACTTCAATGACGTCATAGGCACTTGGAACGTGGGACTTGGGATTGATATCAAAAGCCCTGTAGTGAACAACTTTTTTGGGCTGGGTAATGATTCTGAATACAACCTCGATAGGGGAGTTGATTTTTATCGAATAAGAGTAGAAGAAAGGGTATTGGAGCTGAGTATGGATAAAAATCTTGGCAACAAGGGACTCTTCTCTTTCGGAATACGACAGCGAACTGTGGAGGTAGAAGAGCGTGCTAATTCGTATCTAAGCTCTACCGGATTCAGTGAGTTCGACACAAGCGAACTCTTCGAGAATGCACGTCATTATGGTGGGCTTTATAGCCAGTTGGAATTCGACACGAGAGACGAAAAACTTTTTCCAACACGTGGATTATATTGGGAAAATGAGCTTTCTGGACACAAAGGCCTTAGTAACAATACTACGGACTATGGCCACCTTCATACAAGCCTTGGTCTCTACTACAGTTTCCAATACCCTGCGTGGCTCACACTTGCGTCTCGCACCGGTTATGCGCATAACTTTGGAGACTTCGTAGCCGATGAGTTTTATAATGCCAATACATTGGGTGGCAGAAGTAATCTTAGAGGTTTTAGAAAAACTCGTTTTTACGGGCGAACAAGCTTCTATCAAAATGTCGACCTCAGGCTCAAACTCTTCGATTTCTCCTCTATCCTCTTCCCTGGGAGGTTTGGTATCCATGGTTTTTATGACGTTGGTCGTGTGTGGACTAAAGAAAACTCCAATACCTGGCATCGATCTGTAGGCACTGGCATTTGGGTAGCACCGCTAAGCAAATTCGCAGCAGCACTATCCTATGCATTTTCTCCAGAAGAGGATCTCATTTCTTTCGATTTCGGTTTCTTCTTCTAAGTTCCTCTTGGTATTCGCTTTTTTTGTTCTAATCACATAGACGGCTAATTCGCCTCAATTTTGACCATTCTATAGACCTGACCGCCCGGTGCTTGAAAATACAGCTCTCCCTTTTCAGGTCGATCTTTTATGATTTTGGCCGTTGAGTTTTTAACTCGGTTATATCGTCGATCAAAATCGTCTACCAAAATTTTTATCCATAGGCCGCCATAAAACGCATCCGCATCAGGTACATCTTTGAAGTCTTGCTGATAGATTAGATTGAGTCGAAGATCATTGTCAAACTGAATATAGTCTCTAACCACTGGCTCATCAAATGATACGACTTTTGCCCCAAGTGTTTCTTTATAAAACGTCTGAATTTCTGATCTGGACTCTAACAATTGATTGATTTTTAAATCTCCTAAATTGACTGCTTCTTGAGCTAAGATTGAAAAAGTAATTCCAAGCATGATCATGCCTGATAAAATAATTGTTTTCATTTCACTTAATTTTAGAATGTGGAATTTGTATGGTTCTCCATTTACCTGGGGTTAACTTCAAGATTTGAAATGGAGATGAAGTTTTTATAGATAATCTTATGAATGGACGCTGTTTGCCGGATGAATGGTGGGATTTTGCTATTCCTAACTACAGCCAACAAAGTTTTCTATGAACGATAATTTAGACTTGAACCCTATTTTGCCTTAGTTCGTTATACCCTTTAAAAGGGTAACAATGCTAAAATCTAGTCTGCTTATTCTATTGCTCTCGCTCTCATATACTATAGAGCTACCAGAGCTCAATGCCAAAATCATTACCTACATAGATAGTGTAATGGATAAAAAAGTAGCTCGAGGAGAATGCTGGGATCTTGCAGCAGGTGCACTGGCCTATTCGGGAGCCTATTTCGATCGTAGCTCTCAAAAAACAGTCACAATCTATGGCAGAAAACTCAATCCAAAAAATGAAGAAGTTCTTCCCGGTGATCTGATCCAATTCGAAAACGTTCAAATGAAATGGTCTGTAGGAAATACCACTTATAGCTCGGCCATGGCTCAGCACACAGCTATAGTATATAAAGTAAATGCCAAGGGTGATTTTGAAATTGCCCATCAAAACACCAGTGAATGGGGTAAAAAAGTTGGCGTTAGCAATTTCAACCTAAATCATGTCACCAAAGGAAAAGTCATGATTTACCGACCTATTAAAAATAAAAAGTAAAGGTCAATTGAGTAGGGAATTCTAAGCCCGATAACTCTTCTGAACAACACAGCCGCCAATAAAAAAATCTGCTGAATAAAATAGTCCATTCAACAGATTTTAAGTTTCAATTTGTGGTCATAGCTCAATTAGCAAATGCCGGTTTATCTCAAATGAGTGTTTAGCCCCCAATATTAATATTGTAACCAATAGTAAATAAAACAGGCCATGGCTCTTGCAGCTCAATGCCTGGCAGACTCTTCACGATGTCCACATCATTGTCATATTCGGAAGATCGGAATGGGAGTAATAGTCCAAAATTCCAGTAGTTTTCCTCATTCTTTTTACCGAACAGCTTTACTCCAAAGCCGACAGTAGGGCCAAGATATACTTTGTCCAATTCCGTGAAGCCTTCCACCTTCAGAGCTGCATTGGTTCCATACATGGCACTAAAATAAGCTTGAGCCCTTTTTTCTGATGGTACATAGTACATCACTCCAAAGTTGTAACCGAATCCTGCTAGCTGATGACCCAAGCCAATGAACATTCCAAAATTGTCTGACAAATTGTGGGTGATAGACCCACCAATACCACCATAGTTAAGTCCCAAACCAATACCAAGATGAGTTTTACCCTTTTGTGCTTGAGAATATCCCAAAGAAGAACAAGCCACTAGTATGAACAGTACGACATATATTTTTTTCATAGCAACTTTTTTTTGCACGAAATTATATGAAAGACCATTGAGAAAAAAGTCCATTTGAGGATAACAGCAATAATCTCAGCTAAAAGAAGATAAGCCAACATTTATATATCTTCTTAAAACTAGAAACTAATAGTTTGAATCTTCGTACACGCTTATTGAAAACTCAATAAACTCAAACTTATATGAAAGGACACATAGGAGAATTTGAAGAATTAGTCTTACTGACCATTGCCACACTTGGTGAACAAGCCTACGGAGTGGCAGTATTGGAAGACATCCAAAATCGCACAAACAGAAAAACCAGCATAGGAGCCCTTCACTCGACCATAACCCGGCTCGATGAAAAGGGATTTATTACCTCATATCTGGGAGAACCTACCAACGAAAGAGGTGGTCGTAGAAAGCGCTTTTTCCAGCTCACCGCATCAGCCAAACAAGCCTTGTCCGATATGAAATCCTTGCGAGATGAACTATGGACGTTGTCAGACTTAAAACTCACTTCAAGATGAAAAATCAAGGTCAAAAAACTCAATCCCCGCCTCGCCTGGCCGTTAAACTCTTCTTCTGGTTTTGTGGTAATGCAGCAGTGGAAGATTTATATGGTGATCTCGAAGAACTATACATCTCGAATACTACCACAATAGGCAGGAAAAAAGCCAACCGAATATTCTGGCGTCAAGTCCTCTCACTGATATTCTCATATGCTGTGAAGAAAAGAAAGAAGGACGCCTCATACTCGTTTCGATTCAATGCTCCCTCTTTGGCCCTGATAGCAAATTTCTTAAAGGTATCAGCAAGGAGCCTTGTCAAACACAAAACCTTTTCCTTCATCAATATCATTGGTTTGGCTTTTGGGATGTCCATCTGCCTACTGGGAATCACCATGCTCTACAGTATACAGCAGTTTGACAAGTTTCATGTCAATGGAGATCGAATCTACCGCATCAATACAAAAATCAAAAGTAGTTCGGTCAATGATAAATTTGCGACTACAGCTCCATATGTGACCGACCGGATTGGTGGCTACACAGAGCAAATTGAGTCGACTATTACCATCAATGATGGCTTCAACGCACAGATTGATATTGATGAAAACGAAATGAGTTTTTCAGGACTGTATGCGGATGTCGAGTTTTTGAAGGCGTTTACTTTCCCACTTCAAGCCGGCAACACGTCATCAGCACTAAACGAACCATTCAGTCTGATCCTCACTGAAAAGTCTGCTACACGCCTCTTCGGGCATTCAGATGTACTGGGCAAAGTGCTGGAAGTAAAAGAGAAGGGCTTATTCAAAATAACCGGCATCATGAAAGACTACCCGTCTGCTTCTCATCTCCAGTTTGAAGCGCTGGTCTCCTATAGCACGCTGGAGGCAATTGACAAAGGGCTAACCAAGCGATACGATGACTACAGATTCTATATCAACTCATACACCTATCTATTATTAAAAGAGGGGGTGTCAGCCAAATCTCTGGAAGAGCCTTTGTCAAAAATCGCAGACGGACTCTCTGTCGACAATGAGCAATTTGCTCTGTATTTACAGCCAATTTCCAATATTGTCTCAGGAGAGGATATCAACTATTCGATCGGACCAGTCTTTGATCAGTTGACGATGGCATTTTTTGTTTTTCTTACCTTAATTATTCTGCTTCCGGCTTGCTTCAACTACGCTAATCTATCACTCGCCAGATCGTTGAAAAGAGCTAAGGAGATCGGCTTGCGAAAAGTAGTCGGTGGTGGCAGAAGAGATATTTTCATTCAGTTTTTGTTTGAAACACTGATCATAACTTGCATCTCGTTAGTCGGAGCGGTGTATATCTTCACCCTGATCAGAGAAGAATTTTTGAGTATGATTATAGGAGCAGACACTTTGGATCTTTCGATTCATTGGCCGGTAGCTCTCTCGTTTATTGCGTTTGCTCTTTTTACTAGTTTTTTGGCTGGAATCATTCCTGCCATCTACTTTTCCAAAATGAGTGCTATTTCATCATTGAAGGGTGGCGCCAAAGCCGGCATACTGTTTAAGGGCGGCCTTAGAAATGTACTAACGGTAGTACAGTTTTGTCTATCTATTCTGTTCATCTTCGGCGCCATTGCCATGAGTACACAATACATCCATACTATCAACTATGAAAAAGGCTTCGACGAATCCAATAAAGTTCTACTTCCTCTACATGGCGTAGACAAAGATTTGGTTTCGCATGAATTCTCCATCCATCCAGAAGTCCAGCAAATAGCCTTCTCATCCGGCGTCCCCGGTACACCCTCTAATGATGAAGAGTGGGTACAAATAGAAGATGGAATAGATTCTGTGGCAGTGGCACAGTTATTTGTAGACAATTCATATTTGGATCTTATGAAGTTCGAAATTATTGAAGGCAAAAAATTTATTGAAGACCTGAGCAGAGTAAATGAGGAACAATTGTTTATTAATGAAACCCTGCTGACCACCATGAATTGGACTAAACAGGAGGCGTTAAACAAAACACTTCTTCTTGAAGGCGGCCACGTAGGCAGAGTAATAGGAGTGGTGAAAGATTTTAATCACCTCCCTGTTTTTGAAGAGATTCAACCCTTCTTTTTTAGATATAATCCAGACCGGTTTAGTACTGCCACTATGCAAGTGAGTACAACAGACGTATTTGGTACAGCTATGAAATTTGAAGCCACTTGGGAGACGCTTAACAAAATAGTCCCTTTTGAATTGATCTTCTTGGAAGATAAATTAGATACGGCTTATCAGTCCTTAAGAAATCAAATCAAGATTTACTCATTTTTGAGCTTTCTGGCAATTTCAATAGCATGCCTTGGTCTTCTGGGAATGGTTGTTTTTTCTATGGAAAATAAAATTAAGGAAATCGGAATTCGCAAGGTGATGGGAGCCTCAGTCAAAGACTTGACTCTTCAACTCTCTAATGGTTTCTTCAAACTCATGCTCATTGCCGCCATTATTGCGCTCCCGTTAGCCTTTGTGTTCTTTGAATTTATGCTGGGCCAAATTGTATTTTATCATGCTCCTCTCGGCTGGTTCGAATTGAGTCTAAGTTTGATTACTCTTATTATATTAGGTGGAGGGACGATAGTCACCCAGACCTTGAGGGCTGCCAAAATTAATCCCGTGAATAATCTGAGGTACGAATAAAAAAAATAAATAGTATTATCTTTAACGGAGGCCTTCATTATTTGGAGGTCTCCTTTTTTTTCATGCAACTTTGCAGATTAGAAGTTTAATACATTTATAACTACCCTTTGGACTGCCACGCATTGAAGAATCTCATTGTTTATCTTCTTCTATTACTCTTGCCTAGCACTGCATTATACGGGCAGAAAAAAGTACTTAAGGCCAAGCCAAAAGCAAAAATGGATACCGTTCGGGTGAAAGCCGATCGCTTCATCTTCATTCATGATCACGCTTACTATGTACGTAAGGATTCTGTCTTCATCTTGCCTGATACTACAGATTTCTATATCAGAAAAAACAACCTTGAAAGGACGCAGGAATTTTATAAACAAGTAGAGAAGAAAATGAGTAAGTCAAAAGTGGCTAGCCTCATGTACGGTGTCATGTTTGCAAATAATGGCTCTTCTCCTAGAGCGGAAGAATTTCACGAACAAGCCTTCACCCCTTATGAAAGGGATAAAATATCTTCCTTGAAATACAAGCACTTGCCCATCTTTGGTGCGACAGTAAAAGATACCACAAAAAACAACCCGTCAAAATGGACCAAGCCTTTAAATAAAATTCATGTTCATACGCAGGATTGGATCATTAGAAAAAACCTGACTTTCAAAGAAGGCGACCGGGTCGATCCCTCCGACCTTGTGGATAGTGAGCGTCTTCTTCGACGGCTTGACTATGTGAAAGATGCTCGCATAATGATAAGACAGGGCTCCACCAGGCGAAAAGTGGATGTGGCAGTCGTCACACAAGATGTTTTTCCGTACAGTTTGCTGCTGACTCCCAGCAATGACAACGATGCGCTCTTCGGTCTTAGCAATGTGAACATTGCTGGTATAGGGCATGAACTAGAATATGACTATATCCGAAATGGTGGTTCAGATTTTTTTTATAGAATTATAAATATTCAAGGTTCTTTTATTGACAGTGAGCTCAACTATGCCAACCACTTCAGACGAACTGGCATTGGAGGGTTCTTGTCACGTGACTTTTATACACAAGAGACAAAATATGCAGGCGGTGCGGCACTCAGCAGATATAAGTACGGAGAATACAACTATGAGCCTGCCAGCGACGTGGCCTCTCCTTATTTCTATGAGAAAAAATATGCCAGCTTATGGCTCGGTCGGTCCTTCAAAACAAATATCAAAACTCACCTTCTAGGTATCAATGCAGAAACTAACGCTGTGGCCTCAGCAGGTGTGGAGCATTCGGATTTTTACGATCGCCCCATAGTAACCGCCGACACCAACTATCGATATCACGATAATACAACCTACTTATTGAGTCTTGGCCTGAGTTCGAGAAACTATTACAAAGACAGGTTTATTGTTCAATTTGGACGGACAGAGGACATCCCTACGGGTAGTGAGCTAGGGGTAGTGGCAGGATACCAAACAACAGAATTCAACGAAAGAGTCTACATTGGATTCAATTACGCCAGAGGTGGTTACATTAGGAAATTTGGTTACCTAAATGGAATCGTGTCTTGGGGAAGTTTTCTTAGCGAAAACGGATATGAAAACGGAATCTTCAGAATTGGTGCCGACTACTTTACATCATTGATCAATGTAAATCAGTACAAGATTAGACAATTCGTTGACCTTACCTTTAGCCAGGCTTTGCATCCTGATGAAGAATACATTTTGAGCTCAGAAGATCATCTGGGAATTAGAGGTGTGAGAAGCTATTACTTGAGAGCGACCACAAAACTAAATCTAAGGTTAGAAACAGTGTTGTTCACTCCTATCAACCTTATAGAATTTAGAATGGCTTTGTTCGGATTCTTTGATTATACGATGACCAAAAATATTCGTAATAACTTTTTCGATACTGATCATTTCTTAGGACTAGGTGGCGGTATCCGACTTCGAAATGACAACTTAGCAGTATCCACCATACAAATTAGATTAGGATATTATCCTAGCACCCCGATAAATGCTGGTACAGGACTAGTGGATCTTTCGACCTCCTCTCATCTCAATATCCGGGACTTTGCCTTTAGAAAGCCGGAAATAATTCCATTTTAAACTGGATTCAATCGAATAATATCAGGTTGGCTCTAATCGAAGAAAGAATTCTGATCTTTCTCAACACATTATTCCCCGATATTTACTCTTTTGTAAAATTTTTCAAACACTAAAATTTATTATTATGAAAAGAGTAATTGTAATTTTCTCACTAGTTTTTGTTTCAATGTTCGGATTCTCAGCTTGCGAGGGCGAGAGTGAATTTGACGAAATCCAAATGGATTTACCAACCTCAACAAATGATATTGATGATGATGATGAGACCGGAGATCCTACTGGAGGCTAATTCAGTGTTTTTTAAAGGCAAACAGAAAATGTTTGCCTTTACTATTCTAATTTCACGTTTGTTAGATCTTGCCCTACAAATAATCAAATAATAACCTATATTTGATTACATTCAATTTTTCGTTTTTGAATGCTACCCAATAAGACCTAACCCCTTTTGACATGTCAGTGATTCTAACTCACTTATTACTCATTTATTCATTATTTGGATTTGATACTGAAATTCAAAAAGAAGTTGACGACCTGAATAATCTCTGCAAAGTTTATTATCGCTCTAATCCTGATACAGTAAAAATTCTTGCAAATCGTGCACGTCAAAAAGCAGCGAATTCAGACTATTCCTTTGGGCTTGCCAAAAGCTTGTTTTTTCTTGGAGCTATTGCTGATCAAGAAAACCGGCCGGATGAAGCCGTACCTTACCTATTAGATGCACTAACTCATTTTGCATCAGTGAATAGTAAAACTGCTCTTTCAAATCAAGCGGAAGTTTGCGTAACTCTTGGTAAAATTTTCAAACAACATCATCATGAGGATGAAGCTATTGAATTCTACGAACAAGGAATTCAATATGCAGTTTCCGCAGAAAATAACAAGGCTTTACGAAAATTGCTTTACAATCAATCTGGGGCTTATAGGAAAAAGCAGCAGTTCACTGTAGCCACTGACTTACTTATGCAAAGTTTGGAATTTATTAAACCAGAGGATAATGTAATCAAACAAAGAACATACAATCAACTAGGAGCGATTTATTATGAGATTGGAGAACTAACCTCTTCCAGGGTGTGGTTCAACAAAATGATTCTATTAGATTCTGGAGGAGCACCATCAAGATATTCCGGGCAAGCTTATCACAACATTGCCCTCACATACCAGAAGGAAAATAATTTTGAGAATGCCTGGAAATATTACCTTTTAGCAATTCGGGAAAAAGAAAAAATAAACAATGCCAGAGATCTATTTGTGACCTATAAAGATGTAACGGAAATGTCTTTAAATAATGAGCAATACGACATGGCTATGTCCTATGCTCATAAGGCTCTTTCACTACTAGATCAAGTCCCCAAGACGCCTGAATATTATGAACTATACGATTTTCTATCCAGTTGTTTACTTAGAACGGATCCAAACAAAGCTTTGCATTACTCGAGACTCTATGCGGGTGAAAACAAGGCTTTTTTGAGTCAGCAAAAGCAACTGATAGCTGCAGGAGACAAATACAAAGTACAATTGATCACCTCGAATTATTTCTACAAAATAGAACAGGCGAAAGAAAGAATAAAGCTAGCCTGGACCGCGAGCTGTATGGCCGCTTTCCTATTTTTAGCCTTCCTCTTGACAATCAAAATCTATAACATCTACAACTATAAGTCTCCAAGCCTGGCACTCTCACATATCAAAAATCAGAAAGAAATGATATACCTACTTGATCTGTTTAGAAGAGAGAAAGAGGAGATGAAAAAAACGCTTAGGCAAAAAAAGTAGCCCCAGCTTTTCCATAAACTGTTCAGCTAACTCACCACTCAATTCTTAAATCCTAAGAGGATTTATTGGGCAAAAAAAGTCCTGCCATCCTGATTAAGTACAGGAGCAGGACATTCTGTTTCAGATTAATTCTTTTGATCTTATAACACGATCCCAATAAAGGATTTGAATGCAATTCCCATCAATCCAGTCAGGATCATTGTAATACCGAGGCCTTTGAGTCCATTGGGTACGTTGGAATACTTTAGCTTTTCTCTGATGGCCGCCAGTGCTACGATGGCAAGAAACCAACCGAATCCGGAGCCTGCACCATAAGCTGTAGCCTCGATTATAGTATAATCTCTCTGCACCATAAATAACGATGCGCCAAGGATCGCACAGTTCACTGCAATCAATGGAAGAAAGATCCCAAGTGAACCGTAGAGTGCCGGAGACACCTTCTCTATGATCATCTCTACCAGCTGTACCATAGCTGCAATAATTGCAATGAACATTATGAATTGCAAAAAGCTAAGATCGATGGTTTCAAAGCTACTGTTGATCCAAACCAAAGCCCCTTCTTTCAGAATGTACTCCTGTAGAACCCAGTTCATTGGCACAGTGATGGTCAATACAAAGATTACTGCTGCGCCAAGCCCAAGGCCTGTGGATACTTTTTTGGATACCGCCAAGAACGAACACATACCTAGAAAGTATGCGAACACCATGTTGTCGATAAATGCGCTTTTTATGAATATATTAAATGCTTCCATTTCTATTTCTTTTGTATGCTCCAGGCACGCTTAGTGTTCTACGTATCCGTTCTTAGTTCTTTGAATCCAGATTAATATTCCCAGTACCATGAAAGCACCGATAGAATCTACCATTAATCCATTGGTTTGAATATTGACAAGTCCTCCTGTCCAATCAGAGATAGTCGCATATACTGGCACATCGAATACGGTACCAGAGCCAAATAGCTCTCTGAAAAAAGCTACTGTCAAAATGATCCACGCGTACCCGAATCCGCTTCCCAGTCCGTCGAGTACCGAGTCATAAGCCTTATTTGCCATAGCGAACGCCTCTAATCGTCCCATGACAATACAGTTAGTAATAATCAGACCTACAAATGCCCCGAGTACTTTGTACATGTCAAACAGATAAGCCTTCAACACCTCACTCACAAGAGTCACCAACGTGGCTATTACAGCCAACTGAACAATAATTCTAACTCGTCCAGGGATGAGATCTCTCATTAGAGAAATGATAAGGTTGGAAAATACAACCACAAATACCACTGCCACAGACATGACAAGTGTCGGTTCCATCTTCACTGTTACAGCTAGAGCAGAACAGATGCCTAGTACTTGTATAGTGATCGGATTGTCATCATTCAACGGATCCGTGATGAACTTCTTCCTTCTCTTCGACAATAAAGGCTCTGAAGGCTCTTTTACTATCGTTTGTTCCAAAGTTTCTGTACTCATTGTATCTTATTTTAATGGGCATCGCCCAATCAATTCATTGCTTTACTATTCAGCAGATTCTTCTACCATTTCCTCTTCTGTGCTTACCACCTCAGCTACCGGCTGGTCTGCAGCTCTCTTCTTTTCTATAAATGTGCTGTAATACCCAAAATAATCTTTCAGCATAGCATTCACACCTTTACCTGTCAAGGTAGCACCTGACATACCATCAATGTGATGATCATCCAAAGGCAGTCCTTTTTCACCTTTCACCATATCTACTGACTGAAAGGAGCCTGATTCATCATAAAGCTTCTTGCCTACGTATCTGCTTTTTACTGCCTCATCCGTGATTCTAGCTCCTAAGCCAGGTGTCTCAGATTTGTGATCGAAAGCTACTCCTCTTATTGTATTTAGATCACCGTCCAGAGCAATAAATCCTGATATCCAATCCCAAAGACCAGCCCCAAACATCGGGAAAATATAGGCATCTACCCCAGAGCCGTCTTCTTTCATATACATGAATATCGGATAAGGTCTGGATTCAACATCTTTCTTGTATTTATTATGATTCTTTTGAAAGTCGATTTTCTCAGCAACCAATGGATTTCCTTTGGCATCTTTTTCCATAAGCTCTCCATTGATATCGACTACCATAGAGGTCACACGTGTCTTGTACAGCTCTAGTATTTCGTTGGGCTCTTTGATATTAGAAATATCCATCACCGCCCCCAAAATCTTCTTCTTGGTATCCAACTCAACTTGCTTGTCTTGCAATGGCTTCAATACCACTGAAGTACCTGACAGTAATACTGCCAATACTATGGTCAGTATGCCGGAAAAAACTACTATGTATAAATTAGATCGTTGCACGTTTCAACCTCCTTTTCTTGTTAGCTGCTACCACATAAAAATCAATAAGTGGCGCAAATACGTTCATTAATAAAATCGCCAGCATGATTCCTTCTGGATAAGCTGGGTTAAATACTCTTATGATAATGGTCAGTACTCCAATAAGGAATCCATAAATCCATTTTCCTGTTTCGGTTTGTGTGGCTGTGACAGGGTCAGAGGCCATAAACACTGCACCAAAAGCTAAACCACCGATGACCAGGTGATAGTGTGCCGGCAACTCCATGTATGGGTTGACTCCAAGCATATTGCAAACAGAACCCATAACGAAGGCTCCGAAAAACACGCTAAAAATAATCTTCCAGCTACCTACTCCTGAGATGATGAGGATGGCTGCACCAATCAAGCACATCAAAGTAGAAGTCTCTCCAATACTACCAGGAATGATCCCGATAAACATATTCCAAAAATCAAATAATCCGGCGGACCAGGTATTGCCCAGCATGCTCAACATAGATTCACTGCCTTCTACTGCCGCCGCACCGATTGCAAGTGGTGTAGCTCCTGAGAATCCTTCAATAGCCTGCTCAGTACCTAAGTATGACCAAACGTCACCTGAAATCTGCGAAGGGTAAGCAAAATATAAGAATGCTCTTGCGGTCAAAGCCACGTTTAGGATATTCATTCCTGTACCTCCGAATGCTTCTTTGCCGATGATGACTGCAAATGCTGTAGCCAATCCAACTTGCCAAAGTGGTATGGAAGGAGGCATCACTAGAGGAATCAGCATCCCTGTGACTAGAAACCCTTCGTTTACTTCGTGTTTTCTAATCGTCGCAAAGGTGAATTCTATACCAAGGCCAACTGTATACGATACAATCAAGATCGGCACAACCAATGTGGCTCCAAGCAAAATCTCACTCGCCAGGTCTGCTACCTGACCGATGGCCAGATAATGTTGATGTCCAGCATTCCATATTCCGAATAGAAGACAAGGAATCATGGCTATGATTACTGTCATCATCATTCTCTTCATGTCGATAGCATCTTTTATCTGAGTTCCTTTGGCACTTGTCGTGCTGTTTGGGGCCAGAAAGAGCGTCTCATGCGCTTCGTATATATAGAAAAACTTCTCCCACTTACCACCTTTTTCAAAGTTGGGGCGAACCTTCGCAAATATGTCTTCTATAAATTTCATGTGTTTATAATTGCTTTCTTATGTTACCGGTACCCCGGTACGATGTAACTCTCATGGGTCTCAATCTATTGATTTGTTTAATGTTCGAAGATTGAGCTTCCCTATTGGCTTCATCGATTCTTAACTATTTTTTACTAGATCCAGTCCTTCTCTTAAAATGGCCTGAACGTCATTTTTCGACACATCGATAAATTCACAAAGCGCCAAATCTTCCTCAATTACTTCATAAATGCCTAAGCCTTCCATATCATCAAAGTCCTCAGCGAGTATCGCTTTTAGCAAGTGGGTTGGAAGTATATCCATTGGAGTCACCTTCTCAAAGGCACCTGTTTGCACAAATGCTCTATGCTGACCTCTCATGTTGGTATCAAGTACATACTCTTTTTTCTTTCCGCCAAGGAAAGAAAGTAAGCCAAACGCTCTATGAAAACTCAAGCGATTAGTTGTAGGCAAAATCCAGCCAAACAGCTCGTAATAGTCCCCTTCAGGAATCACTGTAAGCTGATGATGATAGAATCCAAGATAGCCTGTGGAGTTCACTTGATTTCCGGTCAATACATTTCCAGAAATATATCTTACATATCCGTCATTGATAGTACCATCAATCAATTTGTTGATGGCAGCACCTGAGTACATCTTATAGTATTGTGGAGCTTTCACCTCAGAACCGGTCAGAGCGACAACCTTGGATGCGTCGTACTTTCCTTCAAGAAAAAGTTTGCCAATTTGCGCCACTCCATAAGGATGGACCGTCCAAGAGACTTCTCCTTTGTTGATCGGCGCCAAATGATGAATCTGTACTCCTACATTTCCTGCAGGATGTGGTCCTGATACAGTGTTTACTTGTGCTTCTGAGTTTTTAAATAAATCAGAAGTATCAGAGGCACTGATGTTGACATGGACCTTGCCATCTGTTAGCTTGGCCAAAACAGCGATACCTGCTTCAAAATAATTCTTCTGCCCTTCCAGGATAAAGTTCATATCCGGAGCCAGTGGATGCGTATCAACTGTTGAAACAAAAATGTTCTTTGGAGAATCATCCGGGTTGGCCACCACGCCAAACGGGCGTTGAATAATATTAGGCCAAACACCGCCTTGAGTCATCTGCGCTATCGCAGCTTCTTTGGAGAGACTCTTGATATCGGTATGCTTCTCGAATGACTCGAAAGACACCTCTTTGTCAGCCAATATCCTTACTTCCAATATTTTTCTTTTGGCTCCTCTGACCACTTCCGCTATTTCGCCACTTACTGGTGAAGCGTATATCACGTTTTCGACCAGCTTGTCCACCAAAATTGGTGTGCCGGCTTTTACGTTGTCACCCTCCTTGACCAAAAGCTTTGGACGGTTCATACCAACAAAGTCCGTGGGTTTAATGGCGTAAGTCTCCGCGAGTGGGAGTTCTCCGATTTTCTTTTCAGCTTTTCCTGCGAGATTGATATCAAATCCCTTCTTAAGCTTTATATTCTGAGACATATTTTATTGCAAAAGTCCTGTTTTATAAAACGAGGCAAAAATAATAAAAAATTGATGATAATGGGCTAGGAGCGCAATTATCGTAAAAGAATTTGAAGATGAAAAGGCAACAGATTAAAATCATGATTTGATAATGGACTTCTTACATTCCAACCAGGCAGAATCAGATGGCAGTCCACATAATGAAAATAACCAATCAAAGACTTATGTAAAGGAGTAGCATAATTCAATAATCTAAATTGCCCATATGGTAAACCAGCAGATTTTATTACTGGCATTAGGCATCTCAGCTAGTTTTAGCCATACATTTTACTCTACAAAACAGCCATTGACTATGAAAAAACCTAATTTTGGGCGATGAAAAAGATCTTAATACTTCCCTTTCTAACATTGACTCTTCTTAGCCTTTCGGCAAACGGCCAAGGGTTATCTGCCTCTGTCATAATTCCAAAAGACGGGTATGTCTCTGTCCCGGTAAGTCCACTTTCGATCAGAGGACTTGGAGTCAGTTTCGGTTTGATTGGTATTGAAACAGGAGCCTCTCTTTATAATATGCCCGGTTTGCCTATGGAGGGACTACCTTTTGACACAGATAAACCGGTCACCGGTCCTCATTGGTCTATTCTGGTTCCGCTGCAACTAACGCTGACGCTGGAATCGAACGCAGTCTCTGTCAAGTTTCTAGGTGGTGGATTCGGAATGGGGCATCTCGCTCCACGGATCAACTATGGCAACATGGATCGCGCGATTCGCACACATGAAAATTGGGATGTTGCAAATTCCGACCTCGAAGTGGAGAACAAACTAGGCTTTGGTTGGATGACAGGTGTAGAATTGTCTTTTCATGTGAGTAGCAAGTTTTCTATTACTACGGAGGTACAATACCTAAAAGGGACAAGTGGAGCGGCTATAGTGGGAGAGTATTCTGGTGGGTCGATCGGAGGCTCCATTGAAAACAGAGTTGTCGAATACCCAGATACCAAAGTCCTTCTGGAAGGAGTAGAGATATCCATAGGAGTAAAAATGAATACGTCCAAATAGTTTTTAAAACCCTGCTCTAGTTGACTGCTTCAAACAGATAGCTTCTGAATTCTCCATCAAATTCGCTAGAGATTTTGTGTTCTGTAGCATTGGAGGTGATGATCTGCCAAACTTGGACTGAGTCTCCAATGGTGATTACAAGTTCGTTTCTGTCAGTGCTGAATAGATATTCTCCGGAGAGCCCGGGGGCATCATTTTCATAGCACTTACTTCTGCCTTCATTCACTTCATATCTTCCACTGGAGAAATAAGTATAATTATTGTCGGCTACACAATCGTACGGAATCAGTGTTCCTAGCTCAACTTCGATGGCTGTCAGCTGCCACACTTTTCCCAATGAGTTTGACCCGCTAAAATGATCATAGCTATCATCAGCGTCTTCAGAACAAGAAAAGAAAAGGCAGGCAAGAAAAAATGTTGTCAATGTGAGTCGCATAGTTTATTAGAGTTTGTCATAAGACAAAAAGCTCTGATATCACCCCCAAAACGGTTATTTCCTTTTAAAAGAAATATAGGTGATTCCCCAAAATATTAGTGATGGAATTCCAATCCAGATGGCTTCACTTTTCAGCACCTCTAATCCACGTGCTGAGAAGAATCGAGCAGCACCGATTGGTGAGACAGCTATCGGCCTCCACGGGAGGAAGTATCTGGTATTGTCCCAAGGAGAAAAGAATGCTACGCCCAATCCGCCGTTGGTCATAGAGTCCAAAAGAGCGTGAGAGGCTGTACAGATAAAAAAATAGCTCCATAACAAGATCAAGGATTTCCAATTACCCTTTTTTATAGAGAATAACGTAGCGCATATCACGCCAATTAGTAAAGCGAAAAGTATCGAATGTGAAAATCCTCTGTGACCCCAAAAGCTGCCATAGGCAATTCCAAATTTGAAGGCCAGCACATCTATATCTGGTAGTATTGTGCAGCAGACGCCAACCAACAATACCCTCGGGGTAAAATGTTTCTGGGGAAACCCTGTCTTGATTGAGACAGCAATGATTGCATGACCAAAAGCTGAGGCCATTTATTGCGCAACGGCGGCATACTGGTTAATAATATAATCTCTCACTTGCTCCATCAGCCACATGGGGGTGGATGTAGCTCCGCAAATTCCTATCGAATCCTCGGGTCGAATCCAATTAAGGTCAATCTCTTCTTCACTGCCAACAAAATAACTTCGTTTATTAAAATTCTTGCATACCCCATAAAGTGCTTTTCCATTGGAGCTTTTTTTACCGCTTACGAAAATGATCACATCGTGCTTTTGGGAAAATTTTTCCATACTGGGCTCTCTATTCGACACTTGTCTACATATACTATCGTTAGCCTTGAAATCTGTGATTTCAAGTGGTTGGCCTTTTGCCGCTGTGATTTTGTCTTCTATGAGCTGCTTTAATCTATAGAACCCTTTGGTGCTTTTGGTGGTCTGACTGTAGAGTGTGATTGGTCGGGCAAAATCAATCTGGTCCAGATCTTCGTCTTCCATCACTATAATAGCCTTCTCTTTAGTTTGACCGGTAAGTCCAATGACCTCAGCATGACCTGGCTTGCCATAGATGACAATTTGACCTGCTCGCTCTTCCATCTGATCGAACGATCCCTTTACTCTATTTTGTAGTTTGAGTACTACGGGACAGGAGGCATCGATCAATTCGATATTATTTTGGATGGCAATCTTATAAGTCTCCGGTGGTTCTCCGTGCGCTCTAATCAGGACTTTACAGTTGTGAAGGTTTTTCAACTCTTCATGCTCAATGACTTGAAGCCCTTTGGCAGAAAGACGCTCCACTTCCATATGATTGTGGACAATATCTCCAAGGCAGAAAAGCTGACCGCTTTCGTTGAGCTCATCCTCGGCCATTTCAATGGCGTATTCCACACCAAAACAATACCCAGAATTATTATCTATCTCTATATTCATCTTTAGTCGAAACGTTGTACAAAAGTAAAATATATCTTTCTAGCGATAGGGTTAAGAGACAAAAATGTTCAGAACCCAATAGTCGCAAAATATTAAACGTATATTTTACAATTTAGGTACTAGTACCTATATCAATTGACTTTTAGGTAGACTAGCTTGCTAAAATTAATTACCTAAAACCTAACCATTACCTTATGTCTAGTCATAAACTAAAGTTACTTTCAGTATTATTATGTTACATCGTGCTGATGTCATCCTGTGGGAGCGAGGGCGATTCACAGACTAATGAAATTCCATTTACTTCAAAGCAAGTCACTACACTGGCAAACGAAACCCTAAATGGAATAAGTCCCATTTTTGAGGAAGTCAAAAATAGTGCCCGAGTCCAATCAGAACCATTACTTTTATCCTTTGATTTGGTGTTCGACACAGAAACAAATCAAATGGCAATTCTTGGTTTCAAAGAAGAAAGTTATTTTCCGATCGATGGCCGTGAAGAAACTGCCCGAGCACTTGGAACGGTATATACTGTAGATTGCACAATTGGTAATAAAACAACCAGTATTGAATGTGATGGGAAATGGAACTGTGGATCAGCTATTGCTGACTGTCTTGAGCAAGGTGGTTGTGCAACAATATGCGAAAACCCATCAGGGCTATCAGCACAGTCAATCAGAAACCATGACATACGGTTTTTAGCAGACAGAGGGATTTCTTCTACTACGATAAGTGCCTCGCTCTTAAAAACAACTAGTTTAGACCTTTCTAAGACATCCGTTTACTCTGTCAAACTAAAACGCTTTCTCTACTTCTAAAACCTGTAGACCGATTTCACACCGGAGTAGAAATAATAAGAATCATTAATTATTATCTGCTCTGCCGAAGGAGTGTATCTTTCGGCAGAGTCTTTATTTAGTGCTTTGCAGATCTACTCGGGAATAGATCCAAATTCTATGTTGTATAAGGTTTAGAAGAGCCAATTTCGTATTATCCACCAGATCAACCATTCGTCATTCGGCTGGTAGCGAGCTGCACAATATGATCTACTTGTTCTTCAAGAAACATGTGCGTCGTATCTACTTCAACACTATCTTCTGGCTTAATGAGTGGGCTTTCCTCTCGAGTAGTATCTATCTTATCACGTTTTCTTAGGTTATCCTTTACGTCTTCCAAATCGACGAGCTGATCCTTATCGAACAACTCCTTTTGCCGTCGCTCCGCTCTGACATCGAAGTCAGCGTTCATGAAAATTTTTAGCTCTGCCTCTGGAAATACCACCGAACCAATATCACGTCCGTCCATAACCACTCCTTTGGATCTACCCATTTTCTGCTGTTGTTTTACCATCGCTTGCCTCACTGCCTTAATCGCAGCCACTTCGCTCACCTTTTGCGAAATATCCATATGACGAATTTTCTCTTCGACATTTAGTCCATTCAAGAAGGTTTCGTTTTGGCCTGTGGATTCGTTGTGGTGAAAAGAGATTTCAATATTATCGAGCGCCTTACTCACAGACTTCGGATTTGTAAGGTCGATATAATGATCAATGAAATAAACGGTAACTGATCTATACATGGCTCCAGTATCCACGTACGCATAATTTAGTGCGGCCGCAACACGCTTGGCAGTAGAACTCTTGCCACAAGCAGAATAGCCATCAATGGCAATGATAATTTTCCTCATGAAATTTTTGGCTCAAATGGGTTAATGATCTTCCAAATTCAGGTGCCTATAGTTTTAGCAGTCTTTAATAGGACAAGGTATTGGTTTGCCTTTCTTAATCTTCCGAGGTTTTCTTTCCTTAGGATAATGCGAAGACTTGCATGAGCCAAAACTTAGAAGCAACCCTATTAAAATTAATGAAAAAGTTCGTGAAGTGAGTTTGAAGTACATGAAATTTTCGTTTGAACAAATATAGTCACAAAAGAAATTTTCATCCTAAACATTGCAGTAGCATCCTCATATATGTAGATTGGTAAACTCCACTTAACAATCGAATGCTTTATTAATTAAAAAAAGTTGCCCTATGAAATCCAAAAGGCTTTTGTACTTCGTATCTCTTGTCAAATCACAAAATAAAAATAATATATGAGTACCATCGCATCTAAGAAAGACGAAATTAAATGGCCTGAAATATTTAGCCTGGGCGCTTTAAATGTCTCGGTAGTTATAAGCTGGATTGCCTACCATGAATACCAACCTATTCTTTTAGAAAATTTTAGTTTCGATCATTTATCAGACTTTCTTATCATCTCTAAGGGATTGATTCTTGTACTGATCCCAGCACTAGCTGGACTATTGGCTGATTATCTGCTCGGGAAAAACGGTAAATTTTTCACACTTTTTACTGTCGGCATTGGGGCTACAGCAATGATTTTCATGATTGTGGCTTCCATCATTGGGGCTGGTCCTGTCGGCGCCTTAAAACCTTTTTTGCCCTACATGATCATTCTTTGGTTGATTTCCATGAACCTATTTATAAGCCCGGCTTATTCGATGATAGAAGCCTTTGCACCTGCTCAGAAGCTGCCTATTGTTATGGGTTTCTTGTTCCTTGTTACAGAATTGGTTTATGCACTTGAGCCTTTGGTTGTGGGATTGGTGCAGTTTTTTGGCGATACGCTGACATTTATCGTCGGTGGAGTTTTGATCTCAGCCAGCGGATATTTATTTCATCGAATATCCTCTGATGAAGTTATTTCAAGGAAAAAAGAGTTGATGGAGTCTAGGGTAAAGCCACAGAGCTTTCAAAGTTATATTGCCATACTCACAGTAGGCTTGGCACTTGGAGTAGGTAAGGCGTTTTTGGTAGAGTACATCCCCTCTAGTTTTGAGCACTCATTCCCCGAGATGAGCAGTCTTGGCGGCTATGTTTCCTTTGGGTTATTAGGCTTCTCAGCCATACTTGCTTTTGTGATAAGTAAAAAGGTGGCCACCATGAATACTCAAAATGTACTAATCACAAGTTTGATTATTATCTGTGTAGGTACCTTGATACTCATTGTATCTTCAAACCTGACACTATCGATTATTGGTGGATTGATTACTGCTATTGGGTTCAGCATGTTGAATATCAGCGGTCTGCCATTTGCTATCAATCAATTGTCTGTAAAACATATCACCTACGGTGTTGGGATTTTCATAGGGGCGTCGGAAGTATGTTCAGGCTTATTTGAATACTATTTCAGATAGCCAACCATATTCGAAATCATTGATAAAAAGAGCCTCTGTTGGGCTCTTTTTTTATTTCGTTTTTTTCCCAAATCCCCAAAACTTGATCATAAAGGTAACTCCCCATAAGAATAGAGGAATACTCAGCCATTGCCCCATATTTAGCGGAATGTCTGCCTCCCATGATTCTTGATTTTCTTTGAAAAACTCTACAAAAAATCGTTCTGACCATAGCATGGTCATAAAGAACCCAAAAAGAAAGCCTGCTTTGAGCCTTGATCGATGATAGTACCAGACATGAGCCAAGATTAAGAACATCAGGATACAAGCAATGGACTCGTACAGCTGACCAGGGTGCCGTGGTACTCCCAGTACATGAATTTTTGCATATTGAACTCCTCCGGACTTATATAAGTCATATGGCATCTCTAGCCCTTTTTCATAGAAAATGTGCTTCCGTATACTGCCTCGACTCAATGCATTGGGCACACTCCTTTCAAAAAATCCGCTAGAAGTTTCATCCAGTTCGATACCTCTTTTATATTCTAATACTATGGTCATTGGGACCAGGCCTGCACTATCACTTTTGGCCTTACCACCTTTTTCAAATGACACATTTTCAACTCTTTCATCACCACGTAGAAACATATCCTCCACACTTCTAGCAAACACCACCCCACTATCTGTACCCGTTGGCAAACCGATAATTTCAGAATTCATATAATTTCCAAACCTTATAAATGCCCCTACAAGTACCGTCACTATCGCTACTCTATCCAAAATCCATAAATAGGTGAAGCCGTAGTTTTTAGCATAAAGGTATAATGCGATAAACATTCCAATCGCACCACCATGACTAGCCAACCCGCCTTCCCAAATCTTGAATATTTCGATGGGATTGCTCAGGTAATAACCAGGGCTATAGAAAAGACAGTGGCCTAACCTGGCTCCCACAACTACGGCAATCACCAGATACAACGTCAGCTGATCGACATCTTTTGGGTCTTTACCTTCTCTTTTGAATATCCAATACATAACCTGCTGTGCCACAATAAAACCCATGGCGAACAACAAACCATACCATCGAACTTCTCTTTCAATGATAGGTATGGTAAACATTTCCGGACTAGGACTCCAGATTATAAATTCAAGGATAGATGTCATGCTTAACTATATTTTACGCCAAAAATATGGCGTTAGTAAAATCAATACTGTAAAAAGCTCCAGCCGGCCCAAGAGCATTAAAAAAGACAAGAACCACTTGCCGGGTACCGGTATGGCTGCAAAATTATCAACTGGTCCTACCTGGCCAAGACCAGGGCCTATATTGCCAAGACAAGTGGCTACGGATCCTATGGCTGTCAAAAAGTCAGACCCAATCCACGCCATGATCACAGATCCAAACGCGAATATCGAAATATAGATCATGATAAACGCCAGGATATTGTACGTAATGTCTCTATGGACAGCTTTTTTGTTTAACCTCACAGGTATTATCGCAGAAGGATGAAGTTGCCTTTTGAGCTCCAATATGCTATTCTTAATAAGGACAATATGCCTAACAATTTTTACTCCGCCGGCTGTACTTCCAGCAGATGCTCCAAAAAACATCATTACAAAAATCAGCACTACAATCGAAGAGGCCCATTGGCTATAGTCTGTGGTGACATAGCCAGTGGTGGTTATTATTGATATTACTTGAAACAAACCGTTCCTGAATGATTCTTCTATACCTAAGGAGGAGTGTGTGAAAACACTTACGCCGCAAATGATGGTAAGTAGAATACAGAAGGCAGCGTAGAATCTAAACTCTTCGTTTCTATATACCGTCCTAAACTTACCATGAAGCCCAAAGTAGGTGAGTGTAAAATTCGTACCCGCAAGAAACATAAATAACGTAATCGTATATTGTATAAAGGGCGATTGATAATAGGCAATGCTAGCATTTTTGGTAGAGAATCCCCCTGTAGCCATCGTAGTGAGGGCATGGTTTATAGCATCATAGAAGCTCATCCCTCCCAACCATAATAGAATCATTTCCGTAAGGGTCAGGCCCACATAAATAAACCAAAGACGCTTAGCTGTTTCTGTGATTCTAGGTTTTAATTTATCTGGCGTGATACCCGGAGCCTCGGCTACAAATAGCTGCATGCCTCCAATGCCTAATATGGGTAGAATCGCTACGGCTAGCACGATGATTCCCATTCCTCCAATCCATTGTGTCAGGCTTCTCCAAAACAAAATGCCTTTATCTATAGATTCAATGTCTGTAAGAATGGTAGCACCAGTTGTAGTAAACCCCGATATAGTTTCAAAAAATGCATCTGTGAAATTGGGAATCATGCCGCTCAGCATATAGGGCAGGGTGCCGAAAACCGACATCGTCAACCATCCTAAGGTCACGATTAGATATCCATCCTTTTTCTTGAGCTCCTTGGATCTATTTTTTCGAGTGAGTACGAAGGTGATATAGCCTACAAACATGGTGATACCACCTGATTTTAGTATTGGTATCAAATCTCCGTCGTCAAAATATAAACTAAATGGAACGCATAACATCATGAACGCTCCGTTCAACAGCACCAGCAGGCCGAGTACATTTAGAATTACTTTGTAATTGAATCTCATTTGAAGTATGCTTCTACTTTTCTGATGCACTCAGAACGCGTCAAAACAACCACTCGATCTTTGACCTCGAAGTGAAAATTTCCTCTGGCGATATGTCCCTGCCCGTTTCTAATGACACCACCAATAATAGCAGATCTTGGAAACTCAAGGTTGCGCAACTCATGATCAAGTATTTTGGAGCCTTCGGTCACTTCAAATTCCAAAATTTCTGCATCCACGCCATGAATAGTGGTCATGTTTACCACTTGCCCCTTTCTTATGTATCTAAAAATAAAACTAGCCGCAATCAACTTCTTGTTGATCATCGTGTCCACTCCGATATTTTGGGACAAATGGATATAGTCCATATTCTCAACCAAAGAAATAGTCTTGCCCACACCATGATTTTTTGCTACTAATGAGGAAATAATATTGGTTTCTGAATTGCCAGTAACAGCAATAAAGGCATCCATATCATCGATCCCTTCTTCCTTTAGTAAGTCAACATCGCGTCCGTCTCCATTGATAATCATGGTGTTTTGAAGCATATCTGCTAGTTCAAAACACTTATCTCTATCCTCTTCGATTAGTTTAATATTGTATCGCTTGCTTAGCTGCAATGCTGCCTGAATACCAATCTTACTTCCACCTAAAATCATGATATTTCTAATGTCCTCGCTTTGCTTTTTAGCAAGGTCAAGCACTCTTTCTACACCATCAGGTTGACATATAAAATAAGCATGATCATTGATGAGAAACTTATTGTCTCCATGCGGTATGATTGTCTCTTGATTTCTGAGTATTGCCACTGTGGTAAAACTGTGATCTGGATTGAGATACGCCGCCTCGACAAGTGTCTTTCCATTCAATTCAGAATTTTCATCAATGGTGATCCCTACCAAGGATAAAGTCCCTTTTTCGAAGTCAAACAAATCTGTGAGGGCAGTTTGTTTGAGCAGTCTTTTTATCTCTTTGGCTGCCAAAGATTCTGGAGAGATAATTTCATCTATGCCTATGTCCTTGAGGTCAAGGATTTCTTTCTTATGCAGGTATTCTGTATTTGTCACCCTGGCGATCGTTTTGCGTGCGCCCAGGTTTTTGCCAATAATGGAGGTGGATATATTGGTAGCTTCGGATTCTGTAACCGCGATTAGCAAATCTGCTTTTCCGATTTGTGCCTCTTCAAGCGTACGAAAGGAGGTCGAATTTCCTTTTGTAGTCTGTACATCCAGATGATTGGCAATGTATTGAAGCTTGTCGTCATCCATATCGATGATGGTAATATCGTGTGCTTCAAATGCCAACAGTTTGGCCAAATGAAACCCCACATCTCCAGCTCCTGCTATAATAATCCTCATACGTAGCTTTTTCCCTTTACCGATTGGTGTTAGCAAATATATAAAAACCCTCTTCTTGTGAAACGAATCGCATGTTTTGTTGGATTATTTTCGATGAGTGAATCGATCATAGTTCCTTTGTTCCACGAGTCATTTCCTTTTTTCCGGGAGGTCCATCAAGCTCCTCAGTTACAAATCCTGCTTCTTTCAAATCCCGCTTGAATTGACCTTGTGCGCAGTAGGTTACGAAAATTCCTCCCACGTCGAGTAGAGTATGCATTTTCGTCAGTACTTCCCTTGACCACATCTCTGGCTGTCTCGACGGAGCAAAGGCATCAAAATAAATAATATCAAAACTCTTTTCTGGCAAATCAACATCCACTATGTCAGCCTCGATTTTAGTAAGAGAAAAATTGTCTGTAACACGTGTCCTCTTTTCCCATCCAGCCTGATGAATCATTTCGAAAAGTTTATTTGATCTGGAATCTTTCTTTAGTTTCCCATAGTTGAGCTGTTCGACTAGTTGCGGCCGCAGTGGAAATTTTTCAAGAGACGCATAATCTATACTATATTCATTTTCTTCGGAGGCTAAAGCTGTGAGCCATACGTTGAGCCCAGTACCAAACCCAACTTCGAAGATCCTAACATCTCCTTTACCAGGGTTAACCTGTCTGAAATATTCAAGTCCCATCTTTAAGAACACATATTCCGATTCGGTGACTGCCCCGTGGGTAGAATGATAGGTTTCATTCATTTCAGGGATTAGAAGAGACGATGAGCCGTCTCCGGTTTCTATGAGCTTAATCTCAGGCATTTTTATAAATCAACACTACAGCATGTGCGGATATTCCTTCTTCTTTTCCTACAAAACCCAACTGCTCTGTGGTGGTTGCCTTTATAGAAATGTCATTTTCTTCCAAACCCATCACTTTTGACAAGGTAGCTTTCATTTGAGGTATATGTGGATTTATTTTTGGTCGCTGGAGACAGATGGTACAGTCGACATTGCCTACATCGTAATTCTGCTCTTTTATGAGCTTCATGACATCGGCCAACAAAATCTTACTATCAATTCCTTTGAATTCAGGTGCAGTGTCTGAAAAGTGAAAACCAATATCTCTAAGATTGGCAGCTCCCAGTAGTGCGTCACAAATCACATGGATTAGCACGTCTGCGTCCGAATGCCCAACAGCACCGTGTGTATGCGGAATTTCAATACCTCCGAGCCAAAAGGGATGCGCTTCTGCCAGCTGATGCACATCATAGCCATATCCTACTCTAATGTTCGGTTTCATTTTTTAATTGTCTTTGCTTTCTCCCAATATTTATCCATTTCTTCCAAGGTCATTTCGCCAAGTGTCTTTCCATCCTTTTTGCTTTCTGTTTCAAGGTATTGAAATCTCTTGATAAACTTCTTGTTGGTTCGCTCGAGAGCTTCTTCTGGATCAATATTCACAAATCTCGAATAATTCACCAGTGAGAATAACAAGTCGCCAAATTCATCTCTGGCCTTTTCTTCATCTCCTTTTTCAACTTCTGCCTTGAACTCGTCCAACTCTTCATGGACTTTATCCCAAACCTGATTTTGATTATCCCAATCAAATCCAACACCACGGGCTTTCTCCTGAATTCGCATCGCTTTGACCATGGCTGGCAGAGATTTAGGTACTCCGCCAAGGACTGACACATTGCCTTTTTCCTTTAGCTTTAGCTTCTCCCAATTCTCCTTGACTTCTTTTTCGTCTTTGACTTCGGTATCTCCATATATATGTGGGTGCCTGTGAATTAGCTTTTCGCAAATGCCGTTTAGCACATCTGCTACATCGAAGTGATTGGTTTCCGATGCTATCCGAGAATAAAACACCATATGCAACATGATGTCTCCAATTTCTTTTCGTACCTCTTCCAGATCATTTTCAAGAATAGCGTCGGACAGCTCATAGGTTTCTTCTATTGTGAGGTGACGGATAGACTGCAGCGTCTGTTTCATGTCCCAGGGACAATTTTCTCTGAGCTCGTCCATGACAGTCAAAAGTCTGTCAAAAGCCGCCAGTTTGGCTGAGCGATTGGTGTCTGGCTTACTTTTTGCGATCGGCATGAAAAATGATCTTGATCATTAATGTGGAATTTTTGACAAAGCTATTGGCTTTAATGTTTAAATTTGCATTCAACATTTGAAAATATGACTACAATATTATTAGGAATTGGATTTGTGGCGATTTTCTTCATTTTAATGAGTGTAAGGCTCATTTTTTTAAAAAATGGGGAATTCAAAGGTACTTGTGCTTCACAGAATCCATATCTAAATAAAGAAGGGGAAGCTTGCGGCTATTGCGGTAAAACTGTAGCAACTGGTGACTCATGTGGCAACCCTGACAATGAAGTAAACAGGGTCATGGAAAAATTCAACTAGCATTTCTTAAAGGATTATTAATTAAAACGGTAGGGTAAAAGCTAAAATTCGAAAGTCATTTTCGAATCTCATTGGTTTGTCTAGTTTTGCGCACCCAAAAAAAACCTTATACATCTATAGATGACACTAATTAAATCAATTTCCGGAATCAGGGGCACCATCGGTGGCAAGGAAGGAGAATCACTTACTCCCAACGACGTAGTAAAATATACCGCAGCCTTTGGGCATTGGGTGAAGGAAAATTCAGGAATCAATAAAATAGTAATTGGCAGAGATGCTCGTCCATCTGGAGAGCTGATCACAAAAATAGCGACAGGTACTTTACAAGGTCTTGGAATAGACGTTGTGGATTTGGGGCTCTCTACCACACCTACAGTAGAAATGGCAGTCTCGGCAGAAAATGCCGGAGGTGGTATCATCATCACTGCAAGTCATAATCCGAATGGCTGGAACGCACTAAAACTATTGAATGCCAAGGGAGAGTTTATCTCTGCCAGCGATGGAGAATCAATTCTCGAATCGGCTGATTCTGGTGAAATCGAATTTGCCTTGTCGAAAGACCTGGGAAAGTACGAGCAGAATGACTCATACATTGACTACCATATCGACCGAATCCTTGAATTAGACTTGGTGGATGTTGAGGCCATCAGAAATAGAAACTTTAAGATAGGAGTGGATGCTGTGAACTCTACTGGAGGAATTGCAATACCAAAGCTGCTTGAAAAACTTGGTGTACGTGATTACAAGATTTTCTTCGGTGAGCCGAACGGACTTTTCCCCCATAACCCTGAGCCTTTGCCAGAGAATATTACACACCTCTGCAATGAGATAGAAGGCGGACATTTGGACCTTGGTATTGCTGTTGATCCGGATGTAGACCGACTGGCCTTTGTTGGAGACAATGGAGAGCCATATGGAGAGGAGTATACACTAGTGACGATCGCTGATTATGTGGTCAAAAACAAGCCAGGAAATACAGTGTCAAATATGTCCTCCACCAGAGCACTAAGAGACGTGACTGAGCGTGCAGGAGGCCAATATGAAGCTTCTGCTGTCGGTGAAGTCAACGTGGTGGAAAAGATGAAGTCTACTGATGCAGTAATTGGCGGAGAAGGAAACGGAGGAATTATTTTTCCAGAATTACACTATGGTCGTGATGCACTCGTGGGGATCGCTCTGTTTTTGACACACCTTGCGAAATTTGGTAAATCTGCGTCGCTGCTGAGAGCCATGTATCCCAATTATCATATTTCAAAAAACAAAATCGATTTGACTCCTGAGATTGACGTGGATTTCGTTTTGGAAGAAGTGAAAAACAAATACATCAAACAACCTATTAATACTGAAGATGGTGTAAAAATCGAATTTGATAAAGAATGGGTTCATTTGAGAAAATCTAATACGGAGCCTATCATTAGAATATATGCTGAGTCAGATTCCAGAAATACGGCCGATGCTATGGCCAACAAATTGATTATGGATATCAAAGAAATCGTGACTGAGAAAGTTGAAGACTAGACCGGTTCTTCCAAGACACAATTGAAAAGCTGGATCATTCGATCCTGCTTTTTTTATGAAGTCTAAAATAGCTCCTCAAAAAAATTGATCATTGCCTGCCATGCCCGACGATTGGATTTCTCCTGATAGAACATACCTTTCTCTGGAAATTTTGCTGCTGGGTTGGTAAAAGCATGACCGGTGTGGCCAAATGCAAGTATTTGCCAATCTGCGTTGCGTTCAGTGAGTTCATTTCCCAAATCAACCGTACTCGCAGGATCAGCCAATGGGTCGTCCCATCCGTGCAATACTAAGACTGAGGACATGATGTCACCGTGATGTTCTATTCCAGGCTGGTCATATATGCCATGAAAGCTAACCACACCTTTCAGATCATATCCTGACCTAGCCAAATCCAGCATGGTTTTACCACCAAAGCAGAATCCAATACCTCCGACCTTGTTTACATCCACACGGTCATTCTTTTTGAGGGTATCCACGGCTAGCATGATATTATTAAGCAAGAGGGATCTGTCATCCAAAAAAGGCTTCATGAGTGCGTCGGCTTCCTCGGGAGTAGTTGCTCTATTGCCGATACCATACATATCCAGAGCAAACCCAACGTACCCTAATCTGGCCATTTCTTCTGCCTTTTGAATTTCAAATCCAGATTGACCTTTAAATGTATGAGCCACCAAGATACCTGGTCGCTTACCTACTATTTCGTCATCCCAGCAGAATACTCCTTCAAATTTTTGATTCTTGTTCTCATCCTGATAAATTAATTTCTCTGACTGTATCATATTCGTTTAATCGTGTATCACCCGCGCGCCTACTTTGTCTTTTATTTTAAAAAATTCATAACGTAACTCTGTTCCTTCCTTTTTGTCAAATTTAAAAGTATTGGTTTTTGAATCGTAAAGCACTTCAAAATATTGCTCCTCCAATTCACCAGATAGAATTTGAGTGCTATTTACTTCAGAATCTCTTAGATGGAGCATACTTGCATATGCTACGGGTAGAGAGAGAATAATATAATCTTCTATATACAAATCGTGCTGCTGTCCATTGAGCGTAATCTTGATTCCTTGTTTTGTCTTTTGAAACTGAGTGCGGTATAGATATACATAGCCATAAACATCATCTCCAGAGGGCTCCCTTTCTATAAAATTTCGCTTGTTGTAGTATTCGATTACTCTTGAGATATCTTTCCAACCAAACTTGAATCCAGATGAAGCAATGTAGGCTAAAGACTCGTCGTCATCAGCTACAAATGATTTGAAGGTCTCGAGTCTTTCTACCTTTTTTGATTTTTTTTCAGTAAGGCCAAGCGCTTTTTCAAATCGTCCATCCTTCTCCACATATAGACTCTGATCATTGCCGGTGTTTTCAAATAGGGAAACTCTGCCTACTTTCAGTCTTTTCAAAAAAAAGTAGCCGCTACCTTCCGATTCAGGGTTTGATTTTAGGAAGTAGGTTCTTTCTTTCATTCCTTCACTGTAGCCATAGACCAACTCACAGGGATAAGTTTCAAATTCTTTGGTTTGCTCATTCTTAATCTCCACCTGATCATCATACATGACCAATCTTGTGTAGGCAATTCGTTTGCCATTTTTCAGAACAAGGCTATCCTGAGAATAACCAGCCAGAGGGCAAAACATTGCAATGAGGAGTACTGCTGATACTTTCATGAGGAGGTGTGCTTGTTAATAACAGTCCTCAAATATATAAAAGGTCGTATCTAGTGAAGCCCTACCTCTACAAAAGAATAAAAAAAGCCTTACAGCATGCTGTAAGGCTCAATCCTCAAGCCTAATTATCAAAACTGTATCCTGTATAATATATCTGGGAAAAAGCCGATTTGTTCAACTACATTAATTTGGTCTGTAACTTCATTATAACGCTTCACAAACTCATTTTTTCTATTTGTTACATTTTGTAGATCAATAAAAAATTGATGTGAAACATTCTTTTTACTGCTGTTGATCCTAACTCCAAATTTTACATCCCATCTGAAATATTGGCCATATCGCATGGTATAAGCTTCATTTTCAAACCGAACTTCGTCTCCAGCATTATTTCTTGTCCCCTGTAGATCTATAGGTGTGTACGGCTTCCCGCCTGATGTAGTCAGCTTGGTATCAAACGTCCAGGCATTTTTTTGCCCTTTACCAAATTTCCATTCTTTACCAAACAGAATATTATATACATAATGATTGTTGAACGCCGTATTTCTTTCTACTCCATCGCTCCCTTCATATTTGGAATCGAATAGCGATGCAGTCATGAGCAGATAATAATTATTGCTGAAGAATTTTTCGAGCGTTACCTCTGCGCCATAGTTCTTACCTGTGCCGTTGTTAACCAACGAGCCTTTTTCTTCGAAAACAAAATCAGCCCCCTCGTTTAAGATAGAATAGCTGCTTGGAGATTGCTCCACTGGCACATCAAATATATGCTGATAGTAGGTCTCTGCCTTCAGACGCCAGCTTGGACCCAAATTTCTATCATATCCCAGCACAAAATGGTGGCTCCTTGTAAAATCAAGATTTGTATTCGTTTTTTGATAGACTCCCGGACCTACTTGCTCTTCATAGAAAAGTATGGGACTCGGCACGGCCTGAGCATGAAGCCCATAAGCAAAACTTATCCTTTGACGTGGATCAAATTGCCAACTGATTGCAGCACGTGGTTCGATGGCAATAGATTCCGTAAAACTGTGATATTGACTGTGTAAGCCGACAGTAATACTCAGATCGTCAGAAACCTTATGTTCGGTCTGAGCAAATCCCTGTGTCACCATATACTGATCCTTAAAATTTCTAATAAGCCTAAAATCGTCTGGAACTCCATCTCCGTCCGAATCAGGTATCCCTGGCTGATTGTCTCGGTCTTCAACAAAAAAATTGGCGTCATATAGTTCAGCGACAACACCCGCTCTTAGCGACCAGCTAGCATTAAACTTCTTGTTGAGAGTGGATGATAGATTATATCTAATCTCGGTATTGTCGACATTGGTAGACCGGTATTTCAATAGCGTATTTCCTTCGGCATCCTTGATCAGATTATCCTGATTGTAGGTGTTAGCCGTAGCCGACGCGCCAAGGATCGTTTTCAGATAAGTGTTTTTGTTTAGTCGGAGCAAATGTGATAATCCTATGACTCCTAGATCACTATTGACATAGGCGTCTTCATTTGGATTGGCGAATAAATCTGTTTCGTCTATCTCGTCTCCGAAAAAATCAATACTACTTAGCCCGCCAAGTCCAAAAATTTCAAACCTCCCTATTTTCGAATCTCCAAGGTTGGCCTTAAAAGAAAAATCATGATAGATCGGAATCGCACTGGTCCCGGGCGCAGCGAACCGCGCAATGCCATATCTATATGAGGCTACAAAGGACGAATTATTTCCACGCTTAATTGGACCCTCTGCCATAAATTCCAGTCCGGAAAATGCAGCCAATTGACCGGTAAACTCATATTTATCCGTATTACCGTTTCGAAAGTTCACATCAAATACCGCCGCATTTGCATTTCCATATTCGGCAGGGAAAGCCCCAGTCATAAAATCTGAGTTTCTGAGTAGATTGGTATTGAGTGCACTTACGGGGCCACCTGTAGAGCCTATCGTATTGTAGTGATTGACGGTAGCCACAGGCATGCCTTCGATTCGCCAAAGCAGCCCACTGGGTGAATTTCCACGAACGACTATATCATTTCTAGAGTCATCAGGAGCACTAACGCCGGCAAAAGAAGCAGCCATTCTTGCTACATCATTTCTACCACCTGAGAATCGAGTGACCTCTTCCAGGCTAAATGTTCTCGCACTGACTTTAGCCAGTTCATTAATTGGCAAATCCTTGTTGGCATCGGCCGTCACTACGATCTCTTCAAGTTTTTCGACGGATTCTTCAAGTTTGATTTGAATTACCACTTCTTTTCCTGTAGTCACCAATACATTTGGTATAGTTTGGTTTTTGTATCCCAAGTATTGCACAATCAGTGTCTGGCGACCTATCGGAACATTTTCTAATTTGAAATAGCCATTCACATCGGCTACCGTACCGAGATATGGGTCTGAGCCAATCAGTCCTACTGTAGCTCCAAATAGAGGGTACTCGGCTTGGGCATCGAGTATTTGGCCTTTTACAGTCTGAGTCTGGGCTGTTGCTTTCAAGCTTATTAGTGCTACAATCAATCCTAGCACTAGTATCAACTTCCTTTTCATGGTTTTCGGTTTTGAATTTTTAATATAGACTCGAAATTAGAGGTTGAGTTTACTTTCTATGAACATAAAATGACTGAATTGGGAAATATTAGGCTTGAATCGTGCTATAGCAAGGATGAATATTTACATAGAAATCGTCTCGGTTTCAATAGATGTTCTTTTGGTTTCAGCCACCGGTTTTCCCGGTTCAACACCAAACCACACGCCATATGAGAAAAAACATGATATAATTGTGTTTGAAGATTATCTAAAATTGTTGCTGTAGGCAGTGAGGAAATGAAAACTCGTATAGATTTAAGGAAAATGAAATGGCCAAGTGAGAAAGTAATTCGGTGGACTGGAATTCCTCTCATGGGGTTTGCAATGACATTTATTGTAAAAGATCATGGGCATTTACAAAAGTCGCTCATTGAAAACATTATTATATCTACCATCTTTACCTTGGTGCTTTGGAATGGAGCAGTAATAATTATTTTTTGGCTCAGGCGTAAATACCCCGACATTCATCTGACTGCTAGACGTTTGACTACCACGATGCTAATAGTGACCGTGTTTTTGATCATAGCTCCTAATACCATTAGATTAATTCTTGGCATCAGTACATGGGAGGAAATCATTCAACTCAAAACCATTTTTTCGCATTCGGAAATCAACATGGTTGCCGCCTTTATGGTATCCTCGATTTATGAGGGGGCATACTTTTTTGGGAAATGGAAGGAATCTTTTGCGCTTACAGAGCAATTGAAAAATCAACAGATTCGTACTCAGTTTGAGGTGCTGCAAAATCAAATGAGTCCACACTTCTTGTTTAATAGTCTCAATACCTTAACTACACTGATTGCTGAAGATTCGAAATTAGCCATAGATTTCACGCAGACCTTATCAGAGGTGTATCGTTATATCCTTCAGAATAAGGAGAAAGAACTGGTCAGACTGGAGGAGGAACTTGAGTTTTCGAAATCTTACATCTATTTATTACAAATGCGATATCCAGAAAATCTCCATATCAATTTCGCTGTGGATCATCGTCACTTAGATCTTTTTATTGCTCCACTCACACTTCAGATGCTCATCGAGAATGCCACCAAACATAATATTATTTCCAAAACTGAGCCGCTGACTATTGATGTATATGTTGAAAAAGGAGATGTCATTGTAGTGAAAAACAATCTCCAACTCAAGAAAACCTTAGAAAAATCTACAAAAACCGGACTGGCGAATATCAGAAAAAGGTACCAGTATTTGGGACAGCGAGAAATAGATGTGATTATCTCTCAAAAGAATTACATGGTAGCTGTGCCGCTAATAGAAATGCACACAGAAGTCGAATTTTCAAAACAACTATCTTATGAAAGTTCTGATCATTGAGGATGAGGCCCCTGCTTTTCGCAGGCTACAAAAGCTATTAGAAGAGATAGACCCCTCTATTGAAATTGTTGAAGTCTTTGATGGCGTAAAAGAAGCGGTAAAATGGTTCAACAATCATCAGGGACCTGACTTGATCTTTATGGATATTCAGCTAAGTGACGGCCTGAGCTTCGAGATTTTCGAGCAAACTGAGATCAATAATCCTGTAATATTCACTACTGCATTTGACGAGTATATGCTCAAGGCATTTAAGGTCAACAGTATTGACTATTTGCTCAAACCAATCAATAAGGACGATTTGCAGCATAGTTTGGATAAATATCGCTCATTGAAATCACAGTTTTCTGATAGCCAACCTACCACCATTCAAGATTTAATCAAGAACATCAGATTGGACGACCGTAAGTTTAAATCGCGATTTTTAGTTAAAATGGGAGAGAAAATGATGTCAGTCGAAACAGAAGATATTTCCTGCTTCATGGCCAAATCTGGAGTGGTTTTTTTGCTTACAAAAGCAGGTAAAAAATATCTGATAGATCAAACACTTGACGAAATAATTAGAGAATTGGATCCTGATAAATACTATCGAGCCAATAGACAATTCGTGCTAGGCTATAGTTCTATACAAGCAGTCCATAAGTATGGAAAAAGCAAATTGATGGTAGAGACGAATTTCGATCACGAAGAGCAAATCATTGTAAGTAGCGAAAAAGCCACATCCTTTAAGGAGTGGCTTGGTTAGGTGTTTCTCGGTCTTTTATATCTTACTTACCAATCTTCCAGGCATCATCTGGAGTCCCGGCAAAACAATTCGGTGTAACTGGAAAGTCTGCAGTAATCACATAGTAATATGTACCGTCCGGGTATTCAGGTGTTACTCCGGTACGTCCATTACATTCGTCCAAATCCCCCAAGTCTTCCACGTATTCGAAATCTTGGATATACGTACCGTCATAAGTCCCATCCGGAGCAGAAGAACCATCTCCTGGTCGACTTCCAGATCTGAGTTGATAGCTGGAAAGAAGCTCCTTAATTGATGATGAACCGTCATTCTCGTCAGAGTAACCATACTTGTAATAGATCGGAAATCCATCTGCCGCAAAACCATAAATCAATGAGTGTCTGCTACCATCTTCCTCATCAGCCAGTGCCACTATATCGCCGTGATAATGATAGTTACCAGCGGTTGTCACATGTGCACCATAGGCATCCAATCCAGTGTCGTTCTCTTCTGTAACTTTCGCTTGCCACTCCCAATTCTCCTCACCGTCATCTGGATTTTCCCAAGGTTTTAAGCCCATCGGGTGAAATTCTACGCCATTGACTGCCACCCCAAATTGATAAAAATTGTCATTGGATGGAGTGGGCCCTCCAGTCTCATCATATACATATGTGACACTCGCTGCCTTCTCTGGTGTTAGGTCTAGGTCATGCGTAGATTCTATTGCAGTAGGATCTGCATTAGGAAATGTTCCCACGTCATGGCTGGGATATTGATTAGAAGAAATGGTTCTGAGGTCACCGCTGATAGAGAAGCAAACCTGACTTATAGTAGTACTACTATAAGAACAACTGGATGTACTTCCTTCTTCTGCATCGTACTGATTGTCATATATGTGACTACCAGAGTATGGAACAAGCTTGAAATAATAAGATTTATCTTGTTCCAGGATGGTGAGATCCAATGATACAATCGATGTTCCATTGTAAATCAATTGCTCTCCCACTCCATTATAAGAAGTACTGCCATCCAGATCATCTCCATCCGTCAGGTCAGTAAAACTGTCTTCTGTATTAATAATAATTACATATCCATCGGCGTCATCCATGGCTGTCCACGAATCAATAGTAAGGCTGTTGCCATTCTGATTCGAAAAGCTAAAAATATCGGTCGAAGTATTTGATTCGCTTACTTCTACCTCGAAGGTATCAGATACAGTCGCGTCACTTGGGTCGGTTGCGGTGACTGTCACATTAGTGGAACCAGCTCCTACTTCCGTAAGAGTGAGCGTGGTGCCGTCTATACTCACAGTCACTATAGATTCATCTTCACTCACTACCGTCAGCGTCAGATCATCATTGTCTGCATCTTCGAAAACGTTGGCCAATTCCACCGTCGCTGAACCAAATCCAACATTCAATGATTGATTAGAAATTACATTGGCGACAGTTGGTGCTTGGTTCGTACTGCCAGACGAGGATATCTCGACAACAAAAGAATCAGAAACACTGTCTCCATCGCCATCTTCTGCACTTACAGATATGGTGGTGGTGCCATTACCCACTTCAGTGAGGGTAAGAGTGGAACCTGAGACAGCAACGGTTGCTACCTCTTCGTCGCTTGATGTAGCAGTAAATGTCAGGTCGTCCCCATCTGCATCAGAAAAAACATCCGACAAAGAGATGCTCTCCGTACCGAATCCTTCTGCAAGTGTGAAGTCTGCAATTTGATCCGCTACCGTTGGAGCAGAATTGCTTGAGCCGTTAGGCTCATCTTCGTTGCACGAAGACAACAGGCTTAGTAACATTAAAATTACAAGGCTAGATTTCAGTAAGCGTGAAAAATTTTTCATTACTAGTATTTTATGGTTGTAGATATCCGATCGGCATTGAGGCGAAAAGATCTGTTTTTCTGATAAAGTGACATTCTAATTATATTGGTTTGATACTTCACGACTGACAAGAGCACCGTGTTTTTGACTTCGATTTCAACCACTGGCTGATAGGGCAAGTCAATTTTTGCTATTATAATAATCATATCTTCATTAGTCGAAAGATCCAAATAGTCCAGTGATACTTGTTGACTGTTGATTGTGAAATTGAGATTTTGATCCAGATACTCATTCAGTTCACATTGGAACTGTCCAATGTCGGAAGAATTGTCTTTAGCGTTAATGGCCTGTATGACATTGGATCTATCTAGCCGAATTTGGAGATAATATGAATTCTGTTTTTCATAAATTTCAAAAAAACCAAAATTAAACTCATGACTGAAGGCCGATGAACATATCATCAGCCCAGAGAATAATAATGCGTGTCTAAGAAATAAATACATTAAAATTAGATCGTAGTTGAATCAAATATGAGACGGTAATAGTGGTATTATCCCTACCTGGTTCGTTGACCAAAGTATACCAAGTTACTAAATGTAAGCATGCGAAATTTTACATACTGTAATAAAACTCACGTTCTTTTGCGAATTTGTTAAATAATTAACCTTTAGTTTATCTTTTGGCCAAAACAAGACCAATAAAGAATTTTCCCTTCTATCTTTGAACCCTTCAAGAATGAACCTCGTACAAGGTGTTTACTTCCTAGTGTCAGGATCATACTCAAGAAAATGAAAAAAACGACATTAAATAATATCTCAATAATGAACATCTGTTGGATGTGTTGTTGCTGTATGTACTCATATAGCGGGAGATATACATTTAGTGAATTATTGATTAGAAGCACTTAATCAGCATAGCAATAAGACATTAAAAAGCCTCTCCCGAGAAATCAGGAGAGGCTTTTTTATTGAATAAAAATCAAAATATACCATGCAAAGTTTTAGAACAGAACTTGAAAATTTAGACAATCCAGTTGTCCAAAAAGACATAATAGCCTTAGCCGATAAAATTCAAATCTTTAGAGAAGGTAAAATAGATCCGGACAAGTTTAGAAGCCTAAGGTTGGCCAGAGGTGTCTACGGTCAGCGTCAGCCTGGTAATCAAATGGTACGAATCAAAATTCCATTTGGAAAAATGACAGTCAAACAACTGAGAAGGATTGCGGATATTTCTCATGAGTACGGTGGGGGTAATCTCCATGCCACTACCCGACAAGATATCCAGATACACTATGTCAGTCTGGATCGTACACCAGAGCTTTGGGCTAAACTGGAACAAGACGATATTACTTTGCGTGAAGCGTGCGGCAACACGCTAAGAAATGTAACGGCTTCGCCTGTGGCAGGCATAGACAAAGACGAACCTTTCGATGTGTCTCCATATGCTCATGCCCTCTTCAAGTATTTTCTCAGAAACCCTGTATGTCAGGAAATGGGAAGAAAATTTAAAATCTCCTTTTCATCAAGTGAAAAAGACACCGGAATCTCATTCATTCATGATATTGGATTCATTCCAAAGTTGAAAAAGGAAGGCGGCAAGGAAATAAGAGGATTCAAAGTAATGATAGGCGGGGGACTCGGAGCACAGCCTGTGGCCGCTCAAAAAGCCTACGATTTTCTTCCCGAAGATCAGATGATTCCATTTACTGAAGCCTTGCTGAGAGTGTTTGACAGATACGGTGAACGTAAAAGAAGAATGAAGGCTCGTTTCAAATTTCTTATCTCCGAAATAGGTATCGATGAAGTAATGAGACTGGTGGAAGAAGAGAAAAAAGCTTTAAGTACGCAATCATTTGTAGTAAAAAACCTGCTCGGTCAGCCTCTCATTCCAGAGAAACTAGGATTTTCGGATAAGGCAATAGCAGACTTGGAGAAATATGAAGCTTGGAGAAGCACCAACGTGTTTGAACAAAAACAAGCTGGATTCTATGCAGTATCCATCAAACTGCCAAACGGTGATATGAACTGGGAAAAAGCTCACATTTTTGGTGATGTGGTTTTAAAATATGCGGCTGATGATATCCGGGTGACTGTGAATCAGGGATATTTACTTCGGTTTGTGAAGGAGGAAAGTCTGAAGTCCTTGTTTGCTGAGTTGGACGCGCTTAATCTCGCTGACCCTGGTTTCAACAGTACAGGGGATATTATGGCTTGTGCTGGTACAGACACCTGTAACTTGGGCATTTCTAATAGTACTAGGGTAGCTCTGGAATTGGAAAAAGTAATCGAGAAAGAATATCCTGAGTTGATCAAGAACAACGATCTACATATCAAAATTAGTGGGTGTCCTAATTCTTGTGGTCAACATGCGATAGCTTCTATAGGATTTCATGGATCGTCATTGAGAAATAAAATTAATAAAAAGACACTTCCAGCAGTACAGGTATTGCTTGGAGGAGGATTGGGTAAAGATGGCGATGGATTTCTTGCAGAGAAGGTCATCAAAGTCCCTAGTAAACGCAGTCCTGACGTCCTTCGCGTTTTGTTCAACGACTATGAAGAAAACGGCAACGAGGGCGAATACTACTATGACTATTTCAGACGTCAGGGTAAAGATTATTTTTATCAGCTCTTGAAATTTTTGGCTGACCTGGAAAGTCTCCAACCGACTGATTATATCGATTGGGGCAAGGAAGAACAATTCGAAGTGAAAACCGAAGTTGGCGAGTGCGCCGGTGTTATCATAGATCTCTTTTCAACTTTACTGTATGAAGCAGAAGAAAAATTTGCCTGGTCTGTTGAAGCGTTTGATGGCGGTAGTATTGCCGATGCGATCTACCATACCTACACTGTGTTTATCAATGGGGCCAAAGCCTTACTGATCGATAAAGGGGTAACGGTCAACAATCAGGTGAGTGTGATGCGGGCATTTGATGAAGAGTTCGGTTCAGATTTCAATACCGTTACAGGAGGTTCGTTCAAAGATTTTGTACTTAGAATAAATCAGACCGAACCATCACCAGAATTTGCGCTTGTCTATAGAGATGATGCGGCAAGGTTTCTTAAAAGAATCAAAGAAGTACAAAAAAATCAGCTGGTAGAAGAACCAGCATAATATAACCTGAAATGAATAATTCGAAAACTCCGAAATTGACGTTAGTTGGCGCTGGACCTGGTGACCCGGATTTGATTACACTAAAAGGAATCAATGCCATAAAATCTGCCAATGTCGTACTCTATGATGCCTTGGCCAACGAGGAGCTTTTAGACTATTGCTCGCCTGAGACCAAAAAAATATTTGTTGGCAAACGAGCCGGTTTGCACCACTATCAGCAACACGTCATTAATCAAATGATCGTCAATCATGCCAAAAAGTATGGACATGTAGTTCGTCTCAAAGGCGGTGACCCTTATGTATTCGGCCGCGGTCATGAAGAATTGGAGTACGCAGAAAAATATGGCCTGATCGTGGATATTGTCCCAGGAGTGACTAGCGCAATTTCTGTACCTGCACTAAGCCAAATTCCATTGACGAAAAGAGGACTAAACGAAAGTTTTTGGGTGCTGACAGGTACCACCCGCAGCGGACAACTATCTGAAGATATTAGGCATGCTGCAAAGTCGTCTGCTACAAGTGTGATTCTAATGGGTGTGAAAAAACTGGGACAAATATTAGAAATCTACTCCGCAAATGGCAAATCACGGACGCCGGCTGCGGTCATTCAAAATGGCTCTACTCCAGAAGAGAAAATGGTAACTGGTAATGTCGCAACCCTCGAAGAACTGGTAATAAAAAATAATATCGGCTCCCCGGCTATAATAGTCATCGGAGAAACTGTAGCTTTAGGTAAGGAAAAATTAAACAGCACATTAGATAAATTCGTTTTATCTGAAAAAACCACTCAAATATGAAGAACGGCAACAATTTATTCCCGGTATTTTTTAAGCTGGAACAGCTGCAACTTTTGATTGTAGGAGGTGGGCATGTCGGATTAGAAAAACTGACTTCTGTGCTGACCAATAGCCCTTCTACCAACATTCGATTGGTTGCTAAAGAAATCAGTGATGAGGTTCGAGATATGGCAAAAGATCATCCGAATGTGAACCTTATAGAAAGAGAATTTAGGCCTTATGACCTGGAAGGCATTGAGCTGGTGATCGTGGGAATTGATAACACGCGCACCAGTGAGCTGATTCGAGACATGGCCAAGACCCGAGGCCTAATGGTGAATGTGGCTGATAAGCCGCAGCTCTGTGATTTCTATCTGGGCTCCGTGGTAAAAAAAGGTGATCTAAAAATTGCAATATCTACTAATGGTAAATCCCCAACGGTAGCCAAACGGATCAAAGAATACCTCAACGAATCTATTCCAGAAACTATCGACGAAGTGCTTCAGAATATGAAGAAAATTCGTGAACGACTCCATGGTAACTTCGATTTCAAAGTACGAACTCTTAATAGTATTACTAAAGATTGGTTGAAGGGCTAGGGCAATATTCTATTTGTATCCTATTTCTTCGGTTAGAGCAATTTTACTTTTAGCAAAATTCCCCGTACCAAAGCCAATTTCCTTGCCGGACTCATTGAATAATGTTGACTCTGCGGTGTAGAGGTTTTTAGATTCAAACCCTACTTTTCCTATTGCTTTTATTTTTCCACTACTCACTGGCCTTATGAGGTTGATATTGAATGAAGTGGTAAGAACAAAGACGTCTGTGACAATGGAGCTAACAGCAAAAAAAGCGGCATCATCCAATAATTTAAAATATATCGAGCCATGCGTGGCTCCCAAAGCATGAAAATATTTATCTGTGATGGTTAGTCCTATTTCAGCTGTTTTCTCCGTGATACACACTGTTGTGGTATCAAATATTTGTGTATTGACATTGGCACCCAAATACATGCGTTCTAGTTTGGTGTAATGCTGATCCATTGATAAAATCCGTATTAGTTTTTAGACTTTCCTGTCAAAACAAGATAATACTTTATTAGAAAATTAGTCAAAGTTAAACTCCAGAGATTAAACCCAAATTCTATTCAGAAAATTGATCACATTTTTACCGCTGATATGTTCAGCCGTCTCACGTGAGAATCGTTTTTCAATATTTTGAATCATCAAAGAATAGCTACCAGCGTTTTCATGCTCCGGATGATAAAATGGCTCTCTTGTTCTGTCTGGGTGACTGCCTGTAAAAAAGAAATCTGCTCCAAAACAGATGGATTCCTTGCCTCCTAGCGTAAGCCCGTGATTGATGTGGTCGTAAATCGTATCTGGATAATTGTCATCGACGAAGGCTCTTAGCAGATTGACCCCTATCAGCCCTTTTCTATTGATAATCTCTTTTGCCAATTCATCTGGCAAATTGCGATTGTGATCATATATAGGGCGATAGTTGGAATGACTGGCGATAATAGGAAAATCGAGATTTTTTTTGTCGATGAATTCTAATATGTCATGAGCCAAAGGATCACTGGTATGCGACAAATCAATTGCAATTTTTCGTCCACTAATATATTCAAGAAGCACTCGTCCATCGTCTTTGAGACCAACCTGAGTAGTATTCCCTCCACCAAATCTGTTTTCCAAATGATGCGTGAGCCCGAGATATAATACTCCGCTGGTATTTTCTATTATGCGTTCTAGCTTTACGAACCCATCATCAAGTGTGTCCTCTGCCTCACAAAAGCCTGAGGCATTTTCAATGGCCGCAACCATGCCTACTTTTTTGTCAGACATCACTTCGGACAGTGCCTCAAGGCTATTCGCCAAAGACAACTGATCCTGATGCTCGTTGAGCAATGATTTGAAAATTTGACTCTGCTCTAAACCTAACCTTGAGCTGCCACTACCTGTGGCAGTATAAATAGCCATCACTTGAAGCCTCACCCCGCCTTCTTTTAACCACGGAATAGAACAACCGATGTCATTTTTTCTGAATGGGTCTGGATTAGGTGCACTTTGTAGATAGGATAACAAATCACAATGAAGGTCAATGTTTGGGAAAGCCATAAAAACGATTTCAAATTATTATTGTCCTCAAATGTAATGCAAGAGCAACTTATACAAGTCAATCCCCATTGACGCAGAGTAAAGGGCAAAATTTTGAAACCAACTCTCAAATAAGATTCTACAGCTAGTGTTGAATATCAAGGTCAAATGCTATGATTTCACTCGGGTCAAAACCAATTCGATGAGACTTTACTTCCAACAAAGTCGCAGCCGTTGGAACGATAACTGGCTCGGTATATACCTCCCAGGTCGATCCCGTTCTTCCAAATTTCTCATCAATAAATCTATAGCCAAGTGAGGCTCCAGGCGTTGTGCACGAAAGAGTAACGCGTTTATTCTTAAGTGTCATTTTTGGCTCGTCCGTTTTTGGTTTGCCAGATTCCCCTTGCCAAAGTTTATTGATCAATTCTGATTCTGGTAAGTTCGGGTCGTCGTTGATCGAGATCAGCCAACGATCCATTTCTGCACTTAATTCACTCCGTTTGTTTTCATAAGCCGGATCTGAAGCCAGATTGACGAGTTCGTGCGGGTCGAGTTTACAATCGAACAACTCCTCTTCGGGTTTTGTCTGGCGAAACCATTGTGCTTGTTCGGCATTCAGTTGGCCTTCTTTTTCCAATCGAAGTAACTCTTGCATCGTTGGTATCCTTTCACGATAAGCGATTGGCAGATAATAGCCTTGCTGGGGTCGATAGTTGCGAATGTATTTGAATCTATGGTCTCGTACAGCTCGTATCACATCGGTATAACCATCAAATCGATCAGCGGCGGCATGTATATACTCTCTGTCGCTCAAGGACGCATCTTTTCCTAGAAATGGTCGTCCTTGAAAGTAGTCTGGCAATTCGCTTGAAGACAAGGAGAGTACAGTAGGTGCAAAGTCTACAAAACTGATCAACTGTTCGTCTATTTTACCAGCAAGTTGCTGATTGGGAAATCTAATGATCATCGGGGCATTGAGTCCAGCATCATACACCATGCGTTTCTGTCGAGGAAGGGGTCCTCCATGATCAGCAAAGAAGAAAATAATTGTGTTTTCAAGTAGACCGTCAGCTTCTAACTGATCCAGGATAGCTCCCAATTGAGCATCCATTTCAGCAATATTGTTGTACATTTTCCATAGGTCGTTTCGGACAATCTCATTATCCGGGAGATATGGAGGTATTGGGAAATCCGATTGCTTCGACACATGCATTTGAGCCCTGGTTTGTAAAGCTATTTTAGCTGAATCCGTTAATACCAAGGCTGTGTCTCCTGCATGATAATGTCTAAACTCACCAGCTCTTATTGGATAAGGCTCAAACAATCCTGACTCGTGGGTCACCATAAAATTAAATACAGAAAAAAAGGGTTGATTTTGGTTCCGATTTCTCCAATGTGCCAATTCACTGCTCTCATCCCAAGCGGTGACCGGTGTCGAAAACTGATAGTCCTCTTTTACATTATTGGTACAATAGTAATCATTGATTCGTAGCCATTCGCTCATCAATCGTACCTGAGGAGGTGGTACTGCTTCATAGGGCGGTAATCCTGTAATCTCTGTATGTGAATTAGTTCGCATGTGGTTTGCCCCGATGCTCGACGGGTACATACCTGTGATGACGGCAGTACGGCTTGGTGCACACACTCCAGATGGCGAATAGACATGTGGGAAGACAACTCCTTCGCTTGCCAGTCTGCTTAGGTTTGGAGTACGAATGGTAGAGTCACCGAACGGAGGTATAAAGGGCCCCATATCCTCGGTGACAAGCCACAGGATGTTGGGTTTCTTTGGTAAGTCTAAATCATTGTAGTTGACCATCTCATCTTCCGAGAATTTTGTCCTTTGGCAGGCAGATATTAATACTCCCAATGAAAGAGCCAGGAATAACGCTATTGAAAAATTTGGCCTGATGTTATGCACGATAGACTTATTTGCAATATTTTTCAAAGTAACTAGGTGATTCACTTCCTTGTGTTATCCATTCTTTACAAGCCTCACTTTTTCTTCCCATTTTATACTTAGCCAACACTCTTTGAACTCGAGCTCTATGATATTTAGGTTCAATCATTTCGCACTTATTGTAACAATCAATGGCACTTTCATATTCTTGGTGTTCTAATAATAGATCTGCGATTTTAGCATAATATTTATAATCTGTCGTGTCTTTTCTTCTTAGTTGTTTAATGCTTTCCCTAAGATCATTTTGAATATTCCACAACACCTGCACTGAATCAAAACTATTTAATTCAACTTGGGCCTGACTTCTTGTAATCATACCTTCTTTAAGTTTTAATTGGACCAATCGTTCATGCGCTGAATGAAGTTTTAAATATGTCAAGTATTCCTCAAGCAGAGGTATCAATTCGCTTTCTGATAATTGATCTAGATAAATTGACTTTTCTAGTTCGGATATCCGAATGGAATCAGTTTTTGTGAATTCTCGTTTAGATCCAAATGAATCAAGTAGTTGGCTATGAAGTTTCCCAAGGGCAAAATGATGTGCTTCTTCAAAATTCATTTTGCTCTTACTACAACCGAACAGACAGAAACCTACTGTTATTAATGATATGAATCTAAACATTAGGCAGAATCTAGCTTTTTTGCATTTAAATAGCAATGCGACTTCGTTCAATTCTAATCGCAAACGGTAAATCAGATGATATCACATATAGAAGGAAGACATTATAGCTCATAGTTATATCATTTGTTCCACTCTGTTTGATATTCATCTGCCTTGGAAGCTGCTTCTCTATTTTTTATGACGAGATGATTCTTATCGAGATGCTTGCTACGATAGCCCAAGAGGTGAAGAAATGGCTTGGCCAAAAAACGCGCAACGTTAAGGTTGACTACCATCGCGTCATGCTCTGCTGACTTCCATCTAATGCCTGGAAGAAAAGGAAGTAGGTGGGCAAGTTTTGTTTTTCTAAGTACAGCAGACAAGCGCAGAAAGAAAGGATGTACTTTCTTAATTTCAAAGAAACCTTCCTTTCCCTGATTTTGATACAGTGGCATAAATACTCTTCCAGAGTTAGACGCAAGAATGGTCTTTCCGCTTAGGGTAGCCATCTCCTGGCCTTTTTTCACCTTTTGGAAATTGACGAATCCGGGTTTCATTTGAAACTCTTGACCGTCCTTGATTTCGAATCTGAAACTAATTTCAAAAATGTCCCGTGAGGTGGCAGACGTCTTGGCTAGCTGCTCATAATAGTGATAGTATTCTATGAGCTCCTTATCCACGGAGCCAGCGAAGGCCAGACTGAGATAAATAAAAGCCAGCTGATTTTGAAAAGCTGCCGGATCGTCATGCTGTCCTGCCTCATAGCCAAAGGAGACGTAGCCCATCTCATTGATATAGCTCAAGATCGGGCCTTCGAGATATTCCTCGACACCCAAGATCATGGGGACAGGAAATTGCTCCGCAAAGCGGCGGTTTAGCAAGCTGTCGTTGACAATTACAAATGGAATGGATTCACTTGAAGTCGTATGCAAATCCATGAAATAGAAAGGCCCTTCTTCCTCTTCGATAATATCGTGGATCGTCTTATAAATTTCGTATTGCTCTTTCTTCTCATTTATCAATTGATTGTCAAATCCATTTTGTAAATCTTTGATTGCATCGCTGGTCCAAATCCTATTGAGATCTTCTGCACAGAAGCGCGTTCCTTTCTCAAGTGCACAGAGGTTTCCTGAGATTGCATAAATGTTGCCTTTTATGTTAGCCCGAATTGGAGACAGCTCTTCTCCGACCTGATGCAAAGCCAATAAGCCGGTATTCTCATTTCCATGAATCCCTCCAAAAAACACAACCGTGGGCCCTGGCTTTTCTCCTTCAATCTTTGCAATGATTCGTCCTACCTCTACCGTTCGGTTGAGTACCTTGTTGTGTACTTTAATCATGATCAAAGGGTATTACATCCTTGATCGTAATAATTCCCACGAGTTCTTTACCCTGAACTACAGGCATACAACCGTATTCCAATTTTTTCATTAGCTCTATAGCTTTAGATATTTCTGTGTCTGGGTGTACTGTTACCACATCTTTGGTCATGATATCAGCTACTTCCAGATAATCCACTTCCTCTTCCATTTTTTTGTACCGCTCAAGATGCGTCCAGGTCAGCAAACCACATAGGTCACCTTCTTGATTTTCTACTGGGACATGGTGGATGTTTTTCCATTCCATGACATTGGTGGCTAATCTGGCCAGATCACTATCATTTACGATATATAGTCTAGTGGACATGATGTGACTGACCAGATGAGCTGTGCTTTTTGCTTTGTTTTCCGCTTTTAGCATAGGCCATAAATGGACTGGCTGGTCTTCTATCTTTTGATTGTGATGCAATGCTTTGGTCACTGTAAGCAGCGCATCATCTTTCTTCATTTCTTTACTTAGGTTTCTATAGTTTTTTATTAACCATTTGGAAGCGGTCTGACCTTCAGCACGCTGCGCTATTATACCTAATAGTTTTTCTATATCCTGTTTGTCTATTCCCTCCTTCTCAAGGCCAGAATAGGCCATTGGCAGCAGCTCATTTGTAATTAATTTTGGCACTGGCACCTGGTCTCCATTCCAATGCAAAGCAGAATCTTTACCTGTTCTGGCAGCGTTTATAAAATTTGCCTTTGCATCCCTAAAATCCATCTTGCTTGCCATATGGTCGTACTGAGAAGGGCGTCCTTTCATCAGTCCAATCCAAAAGGCAAAATTTGCCATTTGGTCTAGCACTGTAGGGCCCGATGGAATGTATCTGTTTTCTATTCTCAGATGCGGTTTTCCGTTGCCTACTCCGTAGCAAGCTCTATTCCATCTGTATATCGTGCCATTGTGAAGACATAGGGCTTCTAGCTTAGGGATGTTACCCTTACCAAGCTCCTCCATCGAATCTTTGGTAATATCCTTCGTTAGGATCACATTGTACAGTGCGGCGTCATTCTTAAAAATGTCCACTGCAGATCCTTCGGCCCAGTGGTTTCCGATGGTGACCCGTGCCTGTCTGTCTCTTAGCGCTCGTGTCGAGCCACGAGTGTCTATGCTCTGTTGGAAGAGTGCGATTCTTGTTTCACTCCAAAGCTCTCTTCCCAGCAATAAAGGTGAATTGGTACATACGCTCAAAACGGGGCCGGAAATCGCTTGCGCCCAATTGTAACTTGAAATAAAATCATCTGATGTGATTTGCAGGTGCATCTGAAAACTGGTATTGCAGGCTTCAAATAAAACTGAATCATGTCGGATGGTGAGTTCGTCCACGCCACTTAGATTCAATTCAAAATCGCCTCCTCGCAATTCCCTGGCGATTTCATTTAGATTTCTATAACGGGGACTTGGAGTCATGTAATCGAAGCCCAATTCTTTCTTGCCAATGGTAGGAAGTATCCCGGCAAGCACTACGTTGTTGTTATACTTTTGAGCTACATTTTGAGCCTTAGCCAGCAAAGACTTTAACGACGACTGCATTTGAGCAAAACATGCCGACTTGAGTTCTATGGGATCTAAATTGATTTCCAGATTGTATCGAGCGAGTTCTGTAGTAAAATGGGGGTCATTGATAGCTTTTAGTACGTCCTGAGCATGCTTGGACGGTCGCCATTGGTCGGTGACCAGGCAAAATTCTTGTTCGGCACCAATTCTGATCGTATCATTTTCAATCAAATTGTCATTGATCATGGTCTCAAGCGCCTTGATATCACTTAGCAGGTGCTTGATAAACCGAGCGCGAGTTTGGTCATCCCTCATGGCAGTATTTTTAAAATCTCATGGTTGATTTCATGATACAATTCATGAAATTTTCTTACCTACCAATTTACTTACAAATGGAAGGGTAAGTACCTATGCAAACCAGACCTTAGTCCATCAAAATGATGATCTTAATCATATAGTCTCTCGAGTTCTAGTATCAGAATTTGGCAGCAATCATGTCCTTGTTGCATACCATTCCCGCCACTGATCCAGATGATACAGCCAAGGATACAGATCTGAGATTGGAATTGTCGCCACAGGCATAAATACCCTCTACACTGGTCTTTTGAAAATTATCGACACTGATTAATCCTTCTTCATTGATATCGCAACCAAGTTGAGCTGGAATCTGACAATGCTGCTCAAATCCAGGGCTAGAATATATGGCGTCGATGGCTACCGATGATTGATCCGCGAATGAAATCTGGCTTACCTGTCCTTTTTCATGTTCTAACATTACAATCTTTTTTTCAACAATATTGATCCCATGATGCTCGATTTTTTGCTTTTGTTCTGAGTTGAGCAATCCAGGGCCATTTGTGCAGAGCACAAGATCATCAGTCCAATGTGAAATCAGCATGGCATAGTGATAGGCAATATCAGCATTTGCAATGATTGCTGTTTTCTGACGTCTAACTTCATAGCCGTGGCAATATGGACAGTGTAGGACCGAAATGCCCCAACATTCCGAAAACCCGGGAATCCCCGATGAATGATCCTTCAGACCGGTAGCAAAGATTAGTTTCTCAGTAGAAAATACATTTCCCGATTGTGTTTCAATTACAAAGCCAGCCGCCATTTTCTTTCCTCTAACGGCTAGATCCTGATGAAAATGAATGGATGGGTAGGCCTCCACTTGTAGTCTAGCCACTTTGGAGATTTCTGCTGGGGGCTTTCCATCCTGGGTAAGGAAGTTATGCGAGTAGGGAGTTTGCGAATTGCAAGGCTCACCATTGTCAATAATGAGCACCTTTCGGAGCGATCTCCCAAGCGCCAGCGCGGCTGACAAACCAGCATAGCTTCCTCCTACTATTATTATCTCGAAGTTTTTTGCGTCTTCCATAATTCAATTCTTTTTGATATGGAGGCAAAGTTATTTTATTTATGCAACATTGTTGCATAAATAAAATATAAAAAAACTCCTCTTCGTCCCCTTTTATCTATCCAATAACCAACGGATCCTGTCAAATGAGAACAAATAATGAAGAGCGGTCACGGCCAAAAATAAACCTGCGTAAGAAGAATAATTGAGATCATAGATCATCCAGCAGGCTAGTCCAAAAAACAAGAATTCCAGTAATAATCGAATACATCCTGATATAGGAATAGGTGCTGATCCCGATCGGCTTGGGTCGTTTGGTACAGCAAATACACCCCAACAAGCCGCTGCAAAAACAGGAATCACTAATGCCAACACATACTTGAATTGTCCCCCGTAATCCCAGCCCCAGACACCCATGGCTAGTAGGGCTATAAGTTCTAAAAGAAATCTGATGGCAAGATTAAGCGGATGAGCACCCATATATTCGATTTGCAAAAAGTAAATCCTCTAAACTAGTGAATTCTTACTTCTGAAATACAGCACGGAATTTTTCTTGCCTATTCGAAAACTTTCTGAAAACTATTGTCTTCTATGATCTGCCCTAGTATTTGATAATGATTGGTTTGCATTTTATCAAATAGAAAATTGCCCATGCTGATCCGTTTCACTCCCCAATCTTTCAGGATCGCAAAAGACGGTAGGCCGGGCATGCACATTACATTTACGGGTAGTTTTGTGCAGTCAACAATTGCTTTAATATCGTGCTCCTGGTAGGCACATGGAATAAAAATACCATCTACTCCAGCTTTTTCATACTGCGCAATTCTTCTAACAGATTCTTCAACGGCGTCGCTTCGACCCAGTAGAAAGCTGTCAGTTCTGGCGTTGATAAACATATCTATCCCCCGACTCTCTAGTTTCTTTTTGACTTCTGAAATGCAGCTGGCAAACTGAGTGGCCGACAGTAGGTCGCGTTCCTTTTCCACCTGACTATCTTCAATATTGACTCCCACTACTCCGAGAGCTGCGAGGCGCTGGATATGATTTGAGATCACTGCAGGATCTTGACTATATCCGGACTCTAAATCTACCGACAGAGGAATGCTTATTGCCGTGCATATTCTTTGTACTATATACTCCAACTCTTCAAATCTCATCTCCTCTCCGTCCTGATATCCGAGCATGGATGCAATGGCAGCACTTGACGTGCCTAATGCCTGATTACCCAATTTTTCTGCGGTTTTAGCGCTGGCCACATCCCAAACATTTGCGATGAGCAGAGGTTGACTATTCTCATGTAATTTCTTAAAGTCACTCATGATTTTTTTGACAAAAAAACACCTTCACATTTTCACATTCAACCGATTATTGAACAAGCATTTTTTCCTGGTTAATCAGACCGGTGAATAAAACATGAAAGCTAAGGTTAATCGCATTGATTTTAATTGCCGCCTGATGAAGAGGCTACTCATGCCATGACAGATACCATCTCTAATACTTTTTTGCCGAGGGTCCGATTACCGTTGATTATGATTTTTTCTAATACCTCTGACGGGCGTAAGCTTTTGGAGAATAGTTTCCACGATATATCGACTGGGATTTCCACCTGTACATCTGGTACAATCTGATGGCCTGAAACCAAAGACCATGCGTCATTCTCTTTCTGGAGATACCAGCTGCCACCAATTTCACTTGGAATTTTCGCTTCGATAATTGTACCAAGAGTAGCTTCTACCTTACGAAAGGTGTAGGGTAGTGCCCTAAAAAATGTATCTATCATTGGAAAGAAAAACTGACGTGTCATAATTCCCTCCAATCCCACTGCGTCTCGGATTTGCTGCTGGTGATGCCATCTTTCAGTATACTCTCTGGCGACATGCATCCAATTTAGGCTATCGGATTCTCCGGCCCAATCCACAGAAAAAATAGCTTTGTCATTGGGGTCCAGATTCTCAAAGTACTGGCTGACTAAAGGTCCGGTAGTCTTATGCATCAGAATAAGGACTTCGGGGCTCAGTCTCTTACTTGCAGACACCCAATCGGCATTTAGCTGATTGAGCCAGTCTACCATCGTCTGATAGTCGGTCGAATTTGGAGGAGTATTTCCATAGTAGCGGTCTCGCTGAATTGATAGTACTCTCAGGTCTCCATCTAGTAGATGGCTCACGACATCTTTAACTTTCCACTGTTTTGCTACGGTTTGTTTGTGCCAATCTTCAGGGCGAAGGCTATTCAATAAAGTTATTAGCCGCTGCTGAAGTGGCTGGAATAGTGGGCGTACGTCTAAGGATAAATTGGTGCTCATAGTCATTCGATAAAAATTCTTAATTCTCTCGATTTACTAAAGTATTAACATTGGTATCGTTTGAGTGACTTTACATCATTCTCAAATACTTGAAGATCGATGCCTTGACCCAAGGTCACAAGTCTTTGGGCTTTTTCAAAAAATGATATTCTGATTATCAATCCACTTTTGTATGAAACAAAAATAGAAGTAAAATGAAAAAATCAAATTTTGACATTTCGCAAGTTATCAAGGCCACAGCACATGAAGCATGGAATATAATCGGTGCAGTAGATGGTGTTGATTTATGGCTGGAGCCCATCACAGCTGGTAGGGTAGAAAACGATAAGCGGACCTGCAGCACAGCTGAGGAATCTTTCGAAGAGGGTATTAAGACTGGCTTTGGGTCAAGCCCTGCAAGATACATTCGAGAACAAAGACTCGGTCATGCAGGGAAGTTGCTTACCACTACTCAACAATCGGTTTCTGAGGTGGCGTTCGCTGGTGCATTCAACGATCCCGCCGCTTTTCTTCCAGCTTCAAACAATATTATGGCAGTTCGCCTAAGAACTATCGATTGCTAAATAGCTGATGCTCTTGAGTATACTGGTTAAACTATCTGATATTATTCCTATCTTTACCCTGTTGCGCAAGCAATAAAAATCAATTCCTATCCTATCCAGCAGTTTTCAGCCAGCAGTTTTACTTGTTTCAATTTGATAAAACTGTTTTATGAGTATTCGTTTTTCAGCTAAACACCTAATCGGTGTCATATGTCTGACTTTGTTGATTGGAGATTTAAAAGCGCAATGGCTCACAGGCTATTGTTATAGAAAAAGCATCACTATTGACAATACAAAAGTCAACGGGTCGGCTAACCACAATGAGTTTCCAGTACTCATCTCTCTCACAGACAACGATCTCAGAACCGTAGCTAATAATGGAAATATTGAAGATTCCAACGGCGATGATATTCGCATTACTGACGATTCTCACGTAGAACTGGACATTGAAATCGAAAATTATGTAGCTAGTACAGGCCAACTTATCATATGGGTAGAGGTCCCGACACTGGACTACGATGACAATACCACACTCTATCTATACTATGGCAATAGTAGTGCTACGGCCTACGCTAACCCTGAAAATGTATGGGATTCTAATTACTCGGCGGTTTGGCATTTAAACGAAGCCACTGGCAGTCAGGTATTAGATGCTACTGCCAACAACATGGACGAGGCTGTAAATGCCGGAGTTCCGTATACTTACACTTATACCAAGAACACTAATACTTCGTCTATAGCCGGAGTCATATCAAAGGCTCGCAGTTTTAACAACGTCGGCAATCTGGCCAGTGATGACAACTATATAGAAATCCCGCATACGGCTGCCAATGCACTGGACATCACAGGTAGCCAAATCACTATAGAGGCCTGGGCAAGGATGTATTATCCTGCTCCACAAGACGCTCCCTTTATATGCAAGACCACGGCGACCAATCAGGAGAGTTATATGTTTGGTACTCAAAACGGATCCAACGCACTGAATCGAAGAGTTACCTCATCCGAAGCTGACACTAACGATGATGGCTGGGATCACAACAATAATTGCCTTGCCAATGGGCACTATAGATATGACGACGCTTATACTTCAGATGCGGATTGGCATTATTTTGTGATGATCTATGATGGGTCTGACGACGATGGTACAGATGTCACTAATCTTAAAACTTTTATTGATGGGTCATTACAAACCTTTAGTCGCTCTGGCGCCTGCGATCCTTATCCGTATGGAGATATTAAAACTACAACAGGAGATGTTTTTTTGGGCAGAAGACAAGGAACAGACAGATTCTTTAAAGGCGCCATGGACGAGGTCAGAATTTCAAATACAGCAAGATCGGACGATTGGATTACCACCACTTACAACAACATTAGTGATCCTTCCTCTTTCTACGCAATCGGTGAGGAGGAATATCCAATCGAAGGCGGTGTTGCTACGGCAACAAACAGCCAGATAGATATCAACGAAAGCACAACAATAACTTTAACTGGATACGACGTATCAGCTACTCTCCAATGGCAAAGCTCAACGGATAATTCATCTTTTTCGGATGTTGGTGGTGCTACATCCACAGAGTTGAGTACTGGCAACTTGACTCAGACGACATTTTACAGAGTAAAATCAACTTTAAGTGGGTGCGATGCCTTTTCTTCAACTGCCAGCGTCCTGGTTCGTTCCAATTTTAACGGTACTCATGCCTACAGAAGTATTTTGTCTATAGATCACACCAAGGTCGAGTGTACCTCAAGTCTTACGGACTACCCGTTGCTGGTAAACATCTCTGGAGATACGAATTTGCAACAAGCAAATGGGAAGGTGCAAGACGCAAGTGGGTATGATATTATTTTTACAGATGCAAGCAATGTACAGCTGAGCCACGATCTTGAGCACTATGAAGGTACTAATGGTGATCTGGTGGCATGGGTCAAAATCCCAACACTTTATTGCGATGCTAACACGGAAATTTTTATGTACTACGGCGAATGTGGATATGCGGGCGGTGATCAATCAAACACTGATACCTGGTCCAATAATTATGCTGGTGTTTATCATTTGAATGATGACCCTTCTGCAGCAACAATCGACGATCGTACGGCGAATGGCAATGATGGCACAAGTACAAACTTTGCCTCAGACACCAGACTGGCAGGGCAGGTAGGGCAGGCAATCTTGTTTGATGGTGCTGACGACTTTATCGACTTTGGTACCACACCACAGATTAGTGGTACAGGAAATCGAACGTATGAATGCTGGATCAATACACAAAGCTTTGATGCAAACGAAGGCATCTTCCAAGCGGGAGACCCTGGAAATAATGATTTTTCACTCCACTTGTTAAACAATTCATCCGAAAATTTTGAGGTAGAGACTGACACTAATGATGATGATTTTACACTTGTTTCCAGTACAAACAATTGGAGGCATATAGCGCTCACCTATGATAATGGCAGCAGCGAGACAAGTATTTTTTATGATGGTGTCCTTTTTGATGTTTTCGCCGGGGGGCTCAATACAACTGCTTTCGCTCTCGAACTTGGCAGGTACAACGGTAACGAGTTTGATGGATATATGGATGAGTTCAAAATATCGACAGTAGCCAGATCTGAGGAATGGATTAAAACACAATTTAACAATCAGGATGACCCATCGTCATTTTACTCTGTAGACGCCGAAGTGTCTGAATTTGTATGGTCTGGGGGTGCTGGCACCACAGATTGGAACGATGCCAACAATTGGTCTACTTGCACCGTGCCTTCTACATCAGATGATGTAATCATTCCAGGTAGTCTGGGGTTCTATCCTCAGTTGGATCAAAACAGGACGGCCAACTACATCAACATCGCTTCGGGTGCTAGTATGGACCTCAACGGGTTTCAACTCAACGTAACTGATGATTTCAAAAATGATGGCACGTTTACACATAGCAATGGCACCGTCATATTTTCTGGTACCGGAGAACAGACGATAAAAGGTTCGGCTGCACTGGAGTTCTACGCTGTAGAAATAAACAAGGCTTCGGGGAAAGTCATCCTGAACAAAAATGTGGATGTATCCAATACGATGACGATGACATCGGGCATCGTGGAGCTCAACGACAATGAGCTAACCATCACCGCCACAGGTTCGATATCAGGAGGGTCCTCCTCCTCATTTTTCGTAACGACTAGTAGCTCTTGTCTCACCCAGGAGGACATTGGGTCAGGCGGAAGAACCGGAAATATTCTGTATCCAGTGGGTACTAGCGGCACCAGCTACACTCCTGCGACTATCAACAATACAACAGGTACCGCAGACGACTTTTGTATCTATGTCTGCAACAATGTGTATTCGACAGGCGGATGCTCGGGCTCACAAATCACGAGTAAAGTGGTAAACAAAACCTGGGAAATCTCACCAGTGGCTGGCTCCGGGCTCGATGTCGCCATCACACTACAATGGAATGGTGTCGATGAAGCTCTCGATTTTGTAAGTACAAATGCGTATGTCTCTCACTACACCGGAGGCGAATGGATCAGTAGTACTCCATCGGATGTGAGTGGTCAGTCGGATCCTTATACATTGACAATATCCAACATCTCTAGTTTTTCTCCATTTGGTGTTGGATCGGATGACTCGTTGCTACCGGTGGAGCTAGTAAGTTTTGATGGGTCTCAATCCTCAGATCATATGGCGCTGGCTTGGCAAACATCATCTGAAGTCAACAACGACAGGTTTATAATAGAGCACTCAATAGATGGGATTTCCTATCAGCCTATTGGTGCGATTAGGGGCAACGGTACTGTCAATACAATATCAGACTACTTCTTTGATCATAACGAACCAGTCGAAGGCATGAATTATTATCGCTTGAAGCAAATTGACTATAGTGGCAAATTTGAGTATAGTGAAAGCATCGGAATTGCTTTTTTCACGTTGAATGCAAGCTCGCTAATCGTGACCTATCCAAATCCTTCTGACGGGGTATTTACAATCGAAAGTGCCATAGCGACAACAGCTCCTGTTTTGGTCGAACTGAGAGACATTAGTGGTAAAAGAGTCTGGGCTAAGAAGATCACGATCTCCGCGAATCAAACCTCTTTGGACATTTCTCACCTCGAAAACGGTTATTATTTATTGCTGGTAACCGGAAATAAATTTGTTCACACCCAAAAAGTTGTGAAGGAATAGCTCACGGATAATTATTTATTTTGAGAATAAGTTCTTGGTCGCACTATTGAGGTCCTGATCTAGTTACATATATTGACTGAAGAATGCTGAAATACTTTTATTGAAAGCTTCAAATTTTTTCTGCCTCTCCTTGTTCAGATAATCGTTCGTCTTATTAAATGATTCAATTGATGCATTGTATTCGTTGATCGAATTGTTGTATTCATCCACATCCTTTTGAGTCAAAGATTTTTGGTCTTTAGATTCGAAAGACTTTGCAGTGGCTTGCATTTTTTCTCCTTTTACATAGAAGTCTACCTGACCAGGCATATATTTTGAAGCTTCATTCTGGTAGAAATCAAGCATGAAATGGCAGGCATCCTTAAGCTTGCGGTCCCCTCTATATAACCCTACTGCTTTCAACTCTTCTTTGCCTTCCTTAGAGGTAAGCTCGAGTGATAGTCTGTATTGCTCGATATCACTCACTTTCCCTGTTGAAAGCGCTTCTACCATTTTTTTTTCGTACCAACTGCTTTTGAAATAAATCAGGTAAATTTTATTGTAGTACTTATTTAGCGATGAGATGTTGGTGAGTTTTCTGGAAAGCCTCGACTCGCTCTCCACCAAGTTGATATTATGCTTTATTGCAAATGCTTCTTCGGAAGATTTCATAGCTTGATAAATAGTATCCATTTTTATGTCTACGGCTTCCTTCGCCATCAAATAGGCTTCCATGTCGTCGTATGACTGCTCTGCTATTTGCTCCAGGTCTACAATGTTTTTATAATCACTATTGATAATTAGGTATGAATAATGAAGATAGGTTTTCACTGAATTGCGCAAGGAATGGTCTCCCTTGTAAGCCTTCATTTGGCTGGCTCTATACTCGGCCGATTTGAGTGTTGAGGCCAATTCCATTCTGCGTTTTTCAATCTTGCCAGCATTCCTACCTCTAGAAGCCTGTTTCATATAGTCCCAGGTATCTTTTGAAATTTGTTTATAATTTTCTCCCAGCCTACTCATGTATTCAACAGGTGATTCCTGAGCGGTCGAATCAAAATTTATAATCAACAAAATAAATGCAATAAGTGTAGTGCTTTTCATATCCGTTTTATTCGTAGTCTATCCAATCTTCAAATATTCGAAAAACTTCATTTAATATAGGGTCTTTCTTAGTACTTTCTTTTAGCAATTCGTTATTGGCCTCATAAGTCTTGTCTACCTCTATACCAATGGATTCGAACTCGGACGAGATATTTATTGGATCGTCCAACAGTGTGTATTCATTTGAGTATTGGTCATATTTCAGGGACTGACCAAAGCCTTGGGTCAACATTCGTTCTAGAGAGTCATATTGATTCTGCATGGTTAGTAAGACTGTGTCTTGTTTTATTCTAGAGGCTGACATTTCTCTCAACTCTTTGACCGGTACATTTCTGGCCTGTCTCGGGCGAAAGGATTTTGAAACAGTTTTTGATTTCAGAGCGTGTCGATATGTGCCTTCCCCGACAATTTTTTTGGAGGGAAAGAAAGGGAGTTCAATATCGGGAATTACACCAGTCTGTTGATAGCTTCCGCCATTGATGTTGTGCATTCTCATTGTTGTGATTTTGGCTAGACCCACATGGGATGAATTGGATTTCTGCTGAATTCGATAAAGAGTCTGGCCGGTAGACTTTCCAAAGGTAGTAGCCCCAACCACAAGCTGATTTGGATAATGGCGCATGGCAGACACCACCAGCTCGGAGGCGGATGCTGAGTAAGCATTAACAAGAAAAATAACTTTGCCTTTATAAATCTGTCCCCGTTTTGTGTCTTTGAACAACAGACCTTCTCTTGATTGTCTATCCGTGATCATAAAAAGAGGGCCATAATCAATAAAAAATCCTGAAAGATCTACCGCTTCTTGTAGAGATCCGCCGCCATTGTTTCGTAGGTCGATGATAAGTCCATCTATATTTTTTTTATTCAACTCTAGAAGAATCAAAGTCAGGTCCTGTCCAGAGCTTTTTGTACCAGCAACCAAATCAGAATAAAAGCTCGGAAAAAACACATATCCTATATTCCTATCTTCTTTATGGAGAATTAAATTGTAAATATGATTGTCGACATTTTCTACTTCTTTCTTTTTGAGAGTATAGGTTCTAAACGACCGGTCTGCTGCGGACCGGATTTCGACTGTAATCACATCAGAAGTACGACCATAGAAGGCTGCATGAATTTCCGAAAAGGACAAGCACTGCATCGGGCGAGAGACACTGTTCAGATTAATAGCTACTATTTCGTCTCCCACTTTGATCGATGTAAGGGTGCTTGCATGGCTAAAGGGAAGAATATTAGTGATGACAAACTTCGAATCTAAATTTTCAAATAAAAGCCCTGTCGAATAAGTCTGATTGGACAGGGCTGATAATAACCTCTCTTGTCCATCTGGAGAAAAGAAATCGCTATGCGGATCGAAACTTTTGGCATATGCCCGCATTAAACAATTGAAAATGAAGCTGCGAAGGTTAGACTTCCTGGATTCCAGTTTGCATTTTTCTGCCTCCAGCAGTGTTCTCATCTTATTGTTGAGGCGATGGTTTATCTCTTGGTCATCTGAATTGATCAAGCTGTCATTATCAGCTATTTTTTGTAGCACCCTTAGCTTTAAGTCTCGTTGCCAGAAATCATACAAGTCGGCTGTATTAGATGCAAAATTTATAGAATCAAACTGGATCTGGAAATAAATACTATCCTCTTCAAAGAAATCCAAATTACCCAATGTGTCAAGAAACATTTCCACTCCCTGAGACTGTCTTTGATAGAGTTCAAAAGACTGGTTTAGAAAACCATTGAGGCTCTTTAATTCTAATTCTCGGTCTGATGGAATAGATCGTCTGAGTTCGTCAATTACCTCTACAGTGAGCAGCAGTCTGTCCGGATCTATCAAGCTCACAAATTCATCGACTATTCGATGCTGCACTATGGGCCTTATACTTTCATATTCTACATGTGAGATAGAAAGTTTCCTGTCCAGCAATTCGATCTTTTTGATGTCGCCTTGAGAATACTCCTGAGCAAATAATCCATATGGAATGGTTAGCAGAATTATCAGTCCAATTATTATCTGCTTCATTAGGCTCATTTTCGCAATTGTGATTGATAAAAATAGATTTTGTGTGGTTTCGCCAAATCTCATATTAGGATACCCGTTCGTCCATGTTCATATCACCAGATTCAAGGTCTCGGTTAATGTTTTTCACTACTGTATCCAAGTCGAGTGCTGCTTTTCTGAGGGCAAGAGCTACTTCATTTTCTTTGCCCGGCTCCAGAGATTGACTAATGATATCCGTAAGGCCAAGTACGTTCGATAGAGGTGCACGCAATAAATGAGAGTTGGCAAACGCGTACTTTTTTAGCTGACTGTTTTGAGTCTCCAATTCTTGCGTACGAAATCTAACTTTCTCCTCCAGTGATTCATTAGAAGAAGTAAGCCTTTTATTAATTTCAAACAGCTCCTCATTCATCTCCTGGATTTGAGTTTTCAGCAGACTAAGTTCTGCATTTTTCTTTCTAGAATCAGTATAGGCTTCGCCCAAAAGGATATATAGAAAATACAGTGAACTCAAAATAGTGATGATAAATATAGTTCCTGACCAGAGACTAGACAGTCCTCTGACTTCCATTAAATAAGTTTGACCAATCTGATCTTCCAGATAAAAAAAATTGGCGAACTGAGTGATCAGTATAATTAATGCCCAAATTTGTGATCTTTTAAGACCCTGTATAATTAATGCTACTACAGGAATCAACGGAAACCAATAAACCATAAACGTATAGGTCTTTGGCAGTGCCAAAAAGATATATTCACAGAGCAGGTAAATAAAGACTGGTACTGCTCCCCTAATCCAGTTTTTGTTGGGATAACTAAATCCAAGAATCGAAATTAAGGTGACAGCAAGGGCATAGGCAGCAAAAGTTTCTACAGTACTTGACTGCAAATCCACCAAGATTTCAGCCAGAAGTAAAACATAGGCAACAAGCATTTGGCTAATCAGAATCCCAAAATACACTCTATTGGATTGTATCTTATAATCTGTCAGGGTAAACAAATTAAGCCTGCCCAAAAAACTCTTTTTACTCATCAAGGACTTTAATAAAAATGCGATGGATTCGAAGATAACGAAATACGAAATTTTAATCCTCGTATCACCACATTTAATGCCTGTCTTGACTAACTCCTACAGATTAAAAATGTTCTGAGCTTTTAATGTCTAGATTGCCCGTGCTGGCTAAATTGCTTTCCCATGCTCTAAGTAATAATTGATGGCCTCAACCCAATCCTCCAAATTGCGACTGTACATCTTATCAGCTGCGATTTTGTTCAACTGATTGCCTTTTTCGTTTAAGCCAATAAATGAATAGGTGACCTCCGCCTTCGTCTTTTGATCAGCAGATGATTGACACTTGACTGTGATTGTCCAATATCGATTCTGCGTGGAGACCAAATACTGAATATGAAACAGGCCTGGATCAAACTTAGATACTCGCCAAAGGTATTCGCCTTCTTCGGCACTGCCATCCGAGCTGAAGGTTGTACCTTCTTCGATGACTTCTGTCTCTGGGTAAATCAGTTTGGGTTTCCAATGTTTCTCCCATTTTCTTTCTTCAAACGCTCCGAATAATGGGAACACTCTTTCTATTTCAGCATCAAGTATAAAACTTGCTGACCTGACTTCTTTCTCGGATATAAATTGTGTCATATTGTGATTCGTTTTTGTGTTGCATGCAAGCAATAATAGTATCACAAACAGCACAGGTGTTGAATTTTTCATGTCACAATATTCGAACAAGAACACGAGTTGGATTTATCGAAAATTGGGAATTTTTACTTCAATATAGAAGCGGGTGTTTTTCCGAAATATCGGGCAAACGAATGGCTGAAAGACCCAAGGCTTGTGAAGCCCAGAGCGTAGCAGGTTTGTGTCACGTTATACTTTTTGCTCCTCAGCATCTTCTTGGCCTTTTCTAATTTCAGCTTGACTAGATATTGATGTGGAGTATCATCGAAAAGATTTTTGAAGTTGGCCAATAAATGAAATTTATTCATTCCTACGGCCGATGCCAGCGAGTCGAGGCTTACTGAGGAGTTTACATGATCATGCAAATATTCTTTTGCCAAAAAAAGCCGTCTGTAGAGTTCTTGTTGCGTAGACTTTTTCACCACGTCAATTTTTCTTAATTCACCTCGAGTTGTTTTTTCGATTGAATCGAACGCTATGATCAATTCGTATAGACAATCGTCCAAAACCTCTTGGGTAAGCGCCGGATCAGTAAGGTTAGAAAGCAGCAGCCTGAGTTGACCATTGAGTACGAAAGGCACTTCTGGTATTGTGGTGAGCCTATTAGTCTTATCAAAAGGATCGTCTAACAACCCTACTGTTGACGATTGAATACAACTTTCACAATCATGGATAAAGTCATTATCAAATAATACGAGTAGAGTTTCTACAGTGGCTTTCTCATTAAATCTGATTTCCAACTCATCGTTTTCATTTAGGAAATAGAAATATCGCTCTGATATTTCAATAGGCCTACCATTTAGCCGGTAGTTTCCCTTGCCATTCAGTTGAGTTGCCAACATATATGGCGTCTTGTGAGAAGGATAATAGTATTGATTTGTAGTCTTTACATGAATTACTCCATTACCTTTTGGCCTTGAAATAGCCTGATCGGGGTTGATAATATGCGAAAGTGTCCTTTTGATCATTTTCTAAAGCCTACTACACTGCAAAATCGTAATTTTAGTACGAACAAAAAAATACCCACAGGTAAGTGCCATCTGCACCGCCCGTGGGTTTCTACTTGAAAAGGTTGTCTTTATGGAATTATTTTCCCAATTTTTTTCTTGATAGCATGATAGGGCTAATGATAACTAGTCCGATACCTGGCACCAAGTATTTGTCCTTATTCGATCTGCTTTCATCCACATTTATGCCATCAGCTGTTAAGTTCAAGATGATTTGAAAATCATTGTCTTCACTTAAAAAGAGCTTGGTGACCTTTTCCCTACCCCTATAGATTCTAAATAAATTAGTTTGATTGTAAATGTCTGCGAACATGGAGATGTCACTCGAAGATTTGTGGGCTGTAATGGTATGTCGGGAAGAACAAGTTTCAAATCTGTTTGATCAGATTCCGGATTAATACCTCCGCTTTCAAGAGAAATCAACTCTCCATCAACTGTTAATTTGAAATTTTCTTTGACATAGCCCATAAACAATTCCTGATAGGCGGATAGGGATTTTTACTAAGGCCGATCCATTTCTTAGATTTTATTTTTGTATGGGCTCTCAACTATTGAAACGGAATGATGTTTTTACTCTCAGTCTCGAAAAGGAAAGATTATTGACTAAGGGTAGCAGATTGACCACTCAACAATTTCCATCCATCTTCTCGTCTTATTACTGTACCTGATTCGATTATAGAAACATTCATTTGTGTACCGGCTGTATCCGTCATTTCTCCCAATACTATCCCAGAGTAATTTGCAATATCTGCGGTCAGCGGAAAGATTTGTAATGTATCCCAACCAAAATAGATTTGCTGAAATGACTTTGCGTTGGCAGTCAAAATTGTCTCGACTGAATCATAACTAAGCGCAGCATCATAACCAGGTGGCACCCAATAAAAATCTGCAGACGTGTCCAAGTATTTAAACTCGGCTAGCAATCCGTCAGTGGCAATGTCTTTATGATAATTATCGAACATCTGTTGGACCTCCAACTTTATTTGATCTTTATCCATTGCTTGCGATTTTGGATTATAGTCACAAGACCAGAGTATAAATATGGTAAGAATATAGGAGGTGATTTTCATGGTATTCATAGTCAGTTGCACTTCAATTTAATAAAAATGAGCTTTTGAAGCTGCAGTTCCAGGTCGAACTCTTCCTACAATGTTTTCTTAAACCATGCTAGTACTTCTCTCTGCAACGGGGAGTTTTCCCTCAAAATATAAGATCCGTGCAGTCTACCATCTGCGATGTGAACTGCTCGATGCCCTGATGTATTGGCATAAAGCTCCTCGGCCCAGCCACGCCTTAGCCCGTTTTGTTCTTCCGCTGAGGCAATGTGAAATGCATTTCTTAAAGTAGGGCTTTTTACTGTTCCTAAGCTTTCAATGGCGGTAACTTTTGCCGAAATCGAAACCACAGACTTTACTGGATATGAATCTGAGGAAGCAGCCACACAAGCCAAATTGGCACCAATGGATGCACCCAGTATTCCTATTCTAGTACTATCAACGCGAGTATCAGATTTCAAAAAATCTAAAGCTGCCTTTAGATCTAGCGGAGCTCGGTTTGGATTGCCAAAAAGGTCGGTGAGATTACCTTGATCTTTTCCGGACTTACCATGCGTCCTGACGTCGTAAGCCAAGATGGCAAATCCATTATCCAAAAGATCCTTAACAAGATCAAGGGCAAACCACTCCTCTCGGGATGAGCCGCCCTGATGAATAAGTATAATCGCTGCGGCTGGTATAGTCGATTTCGCCAACCCATATGACGCACTTATTTTGATATCATCTGTAGTGACAAACTCTACCTCTTCAAAACCCGATATAGACTGAGCGTCTATGGTATGGTAAATCAGCGAAGACATAAGAAAGATCAGCACTCTATTCATTTGAGTCATTGGTTCTTTGATCTACGTCTTTTACAAATTTGATCAGGCCGTCGAAGAAGGCCTCCTGATCATCGTACATGTCCATATGGCTTCCATTCGGGCAATGTAAATAAGATGCGTCCGGCATCTGGGTCGCCATCCATTCCATATGCTTAGGGTCCATCGTGTCATAGGCTCCGCCTATGGTGAGCGTAGGCACTTTTATTTTTCCTAAATCTTGACTTCGATCCCAATTCTTTAATTTGGCATCTCCCACAATTCCAAATTCGCTAGGTCCTTGCATGGTCACATACATGTCCATATTTAGCTTAGCAAAAGCTCGATTGACAGGATCTGGCCATTGCTCCAAAGGCATGCGGAGCACATGTTTTGGATAGTAATGTGTGTATATCAATTCACTATACCTTGGGTTAGCATAATCTTCGTTGGCTTCTAACGCACGGATTTCAGCCAGCACTTCAGGGTCCAGCTTAGGACCGAGAACGTCATTAGCATAATCCACATAGGCAGGTATGGATGACATCATGTTAGCTATTATCAGTCCTTTTAGATTGTCCTGATATTTGAGGGCGTACTCTATACCCAATATTCCTCCCCAAGAATGACCGAGCAGATAGAAGTTGTCTTTGTCCAACCCCAGCGCTATTCTGACTTGTTCGACTTCCTCTACGTATCGATCCAGATTCCATAATATGCTATCTGAGGGTTGGTCGCTATAGGCAGATTCTAACTGGTCGTAGTAGTAATATTCTATATTGGCTTTGGGGAAGTAGGCATCGAAACATTCGAAGTATTCATGTGTCGCTCCTGGACCACCATGAAGCAGAAGTACTTTCATAGTAGGGTTGTTTCCAACACGTTTGGTCCAAACGTTAAATTCTCCAGCAGGAGTTTGAATTGGAATGAGTTTTACTCCTCCACTCATACGATCTGCCGAATCTGTGTAGTTGAAATAATCGGAAGATTTCTGAATGACTTCCTTTTCGATTTTGGTGGTACAACCAATTAGTATAAGTGCCAGGACAATAGCAATCGCAATATGCTTCATAGTTTCTTTTGTTTTAGGGTTGACTGATTCCTTAAACACCGAAGGATAAAAAATCAACGTGTATCCAATTTAATTAATCGTACTGATTATCCCGTGATCATTTCCGACAATCACCTTCAATTTTGAAATTACATTTTACATCATAACTTAAAATTACGTTGAATAACTTATAAATAAGTTTGCAAACTTAAAATTAAGTTGTACTATTGTATAGCTGATTAATTAAACTCATAAAGCGATGGTCACTTTAACTAAGGCAGAAGAGAAAATAATGAAAATTCTCTGGGGTATTGAAAAAGGTTTTATCAAGGATATTATCGATCAATACCCCGACCCAAAGCCGCCCTACAATTCGGTATCTACCATAGTGCGTGTCTTGGTACAGAAGGAGATTGTAGGCTATACTGCTTATGGCAACTCTCATCAGTATCATCCACTCATTACTAAGGACGAATATAGCAAGGGGCAGCTGTCGAGACTGGTGTCGGATTACTACAGTAACTCGCTCACCAAGGTGGTCAACTTCTTTTCGGAAAGTAAAGAATTGGATGAGAAGGAGTTGGACGAAGTGATGAAAATGCTAAAGGACTTAAAATCACAAAAGAATGGATAGGATAATTTGGTTTTTGGCTGAATCAAGCATTATGCTGATTTGCCTATATACTTTGTACCTATTGATCCTAAGGAGGGAAACCTTCTTTGCGCTCAACCGGTATTATCTGCTCTCTATTGTGGTCTTTAGTTTGCTTTTTCCGCTTTTGAGTTTTGATTTTGATCCTCCAAAGGTGGCTGTTGTTCAGAGGCCTATAGAGGAAATCAGCAAAGTGCGTTTGTCTTATTATGATGCATTTGAAGAATGGTCCTTTGCGAATGGCGGGGTTGTGAGAAGTAACGGGGAATCTCTGGAAGGGCTTTTATCCGATGTCAGTTCTATGGATCTGATATTATGGGTTCTGGCGAGCATATATGTCATCGGTTTGATTTTTTGTTGGTCTTGCACGTTTTGGACAGTACAATGGATCTACCAATTAATTGGTAAACACTCACATGTACATCGGGACGACCTAACAATTGTGCTAGTGGACAAACCGATTGCTCCTTTTTCATTTATGAAATATGTCTTCATCCCAAAGGAAATGACAAATTCGAAGGAGTACGATCATATTCTAGCACATGAAGCAACACACGTCCGACAACGTCATTCCTTGGATCTAATTATTGTTCAACTAATAGCAGCCATACATTGGTTCAACCCTGTGATCTGGCGGCTTATTAAATCTCTAAAAACAACACATGAATATATAGCAGACAACAACATACTAAATGAGGGTTATTCCTTAGTTGAGTACCAGACTTTGCTTTTGAGGCAATTGATCAGCAACAACTCATACGGGTTGGTACACAATTTCAATTTATCATTTATAAAAAAAAGAATAACCATGATGAAAAGTAAAAAATCAGGATGGACAGGTAAAGTAAAAGTAGCCTTCGTCCTTATAGGTACAATCATTTTTAGTATTGCCGCTGTACAATGCAATTCGCTTGTAGAGGAGCAAGTAGCCATCACTTCTGAAGGGTCTTCCGCCAATATCATTGCTGATGGCATCAGCTTGCCAGTACTCTCAGCCACACACGGTCAGGTAGATTTAAGTGCAAACAATTCACTGGAGCTAACGGTAGCATCTAATAAAATAACCATCAATGGCAAGTCCGTAGAAGTGGCTGGGATAATGTCGGAAATAGCTTCATCAAAGTTGGATGAGAGTGGCATCATCGTCATGCGGGTGGATCGCAATCAGTCTATGGGTCTGATACGTGAGATTCATACTGTCCTTCGCAAGGCTGACCGACGCAAGGTGCTCCATCTCGGACAGACCGAGGCTGGAGAAAGGGCAGAGTCTGCTTTGCTACTTCCTCCTATGCCAGGAGATACTCGTCCAGGAGTACCTCAACTGCCCACAATTGATGATGAATACATCGCCAGAACTGGCATAGAGGTACTAAAGATTAAGTTTGGAGATGATGAAGGAATATCCAATCAAATAAAGGTAGATGCTATGGTTAGAAAGCATATGCAGAATCAGTCGTCCAACTATGTGGTGAGCGCCAAGTTTGAAAACAACGATACATATGACACTTATCTACGCAATCTTGTATACATCAAAGAGGCCTTCAATCAGATCTATATGGAACGAGCAAAAGAAATGTTCGACAAAGATTTCTTTGAACTAGACAAATACAATCCGGACGAAAAAGAGCAATACCGGGCCGTACGAAAAGGCATCCCCATGGCTATTTCAATTGCTAATGAATCCTAATTTCAGGTAATAAATAAGTAAAAAGGAGCTCGTCTGGCTCCTTTTTTTATGCCTAATTAGATTCACTTTTCAGTTGAACAATCAATTTTCTTACCTCCAATAGTATGGCGTCGCGAGCCGTATTATAGTCCTTGCTTATCGAAGGAGTGCCATTCCATTCTACGGCCACTATTTTCAGTCCTTCCACAGGTGGGGGCTGACAATCAAAAGTTATGATTTGGCTAGCTGCCTTTAGATCATTTTCGTTCACAAGCTGTGGATTCCAATCATTTATATTAAAGCCGTCGGCACTTAGCCCTTCAATAGTGGCCGTAGTGAGTTCTGCATCAGGCTCTGTACCTCGAAAGACCGCTTGATAATTCAGTCCTTCTTCTTGAGCCAGCTGATTGAAATACGCCGCGGCAATAGGACTTCGTGCAGCTCCATGTGTGCAGACAAATAGTACTGTTTTAGTTGATTCTTCAGTCGATGTTTTCGGCGAACAGCCAATTATTATTGCTATGCATAGAATAATAAGGTTTAGTGTTTTTTTCATCATTGCTTATTTCTTTCCCTTCCTGTTTTTCTTTTTCCCCTTTTTCTTGTCCTTGCTGCTTCCTGAAAATGAGGAGTCGAGTCTACCAAATGGCAGATCTATATTGAAGTAGACCTCAGATTCTTCGCTGTCCTGATCAAAAGCCGTTAGGATATCGTAGCTGTGTCCATCAGAATGCTGGAGGCTCTGCCCGGCTGACCTCAGTCCGAAATAGTTGAGTAGAGAATATTCGTCTGCGGTGGATACCACTATATATGCAGATTCGTATTTGGTACCATCTCCTGTTGCAATGATGCTCTCCATCAGGCCATAGTAGATGGAATAAAGCCTGCGAAAATCATCCATATTTCTGGTCATATAGTTGGCGACTGAGACCTTATAAATATCATTCAATTTTAACGGTGTCGCCTGAAGTACGTTCTCAGTGTATTTTGCCAATTCCATAAACTCCTGATTGTTGAAATGTTCGGCGATTTTGGGATCGGACATTTGAAAATATGGAGAGTAGGTGCTTTGCTGACTTTGCGCCAAATAGAATCTGAGATAATCATCGCGAGAAAGAATTTCCGTGTTTTTCATCCTATCAAACAAGGAGTCATATGGGATTAAATTATTCTTATCCAGAAGGAGGTTTAAGTTTTTGGAGGTATAGTCTTTAAATTTGTAAGCTTTGTTTTCATCCTTCTCTATCAGCTTCAGGTCAGTCTCTGCCAATATTTTGGCTTCCAAACCTAATGTGAAAGCGTCAAAGTTGAGAGAGTCAATTTGCAATGCCTGAACAGATTGATCGACCGCTTCCTGAAAGTTTCCTAGCTCTAAGCTGCACATACCGTGGAGTAGAGCGAAGTTGATATCTAATGAATCAATGTTTTCTGCTTTGATTGCGATTGTCCTCGCTCGCTCATAGTCTTCTATATAAAAGTAATTCCAACTGAGGTAGTGAATCGTCATCAGGTTGGAGCTATCAAGTGTAAATGCATACTCGTACATTTGAGTAACTGAGTCCGATCGTCCTTGCTTTTGAAAGCAGTTAGCCAATCTCACATAGCCTTCCGGGTCGTCTTTTTGAAGACGATTATAGATGCGAAAATTCAACACAGCACTATCCAATACGTCTTGCTCATCGAATACATTGGCAAGATTGTAATAGCCATCTGCAAAAGTGGAATCCATTCTGATAGCCCTTTTGTAATCTGAAATGGCATTCTCGATATGATTTAGCTGATAATAGCAGTTGCCTCGGAGTTTGAATAATTCCGCATCGGCAGAATCGGACTCAACGACCTTACTATACAAACTAAGTGCTTCCCTGTACTGAGAGTTTTCGTAGTAGTCGTTCGCTTGCGAGAGCACCTCTGAGTAGTCTTGCGCCTTGAGCGAATTTGCAAACAAAGTGAATACTAGAAGCGTGGTCAGTTGCTTTAACATTAGTTAAGGAAATTAATTGATTATAGACAGAGCCTGTTTCTCATTAGATCCAAAATCCTTTGTTCTTTGGTCAAGTATAATATGGTTTAGTTCTAACCTTCTCGAGGACTCAATTGGAAGATAATAAATCTATATGTACTGAAAATGGTGTGAGCACACTTAATTCTAATTTATAACTAATGGCCTAGTCATGTGCCACATAAGCTATTGGTTTCAATTGGCTAATTGAAGATCTGTCTCAGGGACAAAGGATATACCTTAGGACTTCGCTGTATCCAAATCTCCAATAGATGTAACCGAAATAAGTTTTAGCAATTGATGAGACAAAAATCTCAACTTCTCAGAACTAATGCGAACATAAAATATTGGGGCTACTAGGAGATAGCAGCAAATGTTCTTTTAAGATTGGTAGTTCTTAGCTAAAAGGCTCCACTATTCCTTCTCTTTCATTTTGCAGGTGCTAATGCCAAAAGGTGCATATAGTGGGCAGAAGCTCACAAAGCTTGTCAAGATAAATACACCAGCTAAAACCAACAAAATAATGGCGAGTATGCCGGAAATAATACCAGCATTGTACAGTGTGGCGATGATGGCAGCGACGACTACTCTGAGTACTCGATCTGCGTTTCCCATGTTCTTTTTCATAATTTTGTATTTAGTTTGATACATACTGAACCAGTAGGACAATTCCTGTGACCAATGCCAGACAAGTCAGGCATACTAGCAGGAATTTGTAAATTTTGCCTTTCATAGCTCTTTTTATCAAAGATATTGGCGCGAAACCCGCGATGCAGTGACTTATGTCACCATTTTATAAGACTTTTATACTGTGGGGCTGTTGGAGCAGCTTGCCTTCGCTTTCAAGTTTTTTCATGACACGACTAATCACCTCGCGTGCGGTACCCAATTCATTGGCAATCTGACGGTGAGAAATTTTCAAAGGGTTTTTGCCTGTTAAATTCACTTTCTCCATTAAATAGTCATGAAGTCGCTTGTCCATCCGATCAAAGAGCACGTGATGGATTGTATCTAGCAGCTCCCCATATCTCAGGTTGTACTGTTGGAAAAAGAGCGAGTTAATATCTGGAAACTGGCGAGTCCATTCTGATACTTTGTCCACGGGAAGGAGCCATGCTGTCGTATTTTCTTCGGTAAGGGCGAAAACATTGCTGGGTTCATTTTTTATGCTGGCGGCAAAGGACATAATACAGCTCTCATTGGGGCGGATATAATAGAGTAACAGTTCTCTGCCCTCGTGTCTGGTAAACACTTTGATCAATCCTTTCTGCACAACAGGGATTACTTTTACATACTGGCCTTCTCGCAAAATCTCGGTGTCTTTGGGTATCATCTTCTGCACTGCTGCAGCTGTGATCTCCGAGACCAGCCCAGGGTTGAGCTGAGAAAAAACTGGCGGTACCTGTTCTGCTTCCACTTCTTGTTTAATTGGAATTAAAATTCTTTTCGTAGAACGCCAAGATCAGCTCCGATAGTTCCTCTCCTTTTTCTTCCTGGATGAAATGACCTGCATTTAATATTTTGTGATCCTGCCCTTTTGCTCCAGGAATCAGCTTTTGCATAGGGATTTCTGCGCCCTTCATAATGTGATCTGAATCTCCGAATAGGGTCAGAAATGGCTTTTCCCATTGCATTAATTTTTTCCAGGCCAACTGGTTGATTGCAGACTCGGGATTGTTCTCGTCGGCAGGCACTAGCATTGGAAATATTCTGGCCTCTGCCTTATACTCCTCGGAGGGAAAGGGTGCATTATAAGCGGCTATTACTTCTTCACTCAAGTCTTGGACTGTTCCCATATTGATAATTTTGCCTGCTTCAAATCCGGGAGAGTGTTGAGAATATTCCCGCCACTGTAGGAAGCTTTCGGGCATAGCGACCTGACCGGTAGGTAAAGTGGTATTGGAAGCCACCACCGCAGCGAACCGATTCGGCATATCTGTGACCATTCGCAACCCTAACAGGCCGCCCCAGTCCTGACAAAAGAGTGTGATGTCATTTAGATCCAGTTGTTCCACAAAGGTGGTCATCCATTGCAAATGTGTTTGATAGGTGTACTCCGATTTTTTGATCAGCTTGTCGGATTTACCAAAACCGATCAGATCGGGAGCTATAACACGAAAACCATGTTTGGAAAGAATGGGGATCATTTTTCTATAGAGATAAGACCAGCTGGGCTCGCCATGCAACAGTAGCATGATTGGGCCGTCTTTAGGCCCTTCGTCCACGTAGTGAATTCTCAGCCCAGGCTCTACTTCCAGATAATTGGCAGTAAAGCTGTACCCTTGTAAGTTTTCAAATCTGCTTGCAGGTGTTGTTATTATTTCTTTCATGAAATGGAATGATTTACCCTAAAAGGTAAAACAAAAAACGTTTATTTTCGGCTAATTTGACCGTTTATAAACGCTTTCAAGATTGAAATAGAATAGTCTATTTTCTCAATTTAAGAATGAAGTCTATGACTTGATCTGCGATTTCGATGGGACATCCATTATAGTCAAATATTCCTCCTTGCTTCGAGTTTTGCCCACAAACTACGAAAATGCCAGAACCGAATTCTTCCTTAATTTTAGTGGCCAACCAGCCAACAAACCCACTATTGTCCAGCCCTTTCTTAAAATGAAACCGAAATATCCTAAAGTTTTCTGTGCCTTCGTGTTCGACAGGAACCAGCTGACTCCAAACTTGATCATCTCTAACCATAGCCAGTGCTTTTGAATCAAATTGAAAATCGTCTGCTGGTATTTCTCTGAAGTAATAGGGCTCCTCATAAACCTTGAAGGTGGCCGTCTTCAATACCTCTTGCAATCGTTTTTCGGTTTCTTCCTTTGATTCCCGGCTAATATACATTTTCAACTTTTATACCATTGCCTTGTTGCAATAGCTGGCTTTTTCGAAGTCTGTGACGTTCATAGAAATGATAGGCACTTGAGGAAATAAACCATTGAGTACAGAAACAATACGGCGTGACAGATTAGCCTTTTGCTCATCTGTCCGCCCTTGCATAATGTTGCCAAAGACATGTATGAAATCATCCGACCCTTCTCCGGCTATAAATTCTTCGAAAGGCAAAACGCGTACTTTAATATCTCCCTTGGTAAAAAGCTCACTAGCCACGGCCTGGTTATAGACCTGCTGCATGATTTCCTTTTTGGAATGTACTCGGGTGATTCCTTCCGAACAGTGTATGATGAAATGGGGCATGAGAATAATTCAAGATTTATAAACAATTAACACTTTCTAGCTGGTAGATTACTCGTTGAAACCAACTGCTTTTTCTTACAAACCCTTCTGGTCGATCAGATAGATCAAAGCGGCCATAGAGGCAGCTCCAAGCTCCAGTTCGCGTTTGTTGACTTTATCGAAGGTGTCCTCAGATGTATGGTGATAATCGAAATATCGCTGTGAATCAGGCATCAATCCGATCAAAACGGTGCCTTGATCTTCCATCGGATTGATGTCAGCTCCACCGTATCCTTTCACTAGCTTTCGTAAATCATAAGGAGCCAACAGATCACTCCAGCTTTGGATTTTTGTGAGCACCTCGTCAGTAGATCTGATACCAAATCCTCTTGGTGTAAACCCTCCTGAATCTGACTCAAGTGCAGCCACATGCTTTTCTCCTTTCTCCTTCGCCACACGTGCATATTCCTTACCGCCTCTAAGGCCATTTTCTTCATTCATAAACATGACTGCTCTCAGCGTTCGTTTTGGACGAATGCCTGTAGCTTTAAAAATTCGGACGGCTTCGATTGCCTGTACACATCCGGCTCCATCGTCGTGAGATCCATCCCCAACATCCCATGAATCGAGGTGTCCTCCCACTACTATGTACTCGTTGGGTAATTCGGATCCGGTAAGCTCACCTATTACATTATAGGATAATACGTCTGGTAGCATTTCGCAGTGAGTTTCGATGTAGAATTTCAAACCCTTATTGGCTTTGAGAGTTTTACTTAGTTCATTCGCTCCGATAGTACTAATGGCTACTGCAGGTATCTTTGGGGCTTCGGGATCATAGATCAAAGTACCAGTATGGGGTACATCATCCAGCGCTAAGGTAAGCGACCTCACTACCACAGCTACTGCACCATACTTGGCAGCTACAGAAGGTCCATTTACGCGCTGATCACCTGCTCCACCATAGGCATGCCCTGTATGGATATGCTTCGGGTCCAACGGCCGATTGAAGAATACAATCTTACCTTCTACGTTTTTCTTTCCTAATGACTCCAGGGCTTCTAGGCTTTGCACTTCGATCACTTCCGCAAGCAATCCGGCTGATCCAGTTCCAACACTATTGCCCAGCGCAGTCACTTTCATATCTTTTGATCCAAAGGATTTTGCTCCTACAATTCTACCAACCTCTGTATTACCTCTTACCCAATGGGGTACCATCACTTCCTGTAGATATACTCGGTCAAATCCCATTGATTCCATTTGCTGTCGAGTGTATTCAACCGCAGCAGCAGCAGAAGGCGACCCACTGAGTCTATGCCCTATGCTAAGTGAAAGATATTTGAGCATGGGATACGATTGACCATTTGTCAGAGCCTCATCGAAAATGGTACGAAGGTTTTGTTCATGTTTTTGGGCTTGAGATACAAATGTGAAAACAAGCATGACCAGGACTGCAAGGGAAAATTTGTTCATTATTAAATTATGTTATAAGTGCTGATAAAAACTATTGGATGGCAAGAATAAGACTATGACCTTTTACTTGTATCAAATTTTGATGCAAATTTTTCATCCTGAACAGTAGGAATACTAATAGTGAGGATTAGAAGTATTCCTTACATCAAACTTTCCAGCTTATGGTTTCAGAATTAAGACTCCTTCGGATTGATCAACAATTTCTTGTTTGTTCATCAATTGTCTTCTAAACTCTCCACGCACAAACATCTCAGCTTGGTCGCTATAATGTGGGGAAAAGATATTGCCAGAATTACCGGTTGGCAAAATGCTCCAGCTATTGCCCTCTACATCAGCAAAATCAACAATTCTTCTTGTGGACGGCCCGGCGGTGGTTTTGTAAGCACCGTCTGCAGTCCATCGATAGATATAGTTGTTGATTACTTCGTTGTTTCCCGGTACAGGGAATGGCCCGACATTAAAATACTTCCGTAACAAATCTACCGATCCCAGTACGTGGCCGTGCTCTAATGTATGCACTTTGCTCCATTGCCAGTCTGACATATCGCTCCCCAACTGATTCTCTAATTCTAAAATGCCTTCTGTGAATGCTGATGTAATGACCTGAGATCTCGTTTCCACTTCTTGCGTTGTAGGATCGTCCCACCATACTGAGCTGTCATTAGCGAAAAGTGGCTGGAAACTCCTTTTCATCAGATGAGTTTTCATATAAGCGTCGAAGCCTTTCTCTCCAATTTTATTCACAAAAAGAGCTTCTTGTATTTTATACACCATTTTGTTGTAAATCACTGGGGCTACAGCTTCCAACTCAAAACTTCCTTCCCAACTACTTAGGATACTCAGTGCGTTTTCTTCATTTTCCGAATTCACTAGTTTTGGATCCACTGCTTGCACTATAGATCGGGCCACCTCCGGGGAGTTGTTGGACGTGATATCGAGCATCATTGATTTTGTATCTTCAACGTTCCATTTTTTGCCAGCAGAAAGGAGTTGTTTGATACGCCTGGCTCTATCTTCTGGCAGGTAGTAGCCTGGCACCACTACTCCATTAGTGGTATCCGATTGATTATTTGCGCTATAAGCAAATCCCCAGGGAGCATTTTCGGATTTTGGGTTATAGTTAAAATCATAGTATCCAAGCATCTCGGTCTCTTTAGATGTGCCATCGAGAATCAACTTGGAGTTTACTTGTGGGGCTCTTTTCATCAGATGCGCCGACGACCATCGAGCGTAATTGTTGTTTATATCTCCATACATGACATTGAGGCCTGGGGCATGAATTTTGGCCACATTGTTTCTTGCATCATCAAAATCTGAGAGATGCGAAAACCCATAAGTGACTTCAAGGATCTCTCCTGGCTTTTGTGTATACACCCAAAATAATGATACCGGTGGCATATTAGGATCCAGTCCGAGTGCTTCGTTGACCACAGGGCCATGATGTGTATGTCGAATTTCCATTTCAACATTTGCCGTATCCTTTACGACAATGTTTTCGCGACGCACTTTGAAATCTCTTACCTCCTCTTCAAAGAGATATTGGTTAGCATTTTCAGGGTTAACTTTTTCAAGGTACAAATCGATATCATCGTTTTCAAACATGGTCAACCCTGTGGCATATTGTCTGTTGTGTCCCATAATAGCGAACGGGTATCCAGCGAGATAGTATCCATAGAAGGAGGTCTCCTCCGTTTCTATATGAGCTTCATACCATACGGCTGGCTGAGAAAAGGCAATGTGTGGATCGTTGGCTAGAATCACCTTTCCGGATTCAGTTTTTTCAGGCCCGATAACCCAACTATTGCTCCCAATAAATGGAGATGCTGGTAAATCTTTCAAGACTTCATCAATCAGGATTGCCATTTCTTCCATAAGCGTGTCAGTAGGATATGACCTCATGGTTGCACTTTCAATATTGATGTCCACATCAAGGTCATTAATATATTCCTCACCTAGATCATTTAGTATTCTGGTGACTAAAGGTTCCGTCTTTTGCGCTGCAGCAAAACTGAAGGACATATAGCCCATGGTGTTGTAGACATCTATCAAAGTAAACGGCGTTTTTTCGATTCCCAGAAGGGTAAACTCTATGGGTGTCGGCCCATCCTTGAGAAAGGTATTCACACCTTCAATATAGGCTTGGGCAGCTGCCTTGATGACTGGGTCACCCTCGGCTTCAAAGGTGGCAAGCGTCTGGATGGAGTATTGGTGAATTCCCAATCCACGGAAGAGTTTGTCTGTCTTTAGCAATTTGCTTCCAAATATCTCAGACAGTCTCCCCGGTGCTATTCTTCGTACTACTTCCATCTGCCACAGTCTATCCTGGGCATGCAAATAGCCAAGTGTCCGATAGGCATCTACTTCATTGTCAGCATAAATATGAGGAATGCCATACTTATCAAAATAGGCCTCCGTTCCATCAGAAAGTCCGGGTAAACTGGCCTCACCTGTGTATTTTGGTCTGGAGCTGTCTGCATACCAGTACGCTCCAGCGATAATAAATAGTAGAAGTAGGAGGACAAAAAAGAGTAATTTCTTAACCATGATTTGAGAGAAGGTGTTCGACAGTCAAGATAGTAACTCCTGCTTTTTCGAACAAATTAAGAAATTGTTTTATAATTAGAGTAGGTTCACTCGTCTCTCACTGTAAGAACTGCTGGATTTTTCTCTTGAGCTGCTGCTTCTCGGCTCTCAAGACAATGTTTTTGTGTACAAGAGGGTACATTTCCATTACAGCACCCAAGCCGTACCCGAGCTTCGTGGCTATTTTTTGACAGTAGAGAACTTCTTCATTAAAAATCTCATCATCGATTTTCATTAGCTGAATGATGCTATAGAGAAATTCAAATTTGTCATCTTCGCTAAGGGATTTCAAGTCTCCAAGTTGTCCGGGATCATCTACAATTTGCTGGATTTCATCCCGGCTCATTCCATGTGCTTCCCCAATCCGAAAAATCAAACGTAACTCCCGCTCATCAACATTATCATCGCTGTTGGCTAGTTGTGCTAATGCTTTGAGCTGTTCTTCTACCATAAGTGGTGTTGATACTTGTATAACTAATTTAACTATTTTTTACTTAGGCTAAATATGGCTCCCGTTTTCTGTTGGAATAAAGACTTGTATCCTGCTAGCTATTTTTAGGAATAGAAACGAAAAGTTGGTGAATCAAGAAAAAACGCTTAAAAAAATAAATTAGATTAGGTGATGATGCCGTTCAATGCGTCATATAGCCATCAAGCTATAAATAGCAACACGAAATTCAATGTAATGAACTTAGATTTTAATCCCAAGGAATTCGAACAACTCCTGAACCAGACAAGCAAAATCGTATTGGATTGGCATGGTAAACTAACTTATGGAAAGACGTACAACAACCCAACGCCAGAAGACATTAGGGTACTCTTTGACGAGCCACTTCCTCAGCAGTCTACTCCCGCATCTCAGCTTCTGGAAAAGATAGATCAAGATGTCTTACAAAACTCGAATCTCAATACCAGCCCAAATTACTACGGATATATCACGGGTGGCGGCAATCAAGCTGCGATTCTAGCTGAAGTACTGAAAAATGCTCTAAATCAGAATAATCTAAAATGGCACAGTGCACCGGCCAACTCAGAAATAGAGAAAATAGTCATCAAGTGGATCTGTCAGTTTATTGGCTATCCTGATGATGCCGGAGGCGTACTCGTGAGTGGAGGCTCTGTTGCCAATTTTTTGAATCTAGCAGTCATGCGCAAAATGAAATGTCCCATAGATGTAGCTGTAGAGGGGATGCACCAGGCACCAACAATGACAGTATATGCCTCTGAGCAGGGACATAGCAGCATAGACAAAGGCATGGATATGCTAGGCCTTGGCAAAAGACAGTTGAGAAAAATTTCAGTAGATGACAACTTTCAGGTTCGGCTGGATGAAATGGAGTCGTGGATAATCAAAGATATTGAGGATGGGTACCTGCCAATTGGAATCGTTGGCATAGCCGGAACTACTAACTCTGGCGCTGTGGACGACCTTGATGCGCTTGCAGACCTTGCCGAAAAATACAATCTGTGGTATGTGGTAGACTCTGCCTATGGAGGACCAGCAGCTGCTACAGAAATAGCTGGTACGCTATTCAAAGGAATAGAACGAGCTGATTCAATTCTGATCAATCCTCACAAGTGGTTTTACGTGCCTTTTGAAGTGGCTTGTGTTATTGTGAAAAACAAGGAGCATTTACGGGAAACATTTTCATTGGTGCCAGATTACCTCACGGCAGGGTCAGATGAGAAGGAAGATTTGATGGATTTCAATTTACAGCTCACCAAGGACTTTAAGGCGTTGAAAGTATGGATGACCTTAAAAACTTACGGTGCCGAAAAGCTCCGGGCAGCTATTACCAACGACATTGAAAATGCAAAATATGCAGCAGAGTTGATCGAAAAGAGTAAAGATTTTGAACTGTTGGCTCCTGCACCTCTTTCCATTGTTTGCTTTAGATATCTTGGAAATGGCCAGCAGACCGAAGAGGCTCTCGACCAACTCAATATAAGCTTACTGAATGCAATAGAGGCGGACGGTCGAGTCTTTTTTGCCGGAACCAAGATAAAAGGGAAGATTTCTTTACGGATCAGTTTGACCAACCATAGACGTACTCTTGCTGATGTAGACTATCTCTTCCAGGTATTGCGAGAGCTCGCTGTTGCTCTTGACTGATGTTGCTTTTTGGCAAAAATGAATCGAACAAGAATAGGGTGGCTCCAATTCACAGATTTTGTAATAAGCCAAAATAATTGTTATATTCTAAATCCTTTCTGATCCCTGAGGCACTTGACAAGCCATAATTATTGCCTAATAATGAGAATCAGTATTGCCATATTTGTGTCGTTGCTCCTTTCGACAACTGTCTCCAACGGACAGGGTTTGGAGGGTGTCTTTAAAAAGCTGCTTAAGGAAGATATAAAAGACACATTATATGTTGATTCAATACTGACAGTTGCTAAGAATTTTAATAAAAGCCAACCCATTGAAGCCATCGAGTATTTCAAGAAGGCAAAATTGATTGCTGAAGAAATAGAATATGACCAAGGGGTGCTTGCGGCTATAAACGGGATTGGAAATGGCCATATAATTACCGGCAACTACGAGGAAGCACTAAGGTTTCACCAACTCCTGCTGACCGAATCTCAAGCGCTCGACGATAAGAACCATATTCTTATTGCTCTCGGCAATCTTGCCATCACCTATGCCAGCCTGCTCGATTATGATAAGTCATTAGATTATTTCCGGCAAAGTTTATTTTTGGCCCGTCAAACAAATCATCAAAAAGTTGGATCTATTTGTGGCAACCTGGGTAACCTTTTTAAGATTAGAGAAGACTATGACAGCGCAATGCACTATCTCAATCTCGCTATTACATTTGGCATTGAAAATGACAATCATCGAGCTTTAGCCTTCGGCCTGCTCAATTTATCTGATGTAAAAGTCCACTTGTCCCGATATGAAGAAGCTCTCTTGCATATTGATTCGGCCCTAGTCTGCGGCAAAATGATCGAGTCAGAACTATTCGAAATAAACGGCCAAGTCAGCCGTATTGAAGTGCTCAAAGCAATGGGGCAGGGCGTTAAGTATATTCCAGATTTGAAAGAGTATCTTAAAATTGCTGAAGACAACTTGTACTATCAGGCACTTGTGACTGGTTACGCTCTTTTGTCAGACTTATTAATAGAATCGGGCAGACCAAATGAGGCAATGTCCGCCCTGAAAAAAAGATATGAATGGGAAAATCAGGTGTTCAATTCTGAGAAGTCCAAAAAAATAGAGCAGTTGACAGCACAATTCGAACTCGACCGCAAGCAAAGGGAAATTGATATTCAAAACTTAAGGATAACCAAACAAACATATTTTATTTATATCGTAAGTGGCATTGCCATTTTGACTCTACTTATTGCTTTAGTTCTTTATAGATATTTTATCACCAAAAGCAGAGCAAATGAGAAATTAGAAGCTTTGAATCAACAAATCACGGAGCATCAAGTAAAGCTTGTCAATCAATCCAATAGCTTGAAACACGCTAATGAAGAAATCAATAATATCAATAGCAACCTCGAAAAAATTATTGAAGAAAGAACACAAATGATAAAAGCCCAGAACGAAAAACTACTTGAGTACGCTTTTTTGAGTGCACATGAAATTCGCGGGCCGCTTTCGAGTATTCTGGGCCTGACTCAGATGTTAAAAGAACACCCGGATGACAAGTCTCTTATGAGCATTACTACCCAACTCCATGACAAGTCTGCAGACATGGATTTTGTAATCAAAAAAATGGTTACCTCTCTCGAAGAGGAAATTCAACTAAGGCCAATCAATAAAAGGCCAACTACTTAGTTAAAAACAGAAAAACGTCTTCGACTAGTTGCAGCTTGATTTTATCATCGGAAATCTCTTTGATAGTATATGGAATGCCATATTTGTCTCCATCATTGATCAAGTTTAATACGGTATCAGAAACAACTTCCCAATTGAGTGTATGAATCAGCGTATCTGAACCAAAAATGCACCCGTCGTATCCATAGGCACTGATTGTAATCTTTCCATCTTCCTTAATGTTCATCAGACCATTCATAGTATAGTTGATCCCCTCGGTCTGACTGGCATTTTGATCCGGATAGGTAACCCATTGCACGTTCCAATCACCAGCAATTGTTTTGCTTATTCTTTCTGTTTCTCCCTTGGTTGAGTCACATGCATTAAGCATTATAGCCAATGCAAGAATGAGTAAGGTTAGATGTCTTTTTTTCATAGCTTTTTTAAATAATGTTCAAAATTACAACGATATTATTTGAAACAGCAAAACTAAAATGCTGCAGGTTAAGAAAAATATCAGACAATAGGTTCAAACTTTTTTATTATGCCTAATTGCTCCTAAATTTGCGCAATTTTAGAGTACCCTTAATAACTAAAAAAACACTCCGCAATGCCAAAGGACAATAGCATTAAATCAATACTTATTATCGGAAGTGGCCCCATTGTAATCGGCCAAGCTTGTGAATTCGACTATGCAGGGTCGCAAGCTGCCAGATCCCTTAGGGAAGAAGGTATCGAAGTGACTTTGATCAATTCGAATCCCGCCACGATTATGACCGATGAAGTAACCGCGGACAACATTTACCTCAAACCCCTTACAAAAAAATCCATTCGCGAAATCCTCGAAAAACATGACATAGATGCAGTACTGCCTACCATGGGTGGCCAGACGGCATTGAACCTTGCCATGGACTGCGATAAAGCTGGCATTTGGGAAAAGCACAATGTAAAAGTAATCGGATCGAATTTCGATGCTATCGAGACCACAGAAGACCGTGAAAAATTCAGATTGCTTATGCAGAAGCTAGACGTGGGAGTCTGTAAAGGGCGAACTGCGACTTCTTTTCTTGAAGGAAAAGAAATCGCTCAAGAAATTGGATTTCCATTGATCATTCGATCCTCATATACCCTGGGTGGTGCAGGCGGTGGTTTTGTAGAGAATCCAGAAGATTTTGACAAAGCCCTCAATGCTGGCCTTCATGCCTCTCCTATTCACGAAGTCCTGATTGAGCAGAGCATTATGGGTTGGAAGGAATACGAACTCGAAATCATGCGTGATAGTATTGGAAACTTCATCGTGATCTGTTCTATTGAGAATTTTGATCCTATGGGTGTACATACAGGAGACTCTATTACGGTAGCTCCTGCAATGACTCTGCCTGACACGGTTTATCAAAACATGCGTGATCTTGCCATCAAAATGATATCCGGAATTGGTCAGTTCGCAGGCGGTTGTAATGTGCAATTTTCCGTGCATCCGGAGACTGATGAAATCATTGGTATTGAAATCAACCCTAGAGTATCTAGATCCTCGGCGCTGGCCTCCAAAGCTACTGGCTATCCAATTGCAAAAATCGCAGCTAAGCTGGCCATTGGGTACAACTTGGATGAGTTGAATAATCAAATCACAAAAACAACCTCTGCCTTCTTTGAACCGACAATTGACTATGTAATTGTCAAAGTCCCACGCTGGAATTTTGACAAGTTTAAGGGAGCAGACAGACACCTGGGGCTTCAGATGAAATCTGTAGGTGAGGCCATGGGTATCGGAAGAAACTTTCAAGAGGCGCTGCAAAAAGCATGTCAGTCTTTAGAGATCAAAAGAAACGGATTAGGAGCAGACGGACGAGAGCTAAAGAGTCATGATGAGCTTCTCGACAGCTTAAAACACCCAAGCTGGAATAGACTATTTCATGTCTATGATTCCTTCAAGCTTGGTATTCCATTCAAAACTATTTACAACTTAACCAAAATTGACCCTTGGTTCTTGAATCAGATTGAAGAGTTGATCGCTCTGGAAGGCGAAATAAGTGAATTTAGCTTGGACTCTCTACCTAAGGATCTTTTGCTTGAAGCCAAAAAGAAGGGGTATGCTGATCGACAGATAGCCCACCTGATTGGATGTCTGGAGAGCGAGGTTTTTACCAAGCGGCAGGATCTCGGAATGAAGAGAACATACAAGATGGTGGATACTTGTGCTGCAGAGTTTGACGCCAAAACTCCGTACTACTATTCCACCTTCGAAGAAGAAAACGAATCCATTTCCTCCGATAAGAAAAAAATCATAGTACTCGGGTCAGGGCCCAATCGAATCGGTCAGGGGATTGAATTTGACTATTCTTGTGTGCATGGCATCCTTGCTGCAAAAGAGTGTGGCTATGAGACCATCATGATCAACTGTAACCCCGAAACTGTTTCTACCGACTTTGACATTGCAGATAAGCTATATTTTGAGCCCGTCTTCTGGGAACACATCTATGAAATTATTCTTCTGGAGAAGCCCGAAGGAGTCATCGTACAACTAGGTGGGCAGACTGCACTTAAGCTTGCAGAGAAACTGGAGCGATATGGAATTAAAATAATTGGGACGAGCTATAAGGCGCTTGATCTGGCAGAGGACAGGGGGTCCTTTTCTTCTCTGCTAAAAGAACAAAATATCCCATATCCAAAATTCGGCGTCATCGAAACTGCCGATGAAGCATTGGAGCTATCAAAGGATCTAGGGTTCCCATTACTGGTAAGACCTTCTTATGTCCTCGGTGGACAAGGAATGAAAATCGTAATCAACGAGGAAGAGCTCGAATCTCACGTGGTAGAGTTATTCAGACAGATTCCTGGAAATAGGGTGATGCTCGATCACTTTCTTGACGGAGCCATGGAAGCTGAAGCTGACGCGATATGTGATGGTGAAAATGTATATATCATTGGCATCATGCAGCATATAGAACCGGCAGGTATTCACTCCGGGGACTCGTTTGCAGTATTGCCTCCTTTCAATTTGGGAGACCTTGTGATTAGAAAAATTGAAGATTACACCAAGAAAATTGCTCTGGCTCTTGATACTGTTGGACTGATTAACATTCAATTTGCAGTCAAAAATGATGAGGTTTTCATCATAGAAGCCAACCCAAGAGCATCTCGAACCGTGCCATTTATTTGCAAAGCATATCAAGAGCCATATGTGAATTATGCGGTAAAGGTCATGCTTGGAGATAAGAAAGTGACAGACTTCAAGTTTAACCCCAGGAAAGAAGGATACGCAATCAAGGAGCCTATTTTCTCATTCCATAAGTTTCCAAATGTGAACAAGGAGCTTGGGCCTGAAATGAAATCTACTGGCGAATCTATCTACTTTATAGACGATCTAATGGATGATTATTTCATGGAATTGTACGCAGAACGAAACCTATACCTTAGTCGATAAGTAAAAGAAGCTATGTTTAAGTTTTTACTCCTATTATTTATTTTCATTTATGTCATCGCCAAGGTCGGTGGATTTATTCTTCGGACCCTGTTTTCTGGCTTTTCAAGTCAGGCACGTCAGCAAACTTATCAGTCTCAAGGCCAACGCAGTCAGCAGAGGCCAAGAGATGGAAACGTGATCATTGATTACAACCCAAAAGATAAGCACGAGTCAAAAGACGGCGGCAATTTTAAAGGTGGTGATTATGTAAATTATGAAGAGGTAGACTGAACCCAGGAATAATAAAAATTGATATCAAAAAAGGTCGATTGATTAATCGACCTTTTTTGTTCCTTACCAAACCATATTCATTCAAGGAGTATGCGTTCCATATAATTCCGATCCTCCGCTACTATTTTTAGAAAATACATGCCTGGCTTGATATCGTCAACCTGAACTACAGAAAGTTGATCCTCCAACAATTGTGAAAGTAAAATTTGTCCTGCTGGGGATATTAATTCAAGCTTACCAGATCGAATGGTTTGTCCAAACTGCACTTGAAAAACGCCTCTGCTTGGGTTAGGATATACATGAATTGGCTCCATCGCCAAAGGCTGCATATCTGACGCTGCTTTGATCCTGGCAGACGAAGAAGAACTCACCGAAATGGTGAATGCCGCATCAAAAACACCATAAGAAATGGTGTTGTACCAAAAATTTCCTCCTCCATATGTGTTGGAATAAGAGTATCTGATTGATGAATTGGTTAACTGAAAGGTATATGTCTGACCGTCAATTACATCGAACGGAATGTCCAAACCAATTGATTGCCATCCACTCCCTGCTGAAATTCCTGTTTGCTCATATGCAGGTGTTCCTGAAACAGTATTTCCTTGAAAAACTCTCAGCGAAGAGCCGGATATGCTATAGACGAGCCTAACATCAACCTCTACTACTTCCCCATCTTCGGTTGCAGTGAAGGATTGTCCCATAGAATTACTATTCGAATAGCTTAATATTCCGGACCCAGAGGTATTTCCTAAGGTAGTAATGACTGCTTCTCCTTCTGTAGCTGCTGAGGCTGAATTGCTAAATGTCGACATTCCTTCATTGTTTGATGCACTTAGTCTGTAGTAGTATGTAGTAGAAAGAATTAAACCTGTATCAGAATAGCTAGTAGTGTTGGCAGGCAAACTGGTTACTTGCATATAATTGCTTTCATTATCCTTTGAACGTTCTAGTACAAAAGAGTCCTCATTGTTAGAATTGTCCTGCCAGCTCAGCATAATTGAGGACGAACCCGTAGCGGTAGCTGATAACCCGGAAGGAGCAATGGGAGACGTCGGCGTGCCTCCACCTCCTGACGGTGTAGTCGCACTTATCTCGCTGCTACTAGCTGTATTGGCACTAGCGTCAGTCACTTTAATTTTATAAAAGTATGTAGTTGACGCTGAGAGGCCAGTGTCACTATAGCTAGTAGCATTTGCCGAAAGAGTGGCAACAGCACTAAAACTTCCCCCAGAACTGCTGGCTCTTTCTACCGTGTAAGATGTCTCGTTAGATTCATTGTCTGTCCATGTCAGGTCTATTTGAGTGGATGATGTTGCTAATGCGCTGACATTAGTAGGAGGACTGAGACTTGGTGTACTATTTCCTGTAAGGCCAAAAAATTCCGCTGCCCAATACGAGGAGAATAAATTCACATCATTGGTGTAAGAGCCGTTCGACCCTCCTTGAGTTGTACCCGGACCTGGATCGATCGCAATCGTATGTCCCATCGTATTGATAGCATAAGTTACTACTTGTGCCATACCGCAACCATCGTGGTATTCAGACCTTGTGACAAGTGAGTTTCCGTTGAAAGAGTTGTCGGTAACATCTGCTGTCTGGTCAATGCTGTGCACATTGGTCCATTGCTCCATGATCTCATTCTGATTCATGAAATATACAGTATAGTCAGAAGCGCCATGAAATGTGACCACTCTTGGCCAGGGCCCTGTATGACCTGAAGCTCCACGGACGCTATTGCCCAACTGAGTTGGTGATTGGTTTACATTACCAAACATTGCCATAAAGGCACTGGTACTGCTAGTGGCTACTTTATAGGGAAGGCCGGACATAACGGCACCAGCGCTAAACACGTCGGGATAGGTAGCAAGCATAGTTGTAGTCATGGCCCCACCAGCGGAGAATCCAGTAGCAAATACCTGACTATTGTCAACGGAGTAGTTGCTTTTCATATAATCGACCATATTTTTTAGTGATGCGGCCTCTCCAGAACCTCGATTGATATCACCGTTTTCAAACCAATTGAAGCACTCCGATGAATTGTTTGTGCTTTTCTGCTGCGCATGAATGACATAAAATTTGTAAGTGTCTGCCAGCATATTCCAGTCACTTTCATTTGAGTAGGAGGTCGCATTTTGTGTACAACCATGCATCACCAATACCAACGGCGCATTACTCGGCATGCTACCTGGGGTATGGATGTACATAGACAAATTCCCAGGATTCGATCCGAAACTAGGAATGGCGGTTAGCTGTGCTTGAGCATAGCTCAGCATCAGACAAAAGATTAATAAGTTTAGTGTTTTTTTCATAAGGCCTGAATTTGTATCATAACCTGAATTTCAATTTTTATCTCTCTAATTTTTGATCTCCGTACAAAAATCAAGGGTGGACTTATAGTTCGAATTGGTCCAAAAAGGACTCATATGAGACGCCTCCATATTATTTCAGTGTTTAGTTCAGTGCCAGACTTTAGCAATGGTGTGCAAGACAAATAGTCTCTCAAATGCTTGATTTTTCTACTATTTTGATCAATAGCCAAGCCGGATAACTGACATCTTCTATTATCTTTAAATAATGAAAGGTCTCTATTGCACGCTCTTCTTAGTTCTTCTTGGTTGTTCTAATAAAATGCCTGAGTCGACTGCTCCATCCACGAAGTCAGAAATTTTTCTTTCTGAGTATACCCCGGCTGGCAAACTTGCTCATGCTGGTATTTTTTCTCCTGACGAGAAGTCATTCTATCTTACGATTTCCAATTCAGATTTTGAAAAATTCGACATCCTTGTTTCGTTGTTGGTTAATGACCATTGGTCTGAGCCGAAACCTGCTTTCTTCAATTCCGAATACAATGAGCATGGGATAGGCTTCTCCTCTGATGGTAAAACATTATTTTTTAGCTCCACCCGACCTGTGGGCATTGAAGGAATTCCAGAAACCTGGCACATCTGGCGGTGTAGAAAACAACAGAACGGTTGGAGCGAACCAGAGTTTGTCAGTCTCCCAGGCATGGAAACCAAATTAGTCTCGCACCCTACGCTGACCAAGTCTGGCAGAATGTACTTCCATTCTGGAAGTCTTGATTATAGCGACTTAAGCTTATTCTACTCAGATTATAAAGAAAATCAACTCTCTGAAGTTAAACCTGTCGTATTTCTTACCGAACCTAATGGAATTATGATTACCCCTTTCATTGCACCTGACGAGACTTATTTAATATTTAGTCAGGTTATCTCCCAAAAGGAAATACTGCTTGTTAGCAAGAAAAGTCCCGCAGGCTGGAGTGCCCCACTCCCTCTTTTGACTCAACCGGAAAAGGCCAATATGTCAAACCCATTTATAAGCAGAAATCAAGATTATTTGTACTATGCCAGAGGTGAAAACGACGTCAATGGGAGCCCTACAATTTGGCAAATTCACAGAATGAAGATTAAAGCCGAAGTCTACCCTTTTCATTAGAAGAATATTGATTAATTTAATTGCTCATATTAACTAATCTAAACATGACACTTGAAGAATTAATGCCCCAAATCCTAAATTTGATATTCTCTTATGGTCCAAAATTAGTAGGAGCAATAATTATCCTTATAATTGGTTTTTGGGTGGTCAAAGCGCTTTCAGGGGGATTTAGGCGGCTGCTGGAGGCTCGGGAAATTGATGCTTCACTTAAACCATTTCTGGTAAGCCTAGTTTCCATGTTGCTCAAGGTCATATTGGTGATTTCTGTGCTGACTACAATGGGAGTAGAGATGACTTCTCTGATCGCCATCCTGGGTGCAGCGGGTTTAGCCGTTGGTATGGCACTGTCGGGTACACTCCAAAACTTTGCAGGAGGAGTTATGATTTTAATTTTCCGACCATTCAAGGTGGGTGACTTTATCGATGCTCAAGGATACAATGGCACAGTACATGCTATTCAGATTTTTAATACAATTCTTAAAACACCGGACAACAAAACTATAATCATTCCGAATGGAGGACTATCTACTGGAAGTATGACTAATTTCTCTTCTGAACCAAAAAGAAGAGTTGATTGGACTTTTGGGATAGCCTATGGAGATGATGTTGACAATGCAAAAGCAGTAATTAAAATGCTTGCTGATGCTGACACGCGAATTCACAAAGATCCCGAGGTTTTTATAGCCGTATCAGCACTAGCTGATAGCTCGGTCAATATTGTGGTAAGGGCCTGGGCAAACGCCGAAGATTACTGGGGCGTATTCTTTGATATGAATGAAAACATCTATAAGACATTCGCCAAAAAAGGAATCAGCATTCCATTCCCACAAATGGATGTGCATATGCATAAAGATTGATCAATCAGTATTTGGAATTGATAGCATTTTAGGATCAAAAATGCTCTAGGTTAAAATCAAAATGGTAGGCGGTTGACTAGACAATCAGCTTAATTGACAATTATTTTACTGCTAAATACATTTCCTCCATAGCTAAGCTTGTATATATAGATTCCAGAAGAGGCTCTCGTTCCATTAGAATAGTTTAAATCCCATATCACCGTGTGATCCCCATGAAGTTGTAATTCGTTATCTAAGATTGGGCTCACCAATTTGCCCATAGAATCGTAAATATGAAGTCCTACCTTGGTTGTGCTTGGCAAGGAGTAATGAATATTAACTGTGCTTCTAGACGGGACAGGATAGGCATTTGCAGCAATCAAAGGTTCTAAGCCTATCGGATCAATTGTGGTTAGCACATCGATTCGCCCTGCATAGACCTGGCCAGCATCGCTATTGAGGTCATCGTTTAAAAGTGCTGAAACAATAATCTGACCTGATCCCAATGCTATACCTGAGCCAAAGTGATTGTCTGATTTAGGTACAGGTTCGAATATTTCTTTGGCTTGTGTCCATGTGTTGCCATCACTGGTAAAAGAATATAGTTTACCCGCATGCTTTTGCCCATCAACTGTAGCTTTGGGTGCTCCTATTGCAATAATATCATCAACAATTTTCACGGTTGCTCCAAAATATTCGTTGAGAAGGCCATTGTCAGCATTTAATTTTTGTATTCGAGTCCAACGGTTGTTTTCCCTCTCAAAATAATAGGCTGTTCCAGAATTTTTAGTAGTCCCATTTCCTAGCAAAGACCCAACCAAAGCTTTGGTATCTGAAATTGCCACAGATACACCAAACATGTCGCTCACGCCTTCCTCTTCTGAAGTGAGAATTGCAGACTTATTCCATCTTTCTCTAGAATAGGTATAAATATATGCCTGACCAGAACTTTCACTTTCTCCGTCATAATCAGGCGCTCCAACAATAATTTCATTCCCGGAACTAATCCCCACAGCATAACCAAAGTTGTCATGAGAAAGATTAGAGCTTTGAGCCAGCGATGTCGGGATGCTTTGACGGCTTTTGTAATCTTGATATACAAAAACGTCACCTGACTCCACATTTTTACCATTTGAATTAATGGAACCGACCACAAGAAAGTCATCATTCATATCGAGAGAATAACCAAACCATTGATTGGGCATTTCCACAGCTGGGTAATATTCTCTTTCGAGCACCCATTCTGAACCGTTGAAATTATACAAGAGAACAGCTCCGGAAAAAGGACCCCAATGAAATGATCCAACGACCCCCACAGCCATCCAGCTGCCGTTTATGGCTACTGAATAGCCAAAATTTTCGAAAGAAGCTCCGCTTTCATTGCGTAATTCTTGAAACTCCTGCCATACTCCAGATTGGAGCTGATAAATATGAACCTCACCGGCATCTACCCCATCGATTGTGGTTGAATGTGGAGATCCTATTATCATCCACTCGGCATTGACGGCCGTCGCCCAGCCATAATGCTCATTAAGATTTGAAATTTCTCTTACGACCTTAGTTATCTCTTGCCCTCTAGACTGAAGCGATAGAAGAATTAGTGCAATCGTGATTACTTTTTTCATCAGTTAGTTTCTATTAGTACAAATTCTAAATTGATTGGGGAGCCATTATAAGTCAGGCTTTGGGTTTTTGTTTCGCCGTCTGCTAGTTCTAATCCTTTGGGTACGACAATACCAATTTTGTATTCTACTGATTTTTCAAATCCATGAAAGTGAAAATAGCCATCTTCGTCAGTAACTATTGATGTTTCGAATTCTCCATCATCGGCAGTACTAGCTGTGTTGTACATGCCGTCATTATTTTTATCTACATAGAGCATTATACCAGAATGTTCGGTGTTGTCATTGTGCTCGAGTATAGAAACTTGACCGGAAATCTGTGAATTGTATACAAAGCTTTCAGTAATTTCAGAATAGAAAGGAACAGCATCTCCGTCATCCATTACAAAGTAAAAGTGCATATCACTCTCATTTTTTATGTCTTCTGCGGTAAACTCTAAATTGATCTCTCCAAATCCACTTTCGTCCGCATCACCATAGTTTAAAGTACCTATATGATATCCTCCGTATGATGGTTCATCATTCCAAAACACACTTATTTCCGTCGAGTCTGGGTTATGACCCCAATAAGTCATATTGATGGCATATTTTGATTCTCCAAGATCTTCAGCTACTAAATCACCAAAATGACTTGGAAAAAAAGATTGCATTTCTAGGTTTATAGAATCTACCAAGTTTGTAGATGGGTAGGAAATAAGCAAGTCATATTGTCCCGGAGTAAGTAAGGATGAAGTGGTTTCACTCTCCTCGTTTTCAGGTTCTAAGTTTATGACATACAAGTTGAGTTTATCAGTATTAAGGTAAACCATCTTTTCTTCACCCAATGAAACTTCAGGAACCTCAGAGTCTCCCAAATCATTGACAATCAATTCATGTATATCATAAAACCCATCAGGTCCAATTACAGCAACGTATGTTTCATCCACAACCTGATCAAAGTCCACATCCAACATCAAAGAAGTTGCATTCCCTACTACTTCAAAGCTATACACGTTTTTTTGCCATTCATTATCAAGTGTACTACTGGATCTTCCGCTAGATAATGCTTGACTGACTTCCTTTTTCAAGTTGTTCACAGCATTCTTCCCAATGATATCCACCTTTTTTTTGCCAAAATTGTATCGTGCACCTGCATATTTTTTCTTCCACCCTATTTTATAGGTTACCCAGCCAGCAGCATAACTTCCGTTTAGGTCGTTTTTATAATATCTCATAGCACCATTCACACCTCCGATGTTTTTACCTCCAATAGCGGGTATTTTCTTAGGCACTTTTAGTTTTACCTTCATTAGAGCATTTAATGAGCCATTTTGTGACAATTTCGCGTTCAAGTCAAACGTCACCAATGGATCTGAAGGAATTTTCATACTGGACTTTATCGAATAATATTCATTCCAAATCAAATCTAAAACGATACTGCCTTCTCCTAATTGAGACTTCCAATTGTTGCTACCAGCCCGATATGCGCCTAACAATAAATCTGCAGAAAGCACGGCAAATTTTTTGGTGACCACTGCTGTGTTTTTGTTGTATAGAAGTGCTGCGTCTTTACCTCCGATAGTGGTAGGTCCTCCAAATGTAAATGCGATAGCTCCTTCAAAATATATTCCATTGGTGACATGAGAGTGGCCTGCGCCATCTTTGACAGTGACATAGGTACTAGGGTCTGCAAGGTTTTTCATGTTTCCTTCCATGTATACAATGTACATTCCTGTGCTACCTACTGGCAACGCAGTATTGAATGAGGTCGCCTCGAATGATATCCCAATGTTATTAAGTTTGGCGGGACTATCTTCAAATTCAAGAGTAGCACCTACTTCGTATCCAGGGGGAAAAGAAACCATTGCGGTAGCACTTTCTATTGTGTTGTTTGCAAATCCTACACGTAGGTTCTGAAGACTTACAGCACCAAGCTCTATCTGACTCAGCTCAATGGCAAAATCATTTATTTTAAATTTATTATTGCTGCCGGACATGTCAATTTCAAGGCCTCTGCCTCCATCATTGCCCAGATCAACAGAGGCAGACCAAAGCTGAGTAACACTTACAACTCCTGTGAAATAATATTTACTTTGACTGTATTCAATATTTACATCTTCGGCTTGCACCTCAAGGCTTCCCATTTGAAAATCAGAATTAATTGTTGCATTGAAATAATCAAGCTTGCCCTCGCTGATTCTCATTCCTGGAGATTGTGAATCACCTAGAGTTGCACTAATGGACTGACTGGAAATGGATAGTGTAAAATCACCAAAAATATTGAAGTCATTTGAGCTTTTGTCCCATTGGAGACCAAGAGGAGCGGGGTTAATTGAAAGTTGATTTAATGTAAACTCTTTGCTCAAGGATAGATTGATGCTTTTCAGGGTGCTTCCTTCTACGACAATTCCAGGTGTATCGGCATCGCCCATTCCGAAGGCAACTTCTTCTGATGCTATCTCAAAAGTCCCGCTGCCATACATCATAAACTGATTGTTGGATTTGTCAAATGCAAACGTCAGATCTTCCGGAGAAAACTGCAGACTCGACAACGTAAAATCACCGGTAACGCCCAAACTAATTTGTTGAATCACGCCATTTTCAATCATTATACCTGGGCTATCGGCATCTCCAAATGACAAACCAACCGTTTCTCCGCTGAAGCTCGCAGTGGCTCCGCCATAGAACATAATAATATCATCTTGACTATCCCATCCAAAGCTCAGGTCGTTAGGAGAAAACTGAAGTGCTTTGAGATTAAAATCTGCAGTGATCCCGGCTGATATTTTTTGTAATGCACCCTTTTTTAATTCTATTCCCGGAAATGATGCCGTACCTAGATTAACTCCAATGGTTTCTGTTTCAAAACTGACTTCTGCATTCCCATAAATTCTAAAGATTTCGTTGCTTCCATCCCAATCAAAGCTTAGGTCTTGCACAGAAAAATTAATGCCTTTCAAATCAAAGTTTTCCGACATGCCAAATGTCACCTTAGTTAATATTCCATCAATTATTTCAACAGCAGGGCTTGCGGACGAACCTAAGGATATTACTATTTGTTCATCCCCAAAATTTGCTGTGCCTTCTCCATATATTGAAAATTGGTTGTCACTATATACCAAATAGACCGAAGTGGGAATAATATTAAGTCCTTGAATCTCAAAGTCTGTGGTAATTTCTGTCAGAGAAATTGTATCATCTAATTCAATGCCTTCTATGCCGGCAACATCGATTATTTCAGCTTTCAATAAAATTGAAGGAAATAGAAAAATAAGAAATAGTAAGTGCCTGAGAATACTCCTTATAGTCATATATTTTAACATAAATGCTTTGATTCAGTGATAGTGGTGAATTGAAAAATTGGGTAAGGATATTGGCTCAAAACCAACTAAATATCAATAGCTCAATTTTATAACCAGCAGATCATTTCAGGCCTGCTGAGTATCAAACCAATAATCAAAATTTGGAAATGGATGTACTCAAACATTCAATAATTTCGAGTATTTATCGAGCAAATGTAGCCTTCAGTATAAGACTAATTCGGTCATGTGGGTGTTCTAATCGGACATCGACAGTGTTTGAATCAACCGACAAGAGGTCAAGAAGATTGTAGTTTATTCGATGCTTTTTCGTCGTATGTATTTCTGAAAAACACTAATAAATTAGAATAGAGTTTTGCTTCTTACCCATTCAAGAGAAAAGGAGGTAGGATATTAAACAACACTATGAAGATAGTGCTGAATTGATCAGCTGAATATCCTGATTACCTCAGAAAACAGAATTCTAAAAATCTAGTTACTTTAATGCCCCATTCTACAAGAACAACCGACCTCATTGGCTCTATGCCAGTCGAAAGCTGGGGCATATCCGTGCTGTTCCCAGTAGAACTTGCCTCTTGGCTTACTGTAGTTTCCGACTTCGTTCATCGTATTGGAATCATAGAGTCGTCCATTGATCATGGTATAAACAAGTGAGTTTGAATTCTGAATATCGTCTAATGGATTCTTATCTAAGACGATCAAGTCCGCCAGTTTACCTACTTCAATCGATCCAAGCTGATCGTCCATGCCAATGTAGTTGGCACCGTTGAGAGTTGCTGCTCTAAGCGCTTCCATATTTGTCATTCCACCCTGAGCAAGTTCCCATAGCTCCCAATGTGCACCAAGACCTTGTAGTTGCCCATGTGCACCGAGGTTGACTTTAACTCCTGCGTCGGCTAATTTTTTACAGCTTTGAGAGGCTAGGATATGTCCATTGTCATATTCTTTCATCGGGATCATCGTGCGATGCCGTGACCTGGAGTCGATAGTTCCTCTTGGGGTAAAACTCAGAAGCTTCTTGTCTTCCCAGACATTAGTCGTTTGATACCAGTAGTATTCTCCACTGACTGCCCCATAGCTCACCAGAAGCGTAGGAGTATATCCCGTCTTGCTTGCAGACCAAAGTTGAACAACATCATCGTAAAGTGGAGCCACAGGCAAATTGTGCTCTACTCCCGTATGGCCGTCTAATATCATAGTAAGGTTGTGGAAAAAATTTGACCCTCCTTCCGGAACTACCTCAACTTGCTGCTCATGGGCTGCCTGTATCACTTGCTGTCGCTGGTCTCTTCTAGGTTGATTATAGCTTTTCACCGAAAACGCACCAAATGCTTTTGTTCTAGTAATGGCCGATTTAGCATCGTCAAGACTGTTTACTACGGCTTTAAAATCCCCATCTGCTCCATATAAAATGACACCGGTAGAGAATATTCTTGGCCCAACCATGGCGCCAGATTTTACCATTTCTGATTGAGAAAACACCATTTCAGTATTAGAGGATGGGTCATGGGTAGTAGTCACTCCGTACGCCAGGTTGGCGTGGTATTGCCAATGCTGCTGCGGACTCAGGCCATATCTAAATGCCCCAAGATGGGCGTGAACGTCCACCAAACCAGGCATGATTGTTTTACCCTTGGCGTCAATCACTTTGGCATCTCCAGGTATGGCTATGTCCGTGCCCACTGCTGTGATCTTATTCTCTTCTATTACAATGGTACCATTGTTGATCACTTCGTTGCCTTTCATGGTAATGATTCTTGCATTGGTAAATGCGATTTTGCCCTTGGGTTTATCCGATTTCAGTTTCAGGTCAATTTTCGTTCCTACCGAATCCATGGCGGGTATACTGTCTGGAGCACCTTCCAGAAACAAAAATCTGTCATTGATTTTGTTGCTGAAGTACTCTTCTCCCAGGGTCCAATTCAACCGCTTAGAATCTCCCGACCAATGCAGACTGATTCCTGCATCTCGGGCTACTTGTGCCACTGGAATATTAGTTGATTTGCCATCCAATTCGAGTGTTTTACCTGCTAGCGGCATAGCGGCAATGTATACCTTATATAAATTGGAAAATGCTACCCACTTTTCATTCGGACTAGGCAGTAAGCGTTGTGCATATTTTGACTTCACGATTTCTCGTTTATCCGTACCGTCCAGCTTTACAGATTTGAGTGTTTTTTCAATATTTCCAAATAAATACCCTCCCGTCTGATAGTAGATTCTATCTCCTTTCTGATTGAAAGTAGGGTAGGTGCCTTCATCAGTTATTTTCTCACTCAGCGCCATATTGTCTAAGTCTTTTGGTTTTTTTGCGGCGCGCCATTTGAGCAAATAAATTCCCGGCTCCTTAGTGTATACAAAACCTTGATGTCCGTTGCCCGCTTCTTTTCTGTAAACCACAGTATTTATATCCGATGGGTGAAAAGAGGGCTCCCTGTAGATTGCCTTTTCGTTAGTAAGTTTTAAAGGGGCACTTTTTGACGATGTCATGGCCACTCTGTAAATCGCTCCCATGTCATCATCATTCCAGGTCACATAAGTGAGATACTTTCCATCTCTTGAGAATGAAGGCTCAAATTCCAGATCCGTCCCTTTGGTCAGACGAGAGGGTTTTCCGTCTGGCAAAGTTTTTTTCCATAAGTAGCCTGCCGCATTGAATACTAAAGTACGCCCATCTGGTGAGGCAACGGCCTGACGAATCGCTTTTGCATTGAATTCGTTTGGCGCAGCGTCATTCTTAAACTTAAGTGCATTGACTATTTTGTGTGTGGCTTCAGCTTGAAATGGAATGGTGCTGACTTCTAGCGAGGAGACATTGATCTTCCTGATTTTGCCTTTGGCCCATATTACAATATGTTGGTCATCAGGTGTCCAATTGAATCCTGTATAAGGACCAAAAATTGCCCAAGCTTCCTGTTGGTCTTTTGTGAGATCGTCGTAAATAGGCCATTCTTTTCCGGACTTCAAATCATGTAGGTAAAGCACCGTTTTTTCTCTAACCCGACGGATAAATGCCATTTTGTCTCCTCGGTGTGAGGTTACAGGCCGGATCGCTCCTCCAGCCCCTCCAGTTACTCTTTCGATCTTCCCCTTGTCGAGATCATATCTATTGATAGCGTAAATCTGACTATTTGGGTCTTTGTTGTATTGAAAAAAGCCTCCAGGATATACATCTTCACTGTAGTAGACGTATTTTCCATCGGCAGAAGCGAAAGGTTCTCCAATATCCTGTTGTTCATTTTTTTTCTCTACTAGCTGAATGCCTTTTCCTCCTGATTTGTGATACATCCAGATTTCACCAGCTCCAGCTGATCTTTGGGATGTAAAATGCTTCCTGGCAAAAATATATTGCCCATCTGCTGACCAGGCTGCATTATTGAGCAACCTAAAATCTTCCTTTGTTACTTGTTTTGCTTCAGTACCATCGACATTCATAACCCAAATATTGTCCCCTCCTCCAGCATCACTGGTAAAGCTTATCAACTTTCCGTCTGGGCTAAATCTCGGCTGTACTTCAAATGCATGACCCTCTCTGATTACACTTGCTTGCCCACCTTCCATAGGAAGTGTATAAATATCTCCTAGCAGATCAAATACAAGCAGAGTCCCATCCGGACTTACGTCCACACTCATCCAGGTACCTTCATCTGTCGTGATTTTGATTTCCTGAAAAGGTAGCGTGGGTTCAGAAACCTTCCAGTCATCTTTCTTTTTTTCCTGTGCTAGAGATAATTGTGCGATTCCAAGAAGCAATATTGCGGTTAACAGATTTTTCATGGTTAAATGTTGAAGTCAAAATGTAGCCTAAGATAATTCAATAATTTTTGCTCATAAAAAAGCTACTAGAACTCTTTCATTTCCTAGTAGCTTTCAATTCATTAAATAATTTTACTCTTTAAAAATTGGTAGTCCATGCTTTGCGCAAAGCGATTTGCTCTTCTGTGGCATCGGGGTCTATTTCGAAAACGAATTTTTTTGAAACTGCATCGTCACCGGCTCCTGTAATTTGTTCTGGAGTGTATTTGATTCCTACCTTTGCGTAGTATTCTTCCAATGGAAGTGCTTTAGCATCTTTGACGTAGTTCTGAAAAAAATCAGCAACTTCGGGATGAGTCATTTCTACGAAAATATCAAAAAAATCTGCTTCAGGAAATGCTCTCTCAGGACCATATTTCTTGGACAACTCGTTTACTACTTCTCTCAATCCTCGTGTCCCGTTAGATTTTTCTAAAAGCAAAATATCCAACATATTAATTATCAAGGCTCCCTTGTAGTAAATGTTGCCATACTGCTTTTGTCCTTCAGCAGAAAACGAGGTCTCTGCAATTTTTAGCAAACTATAACTAGAATCAAAATAAGCCTCATCGACTCTAAGCTTGTACCTCAACTGACCCAAAAGCTCTTCCAAGGTCATTATCCCTCCACGAACTTGCATCATATCTGATGCCCATTCTGTAGTGGCTTCATAAAGCCAGAGGTGGTCGGAAGAAGTCGGGGTTACAAAATTGAATTGCTCAATGATTTCACTATGAATATTGAGCGGAGTAATGATATGAAAAAACTCGTGTGCGGCGGTACTCGTGATTTTTGGTCCACCATCTACAGCATAGTCGTCCTCGATATACACATATTCTGAGCTATAAGAGTGCTCCCAGGCTCCTGCATTGTGGTCTTCGAAGTGGAATAAGAAAGTATATCTTTTTACAGGAAACTCAACTACAAATTTGTTGGCTGCCTCTAGCATAGCACTCATGCTTTCTAGCAAGTCTGCTGATTTGATCTTGTCGGTCTTGCTATAGGTATAAAGCTCAACTTTGGTGCCGTTGAAATCTGCACTGGCTTCTGACAGCCTTCCAAGCAATATGGGTGAATCCACTGCATGGTCAAAGCTCTTGGCATAGTAGGCTCCCAACTCATTCCTGGAAAGGGCCGTACCTATATTCCAATTTTCTGGATAATCTAAGTCAATGGTGAGAGAGGCGCCCTGCATGCCTTTTGGATAACCTATCACACAATGTGCATTGAATAGTACATGATCCTCTTCCATAGAGGTTCCACACATTTTATACACCTTCATTCCGTCATCTGGCGTATCCCATGTCTCGGCAATGGTGTATTCCAGTTTAGTGATTTTTTTGGGTGTGCTCAGTTTATACTGATTTTCGCCTAGTTTCTCCGTGGCTACTTCACGACCCTTTTTGTCATACGCTTTGAAGCTGCGAACATATCGTCCAATATTCATTGTCTGATAAGTACCTGGAGCGGTGGCCGCAAACTGATAGATGTCGTTATCTTCGCTCAGCCCTTTTACATTGAGCGTCACTTTGAACTCATCGCTAGTTCGGTCATTCAAATTGACGCTATAGTTGAGCTTGGCTTGCTGGCCGCAGGAGATCAGTACGATCCCTGCACTCAGCCATAATGTTGTGATTAATTTTTTCATTTTGATTGTTTTTGATCCTTAAAGAAGCAAGCTAAAACAGTCGATTGAATTCCAGAAGAAAACTTTGATGAACGGATACAAGCAGGGAGCAATAGTAACTTGTGATAGTTTACTCTTTAGATTTGCACTATGAATTCTATAAGTATACTGGGATGCGGCTGGCTGGGACTACCCTTAGCCAGAAATCTTGTGAAAGCTGGTTACTCTGTTAGCGGAAGTACAACTAGAATTTCCAAAATTCCCGTTCTAGAAAAGGAAGGGATTGCCCCATGTCTTGTAAATCTAAATCCCAAACTTGAGGAGAGTGCAAAGCATTTTTTTGATACTGACCTGTTGATTGTCAATCTTCCTCCTAGAAATAAGAATGATCAAGAAGGTTTTCACAAGGCTCAATTGGAAGAAATAATCAATGCTGCCAAGAAAAAGGTAAAGAAGGTAATTTTTGTAAGCTCGACAGCTGTCTATCCTTCTGACAATTCTGAAGTTATAGAATCTGATGCGTCTCATTCTTCACTATCTCGTAGTGGAATCCCTTTGCTCGAAATGGAAAACCTATTTGTCGAAGAATCGAGCTTAGAAACCACTGTGATCCGATTTGGAGGTCTCTATGGTCCAGATCGACATCCCGGTAGATTTTTGGCTGGCAAGAAGAATTTAGCCGGAGCAAACAACCCTATAAATATGATTCACCTAGAAGACTGTATCGGTGTGATAAGTGCAATCATTGAAAAGGGGCTATGGGGTGAAGTCTTCAACGCCTGTTCTCCTAATCGAAGCACAAGAAAGTCGTTTTACGAATCAGCAGCCAAAGAGCTAGATATGGTGCCTCCTGCTTTTTCGTGTGAAGAGTCTCCTTACAAGCTGGTCAACTCTGACAAACTCTTATCCGCAACAGGATATAAATTTATCTTTTAATCGTTCAAAAAATTACGGCACCATAGGCCTTAGAAGCTACTTCTCTTCAAATACCAGACTGGCAGAATTAATACAATAGCGTAGTCCGGTTGGCTGTGGTCCATCTTCGAATACGTGACCAAGGTGGCCTTCGCATTTCGCGCATACTACCTCTGTCCGAACCATTCCATACTTATAGTCGGCCAAGTCCAACAAACTAGAATCTGTCGCATAGGTGTAAAAACTTGGCCACCCGGTGCCGCTTTCAAATTTGGTGTTAGACTCAAACAATGGGTTTTTGCAAGCCGCACAATAGAAGGTGCCTTTAGCCTTTAGTTTATTGTACTCTCCTGTCCATGGCCTTTCGGTTCCTTTTTCACGCAACACATTATACTGCAATGGGGTCAATATCTCTTTCCATTCCTGGTCTGTCTTGATCACTTTTTGCCTCACTATAGAAGTGCGCTTATCCTGACTTTTGGTCTGACAGGCACTGATCAACATAACTGCAAGTACGGTGACAAATAATCTCATTATCAATTGGTTTTAGATTTCAAAGTAGTAAACATAAATTTGAAGGAAATAATTCAATGGGTTTTAAAGATGCTCAAAGGGTTCTACACCACAATGATTTATAAGTTGATTTTAATTAAATTGGTTTCGAACCAACTTAATTAACGATGGGTACTAAAGGAGATAAAATCACAAATGAATCTTCACTGACTGCAGCGCTGATATTAGAAAAGCTCATTTCGATAGATGGATTATCATCCAAAAAAATGTTTGGAGGCTACGGCATTTTTAATGACGGTAAAATGTTTGGGATGGTAGGCTCCAAAGGTCAAGCTTATCTCAAAGTAGATGATTCCAACAAAGCTCAATTTGAGAAAGCAGGAGCAAAACCTCATAGCAAAATGCCATATCTTTCCATACCAGATGATATACTTGCAGATCAAGAGAAATTGGTCCATTGGGCAGAGACATCGATTGAGATTACAAAATAAAACCCTCAAGATGAAAAATATTTTCCTGCTCTTTTTGGTACTGAGCGCTTGCCAGTCCAAAAACAACCTGGAAATCGAATCAACTTCTCAAGTACCAGAGTATTCCATTTTCAGTATTGACGTAAACGACCAGCTGGCCGGATCTGCATATCGAAAGAGAGCAACAGGATATCAGCTGATCACACTTTTGGATAGCTCATTGTTCATACCTTCATTCTCAGAATCGAATGAGGGCGCTGTCTCTATACGGCTCTCCTTGCATCCTCAACTTACCTATGAGAAACAATTGGATCAGATGCGCTTGATTCTGCCCGTGGCAGCCAAGGCATATAATCTCGATTCACTGCGTGGCATATACTTAGGACGACTGGTTCAATCCGGCGACCTGGCCATAGAGGTAACCATAGAGTATCTCCAAATCTTTGGTGGCTATGCTTCTACGGCGACAACAGAATATGAAAAAATTGGCGTGTTCCTTTCGAAATCAAAACTGGGACAGGATTGGAACGAGATTCTCCAACCTTACGGATTACAAGTGACCGGAGCTTCGGTGGAGAAGGTATTCTATACTCGGCCCTATGGGCCAATAAAAATTGATTCGTCTCGATATTCAAATATTGAAATCCCAGATCAATTGCTGGATTGTATGACTTGGTTGGAAATAAGGAAATTGCAATAGTTAAAAATGAGCTCTCAATTTGAAAGAAATACAGTCTATTGTCAATTTTAGATTGGATAATCTGTTACTCAAACGATCATAGAAATTATATTGATACACCAGTTCAATTGAAAAATAAAGCCTAACTTAATCCATATATTATGCAAGAATCATCAGAAAAACAGGGGTTTAAAGATCTATTGAGAGATGTCATTATTCCCAAAGCAGAAAAAATCGGTGGTGTTCTACTTCTTGTGTGTTTTATATTCAAAGTATTGGCCTTTGCAGGCGCAGAAAATTTGTTGTTGATATCTTTAAGTACGTTGGCTGTGACCTACTACCTGACCCCCTTTTTACTGAAAAGAGAAGATTACACGAAACTTGAAATCATAGTGTTAAAAATTGGCTTCATCTCATGCGCCATTGTAATCATGGGAGTCATGTTTGCACTCCTTAATTTGCCTGGAGCTAGTGAAATGTTATACATCGGGTTTCCAATTACGGGACTCTCTACCATAATCCTTGGATATATTTATACCTCCTCAGAAACCGATATACTGAAACCTAATTTTGTGCGCTTTGTACTGGCGTTAGCCTTAGGTTGTGCTGTATTTCTTATCTAGTGAGATAAACAAGGGTCAAACTAAAAATATATTAGTGCTGCAAAGCTATCTAGGAGGTAAAAAGGTTTACCTGCTTGACTAGTGATATGCCCTGTAGCACTACATCACGTTTCATCAATTGAATAAACGAAAATGTCAACACTTCAATTTTTCTCACTTTATTTCATGGCAGCTTTTTACTTGTTTGCTGGGATTAGTCATTTTCTAAAGCCCAGGTTTTTCTTGCAGATTATGCCACGGTGGGTACCTTCTCCTGAGTTTGTAAACAAGCTTGTCGGCGGAATAGAGATTCTGCTTGGAGTAGCTTTGTTGTTTGAAGGTTTTCGATCACATGCAGCATGGGGCATTATCTTATTGCTGATAGCTGTTTTTCCTGCTAATATTAATCACTTTCAAATAGCTCGAAGAAAAGAAAAACAGGTACTGGCCACACTGATACGATTACCTATCCAAGGACTTTTGATCTATTGGTCTTATACCTTTATTTGAGTGGAAACCGTCAGGTGTTAATTATTGTCTAACTGAATTTTGTAATTTTATTGATTCTATCTACGGCCACGCATGAATATTAAAGTATACGAATCAGATTTTATCTCCTTCAAGGGCGAATTGTTATCATTTATCTTTCGGCTCGTATCTAATCGTGCGCAGGCAGAGGATCTTGTGCATGATACATATCTCAAAGCTTTCGAAAATATAGATACCTTCCGAGAGGAATCTTCATTCAAAACCTGGGTCTTTGCGATCGCCCACAACATGAGTCAAAACGTGCTAAGAAAACAAAGTCGCTGGCGAGAAGATGCACAACAACTGAACGCTCGACTGCACATCGACTCACAAGAGATGTTCGAAGATATGCGGGCAGTATATGTAAGTCGGCCTGATGCTAATTTTGAAATAAAAGAGCATATCAGCTATTGCTTCAACTGCATGATTAAGACACTGGAGTTGCAACAGCAAGTTTGTATCTGGCTCAAAAACGTGTATGAATTTAAGATCCATGAAATAGTGACCATCACAGGATTGTCAGAAGGAAAGGTAAAACATGCCGTGGCTGATGCCCGCAAACATTTGCTTAGAATATTTGACGATAAGTGTGCTTTCGTCAGCAAAACCGGCACTTGTCACCAATGCTCTTCTCTAAAAGGAATTCTCAATCCTGAGCAGGATGCACAGGCACAGGCCAACCAGCTCAAGCTGGTAAAAGAAGGCTCATCTGCAGATAAAGAACGCTTGTTGGACTTGAGGGTTCAGCTTGTTCAAGGCATAGACCCTCTCCATTCTTCCAGTGATCACCTACATTCCTACTTCTTAGAAAACAGTCCTAATTGGGTCAAAATGGCCCTTTCAAAAGAAAAATCTTAAAATATCCTATTTCCTCGTCCGTTTTGCCTGCTCCATTTGTCTAAAGAGAAACATTGTTAAACAAATCTTTTATTCAAATGACAAAATCAGCATTAGAAACCGTGCAAGCATTTCAGCAATCACTAGGCAGCGGAAGCGCAGACTGGGAAAACCTTCTGGCAGACAATATCTCCTTCATTGGTCCAGTAGATCAAGTGTATGGGAAAGCAGCAAACATTGAGTTGAACAAAAACTTCTTTCCACTAATTAAGGGCTACCAGGCTAAGACAGCCCTGGAGAACGGCAACCATGCTGTAATGGAAGGCTCCTATACCATATCCACTCCAACGGGTGGAACCCTTGACTTGCATACCGTAGAAATTTTTGAAGTAAGTGAAGGACAAATTCAAAACATAAGAATCTACTATGACGCCCAGGCGTTTCGTACTGAATTTTCTATTCCTCTAAACAAATAATTTATGAAATATTTTGATCAAGACTTCGTAGATTTTTTTAAAGACTTAGCCAAAAACAACAAGCAGGAATGGTTTCATGCCAACAAAAAAAGATACGAATCAAGTATAAAAAAGCCGTTTGAAGGTTTTCTCAAAGATTTGATTCTATCCATGAGACAAGAAGACTCCACAATTACTGTTGAACCGAAGGACTGCACCCTCCGCATCAATAGAGATCTCAGATTTTCCAAGGACAAAACGCCCTACAATTTGCATTACTCCGCAGTGGTATCGAGTACCGGGAGAAAAGACAAAAGTGTGCCTGGGATTTTCCTGAGGTTTACGCCCGAAGAGGTCGGAATCATGGGTGGCGCTTATGTGCTGGACAAGGAGCAGCTTCAGGCCGTACGATCTTCGATAGCAGAAAACCCAAAAGCATTTCAGCAGCTAATCACAGATCCCTCCTTCATTTCTGTTTTTGGTAAACTAAAAGGAGAGGAAAGTAAACGGATACCTTTTGAGTTTCAGTCCGTTTTTCAAAACGAACCTTTAGTCGCAAAAAAGCAGTTTTATTTTGTGGCAACACATCCCGCTGATCTGATCACTTCCGATCAGCTCCTGGAGACGGTCATAGCTCATTGGCATGCCGCTCGACCGCTCAATGAATATTTCACCAAATCCATGCGAACTTAACATGGCATATGATGAGTATCTGGCGGAGCGAGTGAAGCTTGCCCTTAGCAGGAAAGGCGTCCGTGCTGAGGCGAAGCGATTGATGGGTGGATTATGCTTTGTGTTGAACGACAAAATGTGTGTCGGGGTGAGTAAAAATAAGAAGACCGGGCAATCAGGGCTGATAGCCAGAATTGGCGATTCAGCGGTACAAAACGCTCTTGAAAATCAACGCTGTCATACATTCAGTCCAGCCGGACGGCCAATGAAGGATTTTATATTCATAGAGGACCAGGGTCTCGATCAGGAAGCCGAATTGGATCATTGGGTTGAGCTTGCTATTGCCTTTAATCCAAAGGCGAAAAAAAGCAGAAAGTAAAAACTCCACTCCAGATCCATCATTCTAATCATATTTGCGTTTGATAGAATCATATTTATTAGATCAAAAAGGCAACTATGGTAGGATTGGAAACCGAAAGGTTAATCTTTAGACAATGGCAACGTGCTGACTATCCATCATTCTTTGATTTTTATAGTCGTGAAGAATACGCGCGCTTCGTTGGTGGAGTCAAAAACTCGGAAGAGGCATGGCGATTGATGGCTACCTACATAGGTCATCATGCGCTCAATGGATATTCCTACATGGCCATCGACGAAAAAGAGTCAGGGAGTCTGATTGGTACTGTAGGGCTATGGAATTCTGAGCCCTGGCCAGAACCGGAGCTAGGCTATTGGCTCTTACCACAGGCACATGGAAAGGGATTTGGAGTAGAGGCCGGAGTTGCGGTTAGAGATTTTGCGCTGAATACGTTAAGGCTTGAAACACTAGTGAGCTACATAGACGAGGCAAACGAGCCTTCTAAAAAACTGGCCCTTCGTCTTGGTGCCAAATATGATCAGACAATTGAATTACTCGATTTCGGCCAACACGAAGTGTATAGGTATAGATAAATTCGCTCACGACATAGAGTGCTGATTTTACCACCTATGCTTGCCTAATCATGAATGCGGCGACCGTCGATTGGGGCCTGGTCTCTTTCATGCATCCCATAATCTCGAATAACTCCTGCTACCCTTAACCTGTAGTCTTCAAAAATTACAGTGCGTCCTTTTTTTTGTGCTCGCCTATGCTCTTTCATCATTCGCCATCGACTCACAGATGCCTCATCTCTCCAAAATGATAAAGACAAGATTTTATTCGAATCTTGAAGGCTGACAAACCTCTCAATAGAAATAAATCCATCCATTTTGATCAGTTCTGATTTCAAATCAGCAGCTATCTCCAGGTACTCCTGTTTGTACTCTGTACGAGGGATTACTTCAAATATTACTGCTACCATTTTACTTTTCAGATAAGAATAATTGTACTTCATTATACAGCTGCTTTCTGGGTTTTTCTAAATGAATCACATGAGTTGATTTTTCAATAACTACATACTTTTTCAAGGCTGCTTCATCAAGATTTTCAAACAGCCTCCTTCCATCATCCCAACTAAATGAGGTGTCCCACTCTCCGCGAATCACTAAGGTTGGAGCCAAAACTCTCCCCGGCACAAAAAAACAATCTCCATTCCAACAGTCATAAAGATCCTTCTTCCATCCCGCAGGATATCTTACATACTCGCGATTTTCAACTATTGAAGAGCTATCACTTGCCAACCATGTTTGGCCCCAATACTCCATCACTTCGTCTTCCAACACGCTGTCATGTCCTTTTGGCAATTGTGTTAAAAATTGCTCCACTCTTTTTTCAGGAGTGAGTTCTATGTAGCCATAATCTGGCTTGCTCCAACTTACTGGCCCTTCACGCTCCACCAAAGGAGCAAAAAGCACTAATTTTTCAATTTGGTCTGGATGCTGAGAAGCATAATATCCTGAAACCGTAGCCCCCCACGAATGGCCTATAAGACACAGTTTTTTTTGGCCCGTCCTTTCCAGTATATATTCAACTGCCTGCTCAATATCAAAAGCTACCTCTTTTCCTGTACCCAGAGGATCGCCGGAATTTTCATTAATTAACATCTCAGAGTATCTATCAGATTCACCATAGCCCAAGTGATCCAGTGCATACACCTCATATCCTTGATTGGACAAGTCATCCATCCATGAAGAATTGTCCATTTGGAACCCAAAAGCCAAAGCCGATGGAAATGACGCTCCATGCACAAACAAGACCGGAAGTTGATTCTTCTTTTTTAGACCTGCCGGTAAATGCAATAAGGACAGATAAAGGTCGGGTATTCTACTTTCAATATTTAGACGTTTGAATCTGAAATCTTTAAGATCGGTATTGATTGGTTGGCTTGTACATATGCTGTGTATCACCAAAAGACAAACGGTAAAAGATATTTTCATTTCGAATTGAGTTTATTTTTTCAAAGCAAATGAATAGATGCGGTTAACGTTTCATTTCATAATGAAATATGAATTGGAGAGGTTTGGTATCTTTAAAATCTCATCAAAACAAGAACGCATGAATGATGCAGACGAATTTGCCGAAGTGACCGCCCTGATTGCAGAACCTAATCGTGCCAAAATGTTGTGGTGCCTGCTAGATGGAAGAGCCTATACCGCAGGTGAGTTAGCAACCGTAGCTAGTATCTCTCCTCAATCTGCCAGCAATCATTTAAATAAACTAATCGAGAAGGAGTTGCTGAATATTGAGAAACAGGGTCGGCACAGATATTACAAACTTGCTCGTCCCGAAATAGCATATGCCATAGAAGCTATGGCCAACCTCATCCCTGAAAAAAGCAGATCAGTGAAACAGCAACCTGAACTCAACAAGTGCGGAATAAAGTATGCAAGAACCTGCTATGACCATCTAGCCGGAAAAATGGGTGTTTTTATCACTGAGTCACTCGTATCCGCCGAAATATTGGTGATAAAAAACAAGCAATACAAAGTCACCTCAAAAGGGGCAACTTGGTTTGGTTTAATCGGAATAAAAATAGATGACTTAGCCAAATCTAAGCGTGCCTTTGCGTTACAGTGTCTCGACTGGAGTGAAAGAAAACACCATTTGGCCGGAGCTTTGGGGGCCGCTTTGCTGCATAAGATGCTTGAAAAAGATTGGATACGTCGGAAACAGGGCTCACGGGAGGTGATATTTACCCATCTGGGTGAAGAAAGTTTAGAGAACCTTTTCCGTGATTTTAAAACCAATACTTTTATATCGGCGTAAGGCCTTAACAAAAAAGATATTGAATGAACCTACTTGCCTCACTTTCATCACTCAACTTAACGCTGCCGGAAGTATCGACTCCTGGTGGATCCTATGTTTCGGTCAACATCCGTGGAGCTGTAGCCTACGTCGCCATTCAATTTCCGATCTTAAATGAAGAATACTTATTTCAGGGGCGATTAGGAGAAACGATATCTACCGAAGAAGGTAGTAAGGCCATGGAGCTCTGTGCACTTAATGTGCTTGCTCAGATTCATAGCAAGATTGGATTCGAAAGAGTTCTTGGGCTCAATCATTTGGATGCCTATTTCAGGGCAACCGGTGATTGGGATGATTCACCGATTGTAGTCAACGGTGCGTCAGACTTGTTTGTGAAAGTATTGGGTGAAAAAGGAACTCATTCAAGAGCTATATTTGGTGTAGACCGGCTGCCCAGAAATTTCTGTGTAGGACTTACCAGCTCATTTACTCTTATTAATTGATCTAAATTCATCCACTCATGAGAAGATTAAAATTATTTATTGCTACTAGTATCGACGGATTCATTGCTCGAAAAGATGGGTCTCTGGACTGGCTAGATGATATACCCAATCCTGATAAACTTGATTATGGCTATTTCAAGTTTTACGATTCGATCGATACACTTCTTATGGGTAGAAAAACCTATAACGAAGTCCTGGGCTTTGGTGTGGAATGGCCCTATCCAGATTCGAAAACTTATGTGATAAGCAGCGGCCCGGTAGACATCAAGACGGAAAACACCTTTTATATCCAAAAGCCACTAGCAGAAACCGTGAAGGCTTTAATGACCGAACCAGGCAAGGACATCTGGGTCGTAGGAGGAGGAGAGTTGATTTCTTCAATGCTCAGTCTGGACTTAATTGATGAGATGCTGATCACTATTACCCCAGTAATCCTCGGCGCCGGCATTCCATTATTTCCAAGCCAACCAAAGGAAACAAAATTTGACCTGATCAACACAGAGGCCTTTGATACAGGATTTGTAAATCTTACCTATAAGAAACATGTCTAGCGATCTGTCCTGGTCACCGTTTATCCAAAACAGCTTTAGAGCATAAGGGAATCTAATAGAGAATTGTTATCTTCTTATTAAATATTCAGCTTGGAGAAAAATGAACTACAAAGTAAAAACGCTATACCACTGCACAATTCTTCTTTGGTTTATCACCTGTCCCTACTTCCTAAAAGCACAATTCGGTTTTTCCATTCCTGAGGATAAAAAAAGTGTAGAAATCCCCTTTCAAAATTTTAACAACTTAATCGTACTTGAGGTCACCCTCAAAAACAAAGTGACAGTCAATTTTATACTGGACACGAGTATCGAACACACGATTCTTACAGAAAAAGCAGTTGGCGATTTTCTCAAATTTCGCTATGCAAGAAAAATGAGACTCGGCCAGAATGGGGATCAAGTATTCTACGGGCATGTCGCCGTCGATGCCCAAATGTCTCTTCAGGATAGTGTTCAAACTGGTGAAATGTCATCAATGCTAGTACTAGAGACTGACTACCTCAACCTCGCCGGTATGGCTGGATCCAAAGTGCATGGACTGATCGGATATGATATTTTCAAAAGTTTTGTAGTAGAAGTAGACCACAGTAAGCAAGTAATTCGGCTATTTAAGCCTGACATATTTTCTGCACCAAAAGGCTACAAAACCTTTGAGATGGAGGTTGTCGAGCGGAGACCCTATCTGTCCTCAGAAATAGTATTCGAAAATTGGGAACAGAGAAAAATGAAATTTTTGCTGAAGACAGGAGCCAGTCATGCAGTATTCTTTGAGGACGATTCTGTAGAATACTTCTTACCTTATAGAAACCTTGAAGTGCCCATAGGCCAAGCCTTTGGTGGAGAGATTCTGGGCCACATTGGGCGGCTCAGAAGTTTCAATATCGACGAGTATACCTTGGATCACCCACTAGCTACTTTCGCAAAACCAGAGCACGTAGATCAAAACGAAAATTCACAAAAATATGGAGATGGTTCTATCGGACAAGGAATATTACAGCGTTTTGATGTCATCTACGATTTTCATCACGCTAAAATTTATCTTAAGAAAAACAACAACTTCAGCGACACCTTCGAGTACGACATGAGTGGCATCGGTATCAATGTAAAACAAGCGAAAGAGTACGTCTTTACAATAAAATCGATACGAAAGGATTCTCCAGCAGCAAAATCTGGCCTCCAGATCGGAGATATCATCCTATCTATCAATGGAGATCCACTCACCATCAACAATTATGGTCAGTACCTAAACCTATTCCTCACACGAGAGGGTAAAAAAGTTACATTTATCGTCAAAAGAGCAGCGGAAGAGGTAGAATGCACCTACCGCCTAGCTCGGTTTATATGAAATAATTGAACACTTTTATGTCCAGTACTGGACAATTAGATCTCGCCAAAAAGAGCTTACTACATTCTAACTTACTGATAGTCTTTGGTTTAGTTAATTCGGCACACCATTTGTCAAACTTTTGGCCAGAACTATACGACTATGCTTAGAAACTATATCACCATTGCTATACGCAATATCCAGAATAGTCCTGTCTATTCCACTATTAATGTGATGGGGCTTACCATCGGAATCGTTAGTAGTATTCTACTTTTCCTTTATGTAGATTTTGAAAGGGGATATGATCAGTTTCATACAAAAAAAGACAACATCTATAGGGTTACGACGCAGGCTATTGTACAGGATACAGAGCTCAACGTACCGCTGGCTCCCTCTCTTACTGGCGCCACACTGATGAACGAATTTGGCGTAATCGACAATTTCGTTCGGTTTACCGGAGGCTCCGAAATGCTCATCGCAGTAGATAAAGAGTATTTCTACGAAACAGAAATTTACATCACAGACTCCTCCTTTTTCACAATGTTTGACTTTGAACTCTTAGAAGGAGATAAACGTCACTGCCTAAGTGAACCAAATTCTCTTGTGATCTCACAAACATTGGCCGAAAAATGGTTTCCAAAAGAATCAGCAATGGGTCGAACCGTAAAGACAGATGGTGAGGACACTAAAACAATTACTGGAATAATGGCTGATCCGGTCGTCAACAGCAGCATGAGGGCTCATGGCCTGCTTTCCTATGGAATCAATAGTTCGGGTCAGGATTCTTGGGGAAACATGAATGATCAGGTATTCATTTTGTTGAAGCCAGGATCTAACCCAAATGACATACTCCCTGCTATGTCACAGCTCTACGACAAATACATGGCTCCTATTTTTTCGAAATTCGGAGCATCTGCTGAGTTTTCACTCCAACCTTTGACGGATATACATCTCTATTCGAATTTTGATTTTGAAATGGGTGAAGTGGGCAACGTCAACTACTTGTACACTTTTAGTGCTATCGGGTTTTTCATGCTACTCATCGCCTGTATCAATTATATGAACCTGGCAACAGCCCGCTCAGTGGCGCGTTCCAAAGAAGTAGGAATTCGAAAAGCCATGGGGTCGTACAAAACGCAGCTCATGGGCCAATTTGTAATCGAATCCGTTGTTATTGCTTTTATCGCTCTGGCCATTAGTTTGATTTTGGCATTTTTCCTCATCCCTACCTTCAACGAACTAGCTAACCTTGAAATCAGTCAAAACTTCTTGAAAGACCCGATGATGCTTTTGGTATTATGCGGTGTAATTTTATTCGTTGGCGTAATAGGAGGAAGTTATCCTGCATTCTATTTATCCAAGTTTAAAGCAGCAGAGGTGCTCAAAGGGCGATCACAAAAAAGTAAGGGCAATGAATCTCTGCGAAAAATCCTGGTTGTAGCTCAGTTTTCGATTTCGCTAGGTATGGTGGTCAGCACATGGATCGTATTTGATCAACTCGAATATCTTCGAAATAAAGAGCTCGGCTTCAATCAAGAGCAGGTAGTCACCATCGCACTCGAAGGAGAACAGGTGCGGTCAAAACTAGATGTACTTTCAAGTAAGCTATTGCAAAATCCCGGTGTAGAGTCCGTAGGCTCTGGGTTTGGAGTGCCCGGCACCAATTCAATGAATATGAGTGGAATCAAAGTGGAATCCGCTGATGGTCACATGATTGAAAAGATATTTCAAAATATAGCTGTCGACAATCAGTATTTTCCAACGCTAGAAATTCCTATCGTAGAGGGAAGAAATTTTCTGCCGGAAATTGGTAACGATACAGCCGCTTCGGTAATTGTCAATCAGGAAATGGTACGAGAAATGGGGTGGGAAAACCCGATAGGTAAGAAGTTTGCAAGATTTATCAATGATGATCTCGATACCAAAGAGCTAACTGTGGTAGGAGTTGCCAGAGATTATCACTTGATTTCATTGCAGGATCCCATTGCCCCATTGATCATCTACAATAGTATCAACAATGGTCAAATGATCGTCAGGTTGAAATCCGAAAGTTTGGCCGAAACAATGAAGGAGGTAGAAAACATCTTTAAGTCTGTAGTAACCAATCGTCCCTTTGAATATGCATTCCTGGATCAGGGATTTCAGAAACATTATGAGGCAGACCAAAAACGAGGAGAGATCTTTGCCATATTTTCAATCCTTACTATTGCCATAGCCTGCTTAGGACTGTTCGGTTTGGCTTCTTACACCGCAGAGGCCCGAAGAAAAGAAATCGGAATTCGTAAGGTAGTGGGAGCTAACATTTTCACCATCGTTTTCATGATGTCTAAAGACTTTCTGAAACTCGTTTTTGTTTCTATGGCCGTAGCCTTTCCTATTGCCTACTATTTTATGAACGAGTGGCTCAAGGATTTTGCCTATGCCATGGAACTCAAGTGGACAAGCTTTGCACTATCTGCTCTGTTCACCTTGCTAATCGCATTAATGACTGTATTGTATCACTCTCTAAAGTCGGCGATTACGAATCCTTCAGCTGCTATTCGAGACAACTAATTAATACTGTCATTTTCATTGAGCAGTTTTGGACTACTTGTTGTCAACCAAACATGAATGAAAAGACAAGAAATAGTTTAGATGAAAGGAATTGATATTAGAAAGACAACATTTAGCTAGATTGCAGCACATTGCTATTCATTTATTTGAATAATGTACTTAAATTAATGGAAATTTGCCCCCATGAAACAATACATTCTGGCACTTGACCAGGGAACAACTAGTTCTAGAGCATTGCTGTTTGACCATAAAGGAAAGGTTGTTGCAATGGCTCAAAAGGAGTTCAATCAAATTTTCCCCAAACATGGGTGGGTAGAACATGATCCCTACGATATTCTCAAGTCCCAACTCGACGTGATGTATGAGGTCATCAAAAAGAGCAAAATCAACAATTCTCAAATCTTGGGAATTGGTATTACCAACCAAAGAGAGACAACTGTTGTCTGGGAGAAAAAAACAGGAAACCCTGTCTATAATGCCATAGTTTGGCAGGACACGCGCACATCTGATTTTTGCGAAACACTAAAAAACGAAGACGATTTTGAAGCGTATGTTAACAAGACGACTGGTCTCGTAATAGATTCTTATTTTTCAGCCACCAAAATTCATTGGATTCTGAATAATGTAAAAGGCGCTAGAAAAAAAGCCGAAGACGGTGAACTCATATTTGGTACAGTAGATACCTGGCTCATATGGAATCTAACGAACGGCGATTCACATATTACAGATTTCTCTAATGCCTCAAGGACTATGCTATTCAATATCTCAGAGCTCAACTGGGATGAGGACTTGCTAGAACGATTTGATATTCCAAGACAAATACTTCCTGATGTGACACATTCGGGCTTTCACTTCGGAATGGCAAAAATTCAAGGAGGAGATATACCGATCATGGGCGTGGTTGGAGACCAGCAAGCCGCATTGTTTGGTCAAGGATGCTTTGAACCTGGACAGGCTAAAAACACCTATGGTACCGGATGCTTTCTTCTGATGAACACCGGCGAAGAAATTCAATACTCAAAGAATGGACTGCTAACTACTATAGCCTGGGGCCTCAATGGTAAGATCGAGTATGCGCTGGAGGGCAGCATTTTTATGGCAGGAGCGGCCATACAATGGCTCAGGGATGGTTTGAAAATGATCAACTCGGCAGAAGAAACACAAAGGATTGCTGAAAGGGTCAAGGGAGACAGCGGAGTATACATGGTGCCTGCCTTTGCTGGGCTTGGAGCTCCCTACTGGGACATGTACGCCAGAGGTGGTATTTTTGGGCTCACTCAAGACACCACAAACGATGAGATAGTCAAGGCCACATTGGAATCACTCGCTTATCAAACCAGAGATATATTGTTTGCCATGTCCAATGACTCCGGGGTCAAACTCAATTCGCTGCAAGTCGATGGAGGAGCATCAGCCAATGACTATCTGATGCAGTTTCAGGCCGATATCCTAAATGTACGTGTAGAGCGACCAAAGAATGTAGAATCTACAGCACTTGGCGCTGCCATGATTGCAGGTATTACTAGTGGACTTTGGAGCATGTCCGACATAAAAAAGAAAAAGACACTCGATAAGACATTCAAACCTAAAATGGACGATTTCACAAGAGACTATTTATACACCGGGTGGCACAATGCTATCAAACGATGTATGAACTGGGCCAGATGAAACGTAAACATTTAATAACAATTTGAGAATTACTATTAATAGTAATTCTCCTTGTTTTGCAAAAAAAACATATGTCACAACCATCCTTCTCATACCAGACTCGTCAATCAATTATTCAAAACCTAAAAAATGAATATTTTGATCTAATTGTTATCGGTGGAGGAATCACAGGGGCTGGTATCGCTTTGGATGCCTCCACAAGAGGCCTGAAGGTTGCTCTTCTGGAAAAAAATGACTTTGCCTCTGGCACCAGCAGTAAGTCGACCAAACTGATTCACGGTGGGCTTCGGTATCTAAAGCAATTTGAATTTAGTCTCGTCCGTGAGGTCGGAAAAGAAAGATCCATTCTACATGAATTGGCTACTCATTTGGTCAGGCCGGAGAAAATGCTTCTACCACTAATCAAAGACGGCACTTATGGAAAAATTATCACTTCTGTAGGCCTCATGGTGTACGATGTGCTAGCCGGTGTAGAAGAGGAAGATCAGCGTAAAATGCTGTCTGTAGAGGAGACCATGGCTTCTGAGCCCTTGCTGGATCAAAGCATCATAGAGGGCGGCGGATTATATGCCGAATACCAAACTGATGACTTTAGATTGGTTACTGAACTAATTAAGACCTCTGTAGAACATGGCACCCAAGTGCTCAACTACGCTGCCTGCACCGACCTATTGGCCAAAGGTGGTAAGGTCTGTGGAGTGGCTTGTCATGATCAGGAATCAGGTGAAGACTTTAAAATCTATGCGGACTATGTGGTGAATGCCGCAGGACCCTGGGTCGATCAGGTCCGAAAATTCAACAAGAAAGTCAAAGAGACCAAGCTGCATCTGACTAAGGGCGTTCACATTGTTGTACCATTCGATCAACTGCCTGTGAAACAATCCGTCTATTTTGATGTCCCAGATGGCCGTATGATGTTTGCCATTCCAAAAAATGACGTAACTTATCTTGGCACTACCGACACCAACTACAAGGGCAACCCTCAGGATGCTACTGCCGAAAAGAAAGACATTGATTACCTAATAAACGCTGTCAACGAAGCTTTTCCTACTATTCATCTCACTACCGAGGACGTCCTGTCGTCTTGGGCCGGAGTGAGACCCTTGATTCAGGAGGAAGGTAAATCTGCCTCTGAAATTTCCAGAAAAGATGAAATATTCATATCCGACAGAGGGCTGATCTCCATTGCGGGAGGGAAGCTCACCGGTTATAGAAAAATGGCCAAAAGAACAGTTGATCTGGTGCTTGAAATGAAGAGCTCAAGATCGGGGATTACTAAAAAGGCAAAGTCAAAAACAAAGAAGATAAAATTCAATGGAAATAGCTTTAAAGATACTCGAGCCGTATCTGCCTATAAGGCTAAACTTCACAAAGAAAATCCCAAATTCAGCAAAGAGCAAATTAGATATCTGGTAGATCTTTATGGTGATCAGGCAGCTATTATCTTAGGCTTTGCAGACCAACTTCCTGGTAAGAAAGAGGAGACCAAACTAATAAAAGCAGAAGTCAGATTCTGCATAGAAAGAGAGATGGTGTTGCATCTCACAGATTTTTTTATCCATAGAACCGGTAGATTGTTTTTTGACATTCAAAGTGTAAAGGATCATCTAGCCTTAGTAGCAACAGACATGAAACACTGGCTCGATTGGGATACCAAACAAATGAATAAGGAGATTTTAAGTATGAATGAAGAAATTGAACGAGCCACAATTTTCAAATAACTAAATAAAACAAATATGAAAAACCTACTTCTCACATTAAGCCTGTTGACTGTATTTACATTTGGTGCAGATGCGCAATCTGCCCCGACCTATAAAGTAATTACTGTGGTGGAGTCCATCGTACCAGCGGGTATAGGGCGATCAAGAATGATAGAAAATGAAACAGATCTCAATATTGATGATTTTACCACTGTCCGTACGGATGGTAAAAAAAGTGATCAGAAAGATATAAAAAGAGGCGACGCAAAAGTCGATGAGTTTTCTGAGTCCAAATTATTAAACTTCTATAGCGTCACTGGAATCAATTTTCAGAATATTGCATCGAATGATGCGCTGATCTCCTCCAAACTCAACCAAATGGCTGAGGAAGGTTGGGAATTGATGTTTGTGACCGGTGGGGTAGAAAGCGATGCCGGCAAATCTGATGGCAAGGGAATCTACATCACTCGCTTTGTATTCAAGAAGTAATTGATATCCATATAGGAAAACAAATCGTAAAATTAAGAAGAAATGGCAATTGGTCCAAGATGGATTTTTTGCCATTTTTTTTATTCACATAATTATGATCTAATTTTCATATTAAAATAATCCAGCCTTGATTCGAAGCACACTAAAAGAAAAAGCACTCAAAGACACAACACCACAGTTTCGATTTCGAGGCGTGGACAATACGAGAATTGAGGCGCTTTCAGATGGCGTCTTTGCAATTGCCACCGCACTTTTGGTTATTTCATCTTCGATACCAGAGACCTACGCTGAATTGCTGCACTTCATTCATGATCTGGTGCCTTTCGCCATCTGCATGGCGCTACTGATGCTCATTTGGTTTCAGCACTATGTATTTTTTATTCGATATGGCTTCAAGGATGCCAAAATTGTTGCCGTCAATACTCTATTGCTATTTCTGATATTGTTTTATATCTATCCGCTCAAGTTTTTGATGCAATTACTATACGATATGTTTGGTGCTATGTTTACTGGCAACAAGGCAGTTTTTCAACAACTCTTCACCGAAGTGATTAGAATGGAAGATACGCCAAACCTTATGGTCATCTACGGACTTGGAGCCGCCAGCATATTTATTACACTTACGATCATGTATTCTATTGCTTATAAAAGAGCAGAAGAATTAGAGCTAACTCCGGTCGAAAAGCTGCTGACAAAATTTAGCATGCAGGCCAATTTACTTATGGCGGCTGTTCCACTAGTCTCGAGTCTATTTTGCCTCCTGCCAATCCAACCCAACTTGGCCTTTACTGTTGGAGGATTTATATATTGGGCTTATCCTGTAGTGATGATCCCTTTTAGTATTAGAAACAGGAAATTATTATCAAAAATCAATCTGAATATAAAATGAAAATCGTTTCATATAATGTCAACGGTATTAGAGCCGCCATCAAAAAAGGGCTACTTGATTCGTTCCAAGACATGCAGGCAGATATTATATGCCTGCAAGAAACCAAGGCTCAAGATGACCAAATATTAGAGGCTTTGGGAGAAGACTTTCCTCATCATGTAGAATCTAATAGTGCTGTCAAAAAAGGCTATAGTGGAACCTGCACAATAAGTAAGACTAAGGCATTATCTGTATCCAGGGGCATAGGAATCGAAGAGCATGACCAAGAAGGCCGAGTATTGACCAGTGAGTTTGAAGATTACTATGTTGTGAATGTCTACGTGCCAAATTCCAGCAGAGAGCTCAGACGTCTGGACTATAGACAAGGATGGGATGTCTGCTTCAAGGATTATCTAAAGGGACTAGAGAGCAAAAAACCCGTGATAGTCTGTGGGGATCTAAACGTAGCACATCAGCCCATAGATATTGCCAGGCCTAAATCTAACTACAACAAAACAGCAGGGTATACGCAAATAGAAATTGATGGCATGACCAATTTTCTTGAGGCAGGGTTCATAGATACATTCAGGCATCTTCATCCTGAGGAAGTGGCCTACAGCTGGTGGAGCTACAGAGCAGGTGCAAGAGAAAAAAATATCGGCTGGAGAATTGACTATTTCTTGGTTAGTGAATCCTTTAGTTCAAAAGTCAAGACTGCTGCCATCCATCCAGAGTATAAAGAATCAGACCACTGTCCAATCAGTATTACCCTCTAGAAAATGAGTACCATACACCTTTCTGCCAACGATGATTTTGAAGCATTTTATGCAGGACAAAAAATTGCAGATCACCCTAAGAAAAGAGCCATGTCAATGTTGCTCACGATTATAGCCGGATTACTCCTATACTCAGGGCTCAAAGTCCAGCCGTTCGATGAGCAGTATACCTACGCAGGTGCACTGACGCTCGTGTACATATTTTTTGGTCGGACCTGGCTTTTCAAAATAAAAGTTAGAAATCTCTGGAAAATGAAAAAGGCAAGCAATCCTGAACTCATCATTGACAGCAAAGGAGTAGAGGTGAAACATCAAATTCCCGAACAATGCAAAGTGATAGAATGGGGTGACTTCAGCTACTATCGAATCCAGGACCTATGGGCATTTATCTACCCAAAGAAAAATCCTGAGAAATTCCTTGTACTGTCCTTAAGAAAGTCGAGTAGTATGGAGCGAGTCGAGCTCAAAAGTATGCTCTCTGAAAACATTAAAATCAGTCAGGAACAGAAATCAAAATGAATATTTATCTAGCAGAATTCATCGGAACCGCCATACTCATTCTTCTCGGAGGAGGAGTCAATGCCGGCGTGAGCCTAAAAAAGAATTATTTCCATGGCGGAAGCTGGCTTGCTATCTGCGTAGGTTGGGGGCTCGCCGTAGCTTTAGCCATATATGCAGTTGGTGATATCTCTGGCGCACATATCAACCCAGCCGTAACACTAGGTTTTGCGATCATCGGGTCTTTCGAGTGGGTGCTGGTTCCTGGCTATATTCTGGCACAATTCTTAGGTGCTATGACTGGTGCGGCACTCGTTTGGTTACACTATCTTCCACACTGGAAAGCCACAGAAGACCAAGCTACCAAATTGGGTGTCTTCTGCAATAGCCCGGCGATTTCATCCAAATTCGCCAACTTGTTTAGCGAGGTGTCTGGTACATTTCTCCTGACTTTTGCCTTGTCGTTTTTGGGATTAAACAAATTTACCGAAGGCCTCAACCCCCTCGTAGTCGGACTACTAATCTGTATGATTGGGTTGGCCATGGGAGGCACCACAGGGTTTGCCATCAATCCGGCTAGAGACCTTGGTCCTAGAATCGCACATTTTCTACTTCCTATTGCTGGGAAGGGAAAGTCAGGCTGGGGCTACAGTTGGATTCCTGTCTTGGGCCCCGTACTCGGAGGCATGTTAGGTACGCTCGGTTATCAAGCCATATTTAATCAAAACATAATATTTGCTCTGTATCCATGCTTTGTAGCTTTAGTAATTTTGATTGTACTTGCTATAAAAGAACAAAATTCAAGTCAAGAAGAATGAAGACGCTAATCAGTTTTTTACTTATCGGAACAGGTAGCCTACTCATTAGCTGCAAGCCTACGTCGGAAACAAAAAATACTACCATGATAGATGTGCAAGGCCATAGAGGCGCAAGAGGTTTATTGCCTGAAAATACCATCCCGGCGTTTATCAAAGCCGTGGAGTTGGGTGTGACTACGCTCGAATTAGACTTAGCTGTCACGGCAGAAAAAGAGCTATTGGTAAGCCACGAACCCTACATGGGTGCCCATCTGGCGCTGGACTCTACCAGCCAGGAAATATCCAAGCAGGATGAACTCAATCACAACATTTACCAAATGACCTATGATGAGATCAAAAAATATGATGTGGGGTCTAAATTCATAGAAAGATTTCCAAAGCAGGAAAAATTCAATATCAACAAACCACTACTCAGCGAAGTAGTAGATGCAGTCAACCAATATCTTGATCAAAATCAATTGGATCCGGTCAATTACAACATTGAAATTAAAAGCCAACCAGAAGGCGATTCTCTTTTTCACCCAAAGCCTGATGAATATGCCCGATTGGTCTATGAGTTTATTACCAGCAGCATGGATACCACACGGCTCAACGTTCAGTCTTTTGATTTTCGAATACTAAAGTATTATCATCAAAACTATCCGGAAATCAAGTTGGCTGCGCTGGTTGAAAACGAAAAAAGCATTGAACAGAACCTGACTACTCTTGGGTTTAATCCTGAGATTTATAGCTGCTATTACAAGCTGCTGGATCATGATAAGGTCGCATGGCTACAAGCGCAAGGCATTAAAGTAATTCCCTGGACCGTCAATGAGCCAGAAGATATAGAAATGGTAATTGGATGGGGGGTAGATGGCATTATTTCAGATTACCCAAATCGCGTATTAGAATTAATTTCGAATTAACTTTGAAGCTTGCATAATTTTAAAGCGAGGATAATTAAGCTATGGATATACCAAGTCTAAGTGACATTAAGCGTGCGCATACCCGAATAGAAAAATACATTGTACGTACTCCCATTATGACTTCTCAAACCATCAATGAAATGGTTGGAGGCGAGGTGTTTTTCAAATGTGAGAATTTCCAAAAGGTAGGTGCATTCAAAATGCGTGGAGCGGCGAATATTATTATGTCCTACCGACCAGAAGACAGAGTCAACGGCTTTGTAACTCACTCGTCTGGAAATCATGCTCAAGCAGTAGCGCTCGCTTCGAAGGTAGCAGGAGCAAAAGCCTACATCGTAATGCCCGAAAATGCGCCGCAGGTCAAAAAAGATGCGGTAAAAGAGTATGGCGCCGAGATTACATTTTGCGAACCCACAGAAGAAGCACGAGTAGCCGCATGCGCTAAAATCATGGACAAAACTGGAGCAATCCAAGTCCACCCATTCCATGACCCACGCATCATCGCAGGACAAGCCACTGCTGCAAAAGAATTTATTGAAGAGTATCCTGATTTGGATTTCATGGTATCGCCAGTCGGAGGTGGCGGTCTGGCTGCGGGATCAGCACTGGCTCTGAGCTATGTCAGTCCAGCTACAAAAATGATCCTGGCTGAGCCGTCAGCAGTGGATGATACCTATCGATCTTTCAAGTCTGGAAAACTCACAGGAGTAAAGAACCCCGTTTCAATCGCCGATGGATTGTTAGTTTCTGTAGGCGAGCTCAATTTCGACATCATAAAAGAGCACGTCTCTGATGTCTTCAGAGTAGAAGAGCAGGAAATCGTAGATGCTATGCGTTTGACTTGGGAAAGAATGAAAATAATAATTGAGCCATCAAGCGCAGTAGCAGTAGCCGCGCTTCTGGGTCAAAAAGAGCTCTTTGCAAATAAAAAGACAGGAGTAATATTAACGGGTGGCAATGTTCAGCTAGACAAGCTGCCGTTCTAATCTAGCCATATATCTCATTGAGAATGCCAGCCAGTCTGATGCCCGCCTTGTGCAAGCGCTCATTCACAATAGATATGTTGGCATAGTTATAGTCATATCGCAATATTCCACTTTCCGGGATGTCGTAGATTCTCTTTCTATAACTTAGCGCCTCCTCAATCCAAACCATCATATCATCACATTGCCAGTTGGTGATCACGTCATCTTCAGCATGGTCTATCCAATTGCTATACTCTGTAAAGCTCAACTGTTGGTGGTCTATCAATCCGCTATCCCAAACACGGTGTAGATTAGAGTTTTCCCACATGAAGTTAACTCGCACTTCATTTCCACCCATATCTTCGCCATTGCCCACATGCAAAGGTTGATGTATATCTGCCACCAAATGCACAAGATATTTTAAGTTTTCTATCTCCGATTGGTAGGTAAATTTTTTGGACTTTAACTCCTGAATTATTCTCTTGATGGATTGAATAGCGTCTCCCTCCTCTGGCACACCGGCTTGATCATAAGTCATGCCATCCGGAATTGTACAATAGTGCCAAGGAGTCATATAATTATTGGAGCTATCAGCACGAATGAAATCCATGTAGTTACCTACCATATTCAAATGCTCACTACCCAGAATCGATTGTATGTTTTTCTTGGCTTTAGCTGTCAGGTGATTATATGCGATTTGACCAACCACTCTATGTCCAGTTTTTCCCCAGCAAAATGCGGTATGATTGCTGAAAACAACCATCGCAACCAGAATCAATAATTTTTTCATTTTGAGTTTTTTATTCCTAAGTATGTGAATTTAATCCGAATTCTTGTCTAGAATAGCCTCAGCAGTAGAAAAATCACTCTTACGAATCGAAATGACGATTTTTGAATCAAATGGATTGCTTCCTACATAATCATCAAGTTGGTCTGATTTCTCGAATATTCGTTCAAATAAAATATTATGCTTTTGTAATTTTTCTATGAGCTCTTCCACCTCAAGCGGGTCATAATAGGTTCGAAAAATTGATAATTCACTCATACCTTATTGATAGTACATTTCATTTCTATGCCAATTTAGCTCAATAATAATTAGACGCTGTGTGCAAGAAAGTTTATCACCAAGAAACAAAAAAATAGCACGTCCCCGAAGAAAGACGTGCCATAATCACCAACCTAACCTTAAACAATGAATCGCGAGTGCGCGATCATGAATAGATTAATACTCTGCCTAATAAATGTATTTACATATAAAAAAGTTCACTCTGTTAGAAAAAATATTCCATTCATTAATATTTCAATAACCAAACTTGTCTGATTTTTCTATTGGACATGGATAGCGTACGCTGTGAAATAGATTGTTCTTTCAAATAATTCGCAGCGACTCACCTTTTGACTTACTTTTGTGCCTTATTTCTGAATTGTGAATCAAAGAGAGTTACTATCCTTATACAAGTCTCAGGCCAACATCCAAGCTATAGCCGAAGCGACTAAACCCAATGACGACAAGACCCTTCAGCTAAAGGGCTTGGTGGGAAGTATGGATGCCGTAGTAGCTGCCAGCTTATATCAGCTCAATCATCAAAACCATATTTTCATTTTGCACGAGAAGGAAGAAGCGGCTTACTTCTATAATGACCTGCAAAACCTACTAGGAGAAAAAGAGGTGCTCCTGTTTCCTTCCTCCTACAAACGTGCATACGAATTCGAAGAAACCGAGAACGCCAATATTCTCATGCGAGCTGAAATTCTCAATCGCATCAACAACAAATCATCTGCTGGCGAACTTATAGTGACGTACCCTGAGGCACTAACAGAAAAGGTGATCAACAAGAAATCCCTTGTTCAAAACACCTTTACGGCAAAGGTTGGAGAAAAGGTGGGTAGCGAATTCCTCACCGACATTCTCCTGACTTATGGCTTTGTTCAAGACGATTTTGTATATGAACCCGGTCAGTTTGCAGTCCGTGGCGGTATAGTCGACATTTATTCCTATGCAGGGGAATTGCCTTATCGCATTGAACTCTTTGGAGACGAAATAGAAAGTATTCGGACGTTTGACCCTGAGAGCCAATTGTCTAAGGATGCCTTGAAAACCATCAATATCATTCCTAATATCCAAACCAAGCTTCTCGAAGAAACAAGGCAGTCTTTTCTGGATTATATCCCCAACAATTCTAAAATCTGGATTAAGGATTATCAAAATACGCTGGATGTACTGGACAAATCTTTTGATAAGGCGACTGACAGCTTTGATTCCATATTGGAAGCCAGTGGTGGTGCGAGTCTGGCGATGAAATCTGAGGAATTGTTTGAGACTGGTGGATCTTTTGAAGAAGCTGTTCTCAAATATGTGAAAATAGAGTTTGGCAATCGGTTCTATTTCAAAGATGCAGATTCAATTCACTTTGATGCAAACCCACAACCATCATTCAATAAAAACTTTGAGTTGATCGCTGAAAGCCTTGAGTCCTTTCAGGAGAAACAATATACTACCCTAATATCTTCAGAGTCTGCTAAACCAATAGAACAACTCACGGCTATATTTGAAGAGATCAATCCGTTTATCAAATTTAATCCCTTAATACTTGGGTTGAGGGAAGGATTCGTGGATAACGAAACTCTACTCACCTGCTATACCGACCATCAACTTTTCGAAAGGTTTCACCGATACAAAGTCCGAAAGAAGCATTCGAAGTCCAAGGCACTCACTCTAAAAGAACTCCGTACTCTTAATCCTGGTGACTATGTGGTACACATTGATCATGGGATAGGGAGATTCGCTGGCTTGGACATGGTAGAGGTTGCAGGCAACAAGCAAGAAGCTGTAAGAATTGTATATCGTGACGATGATTTGCTTTATATCAGTATCCACTCCTTACACAAAATTTCAAAATATAGCGGCAAGGAGACCGGGCCTCCACAAGTCAGCAAGCTTGGATCACCAGAGTGGGAAAACAAAAAGAAAAAGGTCAGTCGAAAGGTAAAGGATATTGCCAAAGAACTGATTGCCCTCTATGCCAAACGAAAAGCTGCCCCTGGCTTTAGTTTTGGAGAAGACGGATATCTACAAGCAGAGCTGGAAACGTCATTTATCTACGAAGACACACCAGATCAAGGTAAGGCTTCGGAAGATGTAAAAGTAGATATGCAAAAGCCACATCCAATGGATCGTCTCGTCTGTGGAGATGTTGGGTTTGGTAAAACCGAAGTGGCAATTCGGGCGGCATTCAAGGCTGCGGTACATGGAAAACAATCTGCGGTACTTGTGCCCACCACGATTCTGGCCATGCAGCATTACCATACATTCAAAGATCGTCTGGCAACATTTCCAGTCACGGTCGAGTATATCAACCGATTTAGGACAACCAAAGAAATCAAAGAGATCTTAGCCAAAGTGAAAGAAGGAAAAGTAGACATCCTGATAGGTACGCACCGGATTGTAAACAAGGATGTAGACTTCAAAGACCTCGGGCTGTTAATCATCGATGAAGAGCAAAAGTTTGGAGTCAAGATCAAAGACAAACTCAAAGAACTCAAGGTAAATGTTGATACCCTGACACTGACAGCCACACCTATTCCTAGAACGCTTCACTTTTCTCTGATGGGTGCGAGGGATCTAAGCGTAATTTCAACACCTCCACCAAACCGTCAACCAGTTACTACTGAGATTCACGCGTTTAGCGAAACTATGACGCGAGATGCCATCAGCTATGAAGTACGTAGAGGTGGACAGGTTTTTTTCGTGCACAATAAGGTCAGCGATATTGAAAGCATTGCAAATATTATTCACAAGCTCGTGCCCGATGCGAGAGTTGGGGTGGCTCATGGCCAAATGGATGGACCACGGCTTGAAAAAACTATGCTCAAGTTCATCGAAGGGGAGTATGACGTGCTGGTATCCACAAACATAATTGAGTCTGGATTGGACATTCCAAATGCCAACACGATCATCATCAACAATGCTCAAAATTTTGGGCTGTCAGACTTGCACCAGATGCGTGGTAGAGTAGGACGATCCAACAAAAAAGCATTTTGCTATTTGATTACGCCTCCAACTTCTCACCTTTCCTCTGATTCTAGAAAAAGACTGAGTGCACTAGAGGAGTTTTCTGAACTTGGGGACGGATTCAAGGTGGCGATGCGAGATCTCGACATTCGTGGAGCTGGTAATCTTTTGGGTGGTGAGCAAAGCGGTTTCATTACAGATATTGGCTTTGATATGTATCATAAGATTTTGGATGAAGCGGTCAATGATCTAAAAGAGAATGAATTCAAAGATCTGTTTGAAGATCAGGCTCTGGACACCAAAGCGCTCATCTCTGACTGCATCATAGAGACTGATCTCGAGATTCTGATCCCCGAGGATTATGTGAAAAATGTCACCGAAAGATTAAGCATCTACACTCAAATTGACAACATCAAATCGGATGCAGAATTAAACATTTTTCAGCAGTCCGTATTAGACCGGTTTGGTAAAATCCCGGATTCGGTGATTGATCTTTTCAAAACTGTCAAGCTGCGATGGTTGTCGATTGATCTGGGCTTTGAAAAACTGGTGCTTAAAAGTGGCAAAATGCGTTGCTATTTTCCTGGAAAGGACAACGAAGCCTACTATCAGTCACAGGCCTTCGGCCATATCATAAGCTATGTGCAACAACACCCAAAAGCATATCAGTTGAAGGAAATCAAGGACAAACTCATGCTGGTAATGGCAGATATAGAAACCATAGACAAGGCGGTGGAGCAGCTTGACAATATTTGGATAAGTCTGAAAAAATAAGGGCTGTCGTGCTCATCCATTTTATTCTCATTTCGTAGGTAAGTATAGAATCTAAACTGCTATGAAAATATCAACTGATGCCCACTTAGAGCAACCTTGGATCGCACACCAGTTATTGCACGATTTCAGAATAGAAGACGTCTGGCAACTCCCCATCCACGTTCAGAAAGAAAACACAACAAAAGAGGTGTTGGATACATTTGTGCTTGCGATAGGACAAATTGGAAAACGAGGGGTGGCCGGCCTCCTCTTCAAACTTAGAAACTGGATGGGTAGGGTTTTTCATTGGGAAGACAGCCCTGAATCCAAAGCTCCTTTAAAAGCAGGGTTGTTAAGAACCCGCTTTGCTAAACTAGAAGGCCTTGACCCGGATGATTTACCAAAAGGAGGCTTTGAAAATTTCCATTTGGTTTATGACTTGGCCAACGAGACTTTGCTCGAAATCGAAAACAAAACCGTCCAGGCGGCACTTCATTTTGGTAAGGTGGAAACCATTAATGGCAGCACAGTACATATGACCATTTGTGTGAAACCGAATGGAACATTTGGTCAACTCTATATGCTTGCCATCAAACCTTTCAGGCATTGGATCGTGTACCCAACCTTGCTCAAAGCTTTGGGAAGAGCATGGAAGTCGACCAAATGAACTAACATACGTCTGACCATTCGGTTTTGGCATTAATGAATAAAACCATTCATTTAAATGCTCAAACTGCTACCAACATTGTTTGCCACTATTCTATGGGGCCAGGCAAATGCTCAAATCTCTGACCTTAGAATCTCTGGTCAGATATTAGATGCAAAAACTCATCTCCCCATTGCGTTTGCTCATGTCCTTGGGTCTACAGATCAAGTGGTATCTGATCATTTAGGTCAATTTTCAATTAAAGTTCGTCTGGGTGATACGCTTACCTTTTCTCATATCAATTTTGATAGGTATGCACTCAAAGTATTAGACAGACCTGAAAATAGATTAATCATCTATTTATCCCCAAAGGAAAATCTCATGAAGGAAATTATCATTCGCGAATACATGCCTGAAGATGAATTCAAACTGGAAATATTAAAGCATGAGGTGCAAATAACCAAGGAGGAGGCCAACGCAGTCAACAATGTGGCTTACTCGACCATGCTATATAGGAAAGGATATGTCCCTGAAATGAACAGTTTGGATAATTTTAAAAATTATATAAAAGAGCCTCGGGGTATTACGTTATTTTCTTCTGACCCAAACAAAGGATTGATTAGGAGCATCAAAAAACTCAATCAACAGAATAAATCTTACAATCTGAATGGATTAAATCTAAATCGTGTCAAAACAGACTCACTATCAAATAACCTTTTCTATGTCCCCGCTAAATAAGTATGTCCTGACTGTCGCTCACAAAGTTCTACTTCTCTATTCGACCCATTTTGAGAAAAACAGGAAAAGTTACTTTTTTCGATTCTCCCTCCGACCAATATTCTTTTAGTCTTATCATGAGATCAGGTACTGGATTCTCTCCGTTATTATTCTGTTTATAGTTTTGAACACAAGACCAGGAATTGAAATAACCTTCCAGATGATTTGTGTTCCAAACTGCTTCGATCGCAAATTGTTTACCAGCTTCAATAGGGTTAAAGCAAAATGGAATCGTATCGTATTCAGCGTCAATATGTCTCCGCTCCACATCCCAATATGGCCCAACAATATTAGCGTCAAAATCTGTGATGATTTCATCTATACCGGGCTGAACTTTGAGTAGAGCATAGCCCCAAATTGCAACGATCCCTCCAGGTTTGGCCAATCGTTTAATCTCTTGATTGAAAGCCTCAAAATCAAACCAATGTATGGCTTGAGCTACGGTAATTAAATCGAATTGACTATCTGGAAAGCTTGTTCTTTCCGCTCTCTGAATAGAATAATTAACGTTTGAAATTTTTGGTGCACGTTCAAGTTGTTTTTCGCTGATATCCGAAGCCTCCACTTGCTGGAATTCCGTCGAAAGTACTTCTGCCACCTGACCATTGCCGGTGGCACAGTCCCAACATTTTTCTCTTTGATTCACCAAGCTAAGGATTTCATTATACAGAGCTGCAGGGTAAACTGGGCGATACTTTTTGTATGCTTCTGATTGTATTGAAAACCTATCGAGTGGATTCTTCATACCGTACAATTTCGATAATTCTACGATTCTGTCATAGGGCTCTTCCATTAAATGAAAAAACCAGGCTAATATTTGCCTGGTTTTTTGTGTGCGCATGAGAGGACTCGAACCTCCACGCCCGAAAGCACTGCCTCCTGAAGACAGCGTGTCTACCAATTTCACCACATGCGCGAGAGCAGCAAAAGTAGATTAATTTTCGAATTGTTAATCAGATATTATACTTTTCTCATCCACGTATTGAACGAAAGCCTCTTCGATCAAATCACCCCCTTGCAATCTTAGGAAAACTTGAGCTGTCGCCAATACATCACGGTTACAATATCTAGAAATTCGCTCCAGTCCATCTTCCAGATAGTATACTCGATTGACATCACTGCCATCGATATCATCTTTAGGAGAAGGGACATCTAGAATTTCAGCAAGTAGTGCTAGCGAGGTGTAGTTTTTATAATCTCCAAATTTCCACATCTCCATGGTATCGAGGTGTTTTATCTCCCACGGTTTTTTTCCCGATATCTGAAGATAAGATGGCAGTTTGATACTATTGATTATCATGCGTCTACAGATATACGGAATATCGAACTCCTTTGCATTGTGGCCACAAAGTTGAATATTCGGTTCGTCCATTTTTTCATGCAGCAGAGAAACAAACTCCTCTAAAAGCTCACGTTCGCTGTGTGACCTGATAGCTTTGATTCTTATGTTTAGCTGGTCATCAGCATCGCGGTACAAGATTCCAACCGATATGCAAATGATTTTTCCAAATTCGGAATAGATGGCGGCTCGATGTCTAGAAAAACAATACTTTTATAGGTATTCATGTTAGGTAGGTTATTGGTTTTTAGTTTATGCTTCTTTTTTTGTCCAGTAGCGCACGAGTCCTGCTACGCTCATCCACGATGGGTTTGCTGCCTCGTATAATGTAATTCCGGATTCGTTTAGTCGTGCTTTTCGCAACTGATCGGCTGTATATTTCATAAAGATAGGCACCATTTCTTCATTGGTCAGACCGCCAGTCATTTGTGTTTTAATCCAACGAGCCCAATCATCCAAAATCTGTTCGAGTTGATCCAAATGCTCGTCGATATTTTCTATTTTATCATAGTGTGTTAGATACAAGGCTTTAGGTTTTGCCCGACGAAGAATAGATATAGAGTTTTTCCAATCTTCGATATTGATATCTGGAGGAGGGCATGGTGGGACAACTGGACCGCCATCAATCTTTACTCCCGCTACGTCTCCAGTAAAAATCACATCCTCTATTTGCCACGCTATATGATGCTTGGCATGTCCCGGGGTATGTAGGCTTGTAAGGGTTAAGTCTCCTATTTCAATACGTTGAAGATCGTCTACCTGAATAAGTTGATGGGCAGGAATAGGTTTCATTTGGCCCCACAACTCATCCATCTTATCCTGATAAATTCTCTTGGCAGACTCCATCAACCTTGACGGATCTTCCATGTTTTTTGCCCCAAAAGGGTGCAGGTAAATATTTGCTCCAGCCTCAGCAAAGGCCCAGGCCGCACCAGCATGATCCAAATGAATATGCGTCAGAAATACATGTTTGATATCGCTAAGCTGATAGCCATTACTCTCTATCATTTGCTTCAGCTCTATAAAAGTAGAATAAGGTCCGGTTTCGATGAGAATTGGGCCGTCGACAGTGGGAATCAAGTAAGCTCCAATGGCATGATCCAGATGTTGAAAATGAAGGTCGATTAGTTCTATTTGAAGCATAATATTAAGTTTGAATAAATATACTTCAATTAATCTATCCACATAAACCTATGCCTGGTATGAACAAAAAAAATCCCGGGGAACCACCCCCGGGACAAAACTCAAAACATAACCAATCAACTAATCTCAATCTCGAATTGAGAACCGCGTCGGCCGTCAGCCGCGCAGTGTTAATTAATCTAAACTCAAATTGTTATATTCAATCTCCATGCCAAAAAATACCAACTGGTATTAAAATTTGTTAAAAACCATCTTAGGCATAAGTATATTATGCACTGACTACTCTGTGATTTTTACGTCATCAAGATTGATAAACTCTATTTCATTATCATTATTCAGTGTCATCCCAATGACCGACTCGTTGCTAATCGCGCCAGACAAGATTTGTTTTGATAGCTCATTAAGAATCAGTTTTTGCATCACTCTCTTCAGCGGTCTGGCACCAAATTGTGGGTCAAAACCCAGTTCTCCTAGTTTATCAAGTACTTGATTTGATCCTTCTAGTTTCATCCCGCTTTCAGCAAGACGATTCTGAATCAGTTTGAATTGGATTCCGACAATTTTCCTAATGTTTTCTTTCGTCAATGGTCTAAACATTATGGTTTCATCCACCCTGTTCAAAAACTCTGGTCGCACCGATTGTTTCATCAATTCAAAGACTTCACGTTTTGTCTTTTCGATTATGGCCTCTTCGTTTTCCCCATTGAGTTTATCAAAGTTCTCTTGAATCAAGTGAGAACCAATATTGGTCGTCATTATGATAATCGTATTCTTGAAATTGGCCACTCGCCCTTTATTATCTGTGAGTCGTCCATCATCCAAGACTTGCAAGAGTATATTGAACGCATCGGGGTGCGCCTTCTCAATCTCGTCGAGGAGGACAACAGAATATGGTTTTCTCCTTACGGCTTCTGTCAACTGGCCGCCTTCATCATATCCCACATATCCAGGAGGTGCACCTATTAATCTGCTCACCGCATGACTTTCCTGATATTCAGACATGTCGATTCTGACCATGGCGTTTTCATCATTGAACAGGTAATCTGCCAACGCTTTTGCCAATTCTGTCTTACCCACGCCAGTTGTACCGAGAAAAATAAATGAGCCAATCGGTCTATTAGGATCTTGCATCCCTGCCCGACTTCGCCGAACAGCATCCGAGATGCTTTCGATGGCTTCGTCTTGTCCTGCTACTCTTTTGCCAAGCTCTTCTTCCAGGTGAAGTAATTTTTCACGATCACTCTTGAGCATTTTCTGAACTGGAATACCTGTCCATTTGGCTACCACCTCTGCAATGTCCTCTGAATCAACTTCTTCTTTTAATAGCGAGCTTTCTCCTTGCATGGTGGCCAGTTGAGACTTGAAGTCTTCTAGATTTTTCTCGCTTTCCTGTATTTTTCCATATCTGATCTCAGCCACCCTGCCAAAATCACCATCCCTCTCGGCCTTCTCTGCCTCCGTCCTATATTTCTCAATATTTTCTTTTTCCGTTTGAATTCCGGTTATCACCGCCTTTTCGTTTTCCCATTTTGCTTTTAGCTCATCACGTCTTTCGGCTAATGCTGAGATTTCTTTCGACAGCGCTTTTTCGCGGTCTTTGTTTTTTTCCCTTCTGATAGCTTCCCTTTCGATTTCCATTTGCATGATTCTACGCTGGAGCTCATCGAGTTCTTCCGGAAGTGAGTCTATTTCTATCCTAAGTTTGGCAGCAGCCTCATCCATGAGGTCAATAGCTTTATCAGGCAATTGCCGATCGGAAATATATCTACTCGACAACTCAACTGCCGCAATCACAGCATCATCTTTTACTCTTACACCGTGATGTACTTCATATTTTTCCTTGATACCGCGAAGAATAGAAATGGCATCCGCTTCATTGGGTTCATCTACCACTACTGTTTGAAAACGTCGCTCGAGTGCCTTGTCCTTCTCAATGTATTTTTGATATTCCTTGAGGGTAGTCGCACCTATGGCATGAAGCTCGCCTCTGGCAAGAGCTGGTTTCAATAGGTTAGCCGCATCCATCGCGCCTTCTCCACCTCCAGCACCAATTAAAGTATGAATTTCATCAATAAATAGAATGATCTCACCAGCCGAATCGGTCACTTCTTTGATTACAGCTTTTAGTCTTTCCTCGAATTCTCCTTTATATTTTGCTCCTGCTACGAGCATTCCCATATCTAGCGAATAAAGCACCTTAGTTTTAAGGTTTTCGGGAACATCTCCATCCACAATTCGCTGGGCCATCCCCTCGATTATCGCTGTCTTACCTACTCCTGGTTCACCTATGAGCATCGGATTGTTTTTTGTTCTACGCGACAAAATTTGCAACACTCTGCGGATTTCTTCATCTCTACCTATGACTGGGTCAATTTTGCCATCTTTGGCCAGCTGATTCAAGTTTTTTGAATAGCGCTCCAATGACTGATAATTTGATTCTGCGTTTTGACTGTTCACTTTATTTCCTCCTCTTAGTTCATCAATCGCCGTTTCAAGTTCTTTTTGATTGAATCCGGCTTCCTTCAGTATGCTGGCGGTTTTTTCCTTTCCGCCTAATATTCCCAGTATAATATGCTCTATGGCTACAAATTCATCTCCTTGCTTTTTCGCAAGCGACTCAGCCTTCGTCAATGCCGCAGCAGAATCATTTGATAAATAGGGTTGCTGACCTGAAACCTTCGCATAGGTTGAAATCTGAGCGTCGATTTTCTCTGCCAATTGATTTTTGTTTACTCCCAGTTTTTTAGAGACAAATCCAATGACATTTTCATCAGTAGTCAATATGGCTTGAAAAAGGTGTGCCGGCTCTATGGCTTGCTGGCCATTAGCCAATACTAGCTCTCCCGCCTTATTAATTACTTCTTGCGATTTTACTGTATAGTTATTAAAATTCATGCTTCTTCTGGTTTTATAGAATGCCTCGATCAAATTTCCATCCAAATCACTATTTGTTAATTTTTCAGACATTTTGACTTAATTATCCTCTTACTACCTCATTATCAAGACATTGTGTCTTGATTTTTACAGCATCAGCTGACAGGTATGCCATGAGATCTAGGTGGTTTGCATTTATTGTTCTAATTTCGGATGACTCAATACTATCATAAATTATGTCTGAAAAAGGCCGTAGAAAATTCATCAAATCAGCAGGAGCCATCGCTGCCGCAAGCGCCACAACGCTACTCTCATCTTGCGCTGCTGATAAGAAATCCGTTTCGGATACTCCATACATCAACTTTAACAATAGTTACCAATGGAAAATGGTAACGACCTGGCCGCCAAATTTTCCGGTGCTAGGTGAGGGTTGCAAACTTCTCGCTAAGTGGGTGGAACAAATGAGTGGTGATCGATTGAAAATTGAAGTCTACGGGGGAGGGGAGTTAATTCCCTCGCTAGAATGTTTCGATGCTGTGAGCCATGGAGCAGTGGAAATGGCCAGCGGATCCGGATACTATTGGGCTGGTAAAATTCCAGCAGCGCAATTTTTTTCGTCCGTGCCATTTGGGATGAATGCTCAACAAATGAATACTTGGATTATTAATGGTGAGGCTAACAAACTCTGGGATGAAATCTATGAGCCATTTAATCTTATTCCATTACCTGGAGGAAATACAGGGATTCAGGCTGGAGGCTGGTATAATAAAGAAATCAATACCATTGAAGATTATCAAGGGTTGAAGATGAGAATGCCTGGATTAGGAAGTAAGATCATCAACAAAGCAGGTGGTACTGCTGTGCTGGTCGCAGGTGGAGAATTGTTTACCAATCTAGAACGTGGGGTGATCGATGCAACAGAATGGATCGGTCCATATCATGATTACCTGATGGGGTTTCACCGGGTGGCCAAACACTATTACTATCCTGGTTGGCATGAGCCAGGTACCGTGTTGGAAATGATTATGAACAAGGACAAATTTCACGAACTACCTATAGACTTGCAAGAAATTCTTCGTGCTGCCATTTATCGACTAAATCAATGGATGCTGCTGGAGTTCGAACAAAAAAATGCTATCTATCTTCAAAAGATGAAAGAAGAGAAAGTCGATATAAGGCCTTTTTCTAAAGAAGTATTACAACCACTACGAAAAATTGCTGAGGAAGTGATTCTGGAACTAGTGGAATCAGACGCGCAAAGCAAAAAGATTTATGAGCACTATTCTGCGTTTAAGAAACAGATCTCCGGTTGGTCGGAAATAAGCGAGAAGTATTACTACAGAGAAGTGCTATAGTTTCGATTCAGCGTGCTCAATTCCAAGATTAACCCAATGTGCCAAATCTGGCTCACTGAGAAAACCTTCTGCACTCACAAAGACAAATTCTTTCATCGGCTTTCCTGTAAAGTCCATCGGGCGTACATGATCTCTTTTTAGTTCTTCCTGATCCTTCGGTGAAATCACTCGCACGCACAATTCATCTTTGACTATACCAACACTCATTTTGCCCTTGTACAAATAGCACAATCCACCGAACATTTTCTTCTCAGTAATGTCACCACCAAACGGTAATAGATGCTGCTTAATTCTAGATGCGAGTTCTTCATTGTAAGCCATGTTGAAATTCTTCGTAGTGAATAATATAATTTTCTATTTCAATGTGTTTGATTTAATCATATCAATGTGGGGAATACCATCTTCAAGATATACTTCTGACGATTTTTTGAAACCAAAAGAGGCATAGTATTTCTCAAGGTACTTTTGTGCTTGCAGGTATATCTCGCCTATAGCTGATTTGTCTTCCAGAAATTCCAACGCTGCCTCCATCATTTTTCGACTTAGCCCCTGCCCTCGATATTCCTCTGGGGTCACCACTCTCCCAATGGCTGCCCTAGAGTTTTCAGGATAATAAATTCTCAAATAGCTCATCAATTTTTCGTCATCGGAAACCAATAAATGATGAGCTTCTTGATCTTGATTGTCTAGTTCGGGATAGGCACAATTCTGCTCTACCACGAATACATCGACTCTAGTCTTTAGTATTCTATAAAGCTCATCAAGTGACAACTGTTGAAAGGTCTTGATTTCTATTTTCATGTTCTGACTGTTCAGCTTTCAATCGATATCTTAAATAATAACAAAGTAGGAGCCCCAATACGCTCACAGCGAAGACCACACTCCACGTAAAATTATATCCATAGTTTTCTATCAACTGCATACCCATGTTTGGTCCTATAATATGTGCAACCGAAAATGCAATTGGAAACAAGGCCATATACTCTCCTGCTTTTCCTTTTTGAGATCTTTCCATTGCAAACGAGTTGGCAAACGGAAACACCAGCATTTCTCCAACGGTAATAAAGACCATACTTATGATCAATATCCCTCCCCAATCAGAAAAATTGAATACCCAAAAACCGAGGCCTAGAATAAGAGTACCTATCCACAAGATAGTGGGTTTAGATAATCTGATTCTTTCGAGCCAGCTGATAAGTGGCATTTCAAACAAAAAGATAATCATACCATTCAAGGAAATCAGCCAACCAATCTGACCTTCACTCATTTGATGAACCGTCTTGTAGTATAAAGGCACCGTGGCAAACATTTGAAGAAAAACTAACGCAGTTATAAATACTACGAACAAGAAGACCAAATAGGATACATCTGTATAAGCGGATTGCTGCTTTACATCTTTTTGAGATTTCTCCTGTATAGGGGTACCGTCCTTTTCATTCAATAAAACGAGTAGCAACATGGCTGCGAATAGACAGGTAATCCCATCAATCCAAAAAAGTGTGCCATACGTTAATGTAGCAATGATGGCTCCGCCCACCGCAGGTCCAAACGAAAAGCCAAGGTTGATAGCTAGTCTAATAAGGGTAACCGAACGCGTGTTATTTTCTGGTTTGCTGTAAGCTCTTATGGACACGTACATGGCTGGTCTAAACATATCTGCGATAACCATCAAAACAAATATGCCGGTTATCAAAGACCAGAAGTCGGTGAGGTACTGGACTGCAATAAAGACTGCGCCAGATCCAATCAGGCTAACTAGCATAACTTTGTAATAACCAATTTTGTCAGTCAATTTTCCACCTAGCCATGACCCAAAGATAGAGCCACTGCCAAAGGCTGTCATGACCCAACCCACCTGTGATAGTGAATACCCAAGACTAGATGTTAGATAGAGTGACAAAAATGGTACTACCATTGTGCCGGCTCTATTGATAAAAGTAATGACTGATAGCAACCAGATTTCTCTGGATAGACCCTGATAAGAGTTTAGATATGCCTCGAATTGTCTTTTGATCATGCTTTCGGTTTGTTGACTCATGATTGATCGCAATTTGCATTAATCAATCAATATAATTTAGTTTCTCAGATGAAGTCACTCTATCTAGCGATAAGCAAACTCAATTGGTTAAATAAACCATAGAGACTAGTTACGGGTATCGAAACAAAAAAGATGTTCTTCGAATATGAAATGATTTTCTGATTAGTATCAGAAATTATAATGAACGGTTAGGGGATACGCTCGAGGTTCTTTACTTCCGCTTCACCGTCCAAAACGATTCTATCACGTCCAGATTCCGTCTCAAAATATTGAGTGCTTATTGTTGCGATGTGCTTGCCAACTTTGATATCCGTAATTTCCAATTTTACCCTGTACTTCTTATCAGGATATATGGCTCTTTTAAATCCAAGCGATTGTCCGAGATAGAAAGTACCAGGTCCGGGAAATTCCATGCCTAAAATTTTTGATAGTACAGCTGCTGTAAATATCCCATGAACAATCGGCGATTTAAAATTGGTCGAGGCAGCATACTCAGCATCGAGATGTAACGGGTTCTTATCTCCAGAAAGCTCGGCAAAGGCATTTACCTGCTCTTGAGTAATGCAAAAAGAAGATTCAAATGTATCGCCTATTTTTAAAAACATCGGTTTATGATATAGTAGTTGTAGGGATAAAGGTAATTACAATATTGAAGTGTGACAATCTAGATGTAGGCCCCGATTAATAAAAAAGGCAGATCTTCTACATAGATTATCTGCCTGTCATTCGTTGGATTAGTATGCTAAGTAGTCTAATAAAAGAATCCACTTGAACTCTAAAAGTAGTAAGGAACCAAAGAAGTTGGAAATTTTTTCAACACTCATTTAGCCGAACCAAACATTCTAATCAATTAATCCAATAAAGCGAGATTTAATTTTGTAAAAGGTCTAATGAATAACCATTTGACTATAAAATCTACGAACAGGTCTTCGGCTTCTATCAATTAATACCAGATCAAACGTCACCAAAGTAAAATATTAGTTAGTTTTCAGGAATTTTTTCTAAAACACTACTCAGCATGAAATCACTTTTGGTACTCTCCTTACTAAGTTTATTGTTATTATCTAACCCGGCGCTTGGTCAGCCGGCGCCAATGAAGTTTGGTAAAATCAATTTGTCCGATCTCCAAATGAAATATTATGAAAAAGATTCAAGCGCAAGTGCGGTTATTCTTTGTGATTACGGTGTGTCCAAAATAGAATACGCCCATCGAGAAGGGTGGAAGCTTGTAACTGAAGTTCATCGAAGAATCAAGATTCTTAAAAAAGATGGTTATGAATGGGCTGATGGAGAAATTTACCTCTACAATCAATATGGAGATAAAGAGAAATTGAACTATCTCAAAGGATACACTTATAATCTGCAGGGGAAAAAAATTGTAAAGAGTAAGTTGGAAAAATCATCGATTTTCGAAGAGAAATATAGCTCTAATCGTGATGTGACAAAATTTACCATGCCTGATGTCAAGGAAGGTTCTGTTTTAGAATATTCATACATTATTGTTTCTGATTTCTTATTCAATTTTGACGATTGGGAATTTCAGAGTTCTATTCCTGTAGTATGGAGTGAATTTCGTAGTAAGATTCCAGAGTATTTTATCTACAAGGTCGTTCCTCAAGGGTTTCTTCCATTTCATGTTGCCACATCTGAAATGCGACCTCAAAATGTAACTATTGCTGAGGCAGGTACCGCACAAAAATTTGGCGCCGCTAGAACGGAGTCAAGCGTCAATCTTGTCAGCTATAGAGAAGAAAATAAAATCTGGGTCGTCAAGGATGCTCCCAAGTTTGAGAAAGAAAGCTTTATGACTTCTTCAAATAACTACATTTCCAAAGTCAGTTATGAATTGGCTTTCATAAAAGAAAAAAATTCTCCAGAAATAGACTACATGGGATCTTGGGACAAGCTTAACAGAAGATTTTTGGAGGCGAGTTATTTTGGAGAGCATTTGTTTAGAGCCTGGAAGCTAAGCAATCCAATTAAAGACTTACCTCTTGAAGGGTTATCCGATGAAGAAAAAATTGCTCAGGTCTATGGGTTTGTGAAATCCAAAGTATCATGGAATGGAGAGAACAGATGTACACTAAAGACAACTGGGGACTATTCCTTAAAAAACCCATTGAGTGAGGGAAAAGGGAGCGCTGCTGAAGTCAATTTGATTTTGACCACATTGCTGAGAAAAGCAGGCTTAAGGGCAGATCCTGTGATATTAAGTACACGTAACCACGGGATAGTCAAAAAAGATTTTCCAATGATGGATCAATTCAATTACGTGATTTGCAAAGTGTATATAGGTGATCAGTACATGCTTTTGGATGCGACTGACCCATATCTCCCAATCAATACTTTACCGGAAAGATGTCTGAATGGTAGCGGTTTTGCTATTTCAAAAGACAACCCTGGTTGGGTAAACGTAACGTCGAAAGCTAAAAAGTCAACCAAAATATCAGGTGCTTTGGTATTAGACGATGAGGGTATGATAACCGGTAATCTAAAATATGCCTATGGTGGATATAGTGCAAGAATTCCAAGGAAAGAGTTTCTCAATAGCGGTGAACAAACTTATGTTGACAATAAAATGGATAATTCTCCATGGGAAGTCAATTCTTTAGACGTAGAAAATGCAAAAGATCTTTCTCAAAGTTTCACTGAGAACTATGATTTGGAAATTGAATCAGACAACTCTGGTGGAGCTAGCATAATCTATATATCACCAATGTTTGATGGTAAACAAGAATCAAATCCATTTAAGCTAGAAGAGCGTAAGTACCCGGTTGACTTTGGTTCTACTATAGAAGAGATGTATTATGTCACCATTGAGATACCTGATGGGTATGTCATGGAACAATCGCCAACGCCACTTGCTTTGGCTCTTCCTGAGAAAAGTGGAAACTATAAATTTCAGGTAACTCAGCTCGGTAATAAACTCACGGTGTATAGCAAATTGGCAATAAATAAAATACAGTTTTCTTCAAATGAATATGCGTACCTCAAGGAGTTTTTTGCCCAAATTATATCAAAGCAAAATGAACAGATTGTATTGAAAAAATCCTGATAACATGACTGTTAAAAGGCTTGCCCTTATTGTTTTATTATTTTCTTCGATCGGTTCAGAGGCTATTGGTCAGGGTGGATACGCCATTAGGTATATTCCAGATTCATTATTGAAAAACGCAAACGCTGTTTTTCAATTAGATAAGACTGAAATCAAGATTCTGTCTAACAAAAAAACTATCGAAGAAAAACATCAGGTCATTACAATTCTCAACAACAAGGGTAAGAAATTTGCCGAATTGTATGAGGGTTATGATAAACACTCAAAGGTCAAAAGCATTAGTGCTAGGGTACTGGACGCTAACGGAAATGAGGTAAGGACATTTTACAGTTATGATTTTGATGATTATAGCAACGTATCTGGCGGGACTATTTTTGATGACAGTAGAATCAAATATCTGGACGTGTCACAACCTAGTTTTCCTTACACTGTCGAGTTCAAAAGTGAAGTAGTTTATCAATCCCTCTTTTATATTCCAAACTGGTACGCAGTTCCTGATGAGAATGTATCAGTTGTTCACTCGATTTATAACCTTTCCAGTCCGACTGAACTTAAACCAAGATATAAGTTTTTAAATACCGATTTGGAACTAAAAGAATCCACGGAAGACGGTATGTCTTTCATGTCCCTTTTTGTGGAGAATCAAAAAGCAACAAAACGTGAGCCATATGGGCCTGCGTTTTTTGAAACTGTACCAAAACTTTTGCTAGCACCATCTGAAATGTATTTTGATGGTTTCGATGGAAATATGGAGAGCTGGAAAAATTATGGTTTGTGGCAACTTAAACTTAATCAAGGCCGCGATAGTCTGAGTTCAAAATCCATAAATGAGATTCGACAAATTACCGATCAATTTGAATCCAGAGAAGATAAAATACGCGCGGTATATGAATATGTACAAAACAAAACTCGCTACGTAAGTATTCAATTGGGAATAGGAGGGTGGCAACCCTACGAGGCTACTTCTGTCGATGAGTTGGGATATGGGGATTGCAAAGCACTATCAAACTACACTTACTCCTTATTGAAATCTGTTGGAATTAACTCTTATTATACCAAAGTATATGCAGGAAGCAATCCACCAAAGTTGTTCGACGATTTTCCGTATATGGCTTCCAATCATATAATACTATGCGTGCCCAACGACCAAGATACGGTTTGGTTGGAGTGTACCAGCCAGACTAACCCTTTTGGGTATCTAGGCGAGTTCACCGGAGACAGGGAGGTTATGATTGTGACCCAGGATGGCGGCAAAATTGTAAGAACCCCGTCGTATTCAGTGGAGGACAACAGACAAATTACCAGAGCCAAAATCGATATCTCCAAAGATGGCCATGCAACGGCCACAGTAGATATACAATATACGGGTACCCAGTATGAAAATAATGATTTGAATTGGGTGATCAATGACGGAGAAGAAAAACTAAAAAAATGGATTTACAACAACACAGATATTCCTGAATTTCAAGTTGATGATTTTAGTTTTAATTTGAAAAAGGATAAGATACCATCCATTGATGAACACATCGAGATCACCATACGGTCGATGGCATCGGTCAATGGTGAACGCTTTTTCGTTCGGCCAAATATGATGAATAGATGGAAAAAAGCTCCTCGAAGAATTTCCAACAGACAAACAGAGGTAGTCCTATCTTCTGCATTCTATGACAGTGATTCGTTGGTTTATAAAATTCCAGAAAATTTACACATTGAGTATTTACCGGAGGACATTGCTATCAGCAATGAATTTGGAAAATACAATGTAAGTTTCGAATACAACAATCGGGAACTGATCTATGTCCGACAACTACGATGGAACAAAGGAACGTTTCCTAAAGAGTCATATGACAAATTTAGAAACTTCTATCGCGCCATTGTGAAGGGCGACAAAGCTAAAGTTGTGTTTGTCGATAAGACATAAAAAAAGCCTCATCAGTGATGAGGCTTAATAATGCATCAGCATTTTCTCATAATAAAAAACTTCAGGTTACTTCAAGAATTCATAGATTCCTGCTACACCCTGGCCACCGCCAACACAAGCTGTCACCATTCCATATTTTTGATTTCTTCTTCTCATTTCATTTATGAGTTGAACGGAAAGCTTAGCCCCTGAGCACCCTAGTGGATGACCCAAAGCTATGGCTCCACCATTCGGATTTATTTTTTCAGGATCTAATCCAGCTTCTTTTATTACAGCCAAAGACTGAGTGGCAAAAGCTTCATTCAGTTCAAACTGATCAATATCATTAAGTTTTAAACCTGCTTGTTTCAGCGCTTTTGGAATAGCTGCAACAGGACCGATACCCATGATTCTTGGATTTACCCCCGCCGCAGTATAGGTTACCATTCGGGCTACTGGCTCAAGATTCAATTCTTTAACCATGGCTTCAGACATCACCATCACGAAAGCAGCTCCATCAGACGTCTGTGATGAATTCCCCGCTGTGACCACTCCACCCATTTTGAACGCTGGTTTCAATCGGGACAATCCTTCCATTGAAGTGCCTTGTCTTGGTCCTTCGTCTGTATCAACAACATACTCACGCTCAGCTTTTTTGCCTTCTTCATTCACATAGGTTTCGCTGACCGTGATTGGAACAATTTCATCCTTGAATTTTCCATCTTTCAAGGCTGCCAAAGCCTTATCATGAGATTTTACGGAAAACTCATCTGCCTCTTCTCGGGTGATACCGTAATCGACAGCTATTTCTTCAGCTGTAAGGCCCATACCTAAATAATACTCAGGATGGTTTTCTGCTATCTTCCAGTTGAGTGCTGTTTTGTAGCCCAGCATCGGAACCAAAGACATTGATTCTGTGCCTCCTGCAATAATACAATCGGCCATTCCGGCTTTGATTCTGGCCGCCGCGATCGCTATAGTTTCCAATCCGGATCCACAGTATCTATTGACGGTGACCCCAGGAACTTCGATGGGTAATGACAAAAGAGAAATCATTCTTCCCATTTGCATTCCTTGCTCTGCTTCCGGGATGGCGTTGCCGACAATCAGGTCATCAATTCTTTTCGGGTCCAGAGCAGGCACCTCAGCTACCAAATGTTTTATTACGTCAGCAGCCAGATCATCTGGTCGAGAAAATCTGAAACCTCCTCTTTTTGATTTACCAATTGCTGTTCTATATCCTTTAACTATATATGCTTCCATTTTTGTAGTATCTAATTTAATAATTCAAGATTCGAGAAATTAGTTCCTGAGAGGTTTACCCTTGAACAAAATACTGTGGATTCGTTCTAATGTTTTTGGCTCTCCTGTCAAACTTAAAAAGGCTTCTCTTTCGAGATCCAATAGATATTGCTCCGATACTAGTGTCGGCGCTGAAAGATCTCCTCCATTCATAACCCAGGATATTTTCTTTGCTATTTTCATATCATGGTCTGAAATGTAGTTTCCATATCGCATCCCTGCCACGCCAGCCTCAAACATTGCTAAGCCAGATTTGCCCTGCACTTTGATGTCTGTTCTCTGCGCCTGCTGAGTGTACCCGGCTTCAGCCAGCTCTATTGCTTTATGTTTGGCATCAGCCAATAATCTTGATCTATTCAATGTGAAATCGTCAGATTTTCTAATAAAATCTAAATCTCTAGCTTCATAAGCAGAAGTAGCGACCTTAGCTGTAGCGATAGACATAAAGTTTTCTTGCAAAATATTTAGCTCAGGATCACCTGGTCTATATGCGTCTGATGTTCTAAGAGTCATCTCTTTGGTACCGCCGCCGCCAGGAATCAAGCCAACACCTACTTCAACCAATCCCATGTAGGTTTCGGTATGTGCCTGAATATGATCTGAGTGCAAGGACAATTCGCATCCACCACCAAGTGCCATTCCAGAAGTAGCCACCACTACAGGTATAGAAGAATATCTGGCTCTCATCATCGTATTTTGAAAATGGCCAATCATCATGTTGATCTCGTCATAATCCTGATCACCTGCATACATAAATAGCATGGCAAGGTTTGCTCCGGCGGAGAAGTTTTGACCTTCGTTGCCAATGACCAATCCTCTATAGCTCTCTTCAGCTTTTGAGATGGAAGCATTGATACCTTCAATGATTTCAGCACCCATCGCATTCATTTTGGTATGGAATTCTAAATTTAGAATTCCATCACCTACGTCATATAGTGTGCACCCAGGATTCTGATATACAATATTGTTTTGTTTGAATGCATCCAATATGATTAGACCTTCTGTCCCTGGTATGACCTTATAGGATTTTGTAGGAATGTCATAATAGAGTTTTTTACCATTCTCAAATTTGTAAAAACTCTCATGTCCGGCAGCGATCATTTCGGAAACCCAATCAGCTGGTTTCATTCCGGCTTCTTCCATTTTTGCGGCGGTTTCTTTGAGCCCTAATTCGTCCCAAGTAGCAAATGGTCCGATTTCCCAGGCAAAACCCGCAGCTACTGCTTGGTCTATTCGGTACAACTCGTCTGCGATTTCAGGAATACGCATCGAACAATACTTGAACATGTCATAGAAAGTGGTTCTGTAGAATTCTCCTGCTTTACCATCAGAGTTAACCAAAATTGGTATTCTTTCCTTTACATTCTCAATGTCTTTGACTTGGCCAAGGACATCGAAGTGTCCTTTTGTTCGTGGGCCATATTCAAATGTTTTTAGATTGAGTTCAAGAATTTCTTTCTTCCCGCTTTCGTCTACGGTCTTCTTGAAGTAGCCCTGTTTTGTTTTGTCTCCCCACCATTTTCTGTCATAGAGCTCCTGTACAATTTTAGGGAGTTTGAATGCCTCTCTGGATTCATCATCAGGCAGACCTTGATATAATCCGCTGGCGACGTTCACAGTAGTATCCAGACCAACAACATCCATTGTTCTGAATGTAGCAGATTTGGCTCTGCCAATGATAGGTCCTGTCAGTTTATCAACTTCACCTACGGTGAGGCCTATTTTCTCTACTGCGTGCATGCCAGACATGATCGCATAAATTCCAATTCGATTGGCGATAAATGCGGGAGTGTCTTTGCAAAGTACTGTTTCTTTTCCCAAGAAGAGGTCACCATAATTCATGAGGTAATCAATCACCTCTGCATTGGTATCTGCTGTCGGAATAATCTCCAGAAGTCTTAGATACCTGGGAGGGTTGAAAAAGTGGGTTCCACAGAAATGTTTTTTGAAATCATCACTTCTGCCCTCAGCCATAAAATGAATTGGGATACCTGACGTATTGGAAGTGACTAATGTTCCTGGTTTTCTATATTTTTCAACTTGATCAAAAACTATTTTCTTTATTTCAAGTTTTTCAACGACAACTTCCATGATCCAATCATATTCGGAAATTTTGGACATGTCATCTTCAAAATTCCCCAAGGAAATCAAAGAAGCACTTTTTTTGTTATAGAGTGCAGCTGGTTTTGCTTTTAGGGTATTTTGAAAGGCAAGGTTTACAATTTTGTTTCGTACCACCTTATCTTCTAGTGTAAGGCCTTTTGCCTTATCTTCATCATCCAATTCGCGAGGAACAATATCGAGTAGTAGAACTTCTACTCCAATGTTTGCAAAGTGACATGCAATTCTAGAACCCATAATTCCAGATCCAAGAATTGCAACTTTTTTGATAGCTCTATTCATTTTCGATTAACTCAATTTTTTGGTCAAGATTTTTATTTTCTTCAATTACATTGTCGATCACAGTCATGACTTCGAAAAAGGCTTCTAGCTTTTTTTCTGAAATTGATTCTCTTACTTTTTCGTTGAAAAAAATCACAGCCTTTCTGGAAAAGTCTCTTTTCTTTTGGCCGGCCTCTGTCAAATATATCCTTACTGATCGTTTGTCTTCTGTGTCTCTTTCTCTGTAGATGAGCCCGGTATCCTCCATGTTTTTTAGCATGCGAGTGAGGCTTCGGGATTCCATCCCTAGTAGGGGAGCAATTTTTGTAGCAGGTGTCCCTGCATCCTGGTCAATGTTGAGTAGCACAAATCCCGATGATGCTGTAATTCCCTTTATAGAACCACCTTGATTATACATTCTGGAAATGGCGTGCCAAACGACTTTGATATGGTAATCGACCGTTTCTTCCTTTCGCATACATTAAACTGTTAAATAAGTACTTTCGACTAAGATCAAAGATATACAAAAAATGTTATGCATGCATACTATTATTTGGAATTATCTTGGGTTATCGATCTGGAGGAATCAGCTGAGTTATTGGGGTATCAAGTCAAATATGGAAAGTAGGTATAAGTTGCGAGGTATCAGGAAGTAATTTGGCTGACTGTTCTAACGTTTTCTTTTGCTTCTACTCCAATCCCAAGGCGGTTGTGCACCACGATCTACCCAAAGACCGACTTCTTTTGAAATAGCTGTTTTGTGAGCTAACTCTAAAAATTGATCTTTTGAATATCTATAGTCCCACCAGGCATTGCCCGTGACGACCATTTCATAATTGAAATGAATATTATCAGATGTCACTACTACACATTCTCTTCTTCCATAAAACTCTCCGGGCATGAGGTAGGCTTTAACTTTTTTGTTTAATAGAATTTTTTCAGCAAATTCTTTCGATTTTAATCCATAATCTTGGGGGAGCTCGGGAGCATCAATACCCATGGCTACTACTTTCAAAATGGTGCCGTTTTCTGATTCGATTGTAAAACTATCCCCATTGTATACACTAATAACTTTTCCGGTAAAAATTTCCTGAGCCTGGAGTAGGGCTGGCATAGAAAAAAGAATGAGGGTTAAAACTTTTCTGAGCATGTCTAAACTTCCTTTTTGCATTAATTAATATTATCGCCTCTCAATTTACGAAATCGCTTTCTGGCTTCGGCGACATATACACTGCCAGGATATGTAATTAAGAAATCTCTATAAATTTCCATCGATTTACTTTCATCGTACAAGTGCTCTTCATAGATCTGCGCTGATAAAAACATAGCATCGTCTCCTAAAATATCCGTTGGATATTGGGACGAAATGGCTTGGAGTTCGAGCAATGCATTTTCAAATGCTCCCAGTTCAAGATTTATTTTAGCCATTTTCCAATAGATTTCATCTGTCAGTGAATGGCCGGGATATTTCGTAAGCATATTTTTCAATGCTATCAATGCGCTGTCTTTTTTGTTTTGAAAAAGCATAAGCTCTATAGAGGCAAATTCCTTCATCGTAAAATCAGAAGAATCTAAAACCGTATTATCTTGAATGAGTAAACTTAAAGATATGGCGTCGTTGGATATTTCCCGAGTGGTTGCCAGTTTTAATATATCAAGATGGCTTTTTGCTAATTCAAAGTTCCCTTGAAAATAATTGAGTTTTGCATTCTTCAATTTCGCTTCATAGCCTATTGGACTGTCTTTGTTATTTTTTTCAACCTGAGAATAAAGCAAGGTGGCTTCCCAAGGATCATTGGTAAGTAAATAGATATCGCCGAGATCCAATTTACTTTTTGATTTCAGTATCGGGTTTATTCTGGGAGCTAGGATAATCTTATTTAAAATACCAATTGCAGAATCCAGTTCGTCCAGATAGAAAGCATGTAGCAAAGCCTTACTTCTTAGTGCTTCGATGGTTTGAGTATTTACACCGATATCCAGGATCAATTGTCTATAATCATAGGTAAGTTCTCTAATTGCATTTTCTTGAACCGGAAAATCATTTTTTACCTTTTCTTCTCTTGCTTTAATGATTTTTCTACGCGCATTGATATAGTTTCCTGTGTTCGGATAGTTTTGAGAGACATAGGTAAATATTTCTATGGCTTCATCATAGGCTTTGTTTTCCAAAGCAATATTGCCAATTTGGATTACTCTACTTCCCTTAGACTTTTTCTTTTTGTCCACAGCTCTGGCCTGAATATAGGCACCATAAAAATCGTTTTGTTGTAAATTGACCCAAATCAGCAGTTCGGGATATATTTCTTGATTGGGTTGTCTTTGAACCTTATCAATTAGTACATTTTTGAAATTTTCGATGTCTTCATCTTCTTGCAAAATGTTTTGTAGAATATTCTTTATGTATCTAAGGTTGGATGGACTGATAGTCGCAAAAAGCAAATACTCCTCGATCATTTTATCCTTTTGATTAAGCACTCGGTAGGTGTTTGCCAATTCCAAGGCATAGCTGGTTTTGTCTTGATCATTTTTCCGACCTGCCTTATACGATTGTAATGCGTATGGGGTGAGTTGCTTACTTATAAAATATTGAGCTGCGGTACGGATTAGATATTTATTATCCTTAGCATAATCTATGGCTTCGGTATAAATTTTATCTGCTCGCTCTTCTTGACCCATAGTTTGATAAAGTAATCCTTCATCTATTCTATAGTAAACATTGGATGGGTAATACCTTCTTGCTTTTTTGAGGTGCTTTTCGGCTTCTTTATATTCTGCAGCGGAAATTAAAATATTAAGATAGTTATTGTGGATTTGCTGAATGTATTGTGGATTGCCAGATAGTTTTTCATAAATATCTTTGGCCTTGTCTGTTTGACCGGTATTATAATATTCATGAGCAAGCTGCACTTGATTAGAATTTTGAGCCGCCCCCACTATCGGGAGCAAAATTATTATTAGTATTTGAAAAGCTCTCCTCATTTTTCAGTTGTCCACATTTTCACTCCTTCTTTAAAATAAAAATATAGATTAAAGAAATTACTATTATTTATTAGGGCTGTAGATATGTTTATAACTATTTTGTTGAATCCTAATTGTTATTCATTGGTGTACTACTAATATATAGCGACATGTTATTCACATCTTAAGTTATTGATTTTTAGATTACTATTGACTTATTCACACCTACTTTTCTTCTTGTGTATTACTTATTTACATTCATCTGTGCTGGTAGAAAATGTTGATATATCATAAGAACGGAGAAGTTATCCTTGAGGTGTTCATTATTTTAGTTAAAATGTGAATGTGTCTTGATAAGTGAACGTGTTATGCAAGTTTGATTTACATCTTATCCACACAAGAGTTAGAATGTAATTTGGATATTCTCTAATTCCCAGTTCGCTCTGACATCAAATATTTCTGGATAGAAGTAGATTTCTTCGGGTGTTCGATCTTGCAGAATATTACCATAGGACCATGTACCATCCTGATTGGTATCAATCATTATTCTAAACGTGTATTTGCCTGGTTTCACATGAGTGAAACTAAATTGTTTAGGGTTTATGATTTCTTCAATGACTTCATATTTTGGATTTACGAGTTGTAGAATGTACGATTGGTGGGAAGAATTTATTGTTCCAGCGATTGATCCAAGTTGATCAAGAGAGTTAAACTTGTGTGTATTTCTAACGGCTTCTGTACTGTCATCTTCAAGACTGATAAATGTTCCTTTTGGAAATGCTATTGTAATTTGGTTGGTTTTGACCTGGCTGTAGTAATCCTTTTTTAATAGTGAAACAGAATCTGTCAAGGTTGTATCTGAATAAATTTTGAGTAGTGTATCTATTTGTGACTTGAGGTAGTTTTGATCTATAAAGGTTTCAAATTGAAGCTTAGTTCTATTGATGTTCCATTCTATTGTACTGTCGGGTATTCCTTGAATGGCAAGACTGTCATAGTGAATTTTTATACTGTCTTTGTTGAATGTTTTGATTGGCTTATTGAAGGTATAGGTATGCAATACGTTTTGACGTATGAATGATCCTGACTGCGGTGACAGCTTATAACTAAACGTTTCAGCTTTCCTGGAGGATTCTATGAATTTGACATGTACAGTATCTATTGTTTGATTAGACATACTATCCACAGCATGTACAATTACCTTCAGACTGTCGATATCATATCGGAAAGTAGTGTCTGGATAGAACCTTATTGTTTTATTACTTTTGATTTTATTGAACCATGGTAGGTTTAGGTTTTCTGAGGAATCTGCCTTATTTATATTGATACTGAAAACGGGTTTGTTGTATTGAAGATCGAAGTACCTCCCGGTAGTTTTTGACCTTATAAATTTGAAGCTTGATGCATTTATAAGTTGTGTATATAACCTTATTGAATCTAGTGATAAATTGAGATTAGTAGAGTCCGCTAAGAATCCGTGTGGCTCGGTTTCCGGATCTAATGTAAGATTTTTGTTTTGATCTTCAAAGGTCAATATTTTGTAATATCCATTCTTAATATTTTCAATGAGGTATTGGCCTTGTTCGTTGGTCTTTGCAAAATACCTTGGTTTATCTTCCAAGAGATTTGTTGAGTCTGTAAGTGGGTACAATCCAACTATGAACTGCGACTGTGATTTATTGGTATACAGATCAGTCACTTTACCATTGATGTAAATGGAATCAATATGTTGTCCTGTCGAAAATGCAAATGTTAGATTGACCACAGGATTTTTTTCGGTGAGGTCTACGACTCCTTCCGAAAAGTTTAGTGTATATGTAGTGCTGTCGTTGAAGTCATCATCAAAATCTAGAGTCAGTTCATTTTTTCTTACTTTCACGGAATACTTGTTCTCAATATGGGGTGTGATGAGCAGCTGACTTTTTAGCTTATCTGCACTGACTCTTTCATTGAATACAAACTTGAATTGCTTGTTTTTATAGTTGGTAGATTTATTAATTGGGAGAGTTTCAAGTAATGTAGGAGGAATAGTATCTCTAGGTCCTCCAGTCGGTGTGCCTTGATTTGCACATGCATATATATATATTGATAGAGTTATTAATAATACAGGAAATATTGCTCTCATGCTTTTTTGAATATATAGATAAGACTTGAATAGTTGTTATCGTTTTTTCGAGCCCAATTGTTTGATTTCCAGCCATTTACAATAGATCTGAAATAATTTATTTTGCCGTATTTATGCTTTTCACTTAGCATACTTACATAATAGGAATCCAACTTCATTGGTTTGGTTTCTACTAAACTAAAATTGTTATACTGCATTAACTGATTGATAGTCAGTTGATTGAAGTGAAATAAATGCCTTGGTACATCGTATGCTGCCCAGTACTGTTTATAGATTTGCTCATCCAGTGATAGGTGATTGGGAAGAGCCAGAACAAGCTTGCCTTCTTTGGATAAATGTTTTCTTAGGGTTTGTATAGTTTTATTGAGATCATGAATGTGCTCTAATACATGCCAAAGTGTAATGACTCCGAATTTTTTATCGGGCAGATCTTCTAACGACTCTACAACATTTAGATCATGGTCACTTATAGCAATTGTTCTCGCCATTTCGTCTGGCTCTACTCCTATAGTTTTCCAATTATTCTTAGCCTGTACATAGTTTAGAAAATGTCCTGTACCACTCCCGAAATCCAACAATGATTTCTTTGAAGCTAATCTATTAATGAGCTGAAATTTATTTCTGAGCGTGTAATTGCGAGCAATTTTATATACTCGGTTTATCAAGCTGTTTGCTTGATTAGTGTGCGAAATGTAATCTTCTGATTTATAGAATGCTCCGATAGATTGAACATCGGGTCGCGGTGAGGTGAGTAGAAGGTTACAGTTTTTGCACTTCATGATAGCAAAGCTTTCATGTGATACAGAATGATCATCACATATCATGTGATTTACAAAATCTTTTGAATGGCAGGAAGGGCAGGATTCTACTTTTTCGTACATAATTTATCTGGCCATATACACCATCAATACAGAAATGTCTGCGGGGTTTACTCCGCTGATTCTTGAAGCTTGTCCAAGATTTTTAGGTTTGATATTAGATAGCTTTTCTTTGGCCTCAGAGGACAGAGCTGGTATGGATTTATAGTCGAAGCTTACGGGTATTTTTTTGTTGTCCAAATTGTTCATTTGATCTGCCAGAGACCTTTCTTTTTCTATATAGGTTTCATACTTAATCAGTATGGCCGATTGCTCGATTATTGCTTTTCCAAGATTGGCTACTAATTTTTCCGCATCCGGGTGGAATGAAAGTACATCATCTATTTCTAGCTCTGGTCTACGCACAAAATTGATGAGGGCTGTTTTTTCTTTTATAGGTGCTGATTTTATCTGATTGAGTTTACCATTAATTTCTTCAGGTTTAACTTTTATTTTACTCAACTGATCAATGAGTTCTTGTGTAGCAATAATCTTATTGTTAACGGCTTCTAATCGCTCATCAGATGCAAGCCCTAGTTTATTTCCAATACCTGTAAGTCTGATATCTGCATTGTCCTGGCGTAGCAGTATTCTAAATTCTGCTCTTGATGTAAACATGCGATAGGGCTCGTCTGTTCCTTTGTTAATCAGATCGTCTATAAGAACACCAATGTAGGCTTCGGATCGTCCTAATACAAAGGCTTCTTTTTCATGAACCTTGTTGTGCGCATTGATACCTGCCATGAGTCCCTGACTTGCGGCTTCTTCATATCCTGTGGTCCCGTTGATTTGTCCGGCAAAATATAGATTAGCTATTCTTTTAGTTTCTAAAGTGGCTTCTAGCTGTGTGGGTGGAAAATAGTCATACTCTATTGCATATCCTGGTCGAAACATTTTGACTGTTTCAAATCCTGGAATTTTAGTTATGGCTTTGTACTGTACATCTTCTGGCAAACTGGTGGAGAATCCGTTGACGTATATTTCAACGGTGTTCCAACCCTCTGGTTCTACAAAGATTTGATGTCTTTCTCTCTCTGCAAATCGATTGATCTTGTCTTCTATCGAAGGGCAGTACCTTGGCCCAAGGCCTTTGATTCTTCCGGTAAACATAGGGGATTTCTCAAACCCTGTTTTAAGGATATCATGTACGTCTTGATTTGTGTAGGTTATATGACACGGCCTTTGGTTTGTAAGGGGTTTGGTATTTGTAAATGAGAACTTTCCAGGAGTATCATCGCCGGGCTGGACCTCCATTTTGTCCCAGTTAAGAGACCTTCCATCAACTCTCGGAGGTGTACCTGTTTTCATTCTGCCAGATTCAAATCCAAGTTGGACCAGTTGTTCGGTAATACCTGTCGCGGCTTTTTCCCCTGTTCTACCTCCTCCAAACCTTTTCTCTCCGATATGAATTAGCCCATTCAGAAAGGTACCGTTAGTGAGCACCACTGATTTACCCATGATTTCAAGGCCCATACTTGTACGTACTCCTACCACTCTATTTTGCTTAATGACAAGTCCAGACACCATTTCCTGCCAGAAATCTACATTGGGTGTTTGCTCAAGTGCAAGGCGCCATTCTTCTGCGAACCTCATCCTGTCGTTTTGGGTTCTTGGACTCCACATCGCCGGACCCTTGGACTTATTTAGCATCCGAAATTGGATCATTGACTTATCTGAGACGATTCCTGAATAGCCTCCCAATGCATCTATCTCTCGAACTATCTGTCCTTTCGCCACACCTCCCATTGCGGGGTTGCATGACATTTGCGCAATGGTGTTCATGTTCATCGTAATGAGCATTACCTTGGAACCCATATTGGCGGCGGCTGCAGCGGCTTCACACCCAGCGTGTCCTGCACCAACAACTATTACATCATACTGTGGAAACATGAATTTTATTCTTGTGTTCCACGTGGAACAATATCTCTGATTGCACCAAGTGTTCCACGTGAAACATTTTTATAATTGAAATTTTGGCAAAGATAAATAAGCATTCTCTTTTTCTGTCATCTGTTTTTGTTGAGTATCAGTCTTGTCGTTGTATCCGACCAGATGAAGAACACCGTGTATTATTACCCTTTGCAACTCTTGTAAGAATGGAATGCCGTGATCAACAGCGTTGTCCCGAACCCTATCGATACTAATAAATATGTCCCCTTCAACCCTTTGACTTTCTTCAGAATTATCGAAGGTAATAATGTCAGTGTAGTAATCGTGTTCTAAATACTCTATGTTCACCTTATGAAGGTACTCGTCGGAACAGAATATATAGTTGAGTTCTATTAGGTCATACCCTTCTGTGGTAATGGCATATTTCAACCAATTGGTAATTGTATTAGATGACGGCAGCTCGAATGAGACATCTTCACAAAAGAAGTTGATTGTGCTCATCAGGTGAGATAAAAACGGAGTTCTACGCGTTTCCCTTCATCTTCGAAGGATACTTCATCGCACAGATTCTTCATGAGAAATATCCCCCTGCCTCCTAATTTTTCAAGATTTTCTGGAGCAGTTGGATCAGGTAGGTTGTTGTAGTCAAACCCTGGGCCTTCATCCTCTATTGTAAATTTCACTAGATTTTCTTCTAGCGTTAATGATAGATGGACATTCTTGGATTTATTGGATTGGTTGCCATGTACAATGGCATTGTTTACAGATTCTGTAACGGCGATCATAATATTACCATAGATATCATCTGTGAACTGGTATTGTTCCCTGGCGTTGTCTATAAAGCTTTCTATGATCCTAATGTTTTCTGAAAGCGATGGAATCTGAATTTTGATGGCATCCATTATTCTTATTTGATCTTATTGTGTAGCAAATATATTATTGTTCGTTCAACCTTCTGAAGTATTTGTTTACTTCTTCTTTGTAATATGGATTCATTTTAGGAGGTACCGTATTCAATAACTCCACCTCATGCTTCTTGGCTTTTATATATTCGTCGAATTCCACAGGTAAAGTACGTGAAACATCGTCGGCATGTTGGGCCTCTCGTTCGTCGTCCAGCTCTCGTTCTCTCAGGGCATCTTCTGCCTTGAGCATTCTGGTCAAAATATCTTTTTGTCGGTTTATTGTTTGTTGCGTGATTCTTTTATTTACAAGGTCAAGCTCTGTTTCCTCCATTTTTTTTATGGCCTCTTTAAGGTTGTTACCTGCTCCTCCTTCATTTTCTCCAAGCTGTTCTTGTAGTTTTTGAAGTTCATTTCTCAGCATTTCTTGTTCTGCGGCCAGTTCGGCCAATTCCTTGGAAAGGGGTCTTCCAGATTTACCACTTTTCTTTAAGTCTTCTATCTTCTGATTTAACTGTTTTTGAATCTCGGACATTCCTGGCAGTTTTTGCTTTTGACCCTTCTTACCTTTTTGTGGTTTTCCCATAGCGTCTGCCATTTGCTGTTGCATTTGCTGCAACACATCATCTAGAAGCAGGGCCAAATTATTTATTGAGGTCATGGCATACTGCTGATGAGTAGTTGCAATACCTTTTTTTCGATCTTTTAACCCTTGTAAACTTGCTTCGATTTCGTCATTCATCGCGCTAACTTCTCGAGTTACAAAACTTTGAATTTGAAATACTCTACTGGCCAATGAAAGAAGACTATCTTCAATGATTTTGGCATCGTCTTTAAGTTTAAGTTGATCCTGAGAAAGAGAGACATATCTAGGGTCACTTTGATTTACGCCTTTAAAATCACTCATAATTCTTTCTTGATCAAACGAGACTTTGACAAGGTTATCAACGATGTCTCTCAGATTACCCAGGTTTTCTTGCATCATGGACATTTCCATTCCGGCCTGCATCTCCTGCATTTTTTGTTTCATCTTTTGCATTTTTTCAGATGCATTGTTTTGGGACTCTGAAGCTTTTTTTCTTTTCTTTTGATTAAGTTGTTCTTCACTCGCTTTTTGTTCTGAACTTATTTCGGACTGTTCTTCAGAAAGATCTTTCAAATCTTCTGGTTGTTTCATTTCTTCATTCAACTTATCGAGTTCATCCATTTCAGATTGTAGCTCCTCAAATGACTCAGTAAGCTTTTGTTGTTCACTTTGAAGACTATCCAAGCCGTTTTGTTTGTCTAAAGTTTGCTCAGCAAGTTCTTCTTGTTGTTGGCTCAAACCTTCCAAGTCATTGATGATATCGTCCATTTTATAATCAAATTGAAGACGTTTAAACATTTCAATGGCTCTTTCAATTTCTTTCTGAAGGTTTTCCTCTTTGTTTTCTATTTGCTCCATCACATCCTCTAAGTCACTTGCTTCTCCCTTTTCTTCAAGAAGCTTTTTGAGTTCGTCATATAGCTTTTTTGTTTCTTCATCCAAGATATCTTCCATCAATTTTTGTAACTGATCTACCTTCTCTTGGAGCTTTTTGTTTGGTTGATTGAATTTATTCTGCTTTTTGGCAAGGTCCTTATTTTGTTGAGCAATTTTTTGCAAAGCCTCTTCTAGCTTTTGCTTTTGATTAATAAGATCACTCATTTTCTTATTCTCTTGCCAATTAAGTTCTTTCTTACTTTTCAAATCGTTTTGAATATCTTCAATTTGGTTATTGAGATCTTCAGCCTCTTTCAATGATTTATCAAGTTCATTTTTAGCACCATCTGCCTGTTTCTTTAGTTTTCCCTTAATTTCCTTCTTATCAGGCACTTTGAAGGTGTAGTGAGCGGTTTTGACAGGTTTACTGCCGTTTACTCCATCGTTGTCCCAGACTCTTACATAGTATTCCAAAGCCTCTCCTTGCCTTAGCCCTAGCGAGTCCAGATTCCATTGATAAAAGTAATTTTGAGATATTAGATTTTTGTTAAATGGTATCGGAAGTTTAGTGACCTCGTTGTCTCTTTCATAAACTAATTCAAGTTTAGAAATGCCATAGTCATCGCTAATTAGGCCATTGAGTATCATAAATGAGAATAAGGTAGTGTCTTGGTAAAAATTTACTGACACCTTAGGAAACTCGTCCTTTATTACCTCAATTTGATAGGCAATTGAGTCCTTGTTAGTGCTATATTGGTTTTCCAGGAAGAGCTTGTAATAATCACTTCTTCTCATGCTTTTATTATGAGTAAACATTTGATTACCAGAACTTTGCATTTCAAAAATGCTTTTCGTCTGATCGAATTGAATATTAACGCTTTCTGTTTCTATGGTCTGAACTGTCCAGGTCACTTGGGTACCTTCAGGAATGGTTAAATTTCCGACGTTTTCCAGGACTTCATTATTCCTTTTCGTGTAATTCGGGTAATCTAAATCAATATTGAATGCTTTGATATCAGGCCTTTGAATTACTTGTATTTTGTGTTCTTCAGATTGATAATCTGCAGCTTCAAGTCTAAAACCGAAATTACCTTGAATTTTTTCAAAAGTATATTCATAAATGCCATCATTCTGACTTTTCATCTTTGCTTTTCTTCCTAGCGCGGTGACATAAATTTGATCTGGAATGGCACTTCCACTCACCTTCACTTGTAATAAATAACTTTCATTTTTGAATGCTCTAAAATCTTTGTTTGTAGGTTTCAGTGAAAAGAGTTTTGCAGGGGAGTACTCAATGTCATAATTGACTATACGTTCTGTACTTTCAGTGAGATACTGTGGAACAAAAAGAAAAAGAAGCATCAGGGCTAGTCCAGGATAGGCCACATACTTAACGTATTTTTTGTTCGCTTTTAAGTCGATACTAGAAGAAAATTCGAATAAAGAAATTTCTAGGGTTCTTTTTTCTATGCTGGCAACAGCCAGAGTGTTGTCCGCGCTAGTTTGCTTACCTAACTGTATGGTATTCAGAAGTTTATCTTTTATATCTGGAAAAAACCGCCCAATAATGATAGCTGCTTCCTCGTCTGATATCTGGTGCCTAGTCTGAATTATACTCAAATACGGTTTGAGTATTAATCTTAAAAAAGTTACTAATAACAGTATAATAGTAGAATAAAATAAGACAGTTCTGCTTGAGCTGCTCAAGAATAACGATCCCTCGATTCCCGTTATGAGTAAATACAGGCTTAAGCTTAAGGCGAAGAAAATAATAGTATTTCTTAGTAAAATATTTACATAATACCTTTTTTTGAAGGTATTTAGTTTTTTTCTCAATATGTTAGAATCACTGTTCAACTTCCTATCAATAGGTTTTAGGTGTTTTGTAGAATATAGTTTTTACCATTTCGCCAAGTGTTTGTCCGTTGTCAATTCCTTTTAAATCATTGTGATAAATAACATAATTTGGAAAAACGTCCAAAATGTAGACCGGGTCAGAATCATTGTTTTTGAACAATTTTTTGGCTTCAATAATGCTGTTGTTGCCATAGTTATTTAGAAAACTATCGCCACTTTCTTCTCTTATTACGATATGTGGATCAGTTGGATATAATTTTTCCAATTTTGTCCTCAAATAATTAACATTACTCGTACTTGTAAAATATTCTTTATCCTGATTCTTTGTCAATTCTACAATTGGTATTTTATAAATTGAATCTTGATTGATGTTCTTTGCAGCATCTGTTGGAGATATAGCAAAATCAGAAGAATCTCTCATAGTGTCTTTATTCACATCAATAGAACGTAGAATTGATTCAAGACATATCGAATCTTGAACATTGTTTATCTCTGCATATCGAATAGCTCTATTATCAATTTCTGAAAATTGATAACTAGGGTATTTAGAATTCAATATCTTTTCGATAACATTTGAATATTGGTCCCTTTGTTTGGTATCATAAGTTATCAGATTTAGTGAGCCGTCAATAAATTCTTTTAGAACGAGATCTTTGTTCTTAATAAAGCTAATCTCTATTTGTTCGATATAGCAACATTGTGCTTTCATTCTTCTAAGAACGGCAGAGATATCTTCATTTAGATCTTTCAACGCGAAGTCTCCACTGCCAATATAAGAATTGGCTTTTTTCTTGAACATTATAAATTCTGGTTGTCTAAACCAATCTAGCAGTTGATCATTGCCTTTAGTCAATTTGATGCTAAAAGTGGAGTCAGTCATTATTTTAAATCCACTAGGAATTGAATCCAGTATATTCTGGTTTTCACGATACCAATTCACATTGATAAACCCCTCCAACGAGGAGAAAAAGGAAAACACAGATTCTTCGTCAAAATGATTTTTGATTAAATTTTGAAAGACTTTTTTGACTTCTTTTGTGGTTATTGAGCTTTCATCGTGAAAACGGTTGTCATCGCGAAGAGTAAAGAAGTGTGTGGATAATAATGAGTCAAACGTGTACTCTCTAATAATATGACTGGTGCCGTCAGAATTGTAAAATTTGTCAAAAATAAGGTCAGCAATAAATTTTTCAGTTGGATTTGAAGCTTTCAGAGGGTTTAACTCTTGAATATTGTCGTGAAAATTCATCCTTAACACCTTGTTCGGAAGAGTAAAGATTTGACTGTCAGGTTCCTTTGTTTCACATGAAGTAATTACTTGGATGAATATCAACATCCAAATAAGCATACGATATGAGTTGACTTGTTTTATCAAAACGCTAGATCAATTTCTTCTATAAAGTATTCGATCACTTGAATTTTTAGTAGCTTCTCCTGTTCCACCGTATCAAAATGAGGTAATTTTTTTATTAGTTTCCAGTGGGGCCACCCATCGCCATCTGTGCCATCTAGTTTGTAAAAGCCAGCGAGACTGAGACATTTACAAATGCCCAAGTGGATCAGGTCTTGTTTTTCTTCTTTGGAAAAATTTTCGTGCCCGACACCTAATTCTTGAACGCCTATTAGAAAAAGCACACCGTTGAGATCAGCTGGTTTTTTGCCAAGAATCTCTTTCAGCTTTTCACGAAGCTTTAACCATTTTCTCTCAAGATCTAAGTCCTTTTTAATCATTGATGATTTTACTCGTAAACTTTACACTTTAGTGTACAATTATCAAAGATATTCTACCTATGCTTTGATTCAGCGCTGTTGACCTTTTAATTTACCAGTTATGCTAAAAAAGTACTGGAACGATTTTATATCTCTCATTTATCCGGACATCTGTTATAATTGTGAAGTCGCACTTGTCCCCGGAGAAGAAAAAATATGCCTGCGTTGTTATCGGGATTTTCCACTTTCTGAGCATCACCTAAGCGCAACAAATAGATTGCTTGAGATTTCCACTCAAGTATCTAAGGTTAGAGGAGCATTTTGCTATATGAAGTTTAACAAACATGGTATTGCGCAGAAACTACTTCATGAATTAAAGTATAATGGGAATACTTCACTTGGTATATGCCTGGGTCAATGGTTCGGAAAATATATTTACACTGAGCTTGCGAGCGCTGAAATAGATTATATTATTCCATTGCCTTTGCACAAAAAGAAACAAAGACTACGTGGTTTTAATCAAAGTGAGGTCATAGCACAAGGTATGAGCGAGGCGACTGGTATAAAGGTGTTAAGTGGCTGTCTGATTAGAGAGAGGAATGTAAGTACACAAACGAAGAAGGGTCGGGTAGAACGCTGGCAAAACACAGATGATATTTATGCCATTAAAGACGCAGACATTCTTAAAGGCAAAAATATTTTCTTAGTTGATGATGTAATTACAACCGGAGCAACTGTTGGGTCAGCATTGGAACTACTTTGCACAACTGGAGTTTCAGCTTTATACTTTGGTTGTATTGCCTCAGGAAAGTAAACTATGAGCCTCGTTTTTACATCGAGGCCTTTTTTGTGTCCTATCGTATAGATGTATCAAGCTCATTAGAGACTTGCTTTCTATTGTGAGCTTACAAAATGATTCCCAGTAAAATACCGCCTAAAATCAAAAAAGGTGTAGGAATCTTTTTGAACATCATGATCCCAAAGGTCCCAATCATTATAATATAGTTGAGATAATTTCCTGAAAGTGGAATCGACAATAACACCACTGCTGCCAGAATCATTCCTGAACTCGCAGCGTTGACTCCGTCCAAAGAAGCTTTAACAATTCTAAACTTTTTGAGCTGTTCCCAAAATCGAATAACAAAAAAGATGAGAAAGGTACCGGGTAAGAATATCCCTAAGGCCGCCATAAAACCTCCTAAAACCTGCCCCATCAAGCCATATTCTTTCATAGAAATGGATCCAACATAGGAAGCAAATGAAAACACCGGCCCGGGTACGGCCTGTACTAAAGCGAATCCAGAAAGAAACTCTGCAGAGGTCAGGTATTCTTTGAACTCTACAAATTCGGTATACATGAATGGTACTAGCACTTGACCACCACCAAATATCAAACTGCCTATCCGATAGAAATTTTCGAAAATTCTGATTCCAAGCCAATCCAAATAAGCCCCAAATAACGCCGCTCCGAGTAGTACACCACCCCATAAAACGAAATTTGACCATTGAATATTAATCTTTTGCTTTTCCTCCTTTTCATGCCGCTTGTAGTTGAATGCGGTAACAGTGCCACCAACAAGTAGAATAGCTGGGAAAACAAATGGGGTACGTACAGCAAAACTCGCAATGGCTGCTAAAATCATGAGCACTACCGCCAATTTAGTAGTTACAACCTTCTTAATAATTACGTAGGCCGAATAGGCAACAATGCCAACCGCCATAGGCTTAATAAATCTCGTGAACTCCATAGAAATGTTATATTCCTCAATTGAAGAGATAAAAATCCCGGCGAAAGTCATTATCAAAAAGGCGGGTGTGATCCAAATAAGTAGAGTAAGGTAGGCCAGATTGGGGCCACCAACTTTGAATCCAATAGCAGTGAGTGTTTGTGTTGATGTAGGTCCTGGCAAGAACTGGCACAACGCAGTCAGCTCTATCAGCTCTTTCTCATCTAAGTAGCCTCTCTTATGAACTAACATATCCAGCATCATGGCAAAATGAGCTTGCGGCCCACCAAATGCAGATATGGTTAGTAACAGGACATCTTTTAAGAAAATGTAATATCTAACCTTCTTAACCATTATTTTTTAAGCCCGATTTCTGCTAATCTTTGCTGTAGAAATTCCCCGGCTGTGATATCATCAAATTGTTTAGGGTGCTCTGCATCAACACAATTCTCCAGACATGTCAAATCCATATCAGACCTTGGGTGCATAAAAAATGGTATTGAGTATCTGGAGGTTCTCATCAATTCCTTCGGTGGGTTGACTACTCGATGTATCGTGGATTTCAATTTATCATTGGTATGTCTCGCTAGCATGTCTCCCACATTGACCACAATCTGATTTGGCAGCGCCGTAATTGGAATCCATTTTCCATCTCTACGGAGTACCTGCAAACCATCCGCACTTGCTCCCATAAGTAAAGTTATCAAATTGATATCACCGTGCTCCGCTGCTCTAACTGCATCTTCAGGCACTTCGTCTGGATTTTCAATTGGAAAATAATGTATTGGCCTAAGAATACTATTTCCATTGTGCACTCGACTTTCAAAATAGTCTTCTTCAAGCTCCAGATAAAGAGCAATTGCCTTCAGCATTTGTTTTCCTGCCTTTTCCAAAGTCTGGTATGCCTCTGAGGCTATTTTTGCAAAGTCCGATATTTCGTCAGGCCAAATATTGTCAGGATATTCAGACTTGATTGGATCTCCATCAGTGACTTCTTGACCTACATGATAAAACTCCTTGAGGTCACCAGTGGATCGGCCTTTTGCATGTTCTTTGCCTTTCCCTATGTAGCCGCGCTGTCCGAACAGCTCTGGGATTTCATATTTTTGCTTTACCTCATCGGGCAAACCAAAGAATTCTTTTACTGCTCCGTAGAGACTCTCACAAAGCTCATCCGAAAGCCCATGGTTCTTGACAGCTACAAATCCAATGCTATGGTAAGCTGCTCCAAGATCTGCCACAAATTTATTTTTTCTCTCCTCTTCACCTGAGTTGAAATCGGCTAAATCGAGAGAAGGAATTTCATTATATAGTTTTTCACTCATGGGGAAAGGTTTAAGTGATAGTGCTTATTCCACGATAATGGTGATCGATGCCGCCATCTTTTCACCATAGGAACTGTGGACTCCATTAGCAAACTGTAGAGCAATGGTATACTCTCCAGGCTCCATTTCTATTGTGGTATCTGTTTGGCCTTTGCCAAAATGCAAGGTTGAGTCAGACATCGGAATCACTGATCCTTCGGGCCAGCTCGTTTGATTTATAAGTACATGATGATGTCCAAAGCCTTCTCTGACTTCTCCTGCAGGCTCCACCACCATTCCAGATACTCCCATTTCGATGTAGACCGGGCTAGGTACGCTGGCTCCATCAGCTGGATGATTAAAAAACACGTAGGACGAATCCGCTGAGGGCTTCTCCACTATGGAACTTTGGTCTTCAACTGGTGCAGACTGCTCGGTGTTAGACTTGTTAGGCGAAGAACAGCTTACAATGAAGATGCTAATAAGGATAATAGATAGGTGTTTCATAGTGGTCTCAGAATATTGTTTAAGATAAATTTATAGATTCTTTTGTGAACGGAGGATTGCTTAGCGAAATATTTGACTTAATACTTCCAGAGACTTCAATTCTGTAAATCCGTCTACGTGCAACTTGTAATATTCAACTAAGTAATAAAGTACATCTCTTCTCAACTTGTTGCTACTTTCAAGGTTCGCACTTAAATCCATAGAATTTAGTGCCAGCAGAATATCATAAATTTCTTCATAGCTAGATGATCCCTGACTCAAGAGTCCATCTCTTTCAAGTTCAGCCCGGTTGTGAATCCCGAAACCTATATAGTGGGTGAGTTGCACCATGAGAAACAAATGAAGGCTTTCATAATTGGCTTCTTTCTCATCTAGCGTCAAGATAAACTGGTATAGAAATTCAAAAACTTCTCCTTTATCATCTTCCTCTTTTAGCACTTTACTTAATAGTTCGGTTACGAAAAGAGCGATGGCAGACTTCTTTACATCAAATGGAATCGAAGCAAAACTGTATGCCGGTTTGTATTCCGATATTCTTTGGAGACCATCAGGTTTTTGATTTTTGAAATAAACGACCATGTCTAAAACTGTAAGCGGCTGAAGTAGTGCGAGCCCTTTTTTGGACCTTTTACTCCTTACACTATTGATAATGTAAGATTGAGTTCCAAAATTCTCAGTATAGATTCTGGCAATTATCGATGTTTCGCGATACTTAATGTAGTTGAGCACTATGCCTCTGGTCTTCTGAAGCATCAGTTTATGACCGCAATTTTACCTACGAATGTCTCGCTTCCATCTGCAGAGGCACTAAATATCAAATAGACCCCTGTTGGTACTCTGTTGCCATTATAATCTACCAAGTCCCAAGAAGTGCCACCACCAGTTGCTTGCAGTTCTCGGACTAATCGACCAGCAATACTCGTTACCTTCAGGGAAACATCTGAAGCCAATCCAGTCAATCCTACAAGGCCATCATAGTCGGGATGAACAGGATTAGGAAAGATCTTGACTTGCTGATGTTGGTTGGTGGCTTCCGTCGCCTGAGTACGATATGACACCATGCCTTTGTCCGTAAGGACGAACAGTTCGCCGGTGACCGGATGAATGGCTAGATCGATGACTTGATTAGAAGGAAGCGGACTATTGCTTTCGGTGAAATGGTCAACCAATTCGGAAATATTCTCTTCAAACAGCCATAATCCATCCTGAGTACCTACCCACAACCGATTTCCACCATCTATGGCCAAGGCTTTCACTTCTTTATCTTCAAAAAGTTCGGTATCATCAAAGATTGGTACAGATAGATCAAGGGACTGGCCTTCAATCACCCCAAAAGAAAACGGGAAATAGGCTAGGCCTCTATCTGTAGCTATCCATATTTCATCTTCCTTACCGAAAGCAATATCATTGACATCATCAGATGGCAAGCTCGTGGATACTGCAGTAATGTATCGACTTTGCCCCGATTCAATTTCAAATGCTAAAACACCTCTGCCAATCGTCGAACCTATGGTCATCCATACTTGTTGGTTAGCATTGATGCTTAATGAAGTAGGTTCTGAGGCCGCCGAAGATCCAAAATCAAATCGCTCCCAATCGTCCGACCCATCCCATTTGAGTAAAGAATAGTTACTGAAGTTGGCAATCCAGACATTTTGATCGTCATCCAAATCCATGCCTGATACGACTGTTTTTCCAGAGCCAAAAGATACTTCTTCCAAAGGGCTGTTAGTATAGTCTGTTACAGCCTGGGTGTCTTGGTTGGCAATGCCTTGGCCAAACGAAGAAATGAGGAACTCGCCATTTCTTGAAATGGCGTCACTGATATTTTCGAACCCAAGGAGGTCAGTAGGAATACTTGTCATCCATCTGCCTTCATGAAAGACCGAGAACCCCTGCCCATTAGAGAGCGATGAGGAGGTATTGGTGATCAATTCGGCAAAAGCATAAACATCTTCATTTATAACCTTGATTGAAGCGGCATTATTTAGCGGGCCATTGAGAATAATAGACTCTTTACTATTTCCTTCAAGTCGGATCAATCCTTCGGCTCCATCTGCGTACCATAAAATCTGGTCGCTATCTTGAATAATGTCATTGATTTGAGCTTCATTCGGTATATCTATTTCTACTAAGTTATCCGAAGCGTCGATGATAAAAAGTCTTTGATTTGTCAGAACGAAAATAGTGTCTGCTTCACTTTTAATTAATTTTACCTGCTCATTCTGATCTAAAGACAGGGAAATTTCAATCCATGACTCTTGGTCATATTTATAAATAGATTCGTTTGATCCTACATACACAAAATTATCATCTGAGGCTATGGTGATAATATCACTATCATGAACCACACTACCAGAAAACCGCTCCCAATTATTGAAATCTTGGAGATTGTCCCCATTTGTCAATTGCCCAGAGAGTACGCCGCTAGTCGTGGCTAAAAAAATTTGATCCTTAGATATGGCCGAAGCATAAGTCTTTATTGTTTGGCCCTCTTCGCCCAAATTTTGATAAGCTTCTTCTACTACTCCATTTAGATTGATCACGAGCATTCCAAAATCAGTAGACCAATACATTTGACCATCATAATATGAGATGTGATTAATATTTTTGTTTTCAACAATGTCACTATTTAGTAGAATAGGAATATTGGATATACCATCTGCAGAAATGATATCTGCATTCCCATTTTCGTAGCCTATGGCGAGGTAATCATCCTCATCGTTATAGGCCAGAGCAGAAATGCCAGCATCGCTTAGCCCATCAATTTTAGATAGTTTACTTACGCTACGGTCTTCGAGGTCATATATCATTAAACCATGTGTAGTGGCTGCAAAAATCTTCGCTTGTGTTTGTTCAACAAGAATAGTCTGTTCATAATTGAAATGTGATCTCCAGGTGCCTATTGGTATCAGCTCTTGAGCTTTGGCACCAATCCATATAACTAAGAAAACTATGGTAAGGTTAGTTTTCATGATCGATTTTGAAATCCTCATAAAAGCAGTTTCTGCAGCGAGCCTCGTAGGCATCGTGTTCGCCAAGCAATACTTTCTTATCCGAACCTGTCAAGCGAAATGAGTAGGAGGCTACCCCTCCACACTTCATACAAATGGCATGTACCTTGGTCACAAACTCAGCCAAACTCATGAGTCCAGGCATGGGGCCGAAGGGTTCTCCCTTGAAATCCATATCTAAGCCGGCCAGGATCACTCGCTTACCTGAGTTGGCGAGCGTTCGGGCGACGTTGATCAGCTCCTTATCAAAGAATTGCGCTTCGTCGATTCCAACCACGTCACAGTCACCGGTAAGTAGTAAGATATCGTTGGCAAACTGAACAGGCGTAGATCGTATCGACGACTCGTTGTGTGAGACGACATGTGTTTCGTCATATCTGATGTCAATCGCTGGCTTGAATATTTCAACTGACTGCTTTGCAATAAGTGCTCTGTTCAATCTGCGAATCAATTCTTCTGTTTTACCGGAAAACATCGAGCCACAGACGACCTCGATCCATCCAGCACCTTTACCATCAGCTTTAAACTTATCAATACGTGGTTCGACAAACATTCGATTTAATCGGAGTATGTTAAATGATTGAATTTATTTTCAGGTGCGACTTTAACCAAAATGTCTCCACTCACCCGGCACTGGCAAGATAGTCTTTCATTAGGCAGAAGTCGTTTCATATCCCTGAATTTCAATTCCGCGGGAGATTCTGATGAGAAATTTTCCAAGCCTGATAAAACCTGCACTTTGCAGGTCGTACACCTTCCCTTTCCACCACAAGCATGCATCCAGTCGATATTATTCTGATGTATTATATCTAAAAGAATTATCTTTTCGTTTGTGATGAAAATCTCCTTGTTGTGAAGGTTTTGTATAACGATTTTCGGCATATTCTTTAACTTTACAAAAGAAGCAAATATTATGCACGCTAGCAAATTAAATCAGGAAGCCACTCAAACCTACAGCCAGTCATACGCAGCTAAAATTGCCGATGATTTTTTCGTCCAAAACGAGGTCATTACGGGTCAGCAAATCATATCCATCACTCCTGTCAAACAGGTAAATTATTTTGTCCTGAAGGCTCTATTCGATGAATGGCAGCAAGAAATAAAGAAATTTAGGAGCCCATATTTTGATTATAAAAATGAAGATGTAAATCTCGCCCTTAAAACGCTCATCAATACGCTCTCCAAGAATATCCAAATCCAAAAGGAACATTTCCAACCACTACTTGAAAGAGCTGTGGCCTCATGCCTAGTATTGCTTTACGATCCGGTTGATTACTACACGCACGAATTGAGCAAATCTACTTCCACGGATAAGTTACGAGAGCTGAAGGCAAATGGTAAGTACATCAAGTTGCACAAAGGATTGTTTGGTGCGCTGTTGGAAGGATTGAATCAGTCTGCAGACATAAAAAATGTTATTGAACACGCCACGATAGAATATACCGACTATAAAACCGATCTCGAATCTACAGAAGAATTATTCAATCGTACTTTGCCACTGAATGTTGTAGATAAAAAACCAATCCCTGAGGAGCTACCAATGCCAGAACCACTGGATTCGTTGGAGGAGATGACCCCTCTAGCCGAAGGTGAGGATGATGAGGAAATCAACAACGAATTTGAACCTATAGAAGAGGAAGAGCAGATAGTAGATCAAAATCTAAATCAACAATATAAGGAGGAGGACATCAAGACTTTGAATGAGCAGTACGAAGAGAAAGAAAAGGTTAGTTCCATTGCAGCTGTACATGAGACCAAATCTCTTTCAAATCTTAAAAATAACATCAATATCAACCAACGTTACATGTTTATCAATGACCTATTTGAAGGACATGAGCAGGACTATGAAGTAGCGATGGACGAAGTTGAAAATTGTGAGTCATTTGATTCTTCTGTAGAGGTATTGGTTCAAACCTATGCTAAGAAGTATGATTGGGATATGAATTCGGATGAAGTCAAAGAATTACTAAAAGTGATATTCAAGCGGTTTAGATGACAATCCCAATTAAGGGTTTGTCTCTTTTGAATGTTTCTAACTGAAACGGTCAAAATATGCTTGAATCAACTCTTAGAATTATTCTTACTGCCTTATTCATAATGGGTTGCTCAAATATACCAGATACTCAAACTCCATACTCCATAGTTTCGAAAGCCAATTGCTCCGGTCCATCGGGGGAATATCATACAGAGTTGCATGCCACAACTGATGGTTACACAAGGTTTATTCAAAGTTATCCTAACGACAAGGAGCGATACGACGCCATATCCTACGGTGATACTCTTGGGTTTACACTCAATCGCGATAAAGTAGACCGTTGGACCGATATTCCCGAAATTGCCGTGGGTAAAGGTCATATGTTTCATATGATTGCGATTGAGCCCGCCTTCATTTTCACCCTCACCGCTGATCAAAGATACCTCGACAGTACGGGAAGAATAATTTCCATCAAAAATGATTCGACCGGTGCACGCATACATAGTTTTGAGCTAACCAATCCTTTTGACAGTGCAGAACTTATTGAGATTTATTATTCTAACTGGGAATTGGTTGATGGCCATGAGCTACCCATGCATGTAAAGATTGTTCAGGGTGGGGAAAATGAATTTTATTTTGACTTTTATGAGGTCAAAATTGACGATCCTACATTCACAAAAGTAGAGCCGAATCAAGAACTATCGCATTAGGATTTGCATGCGATGAGAATCCAATTTGATTAGAATAAATAACAAAATTGTGAATGACCACAAGGATGAACCACCATAGCTAAAGAATGGCAGCGGTATGCCAATAACCGGGAAGAACCCTATTGTCATGGCAATATTCACAGCAAAGTGAAAAAAGAACACACTGAGTACTCCATAGCCATAAATTCGTGCAAACTTGGATTTTTGGCGTTCGGCTATTACTGAGATTCTGATGAGTAGTGCAACAAACAATGCGACAAGTACCAGACTGCCCATCCAACCTTGCTCTTCACCTATTGTACAGAAAATAAAATCAGTACTCTGCTCCGGTACAAAATCAAACTTGGTTTGTGTGCCTTCCAAAAAGCCTTTTCCAAAAAACCCACCAGATCCGATGGCAATTTTCGATTGGGTGACATTCCACCCGGCTCCCAATGGATCCGCATCAGGGTTGACGAGGGAAATCACTCTGCTCCTCTGATGGGGCTTTAGTACATTGGTCATCAAAAAATCCACACTTATTACTGTAGCAAAAACCATTGCTCCTAGTACTATCGTGGCTATGATTCTCTTTGGGTGCTTGAAGGATACTCCGATGGCAATTACACAAATAATTATTGTGATTATGAATATAACAGTTTTGCTCACCAGCAGTGTTAAAATAAACAAGATGATAAATCCAATACCGAGGATAAAATAGATAGGAGATATTCCTTCTCTAAATAACACAATCACAAATGAACCAAAAACCATGGCTGATCCAGCATCGCCTTGCATCAACACCAGAAGCATAGGAACTCCAAAAATAGCAAGCGCAATGAGTTGGGTTTTTACTTGTTCAAACTTGACGTGAATATCTCCCAAATACTTAGCGAGAGTTAAAGCGGTGGCAAACTTGGCAAATTCTGCGGGCTGCAATCTAAAACTCCCTATCTGAAACCAGGACTTGGAACCAGCCACAATGGTACCGGTAGTCAATACAGCGATCAGTAAAACAAGTACAACTCCATAAATAATGTAGGCGGAGTAATCATAAAATTTGAAATCCAAACTCATGATCGCTACAATGATAATCATGGCCGTACCGATCCAAATAAGCTGTTTTCCAGGATTATAAGCTAATGAAATTAAATTTGAAGCATTTTCTTCATCATATACAGCAGCATATATACTAGACCACCCAAGCAAAACCATGGCAAAATATAGGGCTATCGCTGCCCAATCTACTCGATCTAGTATGCTATCTCCTCTCATGCTATAGTCCTCCTATTGTTTCGGTTTGAGATTCAATGGCGGTTGCCTCTGTCGTTGAATCCGTCGCAATGACGCGCCGTTTTCTATCTCTAAAATCTCCTTTGAGCACGTAAGCCTCCAGCCAGGGTCTTGAATGACTCCCCTTCAGGTAGCTCTCTATTAAAAGGCTTGCGGTAGAAGCGGCTGCTCGGCCTCCCCAACCTGCATTTTCAACAAAGACAGAGATAGCAATTTTTGGACTGTCCTTGGGTGCAAAGGCCATAAAAACTGAATGGTCCTCGCCATGAGGGTTCTCCACGGTACCTGTCTTACCACAGATTTCGATATCAGGTACTATGGCACGAGGAGCTGTGCCTCTCAGTGCATCGGCCATTCCCTGAATGATGACTGGAAAGTGCTCCGGACTAATCCCGGTTTCGATTTTCTCCTTAAACTGTGGTAACAAGTAATTAGACTCTCCAACGGACTTCACAATATGAGGCCGATAATAAAATCCCTTGTTGGCCATGATGGCAGCCAGGTTGGTCATCTGGATCGGGTTCATCAAAATTTCTCCTTGTCCAATACTCAGCGAAGTAAGATTAGAGAATTTCCACCTTCCGGTGCCATATACTCTGTTGTAATACTCAGGGCCAGGCATAAATCCTGATTTCTCATTTGGCAAATCTATCCCAAGAGGGGTTCCCAGGCCAAACCTATTGACCTGCAATTTCCAGTTGGCAAGACCAATTGGCGCCTGTTCGAACTGGCTCAGTTCAGGGTGCTGATTGATTACCAATCTGAAGACTTTTACAAAATAGTTGTTGGAGGATAACATGATTCCCCTGCGCATATCATAAAAACCAGGAGGTGCATGGTCACCTATCAACGATCCATCACAATAAATTTTATCCTTCGCCCCAATAACACCCTCCTCCAACGCAATCAAGCCCTGAACAATTTTAAATATTGATCCGGGAGGATACATGGCCATTAGCGGCCTGTTGAATAGCGGCTTCAAACTGTCTGTCCTTAATGCCTTGAAGTTTTCACTAAAGTAGCGGCCAGCCAATTTTGATGGTTCATAGTCAGGAGCTGAGACAAAAGCTAAAATTTCACCAGTAGCAGGCTCAATGGCCACCACACTACCAATTTTACCATCCATGAGTTTCTCAGCATATTTCTGAAGTTCAATGTCAATACTGAGGGTAAGGTTTTCCCCTGGTACAGCCAAGGTGTCAAGTTCTCCACCTTTGAAGGAGCCTTTTTCTACTCGTCGGACATTTACCATTTTATATTTTACTCCACGTTTGCCTCTTAGATATTTCTCATAGGATGATTCCAAACCAGTAATGCCCAGATAATCACCACCTTTGTAGTACTGAGTAGAATCTCTGTCTAATTGCTGCTGACTCACTTCTCCTATATATCCAAATACATTGGCCAGGCTATTGTACCGATATCCCCTAATAGTCCGAGCTTTAGGATATATTCCTTCGTATTCTACCAGTTTATCCTGAATTTGAGCGAATACTTGATTTGGAATTTGTTTGACAATAGTAGTGGGCTGAATAGAGGAGTATCGTCTGGCCTTATATAGATTTGTCATTAAATCATCATACTCTATACCGAGCATTCCGCTAAGAAGCAGGGTGTCCTTTATGTAGGCCTCCTTAGGCACAACTTCGAGATCAAAAATGGGCTCATTATAAACGAGGAGATTTCCATTACGATCGAAGATCAAACCGCGAAAAGGATACTCTGTAACAGCGTGGATAATGTTGCTTTCTGCAGCCGCTTTGTAATCGTCGTTTATGACTTGGATAAAAAACAGCTTGACAAGAAAAGTTAATGCCACTAGTACAATTGCAATTCGGACAATATATTTCCTGTCTTCATTCATTCTATTTCATTTTTTTATAAAACAAATATTGAATGATCAATACCACAGTCATTGTAAAAATCGAACTGTAGAACACCTTGGACAGGGTTTGCCAAAACAGCCCAAATCCTGCAGCTTCTATAAAGAATAATAGAAGTATGTGTACAAAAATCAAGGGATAGGAGTACGTCAAAAACCATACGATTCCTTGTGTTCTTACGTTTATTTTGGGCCCTGAGTCATAGCCACCACTTGGAGTCATAATCTTAGACCAATATATTCTTAGATAGACCAAAAGGACACATGCTGCAGCATGAATCCCGAGCGTATTGTAGAATGAGTCAATAATAATCCCCACGATAAATCCAGTCAGAAGTTGCACTATTCTGTTAGTGTCCATCGGAATCATAAGGAAGATTAGGATGTAGCCAAAGCAGAATGCACTATCGTATAGCACCAAATTCTTAAACAGAATAACTTGCGCCAATATCAAAAGAATCGCTCGAATCAGTCCACCAAAAACATTAAACCTATTCATAAAGCTTATTAATTTCCTGATTGAGAGAATCGATTTCTTCCTTGCCACTCAAGTCCAATAGATAGACATGTGTTAGGTTATAAAAACCCGTTGCCAACTTAATTTTGGCTTGATAAAACGTAGCTTCATCTTCCAAATGTACTTCGCTTACTATACCTATTAGCTGGTTCTCAGGATATATTGAATTGAAACCAGAGGTGCTTATAGAATCTCCCGGAGTGATGGGTATGTGCCTGGGAAGAAACAGTAATTCGGCGTACAAAGGATCTTCTCCCTTCCAAACTACAGAGCATAACGTTCGAGTGGGGTTATGATGGGCAGAAATCATTGTTTTGCTATGGAGCAAAGATATCACGGTGGAATAATTTGTAGAGGTGTGTAGTACTTGCCCTACGATTCCGTCTGGACCTACGACGCCCATTCCTGAGTGTACGCCATCCGCATGTCCTCTGTTGAGAGTGAGATAGTTATTTCTAAAAAAAAGTGAATTGTCTATTACCTTCGCCTTGATACCCAGACGGGCGGAGTCGAGTAACAAACTGGCTGTGGAAGCAGAATCAGACAAAGACAATATCCGTTGCCTCAATTTGGCATTTTCCAAAGCCAGATATTTGTTTTGTTCAGCAAGTCTGAAATAGTCACTTACCTGATTTGAGGCCGACGCTATAGTGGCCACTAATCGATTTGAGGAGGTAAAATACTTTGCTCCGTGATAGTTATTAGAGTTGACAATGATCCAGAAACAGATTCCTTCCAGCAATATCAACAGGATGAAGGTCCTATACTTGTATAGAATCTGGAGGAGTCGTTGCATTTAGTTTATTGCATTAATACTGCTCGATATCGATCCAATTCTTTGAGCGCTTTGCCCGTGCCTCTTACCACAGCTTTTAATGGATCTTCGGCTATATGTATTGGAAGTTTGGTTTTCATTCCAAGACGCTTATCCAATCCTCTGAGCAGGGCACCTCCTCCGGTGAGATAAATCCCGTTGTCATAGATATCTGCTGATAATTCCGGGGGCGCTATTTCCAGCGCTTTCAAGACGGCCTCCTCTATTTTAGAAACTGATTTATCAATGGCAAATGCCACTTCAGAATAGGAGAGTTTAATTACTTTAGGAATACCGGTCATTAGGTCTCTCCCGCGAATATCAAAATCCTCCGGACCCTCATCTAATTCGGTCAATGCAGAGCCTACTTGAATTTTTACTTTCTCAGCTGTACGCTCTCCGATTAGAAGATTGTGCTGCCTTCTCATGTAATCCAAAATATCTTTATTGAATGCGTCACCAGCTACGCGAATCGATTGATCACAAACTATTCCTGACAATGCAATGACAGCAATCTCGGTTGTTCCTCCACCGATATCGACAATCATACTACCATCAGGTCTTTCAATATCTATCCCGATTCCTATGGCTGCCGCTATAGGTTCATGAATCATGAATACCTCCTTGGCTCCAGCATGCTCAGCGGAATCCCGTACGGCTCTCTTCTCTACTTCTGTGATACCAGAAGGAATACAAATGATCATCCGGTGAGAAGCCGGAAACAATCGTTTCTTATCCTTGTCAATCATCTTGATCATACCTCTGATCATAGATTCAGCGGCCTGGAAATCAGCAATCACTCCGTCTTTGAGTGGACGGATTGTTTTTATACTTTCATGAGTTTTCTCATGCATTTGCATGGCTTCACTTCCGATTGCCAGCACCTTGTTTTTGGCTTTGTCAATAGCGATAATAGAAGGCTCGTCTACTACGACCTCTCCCTTGCTAATGATCAGCGTATTGGCAGTTCCCAAATCGATCGCAATATCACTCGAGAAAAAATCAAATATTCCCATAACTAAGTTTGCTCAAATATTTTTGATGATCAAAAGATCACAAATTACGCACAAAAAATCAGGTAATCAATACTAACATCCAGAGATATTGAGTAATTGAATACTTAGTGTTTGAAATGGCGAGTCCCTGTCATCACCATGGCCATGTTTACCTCATCACAATAATCAATTGAAAGTTGGTCTTTTATAGACCCACCAGGCTGAATCACCGCTTTGATCCCTGCCTTATGTGCAATTTCTACGCAGTCAGGAAATGGAAAAAAGGCATCCGATGCCATCACAGCTCCATTTAAATCCATACCAAAACTGGAAGCTTTTTCTATCGCCTGATTCAAGGCATCTACTCGGCTAGTTTGGCCTGTCCCACTCGAAAGCATCATGTCACCATTCGCAAATACTATTGTATTCGATTTGGTATGTTTACATACTTTAGAGGCAAAAAGTAAGGCCTCTACCTGCTCTTCCGTAGGCGCTTCATTAGTCACTACTTTCAAATCTTCCTTTTGATCCGTTTTTAGATCTGCGTCTTGGACAATCACACCATTCAGTAGTGATTTAAATTGGACAGGGTTCGGTTTCAAATCCTTAATTTTTAAGATTATTCTGTTCTTTTTTGATTTGAGGAGCCCGAGTGCTTCATTGCTGAACCCAGGAGCAATAAGCACCTCGCAGAAAAGTTTGTTTATCTCTTCGGCAGCACTCTCGTCGATCGTCTGATTCGTGATCAAAATACCTCCGAAAGCCGAAACATTGTCTGAAGACAAGGCCTTCAAGTAGGCTTCTTTTACGTCTTTACCTTTGGCAACTCCACAGGCGTTGGTATGTTTAATGATGGCAAAAGCAGTCTCTTTTTCAAACTCTCTAATCAAAGCCACTGCGGCATCTACATCTACTAAATTGTTGTAGGACAGTTCCTTGCCATTGAGCTGATCAAAAAGCTCATCCAAATTACCAAAGAAGCTGCCTGACTGATGTGGATTCTCTCCATATCTCAATGACTGAGAGTTTCTAATACTTTGTTTGAAAGCGGGCTCATCTTCTTCTTTATTGAAGTAGTTGAAAATGGCAGAATCATAATGAGAAGAAATATCAAACGCTTTACAAGCAAATGCTCTTCGCTGATCCAGAGAGGTTTGGCACTCTTGTGAATCGAGCATGCCTAAAACCTCCTCATATTGCTCCATGGATGAAACAATCAATACGTCGTTGAAATTTTTTGCTGCACCTCTGATTAATGAGATTCCTCCAATATCGATTTTTTCGATGATCTCTTCTTCACTTGCACCTGAGGCCACAGTAGCTTCAAATGGATACAGGTCTACAATGACTAGATCTATATCAGGAATATTATGAGTTTCCTTTTGTTCTTGGTCGCTCGTATTATCTCTCCTGTTTAGGATGCCTCCAAAAATTTTTGGGTGCAGGGTTTTAACCCGGCCTGAAAAGATGGATGGGTAATCTGTAAGTTCTTCTACCGGTGTCACCGCGATGTCTAAGTCTTCAATGAATTTTTGCGTCCCTCCGGTAGAATAGATAGTGACATCATTGGCCGCTAAAACTTTTACAATATTGTCAAGATTGTCCTTGTGAAAGACAGAAATTAGTGCAGATTTAATTTTTTTAGATCCCATATTCCCCTTTTAAAAAATAAGGGGCAAAAGTACTTATTTATTTAGCACAAGAGGAGAAATAATGCAAAGTTTTCTACTGAAAACTCATCAAATCTTGCGTAGGTATTCTTCAATGGTTTTTGGAAAGTACTTGTACTCCAATTCATGAATTTTGCCTGCTACAGATTCAGCCGTATCTGATAGAAGGACAGGGCATTTATACTGACCGAGAATAGCCCCATTGTCATACACTTCATCTACCAGATGAATCGTGATTCCGCTCTCTTTCTCAGCATTTTCAACTACGGCTTCATGTACTCGTGCACCGTACATGCCCTTGCCTCCATACTTGGGCAGAAGGGCAGGGTGAATGTTGATGATCCGATCAGGAAAAGCATCGATAAGGTTTTTTGGTATCAGCCAAAGGAATCCTGCAAGTATGACGAGATCAATTTTTTTTTGCTTCAGAATATTCACAATAGCATCAGAACTATAGAATGCCTCACGGTCAAACAGGTGGGATTCAACCCCAAGCCTGCTGGCACGATTCAACACAAAAGCTTCTGGCTTATTACATAACACCAGCTCAACTCTTACGGCTTCTCCTTCGTGAAAATAATTGATGATTTGTTCTGCATTAGAACCACTACCTGATGCAAATATGGCCAGCCGCTTCATTGTACTAGAATTTTAAAAATGTTAAGCTTAAAATGCCTGCAATAATAAGCCATTTGCAATAGCTGCTCAGATAGGCAAAATGATTTTTGGTGTCAGCTCGAATGAGCCTAAACACGAAATAGGCCAGCGGTATGGTCAACACTCCAAAATAACCAAGTAGATAAATATTTTCTATCCTGAGAAGAAATACAACCAAGCTGACAAAAAATGCCAGAATCAAAAGCAGCAGGATAATTTTGGTTTTCCTTATTCCAAAAATTACTGGCAGGGTCAATCCTCCATAGCTAGCATCTCCCTCTACATCTTCGATATCTTTGATAATCTCTCTTATCAAAGTGATGCCAAAGGCAAAAAATGCATAGGTCATTACGAGCAAATCAGAGGACCTGTAGTAGACTAACAACACCAGTAACGTAGTGCCTGTGAGCACTGCCACAACAAAATTTCCTATAAAGGGAAGTCGTTTGAGTTGATTAGAATACCACCATAGCAGGAAAGCGCATAATAAATTGATGGCGCCGACCCAAAGAGACACAAATGCACCGAGCAATATCCCAATGGCGTTAAGCGTGGTGTGTGCGATCATAACAGGTCTCCTTTTGATCGTATTACCCACAATCACTCGGTAAGGCTTGTTGATTAGGTCAATTTTGATGTCGTAGTAATCGTTGATGTAGTATCCTGCTGCGGCTATAATTGTGGTACTCAGGACAAGCACAAAAAAGCGGATATCAGTAAGGACATAGAGTGGTGATTTTTCCGGATTCAATAGAAAAATGGCTCCAGCATATTGAGTCACAAATATTATAATCAGGTTGTTGAACCTGCTGAGCCTAAGGGCATCTGCAAGCAACTGAATGTGGGACCTCCTCTGCATGCTGCAAAGCTACATATCCTCCCCCAACTTTCTTAGATTCGCCAAAGTAAAAGCTGCATTGTCTAAAGCGGTCGTGTCTGTCCCTATTTCTACAGAATGAGCCTTCCATGCATCGTGAAATTTTGATAGTTTTATGCTTTGAAGGTCGACTTTATTTTGTTTCAAATGATAGGCGATGATCATTAGATCGTCCTTACTGACCGAGTCTCCATAGAAAATAGCATTAGATGCATATCCATCAAAATCATCAACCGCTTGTCTCTCATGGATATAGAATCCAAGCTCTCTGAGTTTATAGATGCGGTCGCCGTCCTTCTTCTTTTTGTAGTATCTAATGACTAAGTCGGTTCTTGCCTGTTGCTTAGGGCTTGACTTAGTTCTTTGTGCCATGTAGTTCTGATAAAGTTCAGTGAAAAAAGCCTTGTCATCTTTTTTCACCTGTTTTAGCGTATTTGTTGAATCAACATTGGCAATTTTTTCGTCGACAGACTGCTTTAGTGTATCGGGAACTGAAGCTTTTATCTTTTTTGTCTGCTGTGTAGGTTTTTTCTTTTTAGGACGGTTCTGTTTTTCTGAAGTTTGGATATTATTGATTCCTTCTTGATGATAATGAGAGGTTACAACTTCGCTAATGTGGATCAAAAACAAGCAGAAAAAAACGGTGAGTAGATATATTATCGCCTTATATGAAGAACCATTTGTCTGTTCCATTTTATTTTGAATTTATTCTAAAAGTTGGGGCCTCTAAATTTAAAATAATTTTATAACCCCCTCATTAGCAGATAATTCCATTTGACAGGGATATTTCATAAATTTAATACATTGTTTAAGATTTGCAAAATGAGGCCGAGTCATAGAAATTTTATATTTTTGAATGGGTATACCCAAATTTTGTATTATTTTCAGCAATCATTACTAATTCTCGATTAAACCTTAATAAATCGAACATGAAAAAATTATCTACTCTACTTGTCATTTTTGCACTTACCTACGGCGCTATGGCTCAAGAAATGGGCTCCCTTACTGATGCCCGTGATGGTAAAACTTATAAAACCGTCACTCTGAAAATAGAGCTGGAAGGTGGGATATTTATAGAAAGAGAGTGGATGGCAGAAAATCTCAACTACGAAACTGAGGGCTCCGTTTGTTATAAAAACTACCCTGCATACTGTGGCAAGTTCGGCAGATTATACAATTGGGTAGATGCTAAGACCGCTTGTCCTGACGGATGGCACCTCTCTACGCAGCTCGAGTGGCAGGAAATCATGCTCAACTATGGCGGCTATAAAACAGCGGCTAAAGAACTTAAAGAAGGGGGTGTAAGTAATCTCAATATTCTGATGGCTGGATTCTCAAATGTCGAGGGTCAATTCAGTGATATTGGAAAGACAGCTCACCTTTGGGATGCAGAAATCGGCAACAAAAGAACGGCAGGCTTGATCTCACTCTATGCAGACTATGATGAAGTAGCTCACGATGTGATCAGTGCAAGAAATATGAACAGCTGTCGCTGTGTCAAAGACTACTAAGCTGCTCTAGTAGTATTCTGGTGCTAAATAATTAGGATAAATTTTACGATGGTGGTTTTTCACTTTTTCAAAAATCACCTTTCTGAATTCAGCAGTATTTGTTTTTTCAATAGCTGATATGAAAATATTAGTTTTGTTTTTGGTAGTAGTATCTATGCCCGAAATGAAATCAAATTCTTCCCCTCCCTCATGCGCGTTGAGCTGATCGATTTTATTATAGACTACAATCATCTCTTTATCACTCGCTCCTAGTTCGGTAAGGGTATCGTTGACCACTTGCATTTGCTCTTCAAATGATGGATGAGAGATGTCTACTACATGGAGCAAAATATCTGCTTCTCGCACTTCATCCAATGTAGATTTGAAAGACTCGATTAGGTTATGCGGTAGCTTTCGAATAAAACCTACGGTGTCAGAAAGTAAAAAAGGAATCGTATTAATCACCACCTTTCTGACTGTGGAATCTACCGTGGCAAACAGCTCATCTTTTGCATAGATGTCTCCTTTTGACAGCATATTCATGATTGTAGATTTACCTACATTGGTATATCCCACAAGTGAAACCCTCACTACATTTGACCTTGATTTTCGTCTTGTCTCTCCCTGGCGGTCTATTTTTTCGAGTTTCTTTTTCAGCACAGCTATCTGATCTCGAATCATTCTTCTATCCGTTTCGATTTCTTTTTCTCCAGCTCCACCTCTAGTTCCAGTACCTCCGCGCTGTCTTTCGAGGTGAGTCCACATGCGAGTAAGCCTGGGCATCAGATATTGATACCTTGCCAGCTCCACTTGGGTCTTTGCCTGAGCCGTTTGGGCTCGTTTCAGAAAGATATCAAGGATCAATAAGCTGCGATCGTAGATCTTCACTTCCAACTCTTTTTCAAGGTTTCTCAGCTGAGAAGGAGAAAGATCTTCATCAAAAATGACCACGTCTATTTGTTGATCTTTTACAAATGTGATAATCTCTTCCAACTTACCTTTACCTACGAATGTCCTTATGTCTGGCTTATCCAGCTTTTGAACGAAAGATTGTTTGGTGAGTATCCCAAGGGTCTTCGCCAAAAATTCAAGCTCATCCAAATACTCCTGAGTCTTCTCAGAGGACTGTTTTTTTGGTGCCAAGGCTACCAATACAGCTTTTTCTGCTTCCTTCCTTGTATTATAATAATCTCCCATACAATCTTATTTAATGCAAAATTGATCAATTATCAGGATTTACGTCAATGAAATACGAATATTCGTCGATTGATTGACACTGATCTCTGCTATGCTAAATATATTTGGAGGCAAATTAACTGCGGCCATGCAGGCGCTAATGAAAGTAGCCATCACATTAAACACATCCTGGAACATCTATAATTTTCGACTAGGCTTAATCAAAGCCTTTATTAATGAGGGTCATGAGGTTTTAGCAATTGCTCCAATTGACAGTTTTTCGAAGAAAATAGAAAAAGCTGGATGCACATTTGTACCAATAGCCCTGGATAATACGGGATCCAACCCATTCAAGGATTACCTATTATTGCAGGAGCTGAAAAGTGTCTTTAGGTCACATAGGCCCGACATTGTTCTCAATTTCACGATAAAGCCGAATATCTATGGAACGTTGGCAGCCAAACAGTTAAAAATTCCTGTAATTAATAATGTAAGTGGTCTCGGTACGGTATTCCTCGCCAGAGGACTGACCTCTATGGTGGCGAAGCAATTGTATCGATGGTCATTCTCAAGAGCCAACCTTGTATTTTTCCAAAACAGTGATGACCTGAAAGTATTTCAGGCAGAAATAAATTTGCCCAAGCTCAAAACAGATTTACTTCCTGGATCAGGGATAAATTTATCTCATTTTCAAGCTACAGGACAGAGGGAAAGCGAGTATACGACATTTCTACTGATCGCCAGACTCATCAAAGAAAAAGGTATTACCGAATATATTAAAGCGGCTAAATTGATCAAAGAAATATATCCTGGCACTAAAATACAGCTGCTAGGTAAGCTTGACCCGTCGCATGTCCGAGGGATATCCAAAGAAGAGATCGACGAATCGATTCAATCTGGGGCAATAGAATATCTGGGTGAGGTAGAAGATGTGAGGCCATATATCGCGAATGCCAGTTGTGTTGTACTCCCATCGTATGGCGAAGGTACTCCCAGGACCTTACTCGAAGCTGCGGCACTGAGACGCCCGGTGATTACCACCAATGTAGCCGGATGCAGAGAAGTGATCGTCGATGGCGAAACTGGATTGATGTGCGAGGTAAAAAACGTGAATGATTTAGCAGACAAGATGAAAAGAATATGTACGATGTCAACTCGTCAACTCGATGAGTGGGGCAAAAATGGAAGAGCTCTTGTAGAAGAAAAATTCGACGAACAACTCGTGATTTCTCGATATTTGAGCCATATGGCTAATATTATGAATCAAATATCCCATGAATAAATTTGTTCTGTTTTATATTACCGTTTGAATAGAATTTGGTCGAAACCCGTCATAGTGAAAAGGTTTAATCTAATTATTTTTCCCGCCCTACTCAGCATGCTACTCTGTAGTTGTAAAGCCTATAAGCAAGACATAATGTTTAAGTTGGATGAAAATTTCACTGAGAGTGATTTGACAACTGCAGTCAATCAGGCGGAAAGGAATTATGTAATTCAGCCAGATGATCTACTTACTCTTGATGTCTTCACCAATGATGGAGAAAGAATCGTGGATCCCAACAATGAATTGCAACGAAATGCCCAGGGATTACAAAATAGGCGTACATTTAATTACCTGGTGAAAACTGATGGTACAGTCAAGTTTCCAATTGTGGGCCAGGTTAAAATAGATGGGCTCAGTCTGGATCAAGCAGAATCCACACTTCAAGAAAAATATAACGCTTATTACAAAGCGTCCTTTGTCAGACTTCAATTCGCTAACAAGCGAGTAGTGGTGTTGGGAGCCACAGCTCAGGGTGGTCAAATAATACCATTAGAAAATGAAAATGTATCATTGGTAGAAGTTCTTGCATTGTCAGGCGGTCTGGACATGGGGTCGAAAGCTCAGAACATCAAAGTCATTAGAGGCAATCTCGCTAATCCAGAGATTTTTCAGGTGAATCTGGCTACAGTATCAGGGATGAAGCAGTCTATGCTGGATATCGAACCCGGTGATATCATATATATAGAGCCCTGGAGGAGGCCCTTCTTCGAGGGTACGCGGGATATTGCACCTATACTTAGTTTGCTGAGTAGCACATTGGCCCTTGTACTTGTACTTCAAAACTTATAGGCTGTGAATCCCAGAAATGTCCATATACCGCAAGATAGTCCGCAGAACCGGTTCGATGATTCGGGGGATGTATTCAACGATTTAGATTTTGAGAAACTAAGACAAGTATTTGTTTCCAGTTGGCCTTGGGTATTGGCAATTATTCTTGCGACTATCAGCGTAGCGTTTTTGTATATAAGATATACAAAGCCGATATATAGTGCAGAGTCCATATTAAAACTTGATATTAAAAACGATGCCAACCTACTTGGGCTGCAGAATCCCTTGGAGCAAGACATAAAAGGTTTGGCTGGCGAAATTGAAATTTTGCGATCCCGGCTATTTTTTAGCAAAGTAGTTGATGCCGTCGGAATGGATATTTCTTACTATCATCCAGGTAGAAGTCATCTGGTCGATGAGAGATATGGCAACTCGCCTTTTGTAGTAGAATATGAACTGCTCAACCCAAATTTAAGAGATAATAGATTCGATGTAGAAATTCTTAATGATACTGAGTACACGATTTCATGCGTGGCATTAGGAGGTAAAATCGGTGACACTCAAAAATTTAGTAGCCCTGTAGTTACCAAAGATTTTGTGTTTACACTAGAGAAAACAAAGCATTTTGATGTTCAGAAAAACCTGGTTGATTTCTATTTTGTACTCAACAGTAAGAAGGCCCTTATCCGATATTTGGAGTCTCACGTCACAGTAGAGCCGATCAATTTTAACGCCAATACCATTAAGATTTCTCTTTCTGATTTCAATCAAACAAAAGCAAGAAATCTACTGGAGGCTATAGATACAATCTACCTTGCCTTTACCAAGAATGCCAAAAATCTGGCTGTAGAGCAAAAAATCAAATTTCTTGAGACTCAAATGGCCAAAACATCAAAGGAGCTTGTGGAATATGAGGATTACTTTGAAAAGTTTACCATTCAGAATCGAACCACAGACCTATCCGGAGATCTTGCCAGGACTATAGCGCTTTTAAATCAATTGGATTCTCAAAGGTATCGAATGCGTGATCACCTGACGGAGGTAGATTTGATTGGTGAGAATTTCAAAAATGATCGAACGGTAAGCGTACTCAATATCCCTCCAGGGATAGCCAAATTGATAAGTAACTACAACGAATTGGTCAATGAACGTGAATTGAAACTCAACTCTTACAACGAAAGCACACAAGTAATTAGCCGACTCAATCAACAAATTGAGTTGGCAAAAAGCACGACTAATTCAGTGCTGGTTGCCTATAAGAACAACTTGGTTCAGGACCTTGAAGAACTCAATAAAAAGAGAACACTTCTGGAGAACAATTTCATTGAACTGCCTTCAATGGGAACTTCATACAACAAAAATCGCCGACTCTATACACTGCAGGAGGAATTCTATTTTTCGCTGATACAAAGCAAAATTGAGCTCGAAATAGCGCGTGCCGGTACAGTGACCAATTTTGTAGTACTGTCTCCCGCATCTGTTTCCAATGTGCCGATTCACCCTAAAAAAGTCTTGATTTACGGTCTTGGTATTGTAGTAGGCCTGATCATGAGCATATTGTTTATGGCCATTCAGTTTTTGCTACATGATAAGATCACTAGCCAAAAAGAACTGGAAAAAATAATGCACGCCCCTATTTTGGGACTCATTCCTCATTATAAACAAGAAAAGCTAGCCAATTCCAAATTGATCGTTACTGACAATCCAAAGTCATCGATCAGCGAATCCTTACGATCGATTCGTACCAACATGGAATTCATTGCGGCCACTGGGAAAAATCAGCTGATTTCCGTGACTTCAACAGTTAGTGGAGAAGGCAAAACCTTTATCGCAGTGAACCTTGGAGCCGTATTTGCCTATGCCGGGCAAAAAGTAGTAGTGGTCGATCTGGATATGAGAAAACCAAAAGTTCATATTGCCTTTGAAGCTGAACACGTTCAAAGAGGAATGAGCACTATTCTAATTGGAAAGGAAAAATTAAAAGACTGTATCCAAGAGTCCGAGCTTGATAATTTGCATTTTATATCTGCTGGACCTATGCCTCCAAACCCGTCGGAATTACTGCTAAGCAAGCAGTTTGATGCATTTTTGGATGAGCTTAAAACCATGTATGACGTGATATTTTTAGACTCTCCGCCAGTAGGTCTAGTCACGGATGGTATACTGGTGATGAAAAAAGCAGATCTGCCGATATATGTAGTGCGGGCTGATTACTCCAGAAGATCGTATCTCAAGTCTGTTCATAGTCTCATTTCAAACAATAAGTTTGAACGCTTATCTGTTGTACTCAACGGGGTCAAGACAGGCAAAGGGTCTTATGGCTATGGCTACGGATATGGGTATTATGAAGACTAATGAAACGTTCAAAATAATCAACTTAAGTGTTGTTTAATTTATTTAAAACCAAGGGTAATTTTCTTGAGACAGATTTACACTCTCATCTAATTCCAAATATTGATGACGGGGTTAGCAACTGGGAGGACGCCGTTGAAATACTGTCGCAACTCTGCAAGCTCGGGTACAAGAAAGTAATCACTACTCCTCATATCATTCTTGGCTATTACCCAAATACTCCAGACATAATCCGAGAGGGGGTCGTCAGACTTAATCAAATGCTGGAAGATTCAGATATTCCTATTCTGGTGGAGCCCGGCGCGGAGTACTTTGTGGATGAAAAATTCTACGAAATGGTAAAGGCCGGCGAAGAATTACTCACTTTCGGTGACCAGTACATCCTAATCGAAACTCCGTTTATGAATAAACCTTTCTATCTGGAGGATGTGATTTTCGATTTGCAAGCTCGTGGATTCAAGCCAATTCTGGCTCATCCTGAACGATACAGCTATCTTCAAAATGATTTTCAGATCATACATAAGTTAGCTGATTCAGGTGTTTTGTTTCAGGTTAATATTAACTCTCTCGAGGGTTATTATTCGAGTCAAGCCAAAAAAATCGCTCAGAGATTGATAGATAATCAACTCGTTCATTTTCTTGGGTCGGATATTCACAACCAAAAGCACATGAATCAGATGCGAAAAACTGTGAAATCCAAATTATTTCAAAAGTGCAGGCAACTAGACCTGCTCAATTCCACATTATGAGACATATGGTATAAGTGACTCTCGAGATAAATGAAACTCAGAGTTTTTAATTTGAAAATTAATCTATCTTTGCCAGTCAAAAATTTAGAATGCTGCTTGACAGATACATGATGAAGAAAATTATTTTTGCCCTTTTCGCTTGCCTCATATTGTCCGCTGGTCAATTAGCTCAAGCACAACTTACCGAAGAAGTGAAGAAAAAGACTCCAGAGCTACCGGGTCAAATCGTCGCAGATTTTGGATTCAATAGTGTTGTCAATCGGACTACTGACGTGCCTTACCACTGGTGGAGGTCAAAATCATTAGGCTTATATTTCGTCAAGTCTTATGACTTTATGAAAAAATTTGAGCTTCGACCAGGTCTTGGAGTTAGCTTCGAAAAGTTTGGCCATGCTGACAACATGAATGTGTTTGCATATGGCGAAGATATCGATGGCACTGACTCACTGGGTTTTACTACAGTACTTGGAAGTGATTTAAAGAAAAACCAACTAGCCGTCCACTATATCGAGATGCCTCTAGAGGTAAGATTCAACTTTAGTGGCAATGAAAAAAAGGACGGACTTTTTCTCGCAGTTGGGGGTTCTGCCGCATTCAGAATTGAATCGCACACAAAGCTGAAATACACTGACGAATTCGGTAATAAAGTGAAGGACAAGAAAAAAAATGACTTCGGGTTGAATAGGTTCAGACTAGGAGCCTCGGGCAGGCTAGGTTACAGAAGTTTTAGCATTTTTTATAAGACCTATTTTACAAATATGTTTTCCAGTAGTGGGCCAAATGGCACCGCAGACATGCTTCAATCTACTATAGGGGTTTCATTGTCTGGCCTCTAGACAATGAACATAGCGCCTGAGCAAATGCTCAGGCCAACCAACAAGCCAGCAATTATTTCTTGCGGAGTATGAGCATTGAGTTGAAGTCTTGCACTCATTACCAGACCCGCAGCTATCGTCAAAAACATGAGGGGATATAATGCCTGACTATCAGGGTATCTGAGACCAAAGGCAATAAAAAACCCAACTACTCCGCTGATTCCGGCTGCATGGATGCTAATCTTAAACCATAGCGTAATCACAGTAAGCAAGACCACCAAAACGCTTGTTGCCAGCAGGAGCGTAGCAATAACATCATTTACCTGTATTTTGAAAACAAAAAGATAAGCGGTCAACCCATAAAAAATAGAGACGAAGAAAAAGGGCATGATCCTTTCTTCGCGTTTGTCCAGACTAAAATTTGAAATGTGTCCTGAAAACTTTAGCACAGAGATACTCAGTACGGGTATCATAAATGTAGTGATAAACAAAAAAGGGAGCGTGACTATAGTCAAAGGCTTGATTATCTCTGGCATGAACCGATAGAGAATCAGAAAGGTCATCGTCGGCATGAGCAGCGGATGAAACAGATAAGAAATGACCTTGTTTAATTTTCCCTCCACTACAATTCTTTTCTCAATCTTGCCACCGGTAAATTCAACTGCTCTCTATATTTTGCCACAGTACGTCTGGCAATATTATAACCGTCCGCCTTCAGCAGTTTTTCTAGTTTATCATCTGAGAGGGGCTTTGATTTATCCTCATTTTCAATATGCTTCTTCAATTTTTGTTTGACCTCCCGGCTACTCACATCCTCTCCAGAATCAGTGGCAATACCTTCCGAGAAGAAATATTTGAGCGGATAGATTCCAAATTCGGTTTGGACAGATTTGCTATTTGCCACACGGGATACGGTAGAAATATCCATGCTAATAATTTCAGCTATATCTTTCAAAATCATCGGTCGAAGTTTGCTCTCGTCTCCTTCCAAAAAGAAATCATACTGATATTTGATGATAGCATTCATTGTATTCAGAAGCGTATTTTGTCGTTGCTTGATAGCATCAATGAACCATTTGGCAGAATCTAGCTTTTGCTTCACAAAAGAGACAGTTTCTTTGAGTTTTTTATCCTTTTTATCACTCTTGTGATAACTCTGAAACATGTCAGTATATGATCGACTGACCTTTAACTCAGGGGCATTTCTGGAGTTTAGTGTCAATTCCAGTTTACCATCATTATTGGTAAGAATAAAATCGGGCATCAGATATTGAGTCTTCACCAGACCATCAGTAATACCTCCCGGTTTAGGGTTTAGTTTGGTGATCAACTGTACAGCAGCTTTCAGCTGTTCATCAGAAACGTTGAGCTTCTTGCTGATTTTGTCATAGTGCTTTTTAGTAAACTCATCGAAGCAGCTGGAGACGATTTTATGAGCAAGGATGTTTTCTTCTGAAAGATCATTTCTTTTTTCAATCTGAATAAGCAAGCACTCCTTCAAATTGCGCGCTGCTATTCCAGACGGGTCAAAAGTTTGAATCTTGTATAAAATTTCTTCCAATTCCTCCTCAGTTGTTTCCACATTCTGTGAGAAGGCAAGATCGTTCATGATGGCCTCCAGATCGCGTCGGATATACCCATCAGCCTCTATACTCCCTATGAGCTGCAGTCCTATGAGTGTCTGTCTTTCATCTAGTTTTTCAAACCCCAGCTGAACTACAAGCTGCTCGTGCAAGGATGACCCAGAGGATATTGGCATCTCTCTAGCCTCCTCGGCACCATTGCCGTCTCCTTGCATTTTGTACCCAGCATAGTCGTCCTCATTCAGGTAATCCTCTATGTCCAACTCCTCGCTGGCCTCTTCAGTCTCTTCTTCCGCCTGATCCTCAGCCTCTTCCTTGCCTTCTTCCAATGCGGGGTTCACCTCCAATTCCTCCTTGATCCGAGCTTCCAACTCTGCAGTAGGCACCTGCAGCAGCTTGATAAACTGAATCTGCTGCGGAGAGAGCTTCTGACCTAGGGTCTGGATTAAACTTAGATTTTGCATTGACTATTTGTTTGAACTGGTCTCTTTGATTCAAATTTATTCTTTTTAACAAAAAGAAACGCTTTCTTATTATTAATTTGATCAACGGAATTATATAGTTCTATTGTTTGTTGGTATCGTATAAATTGAATTGTGATGAAATATAGAATCTTACTTCTGATCTTATTTGTTCCTTTGCTCACCATTGCACAGCCGTCTCATCAGGTTTTTGATCAAATGCTGAAAAAATATGTAGACAAAGATGGAGGGGTCAATTATGCGGCCTTTAAAAATGAAGAAAGCGCTCTAAATGATTACTTGATAGAAATGATGCTTGAGCCTCCTACTCGCGAGTGGAGTGACAACGAGACGCTCAGCTATTGGATAAACGTCTACAATGCGCTGACTATTCAGTTGATCTTGAAATATTACTCTGTGGAGAGTATCAAGGACATCGGATCCAAAATACAAATTCCATTTATCAATACGCCCTGGGATATTAAATGCTTTGAAATAAACGATGGAGAAGAGCTCTCTCTCAATAATATAGAGCACGGGATAATCAGAAAAGACTTTGATGAGCCCCGGATTCATTTTGCGCTTGTATGTGCCGCAGTATCTTGCCCCAAGTTATTGAACGAAGCCTATGATTCAAACAGGCTGGATGCCCAATTGACTAAACAGACAAAAGAGTTTTTGGCCAATACTGGCAAAAACAAGATCAGCACGGATAGGTTAGAACTATCAAAACTTTTTAGTTGGTATGGAGGAGATTTTAGAAAAAAGGGGACTCTTGTAGATTTTCTAAACACATATTCGACAGTCAAAATCAACCAGAATGCCAAAACATCATTCATGGACTATAACTGGGACTTAAATAAACAATGATATGATTTTGGTATTTTGACTTAGTCAATACCTAAAGCCACCCATCATAATTTCATTGACCTTTGGTACAACTTTTTTTAGTTTGGGTACATCTCAAATTAGAAAACTCAACTACCATGGTCAAAAACTATCTCAAACTAGCGCTGAGGAACCTGTTCAAAAGTAAGTCCACAGCCTTTATCAATATTGGAGGGCTCTCCATAGGATTTCTCTCCGCCCTGCTCATTTTTACCTATATCAAAAAGGAGCTTTCCTTTGATCGCTTTCACTCAAACATTGACAACATCTACCGCGTCCTTACCATTGATGAGGCACTCGGCGTCACAAGCAATCTAGTTGGGATCACCATGCCTGCTTTGAGCGAAACCATGCAAAATGAGCTAACAGCAGTAGAAAAAAGTGTTCGGATTAGTACCAACGGCCGAACACTTGTAGAATATGACAAAGTCCCTATCTATGCAGAAAACATGGTTTATGTCGAACCGAGTCTCTTTGAAGTTTTCGACTACCAACTAGTAGCCGGACATCAACCCACCGCATTGACTGCGCCAAACACAGCTGTGCTGACTGAAACCATGGCTAGCAAAATATTTTCCTCTATGGACCCTTTGGGCAAGACGATTAGAATCAACAACTCTGACGATTTGGAAGTAGTCGGTGTCATGAAAGACCCGTCGCCATTTACCTCGATGGAATTTGATGTCCTGGTGTCCATGGTGCCAGCCGAAAGCGACAGCAATACAATCAATTACCTAAACAGTTGGAATAGTATTTCTATGGTTTCTTATGTGTCACTCAGTCCATCAGCAGAGGTTGATGACGTGAAATTTAAGATGGAAGAAATCATTCGCCAGAACAATGTACCAGACAATTTCAAGGTCACGCTCCAGCCATTGACAGAGAGCCATCTGAATTCTTCAGGTATCCTTTTCGATTTGTTTAATGCAAATAAGGGAGATGCCAATTACCTCTACACGCTAGCAATAGTGGGTTTATTTGTTGTGCTGATTGCCGCTTTCAATTTTATGAATTTGTCTACTGCCAGATCAGCCAATAGAGCGAGAGAAGTTGGCATGAGAAAAGTAATGGGAGCCAACCGTGGCCAATTGGCTATCCAGTTTCTATCTGAATCCATAGTAATCTGCCTTTTTTCACTTGTGGTGGCATTAATTGGCCTTTTTGTGTCCAGCACCTTTTTAGATTTTGGACTCAGCCAAAACTTTCTGGTCTATTTGCTCAGCGATTCACAAAATATCTTGTGGATAGTAAGCACAGTGCTTGGACTAGGAATATTGGCAGGCATTTATCCAGCTTTTTTGCTTTCAGGTTTTTCTATTCTGAAAGTCCTCAAGGGAAATTTCAAAACAGGAACTTCTGGGGTTTGGCTTAGGAAAATACTAGTTGTGATTCAATTCACTGCCTCCATAGCCATGATCATAGGTACGATCACGGTATATTATCAACTGGACTATCTCAAGTCATCCGACAAGGGATTTGAAGACGAGCAAATTTTGTCTATCAATCTCGGGGATCAAAGCTTGCGAGAATCTGGAGAGCGCCTTAGAAATAGGCTTGCACAAATACCGAATGTAGAAAAAATGGGCCTATCCGGATCAATGCCCGGCCGTGGTATTGGCCGAAGCGGTATGCTTCCGGAAGGGGCCGACCAGGATGATATTTGGATTGTCAGCAGTATGCAGGTCAACGATGAGTATTTTGATTTGATGGGAATGGAAATAGTGAAAGGACGCAATTATTCTCGTGATATCAAATCAGACTCTGCAACAGCTATTATTATGAATGAGGCGGCCGTCAAAGCCATCGGCTGGGAAGATCCTATAGGTAAAAAAATCAGCCAGGGGCCCAATGAGCGCACAGTGATTGGCGTAGTGAAAGACTTTCATTTCGCAAATATGCGGCATCAGATAGAGCCTATGATTCTCCCATATCAGCCCTCCTCACTTGGAAACGGCGTATTGTCACTAAAAATCCGCCAACAAAACTTAAAAAGTACGCTTCAGGAAGTAGAGCGAATCTGGAATGAGATCAATCCTAATCACCCATTTGAATATTCGTTTTTCAATGAAGAATTTGGCCGGCAATACGAAAACGATGAAAATTTCGCATCCTTGATTGTGAGTTTTACTTGGTTAGCCATATTCATAGCGTGTCTTGGTCTAATCGGTCTTTCAATGTTTACAGCCGAACAGCGAATCAAAGAGATCGGCATAAGAAAGGTGTTGGGTGCAAATATCCGCACCATTACCATATTGCTCTCTACAGAATTCACCAAACCTGTAGTGGTTGCCTGCTTGATTGCTATGCCGATTGCCTACTATTTTCTCAGCGACTGGTTAAATGGATTTGCGTATCATGTAACCATGCCGTGGACAGCATACGTGCTTGCCTCAGTGCTAGCTATTGTTATTTCACAGCTCACTGTGAGTATTCATGCAATCAAAGCCGCTGCATCGAATCCTGTGAATGCCTTGAGAAACGAATAGAATAAAATGGCCCTTGCCTTAATCTGTGGGTAAGTTTTGAACTTGCTCTTCCAAGATTTGAATGCCTTCCGAAAAGGATCTTGGGTTGTAACCGAGTAATTCTCTTGCTTTATCGATTATAAAACCGGTCTTGGGCGGACGCTTGGCCGGTTGAGAAAAGGTAGAAGCATCAACTTGAGTAATCAGTGACGCATCCAGGTCGAAATGCACGGCAGCCAAAAGCGCCATATCGTACGGCGTAAGCAACTCATCTCCAGAAATATTAAATATTCCCTTGGCTTTTTTCTCGGCGATTAAGTAGCACCCTATGGCAAGATCTTCTGCAAGCGTCGGCGTTCTCCACTGATCATTGACCAGATTGAGCGGCTTGTCATTTTCCAGATTCTCCTTTACCCAGAGAATAATATTAGATCTACTCATTCCTGGTGTAATGCCATACACCAGTATGGTTCTTGCGATCGCCCAATCACCCTCGGACGCCATTACAATTTTTTCTGCGTCTAGCTTACTCTGTCCATAAAAACTGACAGGGTTAGGAGTGGCTTCTTCTGAATAGGGCCCTGCTTCTCCGTCGAAAATAAAATCTGTAGATAGGTGAATAAAAAATGACCCATGCTGCTCGCTGGCTCGGACCAAATATTTAACCGCTTCTACGTTGAGCTGTCTACAGCCCTCCTTTTCGGCTTCACACTGATCTACATTGGTCATAGCAGCTGTATGGATAATCGTATCTGGTTTATACTGCTTAATTACCCGATCAACCTCCAGCTCATCGGTTATATCTAATTCGCAATACTCAAAATCAGTATTCAGATAATTAATGCGATTAGCTCCTCGCGAGGTTGCCACTACCTCGATATTCTTATCAATGAGAAGCTTAACCAATTTTTGCCCTAAAAGGCCATTGGAGCCCGTGATTAATATTTTCATTTCTGATAGAGATAAGATTTTTGAAGCGGAGGTGAATTGCAAACATAAAGAAAATAAATATTTTTTATATTCGCTTGTACACACCCAATCATGCCATAAAAAATTGAAAAACGAATAGAACCAATGGAAAACGAAGAATATCAGAAATCGTCAGTATTTCAAAATCTCCTTCTTATTCTTTCTATCTATGTCGTCATTGAGCTGTATGTTGGGACGATAGTCACCTATCCCGAAGGTCTAAAGGAAATACTTACCTGGATTGATTTCGGCATCTGTATGCTTTTCCTTTATGATTTTTTTAATGGCTTCTTTAGGAGCGATGATAAGTGGAAATACTTCAAGGGTAATTGGATCGATTTGGTTTCCTCTATACCTACCATCGAAGCGCTAAGAATGGGCAGGATCGTTCGGGTCATTCGAATCTTGAGAGTGCTCAGATCTGCAAAGTACATATTCAACGCGTTCAGTAGGAAAAACTCTTTCAACACCTTTAGGAATTTGATGTTGATCAGTGGCATGATCATATTATTTTTTACTTTGAGTTTTTATCATCTGGAAAAAAATGCCAATCCGCATATTACTTCCATGTCTGATAGCTTGTGGTGGACGACTGTCACCACCATCACGGTTGGATTCTTACAAGATATTCCACCGGTGACGGTAGAAGGTAAGTTTCTTAGTGTAGCTCTTATTTTGCTTGGAATGATTATGTTCTCCACCCTCACAGGTACTATTACTGACTACTTCATTGAGGATGAAGATATTCAAGAAAACATCGAAGAATTAAAGGAGAAAGTGGTTTCTCTGGAAAGCAAGATTGACCGGATGGCTGAAAAAATTGATCAGCTAAACAATTCTTAGAAATTCACAACAAACTCGCAATGGCTGCATTAAATGTATTGGACAATCAGTCTAAACTGCCCGCACTAGACGTGGATAAATACCTGATGCGATTGAAAGTGAGGAGGGAAAGGATTCCTAATCTGAAATTTCTAAAAACTCTGCATAAGGCGCATTTATATCGTATTCCATTTGAGAATTTGGATATTCATATGGGAAACCAAATTATTTTGGACGTGCAGAAAATTTATCAGAAGGTTGTCCTCAAAGGGCGGGGAGGCTTCTGCTATGAGCTCAATGGTTTGTTTTATCATCTGCTCTCTCATCTGGGCTACTCTTGCCATCTGATATCCGGGAGGACTTATGAAGATGGCTCACTAGCTCCTGAGTTTGACCATGCTGCTATTTTGGTGGATGTAGATGATACAAGCTATCTCGTGGATGTTGGGTTTGGCGATCTCTTTATTGACCCTAAAGCTTTGCATCCTGGTAAGGTTCAGATGGATTATACCAAATACTTTAGGATAGATAAGACCATAGATGATGAATATATCGTGAAGGTCTCTACCGACTCATTTAACTATGAATCAAAATACCTTTTCACCAAGACTAAGCGGCAACTGGTAGAGTTCATCGATATGTGCGACTATCATCAGGTCAATCCAAAATCTCCATTTACAAAAAAGATGCTTATCACAAGAGCCACACCTCGTGGCAGAATCACTCTTACGAACAGGAAGCTTTCTGCAACGATATCTGGCAAGAAGGAAGAAATAGTTCTCTTAAATCATGATGAATTCCGAGTTAAACTACTTCAGCACTTCGGTATTCGATTTATTAGAAATCGCTAGACCAATGCGTCCCAAAGCACCTCTACTGGGTGCTTGGCAATTTTGCCTGTCCCATCTTTGATCTGATGTCTACAGCTAGTGCCAGGTGCTACGATCACGGTTTCTCTGTCGCTTTTTCTCACCTCAGGAAAGAGTACGAGTTCACCTACTTTCATGGAGACGTCGTAGTGATTTTTTTCATACCCAAAAGAACCAGCCATTCCACAGCAGCCAGAACTGATCACTTCTACTTTATAGTTCTCTGGTATTGAAAGTGTGTCTTTTACTGTAAGCATGGAGGATAGTGCTTTCTGATGACAGTGACCATGTACTTTGATATTCTTGTGCTCTCGTGAAAATTTTTCTTTGACGATAGTTCCTCTTCTAAACTCTCTGGCCAAAAACTCTTCCATAATTAACGATGCCTGAGCAAGCGACTTGGCCTTCTCTCTCCATTTGTCATCTACCAGATCAGGGTATTCATCTCTTATTGTCAATAATGTGGACGGTTCTATTCCGATCAGCGGAACCTCATTAGATACTATTTCCGCTAATAGCTCTACATTCTTATTTGCGATAGCTTTAGCCCTCTTTACCATACCTTTCGATATCAATGCTCGGCCAGATTCTTTGTGCTCCGGGATTTCTACACAATACCCCAGCTTATCGAGAAGTTCTACGGCTTTTATTCCTATCTCAGCATCGAGATAATTGGTAAACTCATCACAAAGCAAATAGACTTTGTTCTTAGAGTTTTGACTGATGAGGTACTTTTTCGATTTCTGATACCACGAATAAAGCGTTTCGCTAGCCATCGGAGGCATAGAACGTTTTTGGTGGACCCCCATTACTGCTTTGGCAATCGATCCGGTCAATTTATTTCCAAAAAGAAAATTGTAAATGACAGGTGCCTTGGAGGCCAATTTCATGTTGGTGGCATACTCACCCATCATTCTGGCCTGTAGCGGGATACCGTGTTCATCATAGTAGTTTTGTTGAAACTCAGCTTTTAATCGTGCCATGTCTACATTAGATGGGCATTCTGATTTGCATCCTTTACAAGAAAGACATAGATCTAATACTTCTTTGATCTCCTCGCTATCAAACTTATTGGCCTTTTTGGAGCTAGTCAATATCTCCCTTAGAATGTTTGCTCTGGCTCGTGTTGTATCCTTTTCGTCTGCCGTAGCCATGTAGCTAGGGCACATCGTGCCTCCGCTTCCGGCCGATTTACGACAATCTCCTGAGCCGTTGCACAATTCTGCAGCTCTTAGGATGCCTTTGCTTTTATCCCAATTGAAATAGGTGCTTATTTCCTCTTCTTTCTGATCGACGCTATACCTCAGGCTGGTATCCATTGGTGGCGTGTCAGTGATTTTTCCAGGGTTAAAAATACCTTTTGGATCCCATGTTTTTTTGAGAAGTTCGAGCAAGGCATAGTTACTGGCTCCTATCTGCTCCTTGATAAACTCTCCCCTGAGACGCCCATCTCCGTGCTCGCCGCTGAGTGAGCCTTTGTATTTTTTCACAAGCCTGGAGATCTCCTCTGCTACAATCCGAAACATGCGATGACCCTCTTCAGTCTTGAGGTTTAATATTGGACGGAGATGTAACTCTCCAGATCCCGCATGGGCGTAATGAACACAGCTCAGATCATATTTATTAAGCGTCTCGTTGAACTCTCTGATATATGCCGGCAAATCCGTGACATCAACTGCAGTATCTTCAATAACCGGCTGCGCTTTTGCATCTCCGGGTATGTTGGCTAATAGGCCGAGACCCGCTTTGCGTAAACTCCATATTTTACCAACATCGTCGCCTTTAAGAATGGGATAATGATAGCCTAATTTTTTTGCCTTCAAGGCTGAGATCATCTCTTGGCACTTTCGCTCCAGATCACTTTGATCCTTACCTGCCAACTCCACTACGAGTATAGCTCCAGGATCTCCGTCGATAAAAAACCTATTTTTTTGTTGCTCCAGATTCTCTTTGGTACATTCAAGGATATAATGATCGATCAGCTCACAGGCGTGAGGGTTATATTCAAGCGTCACCAGGTTGGCCAGCAGGGACTCATTTACATCTGCACAATGAACACAAACAAGGGCTTTATGTTTAGGTGGAGTTGGGATGGTAGCCAGCTTAATCTCTGTGATAAAAAGCAATGTGCCTTCTGAACCGGCAATGAGCTTACAAAAATTAAATTTTTCTCCTTCAGTAATAAAGGGCTGATTGATTGCCATGAGATCTATAGCATATCCCGTGTTTCTTCTAGGTATAGATGGTTTTGGAAATTCTTTCTCTATTTCAGATCTGACATTGGCCGATTGCAACATGTCTTGCATATTTCTATACAGCGCTCCTTCCATCGTCTCAAGTTGAAGCTTTTGCTCAAACTCTTCAGATGTAAGTTCAGAAAAAGTGACTTCGCTGCCATCTGCCAGCAGACCTTTGATCTCCATCAGGTGATCACGAGTACTGCCATATACTACAGAGTTAGATCCGCAAGAATTGTTGCCCACCATACCGCCTATCATGGCTCTATTGGCAGTAGACGTCTCCGGTCCAAAGTATTGGTCGTATGGTTTTAGATGGCGGTTGAGATCATCGCGAATCACTCCTGGTTGCACTTTGACCCATTGTTCTGTCTGATTGACCTCAAGAATCTCAGTAAAGTGCTTCGAGACATCTACCACTATACCACTTCCTACCACTTGACCAGCTAGAGAGGTGCCCGCGGTCCGGGGAATGAGTGAGGTGTTATTTTCTGCGGCAAAGGTAATCAGTCGCTTCAGATCCTCCTGACTTTTGGGAATTGCGACAGCCAAAGGTATTTCTCGATAGGCCGAGGCATCAGTCGAATAAAGCTTTCGTAATGTATCATCCAAAAAAAGATCTCCCCCCAGCTTTTTTGCCAATCCCGTTAGTGCGCTTATCATGAAGCAAAATTATGGATTTAAAGATATAATTGACCTTAACTGTCCTTCACAATTTCTATGGTCTTGGTTATTTTTAATAATTATAAATTTTACGCTAGAATATTAAAGATTTTCTATCTGGAAGGCTCATATTTCAATAGAAGATCATGGCCAACGTTGTAACATCAAAGGGTTTAATCATTATTTTTAAGGTCGTGATAAGCGTAATAAAACTAAGGGTCTGAAAAAGCAGTTACAAATGATGGATAACGATACTCATAAGATGAAAAAATGGCAGCGGAAAATTCACGAAATAATTTTCGGATACCACACAGCTGCTGGTAGAATTTTTGACATTGTGCTGCTTGTCGCCATTGTAGCAAGTGTACTTGTGGTCATGCTGGAAAGCGTCAATGATATAGAAGAGCACTACGGCACCGAGTTGAGATTTATAGAATGGGTCTTCACCTTTCTTTTTTCAATTGAGTACCTGGCACGTATTTTATCTTCTCCCCGCCCGATCAAGTATATCACCAGTTTTATGGGCATCATAGATTTACTTTCACTCATCCCTACCTACCTCAGTTTCTTCATTGTAGGGACTCACTCCTTGTCCGTCATTAGATCATTTCGACTGATCAGGGTTTTTAGAATATTGAAATTGACTCATTTTATGGGTGGTGCTCAGCAGCTAGGCACTGCATTATGGAGTAGTCGGCACAAAATCGTCGTTTTTATGGGTACTGTTGTGTGCATCGTAGTGATAGCAGGGACCGCGATGTATATTATCGAAGGTGGAGAAAATGGTTTTACCAGCATTCCTAAAAGCATCTATTGGGCGATTGTCACCATCACCACCGTAGGATATGGCGACATTGCTCCGCAGACTATTATTGGTCAGGCTACAGCCTCTATCCTGATGATTCTCGGCTATGCAATAATAGCCGTACCGACAGGGATCGTAACAACTCAAATGGTGGCTGATTCAAGAAAAATCGGAACTGTGACGTGCTCAAATTGTGGGGAGGACGATCTTCCCAGCAGATCTCGGTTCTGTCTGAATTGTGGTGCAAGTATTTACAACCAATAGCCTGTAAAAATCTATCTTATTGGTTATTTCTAGAGCCGGTATACTTAAATCTTCTTGACAGCCCAAAGCCAAAGGTATAATCATTACCGGCGTCAAAAAGCAGCCCGCCATTTAGATCAATTTGAGTTTCACTATTTATCAAATAGGATACTGTGGATTGGACTTGTTTATAATCCTGATGATGCCAGTATTCGGCGGTGGCAGTCAACCCATCAATAAGTGCATAGGCCAAAGTAAAATCCCCAAAATAGCCTCCCGAAGTGTAACCTGCATTTATAAAACCGACCAGTTTATCTGACAAATTCTTATTGACAGCTACTCGATAGCCAAGCACTTTAAATGAATTTCCTCCTTCATTTGAATTCGATTTACTTCCCATATTTATGGAAAACCCGATTCCGGGTTTATTTCCTTCGGGCTGAATCATCATCCATTTCAGTCCCATAGTAGCAAATCTATCTTCGAGCGTTGGTATACTGATTCTAATTTCTGTAGACCTGGACAAAGAGGCACGAATCAGGGCGTCATAAGCCCATTCATCTCTGTCAATGTCAGAATATTGAGCCCCTTGCTCCCATTGGAAGCTGTTTTCGGGTAACACCCATGGTCCAATCGACAAGGTAGGACGGGCCGTGGCTATCGTCTCCTGTGCGCTCAAACTGTGAGTAAAAAAGCCAAGTAGAAGAAAAGCAAATAGAAGTTTGATGGGTATGTGTTTAATAATCAAGACGCTTTGTTTTTGAATGAATAATTCGAATGATAAAGGTAAAATTAAACTTATGTAGTCAGATTTCGTCCTCACTATTTAAAATCACTTAGGTAAATTATCTTTATTTTTGAACTGAAAATAATAATATGGGAGGATTTTAATTGAAAATGATTCCTGCGTAACTATTCTTTGAACAAAAAGTAAGCGAGACATTGAAAGTAAGGGCAATAAAAATTGGATTGATTGGGCTGCTTGTTCCTGTAGTTTTATTAGGCGTTTTCTCATTTTCAAATGATGACAAACATTTCGAGATGGCAAAGAACCTCGAGATTTTCGCCTCACTCTACTCGGAAATCAACAAGTACTACGTCGATGAGGTAAATCCAAATACGTTGCTAAGAACAGGTGTGGATGCTATGCTTGAGAATCTCGATCCTTACACCGTTTACATTCCAGAGGATGACATAGAGGATTTTAGAACAAATGCCACAGGCGAATACGGTGGACTTGGGATTCAATCCAACAGAATTGATGAAAAACACATTGTCCTAAATCTATATGAAAATTCGCCGGCTATGAAGGCTGGAATAAAGATTGGTGATGTGATCACAGAAGTGGACGGAGTGCCGCTTGCCAACCTGACGGATGAACAAGCTGGGAAATTGATGAAAGGTCAGTCTGGATCCGATATCCAGGTAAAAGTTCTCAGGAACGAAAAAGAAACATTTTCATTTACCACCACAAGACAGAAAATAGTAATCCCTAACATTAGTTATAGTACGCTACTGAATGGCAAAACGGGATATTTGCGACTTAGTGAATTCACCAAAGATGCAGCAGATGACGTAAAAAATACCGTTCTAGGTTTAAAAGAGCAGGGGGCTACCAGCCTCATCATAGACCTGCGAGAAAATCCTGGAGGACTGCTCAATGAAGCTGTTGACATATGTAATCTCTTTTTGCCTAAAGGCTCAAAAATTGTGGATACCAAAGGAAAAATCCAGGCACAAAGCCACTCTTACCTTGCCAATTCTGAACCTATAGATCTCAATATCCCCATAGCTGTAGTGGTGAATAAGGGAAGTGCCTCAGCCTCCGAGATAGTATCAGGCGTATTGCAAGATTATGACCGTGGGGTAATCATTGGTCAGAAATCCTACGGCAAAGGGCTTGTGCAGGTCTCTCGCAAATTGTCATTCAACTCTCAATTAAAAGTGACGACAGCCAAGTATTACATTCCTAGCGGCAGATGTATTCAGGCGCTGGACTACGCAACAAGAAATGCAGATGGCACTGCTATAAAGATGGCAGACTCGTTGAAAACACAATTTCGAACGACCAATAATAGAATTGTATATGATGGGGACGGGATAGACCCTGACCTTTTCATTGAGCCCAAATCTATGTCTTCATATGCTAGAAATCTGTCCAGAAGCGGGTTGATTTTCGATTATGCCACTACCTACTATTACAATCATGATAGCATTGCGTCCCCGAGTGAATTCAAACTTTCGGACGAAGAATATAGTGAGTTTGTAGAATGGATGGGTTCGAGAAGCTTTGATAACCCATCTCAAGTTGAAAACACACTTGAATTAATAAAGGAAGCAGCCAATCAAGACAAGGTTTACAACAAGCTCGTGAGTGAGATTGATGATATCACCTCCTCGGTAGAAAAAATTAAATCCAATGGTCTGGAAACCTTCCAAACAGACATCAAGGAGCTCCTGAAGAGGCAAATTATTCTAAGATACTATTATACCTCCGGGCAAGTGGAAGCTGCCCTCAACAAGGACGAAGAAATCCAGGTGGCACTAGATATTTTAGCCAATCAAGAAGAGTATATAGCCAAACTCAAAGGCTAGATTTTTAAGTTTCTTTCAAATATATTGCAAGCTTACTTATCATGCCATGCAAGAAAATCTTGACCGTGTAGTACTGTCCTTCAATCAAGAGTCTTTGATGCTACTCAATGCCTGCATCGCATTTATTATGTTTGGGGTAGCTCTGGAGCTCAAGATCGAACACTTTAAATACCTACTTAAAAAACCTAAAGCTATTCTCATCGGACTGCTGTCTCAGCTCGTCCTGTTACCGATGCTCACCTTTATATTGGTCTTGCTGCTCAACCCTTCTCCGAGTATTGCACTGGGTATGATGCTGGTGGCTGCCTGCCCGGGAGGTAATGTATCAAATTTCTATACCAGTCTTTCCAATGGCAATGTGGCACTTTCGGTGAGCCTCACTGCCATCACCTCCTCCATCGCTTTTTTATCCACGCCGTTCAATTTTACATTCTGGGCCAACCAGCATGAGCCTACAGCTGCCATATTAAGAGAGGTACAACTGAATGTGATGGACGTAGTATTCACCGTAATATTTATATTGGTGATTCCTCTTGTGCTTGGTATGTGGGTCAATAGCAGGTATCCCAATACCACTTTTAAAATAGCCAAGCCGATCAAACGACTTTCAATAATTATATTCGCCGCATTTGTGGTAGGGGCATTGTCTGCCAATTTTGACCATTTTGCCAACTATGTATTCAATTTCTTGTTCGTAGTCTTGATACACAATGCATTGGCTCTGACCACTGGTTTTTCTCTGGCCAAATCACTTGGATTAGGGTCAGCTGAAATACGAAGTATCACAATAGAAACTGGAATCCAAAACTCCGGATTAGCGCTTGTGATCATATTTCAGTATTTCGATGGACTCGGCGGTATGGCGATAATAGCCGCATGGTGGGGGGTGTGGCATTTAATATCCGGAGCTGTAATATCGTGGCAGTGGTCTTCCAGGCCCAAATTAGTGATGCCCTGATTTGCTCATCTTTCGACTGGTTCGATTTCTAATTATTCCATAATTTTTTGTACTTTTGACATAACCCATTGATTAATTCACCTGAATCAATATGAAAACTGAGTTTATTTGGTACAATCCTGCTGAACGGGAATATCAGTTCGGCGATAAGGAGCGATATATGAATACTATCAAGAATAGTAATCAATCGAATAATTTCGTGATTCTGGATAGTTTTCTAAATCTGAACGCAGATTTTAGAACTAAGCTCATTTCAAGGCTAAATTTCCTCAATTCAATGAGCAGATCGGGCGAAATGGAGTTTATTTAGGCCCTCTCCAAATCTTATCTAACAATTCATACCATTGATCGAAGCAGAGTCTCAGCTGATCGAATCACCGTGTTTTTACGGGCAGTAATCGAGACTCTTCCTGTGTCTATCGAATATAAATAACGCGTGTCAGATTGCTGAGTATACTTGTATCAAGAAAGCGCAGTTTATGAGAATCCAAGTTCGGAAATAGAACTTGGGTTTTCTTTTAAACTCAAGAAATTACCGCAAGGTCCGAATTGGTTAGCTATTGGAAAGATTCGGGATAGGTTAGTATGAATTGGAATTTTGTAACACTTCTTCACTCCTGGAGAGGTGTTTTTTTATTTCATCAACTGAGCCGCTTCTTTTGCGAAATAGGTCAATATCACTTTGGCTCCGGCTCGTTTCATACTCAACAAGGTTTCCATCATGGTCAGATCATTATCCAACCAGCCGCGCTGTGCAGCAGACTTGATCATGGCGTACTCTCCTGATACATTGTAGGCTGCTATGGGTAGATCAAAATTGTCTCTTAGTAGCTTTATCACGTCCAGGTAAGCTAAGGCTGGTTTTACCATTAAAAAATCCGCGCCTTCTTCCTCGTCAAGCTCAGCTTCTATGATGGCTTCTCTTAGATTAGCCGGATTCATCTGATAGGTTTTCTTGTCTCCTGATTTGGGTGCTGAATCAAGCGCATCCCTGAATGGTCCGTAAAAAGCACTAGCGTATTTGGCAGTATACGACATGATGGAAGTATCCTCGTATCCATTGTCGTCAAGAATATCTCGAATATACTCTACTCGCCCATCCATCATATCAGAGGGGCCGATGATGTCAATACCTGTCTCAGCCTGAGCCAAAGCCATAGCACCAAGAATCTCTAATGATTCGTCATTTAGTATGATTCCATCTTCATCGACGACGCCATCGTGTCCATCAGTACTATAGGGATCCATGGCTACATCTGTCATAATACAGGCTTCGGGAAATTTCTCTTTGATTTCTTCCAATGCCTTTAAGTAAAAGAAGTTGGGGTCGTGACTTCTGCTTGCCAGTTTGTCCTTGTGCTTTTCATCCACTACAGGAAAAATATCAAATGCAGAGATTCCAAGATTCAGACACTCCTCTATTTCCTTCAGCATCAAATCCTTCGACAGACGATAGATGCCAGGCATAGACTCCACTTCTATAGATTTAGATTTCCCTTCTAGCAAAAACAGGGGATACATAAAATCCTGTGTAGCAAGTCTAGTCTCCTCTACCATTCCGCGGATGGCTGCGGTCTTTCTGTTTCTTCTGGGTCTGCGTAGCATGTGCTTTTTTTTACAAATGTAGAAAGATGTTTCGAATTCTTTCAACGGTCACAAGTATGCAGAAAAATCTTGTAGAAAATGCCCGTTTCTATCCCAATAATCTACCGTTCATATAGCAAAAGCCGTTTTTTTAGTGTAAATTATTCACCTTCGTAAGGGAATCTTTTGTCCCCGATTGTTCAATTATTAGACACTGAGGCGAGAGAGATGAAAAAAATAAAACTTTATTGTGTACTATTCTTCCTACTGCTACTTAGCAGAACGGGTATGGCACAGCAGATAGGTTTTGACTTTCCCCCAGGCGTTCATAAGGTAGTTATCCCCTTCGAAAGGTACAATAATCTGATGGTCATACCTGTGACTCTCAATCATTCACTTACGCTCAAGTTCATATTCGATACAGGCGTACAGTATCCAATTCTTACTGAAAAAATGTTCGGCGATTATCTTGGTCTGGACTACACAAGGAATATTACTATTCAGGGTCCGGGAGAGGCAGATTCGATAAAAGCAAGAGTAGCTCAACGCGTTTCCATCAGCCTACCAGGTGGTATAGAGTCCGGTGTCAATCAGGCACTACTCGTCCTTGAAGAAGACTATCTAAAACTGCGAAACAATCTTGGGACAGATGTGTTTGGGGTACTGGGATATGATATTTTCAGCAGGTTTATTGTGGAGATAAATTATGATGAGAGTTACATAGTACTTCATGAACCAAGAAAATTTAGAGCCAAAAGATCTTACAAAAAGATCCCGTTGAAAGTTGTAAATACCAAACCTTATGTGGAATTGAAGATAATGAAAAATGACACTGAAGGGCGTCGTATGCATTTGATGGTAGATACTGGCGCCAGCCACGCAGTACTTCTAGACAACCCAGAAGATAATTCTCTGATACCCACACAAAAAATCACCTCAGTAATAGGTAGAGGTCTTGGCGGCAACATTAGCGGATATTTGGGGCGTATGACATCTATTAAAATGGGGAAGTTTGAATTCAATGGTCCGATAGCTTCATTTCCTGTCGAAGGTGACTATGGTGCTGGCATCAAACGAGGAAGTAGAAACGGTACAATCGGAGGTGAATTGCTGTCCAGATTCAATGTAGCCTTTGACTATTTTGGAGGTAACTTATATCTGAGAAAAAGTAAGGCCTATCACAATGGATTTGAGCATGACATGAGCGGAATGAATATTGCGGCTGATGGCACTAAGCTGGATAAACTCAAAGTCAACAACGTCCGAGAAGATTCACCGGCATATAATGCAGGGATTCGCGAAGGAGATTTGATAGAATCCATCAATGGATACTCGCTACAAAGTCTCTCTTTTTCGGACTTCACCTCACTGCTTCGGAACAAACCAGGAAAAAAAATCATCATTAAGTATGTGCGTAATGGGGAAGTCCAAAAAACATCTTTCAAACTAGAAAGATATATCTAGTATACTACACTCATCAAACTAGCGAAAATTCTCAGTTTGAAAATTAAGTTTCCCTTCCAAGCACGTTCTTAATCCATTATTACTTCCCGAAAACAGCAATTTGGGGCTACAATCAATAGAAGATAAAATCAGCGAAAAATTTTTTATTCCTTAGCTTTGCGGTCTCTAAAAAACAAAGGCATGACCCAAGACAAAATCAACCCTTATCATCCAAAGAATCACATTCGTATTGTAACGGCTGCTTCACTCTTTGATGGACACGATGCTGCGATCAATATCATGCGCCGAATCATACAGTCCACAGGTGTGGAGGTCATTCATCTGGGCCATAATAGATCAGTCAACGAAATTGTTAATTGCGCCATTCAGGAGGATGCACAGGCCATAGCCATCACCTCCTATCAAGGCGGGCATGTAGAGTATTTCAAATATATGCATGACTTGCTGAAGGAAAACGGCAGTGATCATATCAAAATATTTGGTGGTGGTGGTGGTACCATTTTGCCCTCAGAAATAGAAGAGTTGCATCAATACGGAATATCCAGGATCTATTCCCCTGATGACGGGCGTGCCATGGGACTACAAGGTATGATCAACGATATGGTGGAATCTAGTGACTACGCTATTGGTGAAAACCTGAATGGCGAAATAAAAAAACTGGATAAGAAAGATGCCAAATCTATAGCGCGGATCATTTCTGCGGCAGAGAATTTTCCGGATCAATCGAGTGAAATATTAAAAGACATTGATAAAAAATCAGAAACCTCTACTACTCCTGTACTCGGAATCACTGGTACAGGTGGTGCCGGAAAGTCTTCTTTGGTAGATGAACTGGTGAGGCGGTTTCTTGTTGATTTTGAAGATAAAAGTATTGCCATAATCTCTGTAGACCCATCCAAAAGAAAAACTGGTGGCGCCTTGCTTGGAGATAGGATTCGCATGAATGCGATCAATAACTCACGCGTATATATGCGCTCTTTGGCGACAAGGCAATCAAATCTCGCCTTATCAAAGTATGTGCAGGAGGCCGTCAATGTGGTAAAAACGGCTGGATATGATTTGGTAATACTTGAGACTAGTGGAATCGGCCAATCAGACACGGAAATCATCGAACACTCTGACCTATCACTATATGTAATGACTCCGGAGTATGGAGCTGCGACACAGCTTGAAAAGATTGATATGCTCGACTTCGCCGACATTATTGCGCTCAATAAATTTGACAAAAGAGGTGCATTGGATGCTCTTCGCGATGTAAAAAAGCAATATCAACGAAACCACCAGTTGTTTGATGCCAACGTAGACGATCTCCCTGTCTTTGGCACCATAGCCTCCCAATTTAACGATCCCGGCATGAATAAGCTCTATCGGGTGATTATGGATTCGATAGCGGAAAAAACAGGAGCTGCTCTTAATTCCTCATTTCAGGCAACTGAGGAGATGTCTGAGAAGGTGTTTATTATCCCACCAAAGAGAACAAGGTATTTGTCTGAAATATCTGACAGCATTCGTGAGTATGATCAATGGGTGGAAAAACAAAGAGAAATCGCCCAAAATCTTTATGGCATCAACCAAACCATGAGATTGTCTAACGACGAATCGCTAAACGAAAAGCTGAAGACTCTTTATCAAGACACAGCATTGGACTTTGATCCAAGAAACAAGCAAATTCTGGATGACTGGCAGACCAAAAGTGATAAGTACAACTCAGATGAGTTTGTGTACCAAGTCAGAGGCAAAGATATCAAGGTGCAGACTAAGAGCTTATCCTTGTCGCATACCAAAATCCCAAAAGTCTCGCTTCCTAAGTATCAGGCATGGGGAGATATTCTAAAATGGAATCTTCAGGAAAATGTGCCGGGAGAGTTTCCTTATACCGCGGGCGTATTCCCATTCAAAAGACAAGGTGAAGATCCCACTCGAATGTTCGCTGGAGAGGGTGGCCCCGAACGTACCAATACCAGATTTCACTATGTATCAAAAGGGTTGCCTGCTGCCAGACTTTCAACTGCTTTTGACTCGGTAACACTGTACGGAGAGGATCCAGATCACCGACCTGATATTTATGGTAAAATTGGAAACTCGGGTGTAAATATTTGCTGCCTCGACGACGCCAAAAAACTTTATTCCGGATTCAATCTCTCAGATCCGACTACTTCGGTATCTATGACCATCAATGGGCCGGCTGCTACTATCTGTGCGTTTTTCATGAATGCGGCTATTGACCAGCAGTGCGAATTATATATCAAAGAAAATGGTTTGGAAAAAGAGGTCGCTAAGAAAATAGCGGCGATCTATAAAGGACGTGAAAACGAGCAACCAAGATACAACGGGAATCTTCCAGAGGGTAACGATGGATTGGGTCTTATGCTACTCGGAGTCACAGGTGATCAGGTATTGGATGCTGATGTTTATCAAAAAATCAGAACCGAGACCCTATCTAAAGTAAGAGGTACCGTGCAGGCCGACATCCTAAAGGAGGATCAGGCACAAAATACGTGTATTTTCTCAACAGAATTTTCACTTCGTGTGATGGGAGATGTACAGCAGTTCTTCATCGATCACAATGTGCGCAACTTTTATTCGGTCTCTATCTCTGGTTATCACATTGCTGAAGCTGGAGCAAATCCAATCACTCAGCTTGCTCTTACGCTTTCCAATGGGTTCACGTTCGTAGAGTATTATGTGTCTCGTGGAATGGATATCAACAAATTCGCTCCAAACTTGTCCTTCTTTTTCTCTAACGGTATCGACCCTGAGTACGCAGTAATCGGAAGAGTGGCGAGAAGAATCTGGGCGAAGGCGATGAAGCTGAAGTATGGCGCTGACAGTCGATCTCAAATGTTGAAATACCATATCCAGACCAGTGGAAGGTCACTGCATGCTCAGGAGATTGACTTCAACGATATCAGGACTACCCTCCAGGCACTATATGCCATATATGACAATTGTAATTCTCTCCATACCAATGCCTACGACGAGGCAATCACAACGCCGACGGAAGAATCAGTAAGACGCGCCATGGCCATCCAGCTGATCATTAATAGAGAGCTAGGCTTGGCCAAAAACGAAAATCCTATTCAGGGCTCATTTATTATAGAAGAACTGACTGACCTGGTGGAGCAAGCGGTACTCGATGAGTTTGATAGAATCACTGAAAGAGGAGGCGTCCTAGGTGCTATGGAAACTATGTATCAGCGAAGTAAAATTCAAGAAGAAAGTCTCTATTACGAAACCTTGAAACATACTGGAGAATTTCCAATTATTGGTGTCAACACCTTCTTGTCGTCTAAGGGTTCGCCGACCGTGATCCCTCAAGAAGTGATCCGAGCCACTACTGAAGAGAAAAAGTATCAAATAGAAATGTTGAACAATCTCAAGGAATTCAATCTGGATCACTCACAAGGAGCTTTGAAGAAACTGCAAGAAACAGCCATTCACAACGAAAACATTTTTGAAGCCCTGATGGAGACAGTAAAACACTGTTCGCTGGGTCAAATCACCAATGCTTTATTTGAAGTTGGCGGTCAGTATCGTAGAAATATGTAACCTTTATTAGGAATTATTTAAACTCTTCTTGATAATTAGTGTTTAATACATAATTTGCATTTGATTTAGATTATCCATAATTTGTATGACTATGAGTCACATAATTAATACAATTCTAGAAACATTCTTTTCCTCACTAAACTCTTTGAGTCAAATGATAAAGTCCTCGGACGCAAAAATCATAAGCAAGGATGGAATGGAGATTCTTCAGAATGAAAAGAAGCTTAGAGAAGTATCCGAGGCCATAGAAAATTTTAAAAGGAACACTGACAAGTCAGCCCATTCGAAGCACATCGTAGTGAATCTTTAATTCTAAATGGATTTTACGTTTGGGTTAGTCTCCTTATTTCTCATGCTCGTTCTTCCGGGCATGATTTTTCGTAGAATGTTCTTTTGGGGAGAGTTTTCAAAACAACTCTCGGTAGGCGAACCAATTGTCAGAACCATTACCTATGCTACCATTCCAAGCATAATTATTCAATTTATATGTATATCAATATACGATCAATTAATAGAGCCTATTGATTTGGGCGAAATAATTGACTTGCAAAAAAAATTGGGTAATCAAACAATATTATTCAAAAATGATAATTCTCTTCCGATTAAAGATATGGTCTTTGGGAATTTTATTTGGTACTCAACAGGGGTTTATTTAACAGCCGCCTTCTCAGGTATATTTCTTTATTTGATTGTACGAAAGTTGAAATTGGATATCAAATTCAAATTGCTGCGATTCAAAAATCAGTGGGCATACATCTTTAGCGGTGAAATATTAAGCTTTGGAAAATTCACTCGTGCACACACGAAAAGCAATGAAAATAAAAAAGAAAAACTAAAGCATATATTTCCATATCTGGATGTTCTTGTCAAAAAGAATGATTCTGAAACTACTTTATATAGCGGTTTTCTAAAGGACTATGAATTAAGTGAAAAATCAATTCAGGACATTGACAAAATATATCTAGCAGATACAAAACGTTACATAGACAGTATTCCTGAGCCAAAACCTATACCAGGTGAATTTCTGATTATTCCAGGAAATCAAATCCAAAATATCAATGTTCACTACATATTTTCTGTTGATGATGAAAAAAAGAAGAAACGCCGAAAAACAACTTGGATAAGTAGATATGATACCCTACTCTTATTTTCCCTTATGGGATCAATCCCTTTTCACCTATTTCACTTCAGAATAATTGACCATGAATATTACAATGCCTTTTTTATTCTGCCTTGGTATCAAAGATTGCTCGTTTGGTGGTTTTGGAATATTTTCTATTCAATCCTGTTCCCATTCAAAAAACAATCAAAAGATGAAATTGAATATAAATGGATCGGTTGGACAATATTTCTCAAACGATTTGCTATTATTCTAATTTACGCATGTATCATGTACTTTACCATAGGTTCAAACTATATGCAGGCAATAAATGATTTGGAAAGCTCATTGTAATACTTACGTCATAAGATCACCAATGCTTTATTTGAAGTTGGCGGTCAGTATCGTAGAAATATGTAAGTCAAAAAGAGAAGTTTTAGTATTTTTCATAATCAGATAAATACAACTTATGAAAAATCTGCCCTGGACCAGTTACCTCATCGAGTTTTTTACAGTCGTGTTAGGCATACTAATCGCTTTTGGACTCAATACTTATTATACTAATAAAGTAGAAGAAGAACGCGCGAGCCACTTTTTGGAAGGCGTACGCCTCGAAATTGAAGAGAATTCCGTCGAAGTCAAAGAAAAGTTCGACTATCATAGTTGGATTAGTGAAGAGCTAAGAAATAATCCCAAAAAAGTTGTTCTGCGACTAAAATCTGCCCGAGTCAAAAATTTTGCATGGAAAATTGCGCAGGACAATTCCATTAGCCAGCACATTCCCTATGAGCTTTATCGAAAGTTGGCAGAAATTTATGCCGTCCAGCAAGAACTTGTACAAAACGGAAATGAAGCCAGCACCATGATGTCACACGTAAACGTACTTAGCCCGTTCTACACTGTAGGCGTAGACGTGAGTGAAGAAGAATCAAATGATTTCATCATTGATGTGAAATCGGGCTGGATTCCAATTTTTGAAGACTTTGTGGGTTCGGAAAAGTCTTTGATTAAACTTTATGATGAGGCGTTGGAGATGTTTTAATTACGGGAATGATGAACATTGCGAATGGTGCTACGTTCCACCTAATATTTACATTTTCCAATGTCTCAAAGATCCTTCTTTTTCATTCCCGATATCAGCGGCTTCACCTCTTTTGTAAAGCAGGTTGAAATAGAGCACAGTCAACATATTATAGCTGAATTATTAGAATTGATCATTGATTCTGATGATCTGGGGTTGGAATTGGCTGAAGTTGAAGGTGATGCTGTATTCTTTTACCAGCAGGATAAAATACCCTCCTCTGATCAAATTTTGGAGCAGGCCCGAAAAACTTATGTGGCATTTCACGAGCACCTTAAAGCCTATGAAACTCGAAGAATTTGTCCATGTGGCGCTTGTTCATCAGCAGTAAATCTCACATTGAAATTCATCGCAGATGCAGGAGAATCCCAACTCATATCAGTAAAAGGAGTCGAAAAGCCATTCGGTACTGCCGTGATCCGAGCCCATCGGCTGCTCAAGAATAGTGTGGCAAGTAGAGAATATGTATTATTGACTGATGAGATCGTAGATACTCAAGTGGCTCCAGTGACCATAGAAGGGTGGCCGGATCAAGTGGAAGGAGAAGACCTGTATGACGACCTTGGAAATATTTCATACAAAAGCATCACACTATCTTTTCTGCAAGATCAGGTGAACTATCCACCCAAACCGACCGCACAACGACTGATAGCCAAACCTCTCACCTATTCTATAAAAATGCATGCTAGCAAAAACGAGGTGTTCGAGTGGCTGACTAATATGGACAAGCGCAGCCTTTGGAATCGGGATGTCAATTTTTTCAAGTATAAAAAAGGGGTGCTAAACCAACATGGATATAAACATGTCTGTGTTATCGGCAATCAGTCGATTGGCTTCGAGACTGTCACCCACGACTTTGGTGAAGGAAAATTGGTCTATGGTGAAAAGACAACAGAAATTCCGATCTTCAAAGAGGCCACCTCATATTTCATATTAGAGGAGAAAGATTCAATCACCACCGTCAATGTCGAATTTCATTATCAGGAAAAGCCCATATTAGGGTTTCTTTTCAAAAAATTTATGTTCAAAAAACTATTCGCAGGCTTACAAAGCAACATGAATAATCTAAAAGAGCTCATAGAATCGAAATGACAAAAAAACAGCAGCCAGCACGTTTGCTGGCTGCCTATCTATACCAAACTAAGATAAACTTAATTAAGCCACATTTATAGTCTTTTTACCTCCCATCGGAATGGATATGGTTTTGTTTGCGATCATGATTCCCAGGACAATTAAGCACGCACCTACTATTGCCTCGACGGCGAGTACCTCATCCAAAAACAGGATACCCAACGCTACGCCATAGATTGGCATCAAATAAGTGACTAGAGACAAGTAAGAAGCAGTGGCAGTCGCTAATATTCTGTAATAGATCACAAATGCAAGTGCGGTTCCAAAAACACCTAAAATCACAAGCGACCAAATGGCATCCCAAGAAAGCGTGCCCCATAGTACTGGCCCTTCCACCGCAAGGGCAAATGGGATTAGATAGATTGAAGAAACCAGCAATTGCGAACTTGGGGCATACAATGGTTTCTCTTTCATTAAATGTATTCTGGAATATACAAGGGCCACACCATAAGAAAGTGCCGCTACCGCTACAGCCAATATGCCCCAAATGGATGCACTGACACCAGATACCAGATTAGGCGATACCAGTACAAATAGGCCAATGAAGCCCAGTACAGTTCCTATGATTTTCTCAGGTGTCATTCTTTCGTCCGCAATAGCAAAATTGGCAATGAGGACGGTGCATAGTGGCGTCAGACCATTCAATATGGAGGCGATAGAACTGTCGATATATTGCTCTCCCCAGTTGATAAGGGCAAAGGGCAATGCATGAGCAAAAAACCCAGCAACAGTTACATGTTGCCAAAACTTCCATGATCTGTTGAATTCGTATCCTTTCATGAATAAATAGGCATGAAGGACCAGTGCCGCCAAACCTATCCTGAGTGCTGCAAGTGTGATTGGCGAGATCTCTATCACTGCAATTTTGATGAATAAAAAAGATGGCCCCCAGAGCGTCGCCAGCAGTAAGAGTAAAAGTAGATTTTTTAGTTTCATAGTTGTCGGTTTGATAAAAGTATGGCTACCGCCATGAGCATTCGATTCTCACTGGCGATAGCACCAGCAAGATCTCTTACTGGTTATTTGACGAAAGACATCAGCCCTATATGGGGTGTCTTTACTTCTTTGAGATATTCTACAAGATCGAATTCATTGGTGGCGGCTCGGCGTTGTAGCTTCTCTGGTTGCTCGATCTGAATGCAACCATGCCCGTTCAGCTTGGCTATTTTTAAATGTAGTGCTGGTGTTTCCATATCGAAAATGTTTAGTTGTAGACAGAAAAGTTCCATCTCTAAAAAATAAATTATGAGGAATGAAACGCCCGGATAAAATTTTCGTTCTATGAATTGGATGAATTGATTTTGTCAATTTCATGAATAATACTAATACTTCAAAACAAACCAATGGAACTACGACACCTCAAACTGGTACGTGAAGTCGCCGACAAAGGCAGCTTGACCAAAGCCATGGAAAACCTTTATCTATCTCAATCTGCTTTGAGTCATCAACTCAAAGAAATAGAGACTCATCTGGGAGCACAGCTTTTTCACCGAGTAAACAAAAAACTGATTTTGACTGGGGCAGGTCAAATCGTGTTGGACTCTGCCAAAAAGATCTTGCGAGAAATTGATAAGACCGAAAGCTCGGTTAAAAAATATGTGAATGGTGACAAAGGACTGGTGAGGCTCGCTACTCAATGTTATACATGCTACCACTGGCTGCCCACGCTGATGATCGATTTCAACAAGGAGTTTCCAAAAGTAGACATCGAGATTTTTCCTGGCATCACCGAAATTCCAGACAAACTTATTCTCGACGGTGAATTGGACCTCGCAATTACAAGTGATTATAACGACCACCCGGCATTGACCTATACCGAGCTATTTCGTGACGAAATGATGGTGGTAGTGCCCAAAGATCATCCTTGGACCAAGCGGCCTTATGTGGAAGCTGAGGATTTTAGAGACGAAAATGTTTTCATACATTCTTACCCTATAGAATCGGTAACACTATTCAATCAAGTGCTCATGCCTGAAGGCGTGAAACCCAAAAAGGTAATGCCAATACAGGTGACAGATGCTGTATTGCAAATGATCAAAGCTGGGTTGGGTGTGCAGGTAATGGCAAGTTGGATGGTGCGTCCTTATCTGATGGACAACAATCTTGAGCTCGTGCCAGTGACAAAAAAAGGGCTTTATCGTACCTGGTATGCAGCTCATCTGAATCAACCCGAAGCCCCTGCCTACATCAATAATTTTATTGAGCACTTGAGGTGTAATGTGGGAGGCGTGTGTGAGTGTGAAGAGGACTGCTAGTCCCTATAGCTCTGATCGACCATAGGCCCTAGTTTCATACCGCCGAGTATATGCATGTGCAGATGAAATACACTTTGGCCGGAGTCTTCATTATTGTTAATACTGAGCCTAAATCCTGTGTTTGCGATTCCATGCTCAGCTGCCAGGCTTTTGGCAATAAGATGCATTTTACCCACAATCAATGCGTCTTCTTCTACGAGATCATTGATGGTCGGAATTCGTTTTTTTGGAACAATCAAAAAATGAACTGGTGCCTGCGGCCGCAAGGGAACGAAGGCTATAATTTCATCATCTTCATAAACGATATTGGCAGGTAACTCACGATTAATTATCTTGGTAAAAGGAGAATCCTTAGACAGTTTTTCGGCTTTCTTTTGAGTGTACTCGGCGGACTGAGCTGTTGCATATAGACTTGCAATGAGTAACCCGAATGTCAGAATATATCTCATGATAAAATAATTAATGCGTAATTGAATGGCTGTACCTTAGTTTTCTACCATTAATAAAATTAAAACTACTACTCTTCAACAATCCATTAGGTGCTTTTCAGCAATATTTTATATTTGTGAAAATCAAACTCCCCATCAGCCATGAAATCAAAGCTATTTTTTTTGCTGCTAATGGCAGCTTTTGTCACTCATGCCCAAAAACAACTCACTGTAGAAGCTATCTATGACCAGGCAGTGTTCAAACAAGAATCTCTTTCCAGTCTAAACTGGATGAACAACGGCCAGTTTTATACGGCCCTGGAGGATAATAAAATTATCAGATACGACGTGACAACCGGTATTTCAGACTCAGTGATCGTCGATGGCAAAGCTCTCAATCTCAAAATCGATGATTACAAATTCACCTCAGATGAATCCCGCTTACTGCTACTTACAGATAAAAAGAAAGTGTTTCGTAGATCATTTACCGCAGAGTATTATATCTATACTTTCAAGGGAGAGGAGCTGAAAAAACTATCCCCAAATGGTAGGCAGTCCTATGCAACCGTATCACCTGACAACCAGCTAGTCGCCTTTGTCAGAGACAATAATCTATACTATGTGAAATTGGTAAATATGGCTGAATACCCGGTAACAAAAGACGGACGAAAAGGAAGCATTATCAATGGCTCTACAGATTGGGTATACGAAGAAGAATTATATCTGACCAAAGCATTTTTCTGGTCACCGAACTCTGAAAAACTAGCCTACTATCGTTTTGACGAAAGTCAGGTAAAAGAATACAACTTGCAGTTTTGGGATAAAGGAGCCCTGTACCCAAGGGACTATCGATACAAATATCCTAAAGCGGGTGAGGCTAATTCGCTGGTAAATATCAAGGTGTACAATCTCAAAGACAACACAACTCAGACTGTTGACTTGGGTGAAGACACGGATATTTATATTCCCAATATCCAATGGACAAAAGATCCTGATCTCCTAGCCATCAAAAGACTCAATAGATTGCAAAATCGTCAAGATATTTTCCACTATAGCACTAAGTTTAAATCGGCTATCAACATTCTAACAGATAAAGCCAAAGACTATATACACGCCACTTTCACCAATGAATGGATCTATCTCGAAAATGGCACTCATTTTCTGATGTCTTCAGAGCGAGAAGGGTACAAGCACTTTTATATCCACCGAATGGATGGTCAGCTTGAGTATAAGGCCACCTCAGGAGCTTTCAATGCAGTGAAGCTTATTGGACTGGATCAGCGATCCAAAACGCCAGTACTGTATTATACCTCCACCGAGGTATCTCCACTAGAGCGGCATGTTTATAGAGTGGATTACAAAGGCAACGGCAAGGTTCAGCTCAGCACAAAAGCTGGAGTGAATAAGGCAGATATGAGTAAGGATTTTAAATATTACATCAGCTACAATAATTCGGCTCAGAGCCCAACGGAAGTATCTCTGATGATGACGAAGGGCAACAAGCTAGTGAAGGTGATCAAGGACAATGCTGCTCTCAGAGAAAGAGTCATCGAATATGGATTGACTGATAAAATTCTCTTTGAAGTAGAGGCGGCTGACAAAAAACTCCTAAATGCATATATGGTGCAACCACCTAAGATGGACAGCACTAAAAAATATCCGGTTTTGATCTATCAATATAGCGGCCCGGGATCTCAAGATGTGAAAAATGAATGGCAAGGCCGGCATTTTATGTGGCACCAGCTGCTCGCTCAGAAAGGTTATATCGTGGTGGCCGTAGACTGTAGAGGTACTGGAGGGAAGAGCACCGATTTCAAGAAAATGACATATATGAAAATGGGTAAAATGGAAGCCGAAGACCAGGTCTCTGCGGCCAAATTTCTGGCAAAGATGCCGTTTGTTGATAAGGACCGGATCGGCATCTGGGGTTGGAGCTACGGTGGCTATATTTCATCATTGGCACTGATGACAGACCCTGATATATTTAAGGCCGGCATCTCCGTATCTCCCTTTCTCTGGAAATATTATGATACGATCTATTCGGAGCGATACCTGAGAAGACCACAAGACAACCCTGAAGGCTACAACGAATATTCTATTGTGCGAAATGCCTCTAAACTAAAAGCCAAGTACCTGCTGATCCACGGTACGGGTGACGACAACGTGCACTTTCAAAATGCTGTCACACTACAAAACGAATTGATTATGCAGGGCAAACAGTTTGAATCTTTCTACTATCCGGACAACAATCATCACCTGATCGGTAAGAAAACCAAAGTTCATCTATTTACCATGATGACTGATTTCCTATTGGAAAACCTGTAGCATATCAATCAAGAATAAACTAGCCTCCCAAATAGATTAAAAACTAACAGATATAAATCATCAACACTATGAGTACTATTGGAATTATTTTGGCCATTGTAGGTCTTATTATTTATTTGCTTCGCCCACAACTAGCTGAAGAAAACGTATTTGAAGGAGACCGAAAGGTGCGCTCCAAAGCACCTCCATTTTTGCTAATGTTTAGTAAAAAACTATCTACTTCCATCTTAGTAGCAGGCACCCCGCTAAAATCTCTGATAGGCGCCGCTATGGTCAAGCCATTGCTGGACTCAAAAAGTGGATTTACCAAATTAAAGAAAATGCTCCTCGGAATCATCCGAGGAGCTCTCCATTACCAATTGTTAGCGAACTAGTTTCTTATTAAAAATGGTTTGGTTTGAGTGACCTTATCGTTGTAGACAAATCTATATAGATAATATCCTGTGGTGAGATGTCTTACATCCATCTGAACACTGTGGTGCCCAGCCGCTTTTTGAAACTCAACGACACTTTCTTCTCTTCCCCATAAATCAAAGATCTGGATTGAAACTGTACCACTTTCTGGTAGGTCAAATTCAAGATTGGACATTCCATTCACTACTGGATTAGGGTAGATGTCTGAAATAGCAAATTCCAATTTCTCATCCAGCGTAGCACCCAATCCTAAATCTCGAGTACGAGCGGTAGGCGCCGTATAGGCGACATACTCACTTTGCTTTACATATACTGCATAGCCGCGAGCAGGCGCTTCCACCCACGCTCTGCCGCTGCCATACACTTGTGTAGTTTGCGTATTGTCGAAAGCATTAGCCAGTACGGTATTATCCCAGCTAGACCATCCCGAAGGCGATATATCTACCCATAGGCCTTTAGTCGAAGAGCTATTGTTGATTACCACTATGGCGCCGTCTTTGGTACTATTGCCAGCTCTTCGAGCGACATACACATCATGCGCATCGCCTGATGGATATGGATTACCTACATCGCTGAGTACTTCTAGCGTACCGCCTAGATAGGTAGATCTGACAAACATCAGTTTGTTGATATCATCTTGCAGACTTGCAGGAGCTGTTACAGTATTGGTAGCGTCATGATTGTCTACCAGCGTCACGTTGTAGTAGTGTGGATAGAATACACATGGGCGCCCTTCGTGGGTCAGGATATATGCATATCCCATTTTCCAGTCCTGCGTGACCCACTTATCGTGCTCTTTGCCGGTATCATGATTGTCCAGCCAGGTGACCACAGAAGTACCAGGTAGCGCGTGCCCATTGCCGTTTCTCACCATTCCAGCATTATTTAACCATCGCATGTCGTAGCTGCTACTTCCATTACACATATCAGTAAGTGATGATTTTAGTGGAAAGTCAAATCCATCAGCATCGGCACCGTCTGCAGCCAGATCATTTACCCAGTCGTTGATTCTGCTATCTGATCCCCAGTATTCGCCTACAATAAATCTCTGACTACCGTTGAGCAAAGGCAAGCTATTCACCCAATCTGCGGCATACTCGGCTTGAAAACCTCTCACAAAATCAAGGCGATAGCCATCAAATCCAATTTCGTCTGAGAGCCATTCTCCCCAATCCTGAAATCGGGTTTCTACTGTGGCACTGTAGGTGTTGAAGTCATTGCCAAATCCTTTGGTGTTAGGGATAATCTCATCGCCACCCCAATCACCTAGCCAATCATTGGCATCTACCGGATGGAAGTGTGAGTAGTTCCAACTGAGATTGGCTTCTCCAGTGCCTGTGTGAGTGACATAGCTGATGCCAGTATTCGTACGTGCCTCCAAAGTAGTAGAGGCCAGATTGTTGCCATTGTACCAGACCTCAGATGGATAAAGCCCATGATTCTGATCTCCCCAGTTCCAGCCACTACTGTTGTCTATGGCCTTCAACTTGATCACTATGTCATTGCTACTCGACAACGTCACTTTGTACTCATCGATATCTGTAGAAGAGCCTATAAATCCTCGTACTATTTGTCCCGATGCCGGGAAAACATCAAATGAGCCTCCGCCATCATTGGGCTCACTTTCCCAGCTATAGGTGGTGTTGTCACCGGAGCCAGTATAATCTATTGTCACCTCATATCCTCTTTTGTCATAGGTAGCCCAATCCATTTCGAAACCTTTGATTTTAATATAATAATCCCCCGTTCCGGCATTAGGAATGGTCCACTTGATCTCGTTGGCTGGATAGGGTACATGCTGAGAACCATTGGTAAACGCCTCGGCAAACATATAGGCCTTTACGGCCGGATTGGCTTCCTCATCTTCATCATTGGAGTATACATGGTTTAGGATTATGTCTGCATACACTTCTATTTTGGGCTGGCCCCCGCTCGTGTCATGCATATCAGCGATCATGTTTTCTAATTCGGCTCTGCTGCCAAATCTGGTTTCGATGGATCCTTTTTGATTGTAGTTACCGAGATCATAGTGATCATAGATCCCATAACCCATGTCAATGATACCCCAATTTCCTTTCGCTGGTGAAGGCAACCATAGACCGGTAAACCCAGCGTTTTTCAGATAAGATGATTTGTTGGACAAGTTGTCCCACCAGTCCCCATCCAAGTTGGCCTCATCCACAGGAAGATTCCAATAGAAGGCCTGCATCATTACATCATTTTGTGCCTGGCCATTGGAGCCATACAAAAGGATGCCTAAAATAATAATCGTAAGTTTTTTGATCATGTCAGTTTTTGTTTGAAATGAACAGCTTTTTTTCAATAGCTGCCTGATTAACTATTAATCAAGTATTCAAACTTGCGTTAGGAGCTCCTCAAAAACGTCCTATTTTCTAAAATCAGTCAAGAATTGCCGATAAACAATTTCTCCAGACACATCTTAAGAGTCTGATAATCTGACATTTATAATACCAATGTCTTGAAGTAGTCTCTTGGGCTTTGATTGGTTATTTTTTTAAAGGCCAGGTTAAAAGTCGATTTGGAATTGAATCCCACTTCATGCGCTAATCCTAAAAAAGTCAGCTTTTCTAGTCTGCCACCATGAGCCAATTGAATGAATTCATGTACACGGTAGGCATTTACAAAATCACGGAAGTTTTGTTCATAGTGCTCATTCAGAATTTTGGATAATACGTGTGATTTTGTCTCCATCAGATCTGCCAGTCGCGTGACACTCAATTCAGCATCTCGATACACTTTATCATCCTCCATCAGCTGTCTTAGCTTCTTTAGCAATTCATCCGCAGAATCGATAGACAAATTTTGAGGCTTCTCCTTGAAATATTGTGGATCGTGCCAGAGCGCATAGACTTCCAACCAAATGATGAGCGAAACCAGGATAAAGAAGGCTTTCTGACTAAGAAATATTTCGTGCGGGCTTCCTACATAATCGAGATAGAGGTTTATGAAAATAAAGACTGCACCAAATGCATTGATCACCAGAAAAAGTGTCGAAAAAAGATGAATGTGTTGAGGTACTCTATAATCTGATATTCGTTCTGCAGAAATTAATTTAGCCATAAAAATCATTGTAATCAAAGCTCCTGACCCCAGCATCATGAGCTTACCCCAGGTGAGATACCCTATGATATCCACCGACAGGAATGCGACAGCCTCCAGATTGAATAATCGAAATACGGCCAAAACTACTGCCAGGCAGAGAGGAATGAAACATACCCATCTGACGGATAGATGCTGCTTGTTGAGAATCGAATGTATGAAATGATATAGAGCAGGCCCCCAAACGAATATCAGTACATGACTGAATATGATGAGGTAGGTTTGCCAAATCGGATTGACTACATAATATACTACCGTGCCTCCAAAGAGTAGAAAAATCAATCCGTTAGTCATCATGAAAAGGGTACTGCGATAGACCTCCTTCTTGAAGATTCTATGGCTAAGGAGCATCAGCATCAACGCCAAAAAAGCTACTGCGAAATAGTAGAAGATGAGGTATTCAAAGCTGCGAGCTCCACCCAGGTCTTGCCAGTTTTTTATCTGTATGAGGACGACCTGTCCATCATTTATTCTGCGAAAGATGCGATTGGGGATGTATTCGTTGTCAGTCCCGGTTTCTACTTTTAGCCAATCTCCACGAGAAAATTTATACTCAGATATGGCCTCATTTATTTCTAGTGTAATGGATAGCTGACCATTAGGCTGCTTACGGAGCAAATATTTTGGATCGTCCGTGTTCCATCCGTTGAAGGTGCCAGTAATGTATATAGAGTCCGTGGCCGGTGTGGTCTCGGGAAGAGATTCGATGACAAATTTCACCTGGGCTGAGGTTAGGTAGGTTGTCATGCAAAACAAGATCAAAAGCCCGCAATGTTTCTTCACTGTCGATTAATTCAACTTGACTTTGACAAAATTCGCTTAGCAAACCGGACTGTACATAGCGCCTAATAATAGAATACAGTGGCCTCCTTATACGAATTAATACGTGCTTTTTGAAGCTTCAATTTACGCAGAAATTACTGAACTTCCATAAGTTCAAAAAAGCTACTTCACACAATATTCATTAATGGAGGCTTTGATTAATTGCAGGAATAGAGGATTTTTATCCTATGCATATGATTCAAAAAGAGATGGTACTCAATCCGCACGCCAGAGGGTTTCATTTGGTCACAGATGAGATCTTGGCCTTCGTACCGGAGATCAAAGCGTGGACAGCCGGAATGCTGCAGGTATTTATCAAGCATACTTCAGCCAGTCTAACTATCAATGAAAATGCAGATCCTACGGTAAGAAAGGATTTTGAAAGTCATTTCAATGAGTTTGTACCAGAAGATGCTCCGTATTACCAACACACCTATGAGGGTTCGGATGACATGCCTGCACACATCAAATCTTCGCTCTTGGGAAGTTCAGTGTCTATTCCAATTTCAAATGGCCGCCCCAATCTAGGCACTTGGCAGGGGATATATCTTTGCGAACATAGAAACTATGGTGGAGGCAGGCAATTGGTCGTGACGGCATTTGGCCAGTAGTTATTCCAATTTGATCATGCGATGATAGATCGTTTCGCCAACTTCGATGTTGATAATATGCATCCCCGGCAGGAGATCCAACTGCAACGTTAGAAACCGGATTCTCTTTACTTCTGACTCGAATCTAATATTGAACATCAATCTGCGATTGACATCTATAATTTTGGCAGAAATGGAGCCCAAACCAATAGTATTTGCAGAGTGTCAACTAACAGGAGTTCAATGCAGGCTTTTCAATGCCTTTCAAAATCGAAATGTCGAGTAAAACCCCTTTAAACTCCGATCTTTTTTATTCTATAGAATTGTAATAAATCAATGCGGAACATCATGTGGTATTTTACGAATCGGTCCGTGGCTGAAGTTTGTTTAGTTGATCCTGACCTTTTGGATGTATTGCTTATTTCCGATGGTTATTTTGACCAGATAAATACCTGCGTTCAATCCTAAGTCTGAAGACACGAACTTAATTCTATCCATTTCTAACTCATAGGGTAAATTCAAGGTTAAATTGCCCGAAAGGTCAAAAAGCACTGCTGCCACATATACACCATCTGAGGCTGTGGTAGAAACATAGAAGTTTTCACTGGAAGTCAGTGGCATTGGATATAGGTTTAGCTGTTCGCTTTTGCCCAAATGAAAATTGACTTGTTTGACCGGAAAGAATTCGTTTTTGCCGTCATAATCTACTTGCTCAAGTTGGTAATAATATACTCCGTTTTGAGAAGGAAAGTCTTTGATTGAATAAAACATAGGTTCATTGGTCGTACCGTTTCCGGCTTCCCATTCAATGAGTTCGAAATCCAATCCATTGGTAGATCTGTAAATGTTGAAATGATCGTTGTTGATCTCTGTGGCTGTTTTCCAACTGATCTGAACATGGTCGAGAACGGCATCTACATTAAACGAAATCAGTGTCACTGGTAGAGAAGAGCAGGCAGATCCACAACACCCTCCCGAGCCTCCACTACATCCTTCTTCAGCACCGCCAGTCACTACAGGGTCTCCACCGCTATAGGTTCCACCTACGACCATGCCCCCTCCATCAATAGTGGCGCTGCCCCCTCCGGAGTTGTCAAAATCACCTTCTACTTCTATTGTCCCTCCACCTTCTGCAGTAGTACTTCCGCTACCACCATTGTCATAATTTCCACCGACCAGTATCGAGCCAGCGTTGCTCACTTCAAGTATCTCTGCTCCTGCATTGTCAAAATCACCGGTGATCACTACATGCGAAGCGTTGATATACATTTCATTGTTTTGGACATCTCCTTTTACATCCAGGGTTGTGTTACTATTGAGATAAAGTTTACCTCCACCATTCATGATGACTGCGTTTTGGCCAGTAGTACTTACATATCCTACGCCTACATCTAAATCTGAGTCGCTGACTGTACTTGTGCCGCTATCTACATCTAGCGTGCCCCCTACAGTAAGAGTTGAGCTTGTCACGGTGGCTTCTTCCAATTCTAATCCTCCGGTTCCTGTTGTGGTAATAGTTGAATTTGAAATAGTCATGGTACTTAAGTTAGTTGTCATTGAAGCCAATATAAGGTTGCTGTTGATAATAGAAATGTCCGAACCAGAAAAACTGGCTGAGCCGGTTGCGTTCAGCGTGACACCAGTCATAGAAAAGTCTCCGCCACCTGCAGTATTAAATGTACCGGATACCGTATATGTGCCTCCAGTTAGTGTGTTGGTGCCGTTGCCGTCTGTGAAAGCACCTAGTGAGACATTACCACCAGTAGCTATAATAGAACCTGTCCCTCTTACAGTCAATGTCCCTGTCACTGTCATAGTAACTCCTGTATTGACTGTTAGGGTGTTTCCGTTTACTGTAAGATTTCCCGTGGTCGTACAATCACTTGCAATGGTCCCACTGGTGGGGCACTGGCCAAAAGATAAGTTTATTCCTATAATGCTGGCAATCAAGGCTAATAAGCCTTTCAGTTCTATTGTCTTCTTTCCCATTTCTCTATCTGCACTTTTTGTTTTGAACATTGGACAGAATATGTACGACGTTCAGGTGCAAAAGAGATTTAAAAAGGGTCTATTGAGTTAATTTATTCGATGAATTTCGAAAAATATCCGATAAGTGCTACGAAAATGAAATCCAAATACGAAAAAAGCATTTACATATTAGAATAATTCAATTTAATGCGCTTCGAGCCAATTATCGCCCTTGCCCATACCGACTTCCATAGGTACATCAATAGGGATCGCATTTTTCATGAGATTTTCCACTTTCTGCTGGAGTACATCTAATTCATCTTTATGTGCGTCGAATACCAATTCATCATGTACCTGCATGATCATTTTGGATTGTAGTTTTTCCTTTTTCATCCAATCATGAATATTGATCATGGCCACTTTGATGATATCAGCAGCACTACCCTGAATCGGAGCATTCACAGCATTGCGCTCCGCAAATCCTCGGACAGTCGCATTTCTTGAATTGATATCTCTGAGATATCTCCTTCTTCCAAGGATTGTTTCCACATATTCGTGCTCCTTGGCAAAATTGACCTGATCATCCATGTACTTCTTGATATTAGGAAATTGGGCAAAGTAGGACTCAATGATTTCAGCAGCCTCTGTTCTTGATATGCCAATATTTTGAGACAGCCCAAAAGCGGATATACCATAGATCAGACCGAAGTTGACCTCCTTGGCTTTTCTTCTGATATCTGGTGTCATTTCTTCCATAGGTACATCAAAAACTTTTGACGCTGTAGTAGAGTGAATATCCTGACCGTTTTTGAATGCAGCTATCATCTGCTCATCTTTGGCAAATGCAGCTATGATTCGAAGTTCTATTTGCGAGTAATCTGCTGCGAACATTGTAAAGTCTTTACCTCGTGGCACAAAGGCTTTGCGGATTTCCCGCCCCTTGGCGGTCCTAATGGGGATATTTTGAAGATTAGGATTATTGGAGCTGAGCCTGCCAGTAGCAGCCACTGCCTGTCGGTAATCTGTATGAATCAGTCCATCCTTCTTACTGATCAAAAGCGGAAGCGCATCTACATAGGTCGACTTCAACTTTTGATACTCTCTAAACTCAAGAATTCGCTCGGCAATCTCATGCTCAGGCGCCAGCTTAGATAAAATTTCTTCTCCAGTCGCATATTGTCCTGTTTTGGTCTTTTTAGGTTTATCAACCAGATTCATTTTATCAAATAGAATTTCTCCCATCTGCTTTGGAGAATTTATATTGAATTCCTGACCCGCCAGTTCGAAAATTTTATCCTGAGCCACTACACTCAGTTCGTTGAGCTCCTTGGACATCACCCCCAGCACCTCTGTATCTATTTTTACCCCCGCGTATTCCATATCCGCCAGCACTATACTCAAGGGTTCTTCGACTTCGTGAAGTAGCTTATCCAAGTCTCTAGCTTCGATTTCTTCAGCCAATTTATGCTTTAGTTGAAGTGTAACATCAGCATCTTCAGCGGCGTACTCTACCACTTCACTGACTGGAATATCGCGCATGTTTTTCTGCGATTTCCCCTTACCAATAAGGTCCTCAATCGGTATCGCGGTATAGTTTAAGTAGTTCTCAGCCAGCACATCCATTTTATGCCTGGATTCAGGATCAATCAGGTAATGTGCGAGCATGGTATCAAACATTTTGCCTTTTACCTCCACACCATAGTTTTTCATGACCTGAATATCATACTTCAGGTTTTGCCCAATTTTAAGAATCTGCTCATTCTCCAAAATCGGTCTGAACTCCTCTACAATTTGCTGAGCTTCTTTTTGATCATCAGGAATGGGGACATAATAAGCCTCACCAGCCATATAGGCAAACGCGATTCCCACGAGCTCTGCTTCTTCCGGGTTGACGCTTGTAGTCTCAGTATCGAAGCAATATTCCTCTTGCAAGGACAAATATTTTATCAATGATTGTCTAAGGGCGGGTGTATCCACACAATGGTAGTCATGCTTGTGATTTTTAGCACTTTTCTTTTCTTCGACACCTAGCGGATTTTGAGATGCAGTAGTGACGGGGGCATCTCCAAATAAGCCGAGTTGACTTGGTACTGCCTCCTTTTTCTTAGAAGTAGCCGGACTCGCACTGGAGGTGGCCGTAGGAGTTTCCGTAGTGTCAAATATTCTCTTCAGCATGGTACGAAACTCAAGCTCATCAAATATTTCTCTGACCTTAGCTTCATTTGGGTCTATATGCACCAAATCTTCTTCGTCAAATTCGAGCGGCACATCTATTTTGATCGTGGCTAACTCTTTTGACATGATCCCTTGCTGGCCAAACTCCTCCACTTTCTCTTTCATCTTTCCTTTCAGATCGGCGGTGTTTTCTAGTAATCCTTCGACTGTACCGTAGGCTTGCAAAAACTTGATGGCCGTCTTTTTTCCTACTCCTGGTATGCCAGGAATATTATCGGCTGCATCCCCCTCCAGCCCAAGAATATCTCTCACCTGGTCTACCCGTTCTATTTCGAACTTAGCTAGCACCTCCGGTATTCCTAGAATATCCACACCGTTGCCCATGTAAGCCGGCTTATATAAGTAGATATGATCCTCTACCAGCTGCGCAAAGTCCTTGTCCGGTGTCATCATATACACCTCAAACCCTTTGCGAGCAGCCGCCTTAGCAAAGGTCCCAATTACATCATCTGCTTCAAACCCATCGAGCTGAAGGATAGGGATATTGAAAGCCTTAAGAATATCTTTTATTATAGGTGTAGCGGTACGAATATCTTCTGGAGTCTCTTCTCTGTGCGCCTTATAAGCAGGAAATTGCTCGTGTCTAAAAGTTGGTGCGCTGGTGTCGAATGCCACCCCAATGTGCGTAGGCTTTTCTTTTCGAAGAATCTCTAGCAATGAATTGACGAAGCCAAATACAGCGCTCGTATTCATCCCTTTTGAATTTATCCTCGGGTTTTTGCTAAATGCAAAATGTGCACGATAAATGAGGGCAAAAGCATCTAGTAGGAATAGTTTCTTCTCAGGTTTACTCATGTAAGTAAAGGTAAGAAAATGATTAAAAGATTAGCCGAGAAGGTAGAAATTTACTGCCCGCTAAGATTCAAAAATGGTAACAAATGTCCGGCAAATTTAACGGCCCAGGTCATAGGATAGCCCCATAAGATACTGCTCAACCACATGTACTTGATGATGTCGTTCCTTCTTCCTCCAAATGCATTCACTAATATGGCTCCTCCCAGTGGAGATAGTAGAACCGGAGTGAGAAAGGAGAGCCCCGGTACTCCATACTTTAGCCATAGCATCACATATTTTCTGTTCTTCTTAGAAAACACCCTTTTATCCTTAGAGGTAAAAACACGCTGACTGAAATGTCGAATATGCGTACCAAAATAGGTGAATAGGTAAACTGTAGTCATCATTCCCAGTATGGTAAGTGTCCCTGTGAGGAAAACGCTGTACCCAAAAGAAGCGCCAAAAACGGGACCGAATACGAATTTGATTCCGCTGGAACTGTAGATTAGTAGATACTTTAGTATTTCCTCTAGCATTTGAATTTGCAATTATGAAATGTAAAATTAGTCTTGCCTGTTTGATTTAGACGAAAAACAATGACTTTTGTGCTCTTATTTTGAAAATGATTATGGAGCCAATAGATATAGAACTTTTAAAACAACTCTGCGGAATTTTTGCTCCATCAGGAAACGAATCAGCTCTGACGAAATATCTGATTGAATATGTGGAAACACAGCAGGACAACTGGAAGACAAAACCTGAATTGATCTACGGTGAAGAATTTCAAGATTGCCTGATCCTAAAGTTTGGAGAGCCTACTACTGCAATTTTTGCGCATTTAGATTCTATCGGTTTTACCGTAAGGTATGAAAATCAATTGGTACCAATAGGAGGGCCAGAAGTGGAATCTGGTGATCTACTCGTAGGGCATGATGCAATGGGTCCTATCGAATGTAAAATCAAAGATGAAGACGGACACCTCTTTTACGACTTTGGTCGTGGAATAGAGTCTGGCACAGATCTCGTTTATAAATGTGACTTTAGAGAAACAGAAGAATATTTTCAATCCTGCTACATAGACAATCGACTTGGAGTATACAATGCACTCAAAGTCGCAGAAACGCTGGAAAATGGACTGATTATTTTCTCTTGTTGGGAAGAGCACGGAGGTGGTACAGTATCATTTCTGTGTAAATGGATGTATGAAAAGTACAAGGTAAAACAAGCGCTGATATCGGACATTACCTGGATTACTGACGGGGTCACCCATGGTCAGGGTGTGGTAGTCTCCTTGCGAGATTCAAGTATTCCCAGACGTGAATATGTAGACAAAATTATAGCGTTAGCTGAAGCGTCTGGCGTACCTTATCAAATAGAAGTGGAGAGAAGCGGGGGTAGTGATGGGCGAGAAATCCAGCAGTCGCAGTACCCTATAGACTGGTGTTTTGTCGGTGCTCCGGAGGACTACGTGCACACGCCAAACGAATTGGTCCATAAAGCCGATATTACAGCTATGGTCACCCTTTACAAATACCTGATGAATAACTTATAAGATGATTAGAATCGGCGACAAAAATTTTGAAGAGTTTTTAGGTGAATCAGAAATATTGAGCTGCGTGAGAACGCTGGCCAAAAGAATAGATGATGACTACACCAACAAGGAATTATTGATTTTGGGGATACTAAATGGAGCATTCCTGTTTGTAGCTGATTTGACACGGCACATGACATTGGATCCGGAAATTAGCTTTGTGAAATTTGCCTCTTATGAAGGCACCTCCTCTTCTGGTAAGGTAAACGATCTGATTGGCCTACATGAAGACCTTAGAGGCAAACATGTGTTGGTCGTAGAAGACATTGTGGATAGTGGGCGTACACTTTTGCACATTCAAGAGCTACTAAAAGATAAAGGCACCGCTTCTATAGAGGTTGCGACATTATTTTTTAAGCCTGATGCCTACCAACAAAAAATACCTCTTAGATATATAGGAGCTGAGATACCGAATCATTTTGTAGTCGGCTATGGAATGGACTACATGGGTAAGGGTAGAAATCTTACCGGATTGTATCAACTTAGGTCGTGATTAGACGCCGATTTATTTATTATATTTGCCCCCTTTTTACAGAATACTAATATACTCACTAACACATAGATCATGCTAAATATCGTATTATTCGGGCCTCCCGGTGCTGGTAAGGGTACACAAAGCGAAAACATTATTAATCATTATCACTTAGAGCATCTCTCAACTGGTGATTTGTTTAGAAAGCACCTTGGAGAAGGTACGGAGCTCGGAAAAATGGCTCAGAAATACATGGACGCAGGCAATCTCGTCCCCGATGAAGTAGTCATAGGCATGGTGAAAGACAAAATCGCCACAACTATAGATCCACAAGGTTTTATATTCGATGGGTTTCCGCGTACGGTAGCTCAAGCAATAGCCCTGGAAGACATGCTCAACGAATTTGATACATCTATTAGCGGTATGATCGCACTGGATGTGCCAGATGAAGAACTGAAAACAAGATTGCTCGAAAGAGGTAAAACTTCCGGAAGAGCTGATGATCAGGACGAATCTAAGATTGACAATCGAATTCAGGTATATAAAAATGAAACTTTGCCAGTAGCCGAGTTTTATGAAAAACAAGGTAAGTACAACAAAATCCATGGTGTAGGAGCCATAGAAGAGATATATCTGTCAATACGAAGAGTATTAGACGGACTTTAATGTAAATTCACTAGCATTTAAATGACAAAATCCACCAGATAAAATGATGGGTTTTGTCATTTGCTTTTTTCAATAAAAAAAGTGGCATCTTCAAACTTTATAGATCACGTTAAATTTTGCTCTCGCTCGGGAAGCGGCGGGCCAGGATCAGTGCATTTTCGACGAGAAAAACACGTCCCAAAAGGGGGCCCTGATGGTGGCAATGGAGGAAGAGGTGGGCACATTATCTTGCGTGGCAACAAGCAACTTTGGACCCTCCTTCATCTTCGCTATAAGAAACATGCCATCGCTGAGAACGGCAAACCCGGAGAAGGTGGTAATCGCAGCGGAGCGGAAGGTGCAGATATCATAATGGAAGTGCCTCTTGGTACTATAGCCAAGGATGCTGAAACGGATGAGAAAAGAGCAGAAATACTAGAAGATGGACAAGAGATAATCCTGACTCCTGGTGGACGTGGAGGCCTGGGCAATGACAATTTTAAAACAGCAACCAATCAGACCCCTCACTATGCTCAACCTGGAGAAGAAGGCAAGGAAGAATGGATAATTCTTGAACTAAAAGTATTGGCTGATGTTGGATTGGTTGGTTTTCCTAATGCAGGAAAGTCCACATTGCTGTCCGTACTGTCAGAAGCCAAACCTGAGATCGCAAATTATGCCTTCACCACCCTTGTTCCTAATCTTGGAGTGGTAGGATATAGGGACCATAAGTCATTTGTGATGGCGGATATCCCTGGAATCATAGAAGGTGCCGCCGAAGGCAAAGGACTTGGAATCCGATTTTTAAGACACATTGAAAGAAACTCTATACTTCTTTTTATGGTGCCTGCCGATGCTGACAACATCAAAAAAGAGTATGAAATATTACTCAATGAACTAGCAAAGTACAATCCTGAGCTTCTGGATAAGCAAAGAATGTTAGCGATTACCAAATCTGACATGCTCGACGACGAACTCATGGAAGAAATGAAACTGGAACTACCCACCGAGTTGCCAACTATATTTATATCCAGTGTCGCCCAAAAAAACCTTGACCAACTAAAAGATATGATCTGGAAAAGCATCAATGCTTAAACCTGACAACCAACCGATATAATCACTAAAAAACGACATTCTGTCACAGAAAATCTCTTGGCAAAGTAATTGTCGAATAGCTGAAGCAATTAATTGTGAATACAAATGGCAAAAAATAGTAAAAAAGCTGACAAGAAGTCGGAAGAGAAAGAGGTGAAAGGACAAGAAACGACTACCAATGAGTCAACTGTGAAAAACAAAGAGCCGAAAGTAGAGAAACAGCCAAACCTGAGTGCTGAAGAAAAACTTGAAGCTGAGCTCAATGAATCAAAGGATAAATATTTGAGATTGTATTCTGAATTTGAAAACTTCAGAAGACGAACCTCAAAAGAAAAGTTGGAGTTGATAAATACTGCTAACGAAAGCCTGATTCAAACGCTCTTACCGGTACTTGATGACTTTGAAAGAGCGGAGACTTCAATGTCCGCTGAATCGGATGTGAAATTAGTCAAAGAAGGCGTAGACCTTATTTATAACAAGTTTAAAGGAATCCTTGAGCAAAAAGGGGTAAAAAGGATTGAGGCTGACAAGGGGTCAGAATTTGATGTGGAATACCATGAGGCTATCACACAAATTCCTGCTCCTGAGGAAAAGCTGAAAGGAAAAATAGTAGACGTCGTAGAAAAGGGCTATCAGCTCAATGACAAAGTGATCAGATTTGCGAAAGTCGTAACCGGAGCATAATTATGGCAAAAAGAGATTATTACGAGGTACTGGGCTTATCTAAGTCTGCCTCCGCAGACGAAATCAAAAAGGCCTATCGCAAGCTGGCTATCAAATATCACCCGGACAAGAATCCAGATAATAAAGAAGCCGAAGAAAATTTTAAAGAAGCTGCTGAAGCCTATGAGGTGCTGAGCGATCAGCAAAAAAAGCAACGTTATGACCAATTCGGCCATGCTGGAATGGGCGGTGCTGCAGGTGGTGGTTTTGGTGGTGGAGGTATGTCCATGGATGATATCTTTTCACAATTCGGAGACATCTTCGGTGGTGGTGGAGGTGGCGGCAGTCCCTTCGATAGCTTTTTTGGCGGTGGAGGCGGTGGCCGGGGACGAGCACGCAAAGGCACCAATTTACGTATCAAACTTAAATTGACACTTGAGGATATTGCTCATGGTGTAGAAAAGAAAATAAAAGTCAATCGTCTGGTGGTAGCCGATGGCGTCACGTTCAAATCTTGTCCTTCTTGTAATGGCAGTGGACAGGTAAAGAAAGTGGTTAATACCATGCTAGGTCAGATGGTATCTGCGTCTACCTGCCCTACTTGCAACGGAGCTGGACAGAGTATAGACAAGAAACCAAATGGAGTGGATAGCTCCGGGTTGACATACAAAGATGAAGTTATCTCGGTGAAGATACCTGCCGGCGTAGTAGACGGTATGCAGTTGTCCATGTCTGGCAAAGGCAATGAAGCTCCCGGAGGAGGAATGTCCGGAGACCTTCTCATAGTCATCGAAGAGCAAGAAGGAGAAGAGCTCAAAAGAGAAGGCAACAATATTGTCTATGATTTATATCTAAACTTCGTAGATGCAGTATTGGGTACTTCAGTAGAGGTCCCAACTATTGATGGCAAGGTCAAAATCAAAATTGACCAAGGCACTCAAAGTGGTAAAATATTGCGCCTGCGAGGAAAAGGCATCAAGGATATCAATGGATACGGGAAAGGAGATCAGCTCATTCACGTCAATATTTGGACTCCCAAGACATTGTCCAAAGACGAAAAGGAGAAATTGGAGAGCATGAGAAACTCAGATAATTTTACTCCAAACCCTGGAAAAGGCGAAAAAGGCTTCTTCGAAAAAATCAAAGAGTTCTTTTAGACTTCACATATAGTGATGATATAAAGATTCTCTTGTGGGACAGACCTGCGAGAGAATTTTCTGTTTTTATGCCTTTCATAATCTCGTCCTTCTCAGATTAATTTTTGATTTCCGTCGAATCATTCTATTTTCGACGTTTGATTATAGGCATTCAACGAATGAATCCAACCAGAATGATAAAAAATCCGTACGAAGGGACATGCTAAGAGTATATCTTGTTGGTTTGGTGGTGATGGTATTTGGGTTGGATGTGTATGGACAACTAAAAAAGTTCTATACTATTAAGGATGAAGCCACTTTCGACACCGTTGCTTTTTCCCTAAAAGCGACGTCAGGTACCTGTTTTATTTTCCCATCGAAGCATGAAGATCCAGTTACGATATATGGTAATCCATCATTCTCAGAGGTGAATCCTACATTTCATACCGAAGTTACAGGCATGACCAATTACGTCAACTTATTCCTTGAAGACTACAATCAAAAAGGACTGAGCGAAGCCATTACTTATAGCATGTTTGGCAATGAAAAATCAGAGAAAAACTATTGGAAAGTCTTTCTCACCAATCAAAAGGTGTATGATCTGAATTTGAAGTATGGTGTTGGAGACGCCAACTTAGATTTGTCTAATCTTTCAGTTTCAAAGCTAAAGCTCGAATCCGGTAGCGCTAATGTCAAGATCATCTACAACGACAGCTCTATTAACAGGTGCCCAATGGATACCTTCTTGGTAAATGTAGATGTGGGTAATCTGGTGACGAAAAATGTGAATAAGTCCAGAGCTAAGGTAGTAATTGCGGATGTAGGGTTTGGTACTGCAGTCCTCGATTTCAGTGAAGGTGTAAGTGAGCATTGCAAAGTCAACGTAAGTGTCGGCGCAGGCAAATTGAAAATAATAGTACCTGAAAATGACTACCCTGCCATAGTCTATTTCAAAAGTTCTCCCCTGTGCAACATTTCTCTGAGTAAGGCTTTTGAGCAAGTAGACGAAAATGTATATGTAAATCGAAGCTACTCTGCCGATGCCAAAAATTTAATGGAGTTCAACGTAGACGTCGCTCTTGGCAACATCATTTTTGAATACGTGAAGTAATTATTCGCATCCTGTAATATTTCCCTACCTTTAGCTACTCATGTAGTAATATCAAAAATCAATCGTATTGAACTTAGTAAAAATCGATGGAGTCTCCAAGTCCTATGGAGACCATCAGGCACTGGATAATATTGAATTCAGTATTCCCGAAAACAGTATTTTTGGCCTGCTAGGGCCCAATGGCGCTGGCAAAACCAGTCTCATCCGAATCATTACTCAAATCACGATGCCGGACAGCGGACAGGTCTTATTCAAAGGCGTACCGATGACAGCCGAGGACGTACGCAAAATCGGATACCTGCCAGAAGAGAGAGGCTTGTACAAAAAAATGAAAGTTTCTGATCAGCTGGTATTTTTAGCCAGACTCAAAGGAATGAGCAGACCGGATGCCGTAGCTTCCATTCGCTTATGGATGGAAAAACTAGATATTATGGCCTGGCACAACAAAAATGTGGAGGATCTTTCGAAAGGCATGCAACAAAAAATTCAGTTTATAGCCACCGTTGTACACAGCCCATCACTTATCATTCTGGACGAACCCTTCTCAGGATTTGATCCAGTGAATGCCAATCTAATCAAAGACGAAATTCTCGAGCTAAAAGAAAATGGTGCGACCATTATATTTTCTACACATCGAATGGAATCTGTTGAAGAGCTATGTGATCAGATAACCCTGATCCACCACTCAAAAATTTTGCTTCATGGAGCTAAAAAAGACATCAAAAACCAGTTTAGAAACAATACCTTCATCGCAGAACACGAAGAAGATATACCGCTGGCTGCCAACGGGTTTGAAGTACTGAATACCAGCAGGCTTGAGGATAATATTGTCCGATCGGAAGTGCGGATATCAGCGGATAATTCACTGAATGATTTGGCAGGTTTCATTATGTCGAAGACCAAAATCGTCTCCATCAATGAGAAAATCCCATCCATTAATGATATTTTTATTTCAACCGTAAAGCCAGGCCAGTCATGAACAAAATAGGTCTAATTATCGCCCGCGAATATATCGCCAGAGTAAAAAAGAAGTCTTTTATTATCATGACCATTCTAGGCCCTATTCTCTTTGCGGGTATGATGGCAGTCGTATTCTGGTCCGCCACCAGAGAAGGGGATCAAAAACTAATACAAGTCATCGACGAGTCCGGGCTTTTTCAAAACAAGATAGACAACACTGAAACCATTACTTATCAGTTCATCAATGCCGATGTAGAAAAGACCAAACAAGATTTGCTAAATAATGAAGCCATCTTCGGGCTACTTCACATTCCCAAATTGGATTTGGATGACCCCAGCGGCATCAAATTTTATTCCTTGCAAAACCCCGGAATAGCCATAGAAGGTGACATCGAAAAAAGAATTCGCAATATCATCGAAGATGAAAAGCTTTCCAACTCAGGACTAGATCAAGCACTGATAGACAATCTCAGAGCCAGCGTAGACGTGCATACCATCAATCTCTCCGAGTCTGGAGATGAAAGTGAAAGTAATTCTGGGATAGCTTTTGGAGTCGGCTATGTCTCCTCCTTCCTCCTCTATATGTTTATTTTCATCTATGGCATGCAGATCATGCGAGGGGTGACACAAGAAAAAACGAGTAGAATTATAGAAGTGATGATAGCGTCAGTTCGACCATTTCAGCTCATGATGGGAAAAATCATCGGTATAGCAGCAGTAGGCTTGACGCAATTTGTTCTTTGGGCGGTCATGACCACAGCGCTCACCTCAGTGACCACTTCTTTGATGATAGATCGGACAAGTGTAGCCGAGCAGATGGTAGTCCAGACGGCTGAAGATGCTGAAGTAGAACAAATCAAAAATGAAAGCGCTGCATTCGATTTACTAAAAATTACGGAGAGAATAAACCTCCCTGTGATTCTAAGCTGTTTTTTGATTTACTTTCTTGGTGGATATTTGCTATATGGAGCGCTATTAGCGGCTATAGGTTCGGCAGTCGATAGCGAAGCAGACTCGCAGCAGTTTATGCTCCCAATTACCCTGCCTTTGATATTCTCGATGATGATGATCTCTATTGTGATACAAGAACCCCACGGTTCTCTGGCTTTTTGGCTTTCAATTATTCCATTCACTTCCCCAATTATTATGATGATGAGATTGCCGTTTGACGTCCCTTTTTGGGAGCTGGCACTTTCGATATCACTCTTGATTGCGGGATTCTGTAGTACTACATGGATTGCCGGTAGAATCTATAGGATTGGAATATTCATGCATGGCACCAAGGTCAACTACAAGACGCTAGCCAAATGGTTCGTAATGAAAATATAGAAAATCCGCGAAACGCTAATATTATAATTAATGAAATGAAGATGGGGTTATACCTTCACTTTGGCCACCACCTCTTTTACAATCTGACTTAAATGATCTGGACTCACAATAGGCTTCATCACAAACTTAGCAGCACCGGCCTCCATGAGTTCTTTCTCATGCTCCCAATGGGAGGACACCATTATGATCATTGGTTTATGCTCCAGTGCATCTATAGTTGTAAAGCCATTGATTTCGGGCATATCCACATCCAGAAATAACAAGTCTGGCTTCAGCCTATCAATCGCCATCACTCCTTCTATGGGGTTGCTATAGGTACCTAAGAGTTCCAAAAAGTCCACATGCTTGATATACTGTTCAAGTATTTCATTGAACATCTTATCATCATCGATACAAACACAGCTATATTTCACCATATCAATCTTTCAATAGATGCATAAAGATAATCTCTATTGATCAATAATGGGATACCAAATTCATTCTTAATAGAAAAATAATAAACAACGGTATTGTCTAATAAAATGGGCAATTTTGTAAAAATCACAAGTTCAAATGAAGGTTTATTTAGACAACTCGGCCACCACTCCTGTCGACCCGGAGGTATTTGAAGCTATGACGCCATACTTTATGGAGAATTTCGGCAACCCATCCTCCATTCACTCACACGGCCGTCAGGCTCGATCTACCATTGAAAAATGCAGAAAGAAAATTGCGGATTTGTTGAATACCTCACCAGCGGAAATCTTCTTCACCTCTGGCGGAACAGAAGCCGACAATACTGCCATATGTAGTACCATAGAGACTATGGGACTGAAGACCGCCATTACCTCCAAACTGGAGCATCATGCCGTCTTACATACCTTAGAGCATCTGGCAACCACAGGACGCATTGTACTTAAGTTCGTCGATATAGACCAGCAAGGACGAATTGATCACACACACCTAGAGTCGTTGCTCCAGCAGTCACCGTCTTTTGTGAGCCTGATGCATGCCAACAATGAAATTGGTAATCTCATCGACCTTTCACCTATCGGTGAAATGGTAAAGTCCAACCAAGGTTATTTTCACTCAGATACAGTACAGGCAATAGGGAAATATAAACACAACCTGGGCGAACTTAAAATTGACTTTATAGTAGGCGCAGCCCACAAAATCTACGGGCCTAAAGGCTGCGGATTTCTATATATCAATCACGAAACTAAAATCAGACCCTTCATACACGGTGGAGCACAAGAACGCAACATGCGAGGGGGCACAGAAAATGTAGCTGGGGTCGTGGGCCTGGCTAAGGCACTGGAGATTTCTTACCGCGACATGGAGCAAAACAAAAACCATATCACCGGATTAAAAAAACGTATGATGGAGAGCCTAAAGGAAAAAATTGACAACGTCACGTTCAATGGTCTTTCTGGAGAGATGGATGAGAGCCTTTATTCTGTCGTCAATGTCGGCCTACCGGCCACAGACGAAAATGATATGTTGCTCTTCAATCTTGACATCCGAGGAGTATCGGCATCAGGGGGCAGCGCCTGCGCTAGTGGATCCAACGTAGGCTCACACGTGCTCACTGCACTGGGTGTGGATCCTGAACGCGGCGCAATACGATTTTCTTTTTCTAAATATACGACCAGCGAAGAGGTAGACTATGCCGTAGATGTATTAGCAGATTTGATGGGCTAGTTTCTGGCCAGATCGCAGACGCATGCTACCCAAGAGGGGTGCACGTTGAGGCTTTCTACCAAATCCCATCTCTCGCCACCCAACTCTAAGAATTCTTCCTGATAGGTCTCTCCTACCTCAAGAGTAGTCTCCAAACAATCAGCCACAAAAGCCGGAGAGAAAGCCAGTACATTTTTTTTACCTTCACCAGCCAAGCGTTTGAGTGTGTCTTCTGTATAGGGTTGGATCCAAGGGTCTTTGCCCAATCTAGATTGAAATGCAGTGGTCACCTGATCATCGGGCAGGTCTAGTGCCTTCGCAATTAAACGGGTAGTCTCGAAACACTGAACTCGATAGCAATACTGATTTTTGTGATCACATGAATTGCAACAATCTCCCAGCTTACAAGTTTCGATACCAGATTTTAGAATCTGTCTTTCGGGTAAGCCATGATAGCTAAATAGGAAATGATCGTAGTCATGCTCCTTCATCCACTTCTCAGCGTTTTGAGTGATGGCCTCTATAAGTTTGGGATGATTGAAAAACGGTCCTTCAAACTCGATCTTTGGGATCACCTGCCAGCCCTTTACAATATCCATGACCTTCTCCACTACCGATCCACTGGTAGCTGACGCATATTGTGGGAATAGAGAGATTACTTTGATTTCAGAGACTCCTTTTCGCATTAGCTCATCAATCGCTACCTGGATCGAAGGGTTTTGATAGCGCATACCCAATACTACGACATAGTCGGAGCCCAGCTCTTTCTGAACAGCCTTTGTCAAATCCTCACCATAAAACTTCAGCGGTGACCCTCGATCCTCCCAAAGTTTTTGATACTCCTTCGCAGACTTCGGGCCGCGAAAAGTCGTGATTATAAGATTGACCAGCAACCATCGGTATAGGAAAGGTATATCTATCACCCTACCGTCCATTAGAAATTCGCGCAGATAAGTACGCACATCTTTTACAGACGGGCTATCTGGGGTGCCCAAGTTTACGAGTAGGATTCCTTTTTTTGCCATAGTGTGATATTAGACGACAAAGAAAGACGAGAAGTGGCATACCGCCAAATAATAAAAGCTCCAGATGTGAACATCCGGAGCCAGCAGCATTTTGAGAAAAATTAATTATTATGTACTGGCTAAAGTAGCGGCGGCTCATTTACAAATATTGCCAAATGAGTTAAACATCCTGCCTTTTTGGGCATAGCATGGCTTTAGACAACAAAGCAGAATTTTTTTTTGGATAGCAGGCTTAGATTCCTGTATTGCGGCTTACCAATTTGATCTCTACAAATATCCGTAGAATCTCATTCTGAGAAACAATCGAATCTTCATATTGACCATTCAAACAGCGGAGAGTCAGGTTTCTCTCATTAGCATTATAAGAGACGATTCGCCTTATCAGCAGACCCTCCTCCTTGTGCAGGATTAGAAAATTGTATCTGTTGGTTTTTAAATCTAGGTCCTCTATTTGGTTCTTATATTCTCGACTTAGAACTATATCACCAGCCATCCTGCTTTTATGCGTCCCATCAAACATACTGTCATCCCCCACCTCAAAGCATAGATAGTTTCCTTTTAGCGGCTGCTCAAGCAACACAGGAAACTTGGGTAGACTTTTTAGGTAATCATCATCACCATGCATGGATAAAAAATCCGAATTAATGAATTTGTGAACCAGAGGAATCTCAAAAGTATTCATTCCAGAAGCGTAAGCTATTTCGGGTTCGTTAGACATCATCAATTCCAAATTATTGGACTCATTATATAAATGAGCAATAGGAATGTCTAAAATATCAGATAAAGTTTTCAGCGAGTCAGCAGGGATGGAAGTCTTACCCGATAGGTAGTTAAAAAAGGTCGCACGCTTAATATTAGCCATCTTTGCCAGATCATCAAGCTTTATTTTTTTCTGGGAAGAGATTCTTTTAATTAAACCTAAGTCCATAATTTAGTATTTATAGTATATTATTATATACTTATTGTTCTTTGGTTGAAATATTTATACTTATATTAGTCGCACAATCGTAAATATAGCAAGGGCAATCCTTAAAGCGCTAGAATCTAAAGAAGTGTCTATGAGCAACATCTAGATACATCCGCCTGACAGCCAACCAAAATAGCCAGCAGCTACACGCACGTTTTAATCAAATAATCAACCGCTAAATAGCATCTCATGAACGCTGGAGACCAGAAAAGTCTATTCGAAAATCTAAACCAACTCGTAGTCTCAAATGGTAACCTTACCGAAACTAATCGAAAGGCCTTCGATATGGTCGAACAAGGTATTCGCGACAAGAAGAATCTAATGATCGCCTGTCATGAAATCTACGAAGGGCTCGGTCTCAAAGAGAAAAGGAGCCTGGCCGAAGAAAGCTGGTACCAAGGCTTGAAGCAAATCCTGCGGCAAAGTTTTTAGAGTGAATAGCTGAGCCAAGTTTTTGGTAGCATAGGAGCTAGCTTATACATCCGACCTACTTTTGTTTAAAGGTGCTCAGATGGATATTGGCTGAAAGCATTAGTATAGTCTGTGATTACTCCTTCATAATCTTGGTGCTTCTTCTTTGATAATCTTTTATTGTTATACTGCAGAGCCGTTTGACCTCAACCCGATATTAAGGAAACACAGGTCTTAAAAGCTACAAATATTATTCTCATAATTCCAAATTTATGAAGTAGGCTTTTCTCTAGGCTACAATTGATTAAAACTTAATCCTTTCATAATGTAATGATACACTATTGAATTTCCAATTGTAACTGGGTAAGCCATATCAAGCTCATAACCATACTTTGCGGAAAAATTTAGCGCATCCAGCATACCGTTAAATGTCATTGGTTTAAAATTTTCGTCAAATACTTGAGACTTTTGCACGTCTTTAATGGACCCTATGTAAAAATCAAACAACAGAATAATCAGATCAATATTAATACAATTACACAGAAGCAATTGCAAAATTTGTCGCCTGATGGTTTGAAGCAGATAGAGCGATTGATTAAGTCAACATGATTATTATTGAATAATGCACTGCCGTTAGGGAGGGGGGTGGTTAAATTGTCTGAAGGGAAAAGTATTTAAACCCCAACCCTATTAAGTTTTTTACGCTCCAAATTTCTCATGAGGGGACATAGCAAACTAGTTTTTCTCTTGATCCATTTTTCTTTGTGTAGAATTTGCCATAAATTAAAATTCAGCATTTTGAGACTATTATGAAAACTCACAATTAAAAATAGCATATCATGGTAATAGTTCTTTGGATAGTATTCTCTTTGATAGTGGGGTATGCAGGAAGTGATAAGAAAGTAGGATTTGGAGGAGCGTTATTTTTTTCTCTTTTGCTCAGTCCAATAATTGGTTTAATCATTGTTTTAGTTTCTGGTAACAAAGAAAATATTTTTGAAAAGTACAATTATTCTCTGGACAAAGGGAAACGTGCTGAGTTCAAGGAAAAATTTGATTTGGCAGAAGAGTTCTTTGGAGATGCGCTTTATGAACTCGGGAATGCTGAAAGAAAAGCAAATGGCGTCCAAAGAAAGCACATTAAGAAGCTTAAAATTGATCTTGCAGAGAGACTGAGCTTGCTAAGAGAAAAGCAGAATTAAAAAGAATAGAATTCAATATTTCTAAGCACCTCGAAAAAAAGCCAGTCACACTTTTACATGTAACTGGCTGATAATAAAGCTCCTCTTGTTGGACTCGAACCAACGACCCTCTGATTAACAGTCAGATGCTCTAACCAACTGAGCTAAAGAGGAATTTGGTCATTTAGCCATTCACTTTTGAATAACTCCCTGATTTTGGGACTGCAATATTAGCCGCTTCTTTTTAATTCTACAATACATGTATTCAAAAAAGTTTTAGGCCATCAATTACCTAACGTTTAATCTACCATGTAAGCTTAGAGCTTTCATAAACCAGTCATTATGTCTTGATATTTTAATAAAAATTAGGTTTTACAGACATTGTGTCATTATTATCTTTTACGATTTCCATTGGCACAACATTAGCAATTGGGCTATCAGAGTTTAATATCAACAAAAAACAAAATAAATATGTCACTGATTAAGTATAACCCAAGAACACTAAGAACATTCACAACAAATAGTTTGTTTGATGACTTGTTCAACGATCGCTTATTTAATGGCGGCGCAACTGAAGGAAAATCTTTTACTCCACAAGTAGATATATCCGAATCGGATAAATCATTCGAACTGAGCTTTGCCATTCCCGGCATCAAGAAAGAGGAGATTCACATCGACCTAAACGAAGGCCAGCTTGTAGTAAGTGGAGAAAGGAAATTTGAAGAGAAGAAAGAAGGGAAAAACTTCCACGCAGTAGAAACTAGATATGGATCATTTAGCCGATCGTTTCAACTGCCAGACAACATTAACGCCGATAAGGTGGAGGCAAAATATGAAGATGGACTTTTGAACGTGATTATCCCTAAGGATGAGAAGAAAATTCAAAAGAAAACCATCGCCATTAAGTAGTAAGTAGTTAGTTGAGGTTGGTTATGACCCTGACAATTGACCTCTGGTTGGTTCGTCAGGGTTTTTTGTTAAATGTTGTTAACAATAATATCCATTAATTTTAATTGACGTTTATTGAATCGGAAAAGCAAAAAGACTTTAGATATGAACAACAGACAATTTTATATAGGGATGATATTTGCCTCACTCTTTGGAGGCATTGTAGCACTTGGCGGCTACGAGCTCATCAGGACTGAGCAGCCCGCAACGATCATACAATCTACAGATCAGCCAGTGCGTTTTTCTAATTACGGTCTGGATTCGTCAGCCATGATTGTACCGGAAGGTCTCAATTTTGTCTACGCGGCGAAAGCCGTCACACCGGGTGTAGTACATATCCGTAGTACATTTAAAGGTAACAGCACTGTCGCTGGAGGATCAAGCCCCTTTGATCAATATTTCAAGGAATTTTTCGGCGACCCTCAAGGTGGTGGCCAATCACAACAGCGCCCATCTATGGGAAGCGGTAGCGGAGTCATCATCAGCGAGGACGGTTATATTGCCACCAATAACCATGTGATCGAAAATTCCACTGAGATCGAGGTTCTTCTCAATGACAATAGAACCTACAAAGCAGAAATCATTGGGACGGACCCAACCACAGACTTGGCGTTGCTAAAAATAGAGGCTGCCGGATTGCCGTTTATCAAAGTGGGAAATTCTGATCAAGTTCAAATTGGAGAATGGGTGCTTGCAGTCGGAAACCCTTTTGAATTCAGATCCACTGTGACCGCTGGTATCATTAGCGCAAAAGGAAGAAACATCAATATTTTGCGAAACAGAAATAATCTTCAGATCGAGTCATTTCTACAAACTGATGCAGCGGTTAATCCTGGAAATTCTGGCGGTGCCCTCGTCAATCTTAGGGGCGAATTGGTAGGTATCAATACCGCCATTGCCACCCCGACAGGAACGTACGCAGGCTATTCTTTTGCCGTGCCTTCCAATCTGGTAGATAAGGTACTGGCTGATCTAAAAGAATTCGGTGTGGTACAACGAGCCCTCCTGGGTATAAACATCCGCGATGTCAACTCTCAGCTAGCAGAGGAAGAAAATTTGGGTGTTCTTGAGGGTGTCTATGTAATCAACGTAAATCCTAACAGTGGTGCAGAGGATGCCGGAATCAAAAATGGTGATGTGATCATCGCCATTGGCGGAGAGAAAGTAGTGAAAACATCCGAGCTACAGGAGAAAGTGGCACTCAACCGTCCGGGTGACAAAATAGAAGTGACTTTAATACGAGACGGCAAAAAGAAAACCGTGACCGCCACCTTGCAAAATACGCTGGGAACTACCACGACCATAGCCTCCTCCAACAACATGACTATTAGGGGAGGAACCTTCGCGGACCTATCTAAAGAAGAAAAGGAAAAGCTAAATCTGGAAGGCGGTGCCAAATTGCTAAAGGTAGAGCCAGGCAAATGGAGAGAGGCTGGAATCAAAAGCGGGTTCATTGTGACCAGAGTAGATAAGCGACCCATTCTTTCTGTAGAGGATTTGTCTCGAGCACTGTCAAGCACAAGTGATGGCTCAGGCTTGCTGGTAGAAGGTGTATACGAAAATGGAGAAAAAGCCTATTATGGTATGGGTTGGTAATACGCCACACATTTGATACTATTTTAACATAATCCCTGCTTGACAGGGATTTTTTTTGTAACAATCATATTAATTGATAGGATAACCTATTTTTGCGGAAACGCTAAATAACACAAAAATGGCAGATAAATTCGGCATCGAACAAGCACTAAAAAATCTTGGAATAGAAGAGCTCAATATGGGATCTAGCACAGGGTCCAAATGGATCCAGTCCAATGGTGCAGTAATAGAATCCTATTCTCCAGCAGATGGGAAGCTTATCGGAAAAGTAACTTCTGGTTCAGAAGAGACTTATGAAGAAATCATTCAAACCGCCTCTGAGGCGTTCAAATCATGGAGACTTGTACCAGGACCCAAAAGAGGAGAAATAGTAAGACAAGTAGGCGAAGCGCTTCGCGAAAAGAAAGAAGACCTCGGCAAGCTGGTTTCTTATGAAATGGGTAAGTCATATCAAGAAGGCCTTGGCGAAGTACAAGAGATGATTGATATCTGCGACTTTGCAGTAGGGCTTTCAAGACAAATGTATGGTCTGACTATGCACTCGGAAAGACCGAGCCATAGAATGTACGAACAGTATCATCCACTGGGGATTGTAGGTATTATTTCTGCTTTCAACTTCCCAGTCGCTGTTTGGGCTTGGAATAGTGCACTAGCCTGGGTTTGCGGTGATGTATGCCTTTGGAAACCAAGTGAAAAAACGCCTATTACGGCGATTGCTTGCCAGCATATCACTGACAAGGTATTCAGAGCCAATGGTATCGCTGAGGGAGTAAACAATCTCATCATTGGAGATGCTAAAATTGGACAGCTCATGTCAAATGATAAACGTGTTCCTTTAGTCTCGGCTACAGGTTCTACACGAATGGGTAAAGCTGTAGGAGAAGCTGTAGGAGCAAGGCTTGGAAGAGCATTGCTTGAGCTAGGTGGAAACAATGCTATCATTATTTCTAAACATGCAGACCTGGATATGTCTCTTATCGGCGCAGTATTTGGCGCAGTCGGCACAGCCGGTCAAAGATGTACTTCTACTCGTAGATTGATCATCCATGAAGACATTTATGAAGATGTGAAATCAAAATTGCAAAGCGCCTATGGCCAGTTAAAAATTGGCAACCCACTTGATGAATCCAATCACGTTGGGCCACTGATCGACACTTTAGCAGTAGACATGTACACAGAGTCTATATCAAAAGCAAAAGCGGAAGGTGCTAAAACAGTCGTAGACGGAGAGGTACTGTCAGGAGAAGGATACGAATCAGGCTGCTATGTAAAGCCGGCTATTTTCGAAGTTGAAAACCACTACGAAATTGTACAACACGAGACTTTCGCCCCTATTCTTTATTTGATCAAGTACAAAGAATTAGAGGAAGCAATCGGAATTCAAAACGATGTACCACAAGGTCTTTCTTCGGCTATCATGACTCAGAATATGAGAGAATCAGAGATGTTCCTTTCTCACGGTGGGTCGGATTGCGGAATCGCTAATGTAAACATCGGAACTTCAGGTGCTGAAATCGGGGGAGCCTTTGGTGGCGAAAAAGAAACTGGTGGAGGACGCGAGTCCGGCTCAGATGCTTGGAAAGTTTATATGAGACGTCAGACCAATACCATCAATTTTGGAGCTGACTTACCATTGGCACAAGGAATCAAATTCGAATTCTAAAAGAGCCTAATTGGCAATACAAAATCGAAAATAGCACTGGATATTAATCCAGTGCTATTTTTTTTGTCCACACATTAGATTTTCTATCCTTACAATGTTCAGTATATTTAGTCTATGAAAAGACTATCCATTCTAACATTAGCATTGATCCTGCTCGGCTGTCAGCAGCCCGTCAAGGAGCCAGTAGTAGAGAAAACGCAAGAGGTAACACCTGAGTACACACTACCTACCACACAAAAACACAACAAATGGAGCAGTACAATCCCGCCAGTATTAAACGTGCCGAGCGGGGCAGTGGTAGAAGCATTCACAGAAGAAGCCACAGATGCTCAGCTGACTGTAGATTCTAACTTAGACGATTTAGCCGAAGTATCTTTCGAGCCCATCCATCCACTCACAGGCCCCATCTATGTAGAAGGTGCTCAGCCAGGGGATGTACTGGCAGTCACCATACACAAAATTGAAGTGGGCAACTGGGGTTGGTCGGCTATCTTCCCTGGTTTTGGTTATTTAGCTGATGTATATACAGAACCATATCTCAGAACTTTTAAGATTGACAGTACTGATAAACTGATCCATTTTTCCGACAAAATAAAAATCCCCACTCGTCCTTTTGCGGGAGTGATGGGGGTGGCACCAGATACTGATTCCCTCCTGTCTACCATCCCACCTCGAGCAAATGGTGGTAACATGGATGACCCCAACTTAGTAGAAGGTACTACTGTCTATTTTCCTGTATTTGTTGAAGGGGCCTTGTTCTCCATAGGAGATGCCCATGCCGTCCAGGGTTTGGGAGAAGTGTGTGGGACTGCAGTGGAGTCTCCCATGAGGTTTGTTTTTGAGCTGAATCTTTTAAAAGGTGAGAAGAATTTCATCCAGGAACCGCAATACGAAACTGATGATTATTATGCTGTCACGGCATTCGGTACCACAATAGATCAAGCGACACGCAAGGCCATTCAGTACATGATCACCTACCTTGTCGCCGAACACGGGCTGACTGAGGAGGATGCTTATATGCTTTGCTCTCTTGCAGGCGATCTGAAAATAGCCGAAGTGGTCGACGTACCACATATGCTAGTCACCATGCACGTATCCAAAGAAGTGTTGGGAATGAAATAGGAGAGCCCATGCAGTTGTTTTTGCCCTTGTGGGCTAATCTCATTGAATAAACACAATGCGAAATTCTCTTCACGTGATGTTAAATGATAGGCATCCCCGTGAAATGCAATGATGTGGTAGGCTAATTACCCGTTAATTGCCTCAACCTCTTGCACTTCAGGCACCATTCTCTTCAAGAGATTTTCAATACCTGCCTTTAGTGTAAGCGTAGAAGAAGGGCATCCGCTACACGCACCTTGTAGTACAACCTTGACCTTGCCATCTTCGAAAGAGTGGAAATCAATCGCTCCTCCGTCCTGCTCTACTGCAGGTCGGATGTACTCATTCAAAATGCCTTTGATATTTTCGTCCAGATCAGATGTTGGAACTTTAGCTGCTTCGTCCTTTTTTGGCTCAGCATAAGGTTCAGAAAGGTTTACCGCCAGTTTGCCGGATTCCAAATAGCTTTTGATGTGCTCTTTGATTCCATCTCTGACTTCTTCCCACTCTGTAGATTCATCCTTAGACACCGTAATAAAATTGCTCATCACGAATACACCTGTCACAAACGGAAATGTAAACAGCTCTTGAGCCAACTCAGAGTTAGTCGCACGTTCAAGAGCCGGATAGTCATAATTGGTGCCTTCCGGAACCAACATGAAATTGACTACAAACTTAAGCGTGTTTGGATTCGGGTTTGATTCGAAATATATATTTACCGGAGTGTTTGCTACTGCTTCTGCCATAATCTTTTCTTCTAATATCAGAATACAAAGATACGAAACACCGGTGTTCTTTGTTTGGTTCTTCGAAGATTAAGATATTTAATACTTATTCAACTCGCCCTCACTCTTGGCGATCAAGGTGGAGACTGTGGCATCACCCGTTACATTCACTACTGTACGACACATGTCGAGGATACGATCTACTGGGAAAATGATAGCAACCCATGCAGGATTTAGACCTACAGACTGCAATACTATAATCATCATGACGAGTCCGGCACTTGGTGTAGCAGCGGCTCCGATAGATGCCAGCGTTGCGGTAAGGACAATGACCAGCTGCTGGGTAAAAGTAAGGTCTACCATATGAAGTTGTGCCAGAAATACCACGGCTACGGCCTGATACAAGCTTGTACCATCCATATTGACAGTGGCACCGACAGGCAATACAAAACTTGAGATGTTTTTAGAAACTCCCATGTTGTCCTCTACGCACTCCATAGTGACAGGAAGTGTTGCGGCACTTGAGCTGGTAGAAAAGGCCAGAAACTGTGCAGGACTAATATTTTTGAAGAATTCTTTATATGAAATTTTTGGTACAAAAATTTTGATGATCAATGGATAAAAAACGAAAACCAAAAAGAATAAACCTGCTACTAATGTCAGTGAGTAGGAACCGAGGCCCAGGAAGATTTCGAAAACCTCCGCTGGTGTATCCGCCATTTTTGCGATCACGCCGGCCAGTAAGGCAAACACAAAGAAAGGAGCTGCTCCCATCACCATATTCACCATTTTTAAGAAGACCTCATTGATGCTATGGATGAAATCGACGACAGGTTTCTTCTTTTCTTCCGGCACCATCACTAATGTGATCCCGAAAAAAATGGAGAAGAAAATGACCTGTAGCATGAGTCCGTTGTTAGAGATAGATAAGACAACATTCTCTGGCACCATGTCTACGATGAACTGAAGTGGGCTTACATCTTTTTGCTTCTGAGCACTAGCCATTCGCTTGGCTACTTCTGCCTTGTCTTTTTCTGAAAGTTGATTGGCCTTCTGAGCATCAGTGATCAAGTGTGCATATTTTGGATCACTGAGGTAGGATTGTCCATCATGAGGCAGCCCCATGCCTTCACCTTCAAGCCACAATTCAAAAGAAATTCTATTTTTAACGCGCTGATTTTCTTCTACAAAATCACCAGGCTTCACCATATTTACAAGCAGCAGACCCAATCCTACAGCAGCCACGGTAGTGATGAGATAAGCTCCCAGAGTTTTCCCACCCAATCTGCCCAACTTCGACACATCAGATAACCCCGATACTCCACTAATAATGGAAAACAATACCAACGGCACTGCTATAAATTTTAATAATCGAATGAATATGACTCCGAATGGATCTATCCAGGTAATTGTAAAAGCGTTCCAACCTAGAGCACTTGATATAAATGCCCAGATTACACCTAGGACAAGCCCAATTACAATTTTAACATGGAGCGGTAAATTTTTCATTCTTGTGTATGTTTAAAAAAATTGATTAATCGGACAAGATTAATTTGCCAAGATACTAACCTTTTAGGACTGTGGACTGATGCAGAAGATAAAAATCAAGTACTGTAAGTGCTGCCATGGCTTCGACAATTGGAACCGCTCTCGGGACTACACATGGGTCGTGACGTCCTCTTCCTGATACCGTCGTAGAATTTCCATCCTGATCGACCGATTCTTGGTCTCTCATGATGGTAGCTACCGGTTTGAATGCCACATTGAAGTAAATGTCCTGACCGTTGGTTATGCCGCCTTGAATCCCGCCTGACAAGTTAGTTTTTGTTGTGATCTCTTTGCCTTGCTTTTCAAACAGATCATTATGTGCAGAGCCTTTCATCTTTGCGCCCTCAAATCCGCTCCCATATTCGAAGCCTTTCACCGCATTGATACCGAGCATGGCTGCCCCAAGCCTGGCATGCAGTTTATCGAATACAGGCTCGCCGAGGCCCACTGGCGTACCGGTAATCACGCCAGTGATCACACCTCCAACGGTATCTCCATCCTTACGGACTTGATCTATGAAGTTGATCATATCATCTGCGACGGACTCATCTGGACACCGTAGAATATTATCTTCTGTTTTGGAAAGGTCCAATTCCAAATAACTCTTCTCAGTTTTTAGTTCGCCGACTTGTGATACGTATGCTTGTGTAGAAATCCCGAGCTGACGTAGTGCCAGTTTGGCAATGGCGCCAGCGGCTACTCTAGCGGCAGTCTCTCTTGCAGAGCTGCGGCCTCCGCCTCGATAATCTCTGATCCCATACTTTTCCTGATAGGTAAAATCTGCGTGAGAGGGTCGATAGGACTTTGCAATATGCGTGTAATCTTTACTTTTTTGATCCGTATTGCGGATGACCAAGGCGATGGGAGTGCCTGTGGTTTTGCCTTCGAATACCCCGGAAAGAATTTCATAACCATCCGGTTCCTTTCTTTGAGTTGTGATTTTTGATTGACCAGGACGCCTTCTATCCAGCTCGGATTGGATAAAGGATTCGTCCACCTCTATTCCAGCGGGACATCCATCTATAGTGACTCCTATGGCCTTACCATGTGATTCTCCAAAAGTGGTGATCTTGAATAAAGACCCGAATGAATTGCTCATCAAAAAAAAATTTAAATACCTAATGAAATCAAAATTAGGTCAAATTCTCTTGAGGAATGCTTTTTTGCTGACTGGAAGTGCTATTTTTTGAATATTGCTAATGCAACCATACCTATCAATACAAATATGGCAATGTTAGCGACAGATCTCAGTCGATCTTTTGCGTCAAGAGGCTGCAACTCATTATCTTCGATATCGATCGCGTCATAAAATGACCCCATATCATTGGACAAGATGTATTCATTTTTTTTGCTTTCTCCTGTCACAGTCAATACTATTTCTGACTTGAGCGTATCATAGGTCTCTGTCTTTACATTAAAATAGATAAACTGCAGGTAGTCTCCCAGTGGGTAGTCACCCGGTTCGTTTGGTATACCATAATAGCTAAATGATTTGGTGCCACGCACCTTGCCATGGCCTCTGCTGATGTCTTGTCTGATGTTTGGAGAGTATATATCGAAATTGTCGTCTTCGGTGAGTCGTGGTTCTCGTATAGCAGAAATATTTCCTTCTCCTACCACATCAAACGAATAATTGAAGCTTTCGCCAGTGCGCAATTCTTGACTTGAAATTTTCTCCTTTAGCCTGTAATTTCCAACTGTTACACTTTCTTTGAGCGGGTGTGGGGGTAGTTCTTTGATTCTAACTTGCTTAGCTTTAGTCTCAAATGTCACCAACTCCTCCTGTTTGTTTCTTCCAAAAAATGTTGGGTTCTTCGCCACTTTATATTTGATCAATTCCAAGCCAACCTTGGGAAAATAAATGGTTTCATCATTGAGTGGATAATAAGCCGCCTGATAGATTTTGAATTGCGTATAGTTCTCTCCATTAATCTCTACTGGCTCACCAGAAATATTATCGATATTGAAATTCTCTTCCCAACAATTCGCGGGTTTTATTTTTTTGACAATATCAGGAATCTGCTTGCTCAGCTCATAAAACCTCATGTCTGCACGATTATTACCGGCTACATAGAACGCCAATGTGAGTGTAAAGCCTTCTCCCGGATATACCGATGACTTGTCGGTGGTCAGCGCCAGAAAAGCATCTGCTTTTACATCCACAAACTCTTGAGGAGCATTTTGTCGACCGAAAAAATCTTGAAATGGATCGCTACCAAATGGATCGTTGCGCTGTCTGCGCTGAGCTGGTGGTCCAACCTTGATTTTTTTTCCTTTTACAGCTATTTTTTGACCATTTACTTCCATCTCGAAGGGTTTTAGAATGAACTCACCTTCTGCGGTCGCAACATAGTTTTGAATAATACTCTGGGACGAACTCCGGCGACCATTGACAAAATTGGTCGAGGAGGAGGAGGAAGTACCTCGTTTGACAAATCCTGGGATATCGGGAAAGGGAGAATAACTCTCCAGACGAGCATTTTTTACTGTGAGCGTAATTGTAAACGCCTGGTTGCTCGCTATTTGATCAGGACCCGGTTCTATGGACACTTGCTGGCCTACCGATACCAGGCTTGTCAACAATAAAACAACAAGGAATAAAAAACCAACTTTCCGCATGTTCGTTTGAGGTATTAAAATTGCAAATCTAACCGATATTTCGTATTTTGAAGGTGCAATTTGTAGGACGGCAGAACGTGCCGTCAGGTTTAATGTTTAATGTTTTTTAACAAACCACTTGTACATGTTGGAATATTCTAAAACAATTCTTTCAAAAGTCAGTTTTGATAAAAATTTGTTTGACAAGGAGCTAGCTAAAGCAATCATGCTAGTTGGTAAAGAGCTTGACGCTCTGAGGAAATGGTGTTACGATAAATTCGGCCATTTATACCTAAGTATTTTAAATAAACATTTTGATTTGAATTAATTCAAAAAAATATAAGCTCCGCGATCGGAGCTTTTTTATTGTTGCTACTCCAATGAAATCTATAAAAACAAAGTTCTGCCTGTTGCTTTTGATCTGTTGTTCTCTTCCTTTAATTTCTAAAACTCAAACACTACAGAGAATCCCATTTAAAAGTACAGTTGACCAATCAGAAAGAGAATTTCTTATTTATTTGCCAAAAGGCTATTCTGACCAGCCTAATAGAAAATGGCCAGTCATACTCTTCTTGCACGGTAATGGGGAAAGAGGAGACGGGACTTCAGAGCTCGATTTTGTGATGGTGCATGGACCTCTATATGAGGCATGGATTCAAAAACGAGAGCTCCCGTTTATCATTATCGGACCTCAATTGCCTATGTTTGGCAGAGATGCCTACTCGGATTACTTATCTGATAGAACAATAGATCAGTTGCCCAGACAGCTAACCACAGGGACACCAGACCGAGAAGAGAAATGGGGTTCAGAATTGCCTATGAATGGGAGTGCAGCAGAATCTAATTATCCTTTTCAAGACCTGGGGCCTCCCATGGGTTGGGAGCAATTGGAAGATGACCTTCTCAATATGATGGATCATGTACATCAAAATTACCAATCTGATAAAAAAAGAGTGTATCTAACTGGCCTAAGCTATGGAGGATTTGGGACTTGGTATATGGGTAGTAAATATCCTGACCTATTTGCTGCGATCAACCCGGTTGTGGGATGGGGGCATACAGATCTGATGAAATCACTGGCAGAAAGCAAAATGCCCATCTGGTGCTTCGCTGGAGGACGTGACCAGGCGGTACCGGTAAAATATTTTTATCCCGGCCTCAATGAACTAGAGCGCCTAGGTCACAAAGTACGTTTTACTATAGAATCTGACATGGGTCACGACACTTGGAAGCGAGTGTATGAAGGAGAAGACATTTATAATTGGTTTTTGCTGTTCAGCAAATAACTTTGCACCAGAATTATTCTTACAACTATGCGATATACCGTCTTAACAGGTCTGGTCTTTTTATTCTCCATCGGACTGATGGCTCAACCAAAAGATTCGCTTACCAGCAAGCTAGGAACTCCCTATTTGACACTCAAAACTTTTGAGAACAATACAGCGATAGGTGAATATAATCCAGAATTAGCAGCAATAGTTTTCAATGCTCCGAGGCTAAATCTGGCTCAAAAAATAGAATATGTAAAGCAGCTCAAGCAGGTATTTGAGGGAGCCGGTATAGTCATCTTTTTTGATCAGGTGCCAACCAACCCTAATCATTTTGACTCCCTGCTCAACGGCAACCGCTATATAATTAATGATCGATACCCAGAGATTTATTTAGAAAAGAGGCGTGGACTATGGCAATTTCAATCGCAGGTACTCGAATCAATAAGCGATGTGCATGAAGAGTTGTACAAATTTGATCCTAAATCCTGGATTGGAATCGAACTGGAAAAAACCGGTCTCAACGCACACTTTCTTGGGTTGAAGCTTTGGCAGTGGTTGGGGGTTGTACTGTTTTTGGCAACATGCTTTTTTATCCGCTACATTTTTACTCTGATTTTTGGACGATTGCTGATTCAGCTTCTGGACAATATCGACAACAGAAAACTAGGAAGCAGGTTTATCTTACCCGTGGCTCGGCCGGTAGGTATGCTCATGGTATTCTTCTTTATTGGTGCGCTATACCCCAGTTTGGAATTACCACAACTAGTCGGGTTCTACGTAGTGCTTGCCTTGAAAGCATTGATACCACTGTTTGGAATGATTGCTTTATATCAGTTGACCAACATTGTAGATGTCTACCTTGGCAGGTATGTCAGTCGTACAGAAAGTACATTAGATGACCAGCTAGTCCCGCTCGTAAGAAAGGTACTGCGTGTTAGTATTGTGGTCATTGGTGGTCTAGTCATCCTTGACAGTCTGGATGTACCTATTTTACCACTGCTGACTGGTCTCTCGATTGGCGGTCTTGCTTTTGCTTTGGCAGCTCAGGATACGATTAAAAATTTCTTTGGGTCGCTAATGATTTTTGTGGATAAGCCATTTCAAATTGGGGATTGGATAGTATCGGGTGAAATAGATGGAACTGTAGAAGAGGTGGGCTTCCGTTCAACTCGTATCCGAACATTTAGAAATTCTGTGGTCTATGTCCCTAACGGTCAGCTGGCAGATAGCACGATAGACAACAATGGGCTACGTCAGATGCGTAGATTCCGAACAATCATTCAAATCAAATATGACACGCCTCCTAATTTGATCGAAGCATTTGTAGAGGGTTTGAAAAAGGTTATGATGAAACATCCAAAGACCAACAAGGAGAAATATGAAATCCATTTCAATGAGCTCGGAGCGCACTCCTTAGACATATTGTTCTACATCTTTTTTGAAGCTCCAACATGGACAGATGAGCTCAAATTCAGACAGGAGATTTTATTGGAAATACTCAGACTGGCTGAGTACTTTGGGGTTGAATTTGCCTATCCTACTCAAACCTTGCACGTAGAGAATATGCCGGGTCATCCAAATCATAGCAAAGGATACATTAGTGACAAAAAGGACCTTAACACCAAAATGAATGACTACTTCAACGCTTAGCGAAAAGCACTCTGTACAGTCCGAAGATACCTATGAGGCTGAGTAGGACGAGCCAGATAAACTGATCTCCTGTTTGCAAAGCCTTCATTAAAACCGGAGCCTGAGTACCCAGCCAAATGAAAAATAGGGTTCGCGGCAGCATTCCAAGCAGGCCTCCGAATAAAAAGGGCACAATTCTGACCTCTGCCACGGATAGCACAACGTTCATTAGGCCAAAAGGTAAAACTGGTGATATTCTAGCCAGAAGTGTAGTCAACCATTGTTCCTTTTCAACATTCTGAAAAACCATGTTTGATTTAGGATATTTTTGCTTGATCCAGTCCACCGCTTGTTGATCCACCGGTCGCGCCAAATAGTATCCAATAAGTGAGGCCAGCTGATAACAGAGAATGACTGGAATCACTGCATGCCAGCTCAAAAAGTAACCACAAAGCAGCGAAATAAACGTAGTCGGGGTAATAGCCAAACCCATGGTGAAAACGCTGAGTAGAAAAAACAATGCCCACTCGCCCTCCGAAAAACCATTGATCCATGCTTCATGAGTCATTGCCAGGACTGAAACTCCGGCTGTAGAGACCCATGGCAAAAATGTCATCCATGACATCAGAAAGAAAATGGCATTCTGTCTATTAAGAAAAAAAGAAATTTTGTAGTTATTCAAGGAATAAAATAGTCTAAGCGAAAATCATGGCGAATATGCGATATTGATTACATTTGTCGCTCAAAATCACAGGAGAATTATTTAAATTATAGTGCACCTATCGAGATGACCTTTATTTCGATTAAGCATGCATTTGAATATAAAATTAAGAAATTATGAAATTTGGTACTAAGGCCATTCATGCCGGGGTAGAACCGGATCCAACCACTGGAGCAATTATGACTCCAATCTATCAGACCTCCACCTACGTACAACCTTCGCCAGGTCATCACAAGGGATATGAATACTCAAGGACTCAAAATCCAACCAGAGACGCACTTCAAACAAACCTGGCAGCTCTTGAAAATGCTAAGCACGGCCTGTGTTTTGCTTCCGGTCTGGCTGCAACGGACGCCATTCTCAAATTGTTGAAACCTGGAGATGAGGTCTTAGCTTCTAATGACCTCTATGGAGGAACCTACCGAATTTTTACCAAGATTTATCAGGATTTTGGAATCAAATTTAAGTTTATCGACATGCGGGACTTAAATAGGATTTCAGAACATTTCTCAAATAAAATTAAGATGGTTTGGGCGGAGACCCCGTCCAACCCAATGATGAATATTATTGATATCAAGGGTCTATCCGGTGTCTGTAAGAAGTTTGGTTCTATGTTTTGCGTAGACAATACTTTTGCGACGCCCTACCTTCAAAATCCATTAGATCTTGGGGCAGACGTGGTCATTCACTCGGTCACAAAATACCTCTCTGGCCATTCTGATGTGGTCATGGGATGTCTGATGACCAATAATGACGTGCTAAAAGAGAAGCTCGCTTTTATCCAAAACTCTAGCGGTGCAGTTACAGGTCCAATGGATTGTTTTCTAGCCCTAAGGGGGATCAAAACTTTACATATCAGAATGCAGCGTCACTGTGAAAATGGTCGCAGAATAGCCCACTTTCTAAAGTCGCATCCTAAAGTCGGAGAGGTCTATTGGCCAGGCTTCGAGGAGCACAAAAATCATGATATTGCCAAAAAGCAAATGCGGGATTTTGGTGGTATGATTTCATTTGTTTTGAAAAACGACAAAATCGATGATGCCATCAAGGTGATGGAAAAACTCAAATTATTTGCCTTAGCCGAGTCGCTCGGTGGAGTAGAGTCCCTTGTAGGACATCCAGCAAGTATGACCCACGCTGCTATTCCAAGAGAAGAACGCTTAATTGCCGGCTTAAAGGATTCTCTGATCAGACTAAGTGTAGGTATAGAGGATGTGGAAGATTTGATTGCAGATTTGGAGAAGGCATTGGCGTAATAAAAAAAATTACAAGCAAAGCCTGGCTGATTATTCAGCCAGGCTTTTTTATTTAGCAACCTTCACCTTTTCGTATAAATGTTTGTACTTCTGGTAGCTTGGGCTATCCGTTTTTGCCTTTTGAGAGGCTTTCAAATAAAGCTCTGCCGCCAAATCTTTTTTATCCAAATACTCATATACCTCAGCCAAGGTACCCGGCAAGTCATAAGAATGAGGGTGGAGTTTCATCCCATGTCTGAGCAGCGCAATAGCGTCATCAGGATTGCCTGCCTGAAATAGCAGTCCGGCGGATTCCCCTATAGCCCCTTCAGGAATTTTTATTTCAAAATGGTACCGCTCGTCAATCTCGTAATAGTAATCTAAGATTTCATTTTTCCCCTTGACCACTATAGTATCAGGAATATAAAATTCATCAAATATGAATCTTAGCCCTTCATAAAGTCCTTCTGTAATGGCTCCTACATGAGATGCGTCATCCAAAATCTGAAACTTATAAGTAAGGTTTTCTCTCTCTGCTTGTTTTACCACCTGTTCATATTTCAGAAGTCCGGGTACTCTTGGGCCTTTTTCGGTACTTGCATAGAGATAGCATTTTTCGTACGTATTTTGGGGTAGCTTTTCATTGAAGTAGGCAGCGGTCTTCGCACCAATGCCTGTGCCTGTTTGAATATGTGCATCGAACAAATCCGGATCATTGGCCAAAAATTGCATATTGATATTAGAACTGGAAGACCAGCCATAAAGAATATCGAATTGATTAGTTCGATAATTTTGATTGATAAAAGGCATTAGTTCTCTTTTGATAAAGGCAAGAAAGTTGAGATATCCGCCGTCCACTTCATAGTTAACATACATATCTCGTACGCGATCCACATTGGGAATACTCACTACCAGTAGTGGAGGCATATGACCAAAAGCATTTGAAAGAAATGACACTGCTCCCTGGGCATAATCAAAAGCATATTCACCATCAAGTACATAAACGACTCCGTAATTTTCAACACTTGATTCGTAGTACTTGGGTAGGCCGACCGTGATATATCGGTTTTCCATTAGTATTTCAGAGGCAATTTTATGCTGTATTTCCGTTCGGCTTTGCGCCCAGAGTTCATTGCCAAAGACAATAGTTAGAAGGATATGAAAAAGTGTCTTCATCTCAATTCAGAATATATTGACCGAAATCTAACATTCTATAAATATTCTTGCAATCACTTCAGCCCAGAAGGTCGATAGGAAAGGCTGGATTGCAGTAATCGGAGAATTTTGGGATTAGACCTGCAGATAAAGTGCTGCAGCTTTAGAATGGTCACAAGTCTTCTCAAGGTCGAGAAAATAGTTGATTTGCCACGCCTGAGTTCTCATGGCTTGCTTACTTTGTGGCACATCCCATGGTGGATATACTCGAATGCCACGTTTGCCTTCGAGCGTGTCAGTACTAAAAATACCCTTACTGCACAGCACAGTTTTCGGGAATACAAATTGTCCAAGCTTACCTCGTTTTTCTACCAATATTACTACCAGATCTACCTCATCATTTTGATGAAAGGGAGTAATGGGACCATTCGGTAGCCTCTTCCAAATTGTTACGAATTGTCCATTTTTATTTGGAGTGATTTTAGCCTTACGGAATCTTATTTTCAATCTGTTTAGCTCGTAAGTACTCGCCCAATAGTCTTGGCTTTCAGGTTCTTCTCTATGGTTGGAGAATTCAAATCCGTTAGATTTTTTGAGAAGTTCTTCGATTTTGATTTGCGATTCTTTCATGAAATAAAATCCAATGATAGTTACCTCCAAAGTCCAATATTTAATTGAAGGGCACTTGCAATATTAAGTCACAGAAGTCATTGGTTCTATCAAGTCAAACTTATTGCCATATAAATCAGCAAAAACGGCTACCATTCCATAGGGTTGCTCTACTGGTGGTCTCACGATTTCAACTCCATTTTGAACGTATACATTATAATCTCTCTTGAAATCATCTGTATGGAAAAACAAAAATACTCGGCCTCCGGTCTGATTTCCAATTCGACTCTTCTGCTCATCATTTACAGCCTTTGCCAATAGTAAACCACACTGTGCAGACCCAGGAGGTTTTACCACTACCCACCGTTTGGTGTCAGATTGTGGAGTATCTTCAATCAGTTCAAATCCTAGTTTTTTGATGTAAAAATCTATGGCTTCGTCATATTCTGCCACGACCAGAGTAATAAGAGTTAGCTGCTGCATGCCAGTTTCTAAATGGATTTTTTTTCAAAGTGAAAGATCTCAGTGCTGATTTCTCCTCCACGATTTAGCTTTAGTTGGATTTCCATTTTATCCTTTTCCACGAGCTCATAGATGAGCCCTTTGAATTCGATCTTAGTAGGAGTGGCACTTACAAAAGGAAATTCGACGAATTTATCCTTCTCCTCCCATCCTGTGAGATCGGGATTGAAATGTTTGAGCCGAAGGCGAAATTCTCCATCAATCTTAGAGATATGCAGAATTTCATAAAAAGTGACTTTGCCTTCTTTAGAGTGCTTATAGCTCCCAATCATACTGCCAGCACTCGGCTCAGTCCAGGCCTCCTGAGATACTCCTCCGAAGCCATCGCCGACCCAATTGCCAGCAAGCCAGCCGAAATCGGTGATATCTGGATTTTCAATGGTCTGACATGCACCCTGGAAGGCGCAAGTAATCATTAGGAACAAAGTCAAAGCAAGTTGATATATGGCACTTTTCATAAGTATAGAGAATTGATTTTGTGGAAATTTAGTTAATTCCTTTCGGATAATTTTATCAATTCTACGGTGCCTCCATATTTTATATGGGGAGAGGAAAGTGCTATTTCTTGCGCTTTCACCCTGTCCTCGACACCGATAATGAAATAACCCGATATTTTGTCTGTGCTCTCTTCGATTTTTTCGTTTTGAGAACTAACCCATGTAGTGGTCTCAGGGGACAGTTCGTTTCCGGTAATGCTGATACCGCTGAGCATCATTTTTCCCATCCAAGCAGCATATTCTGCAAATATTTCAATTTCGCCGCCGTCAGGTTGAAATCTTTCGTCCTCATGAAGCAACAAAATATAGCCTGATGATATTTCCGCAACCTCATCAGTCCCGCTATTGCCTGTATAATATCCACTAACAAAAAATAGTATCGATGCAGCTATTCCCGCTATCCAGGGTTTCATATTAGTCATTTTCATATCGCTTTCGTTTATCAATGATTTTTCTTTCAATTCGTTCACTATTTTTTCCTCGAGGAATGAGGGCGGTGACGCTTCTTTAGACAATGAGTCAAAGAGAGTTCGCTCTTCGTTAGTTAGTTTATCATCCATTACTCATTGGGTTTTGTAGTTATCATACAATTCATTTCTAAGAATACCTCTCGCTCGAAAGAGCTGACTCTTGCTTGTGCCGTCGGAGATATCCATCATTTCACCAATTTCTTTATGCGTATAGCCTTCGATATCGTGAAGAATTAGAATTTGTCGATATCCGATTGGCAGTGATTTAATAGCGTTTTCAAGATCAATCGCATCTAGGCTGGTCGAACTAATTTGAGGTTGAGAAATTCCCTTCCTTTCGAGTGTTTTTTTTTGACTGACTTCCTTTCTGACTTTCTCTTTGAGCAGATTAATCATAATGCCTGTAAGCCAGGTTTTGAGCGTGGACCTTCTTTGAAAGTGCCTGATTTTCTCGATGGCTATCACCCAAGTTTGTTGTACCAGTTCTTCTGCATCCAATTGATCAGCCGTCAGTCGCAACGCCATCTGGTACAAGGCGGGAGTTCGGTTTCGATAAAGCTGCCGAAAGTCCTCATCACTTCTACTTGATAAGAAAGCATCAATAAGCTTGTCGTCTTCCATAGATTCAATTTACTACTTAGTGGCGTTAGGTAGCAAAAAGGTTGTATGAGAGTGTAATTATTTTGTTGGGCATCAATCACAATGTAGATAATAAAGGCCTCCAATTGATTTGTTTTTCTTGGCCTAAAATCAAAAAACCTCGATCCCCTAACCAATAGGGATCGAGGTTTTATCCAACAAATGACTTCCAATATAATATTGAAGTCCGTTCCAACTTCTATATAAGAAAACTACTTAGCATTTTTTCTAAACTACTTCTGCGGTCAAAAATTTATTGACCGAATAAGCCGCCTTACGTCCTTCACTGATGGCCCATACGACAAGAGACTGACCTCTACGACAATCCCCGGCTGCAAATACATGTTCCTTGTTAGTGCGATACATTTCATCTTTGATGTTGCCACGCGGATCTGTTTCAATACCCAGCTGCTCAAGCAGTCCCTCTTTCTGAGGGTGCATAAAGCCAATAGCCAAATAGGCTCGTTCGCATGGTAGAATACGTTCGGTACCTTCTATCTCTTCAAATTTGAAAGCATTCTTATCAATCCATTCTACATTCACCACACGCAAGCCAGTCACTTGACCTTTATCATCTCCGATAAATTCCTTGGTGAGTACCGACCAATTTCTTTCGCAGCCTTCTTTTTGGGAGGTAGACGTCCTCAATATCATGGGCCATTCTGGCCAGGGATTGTCCTCGGATCTGGATTCAGAAGGTTGATCCAATAGTTCAATCTGGGTAACGCTTTTGGCTCCCTGACGAATGGATGTACCTACACAATCAGAGCCTGTATCTCCACCACCGATTACAATTACATTTTTGCCATTAGCATCCAATTCTGGTACTATTTCCAACTCTTCGCCTGACACTACTTTATTTGAATTTTTCAAGAATTTCATCGCCATATGAATACCTCCTAATGCTCTTCCGGGTATCGGCAAATCTCGAGCTACAGTACTTCCAGTACAAAGAGCCACAGCATCAAATTTGTCTTCAATCTCTTTTGCTGTAATATCACGGCCAATCTCAACCCCACATTCGAACTTAACTCCTGAGTCTTCCATCAAGCGTATTCTTCTCTCGACTACAGATTTTTCCAATTTGAAATCAGGAATCCCAAATCTCAATAGTCCACCTGGCTGAGTATCTCGTTCGAACACAGTCACCTGATGTCCCTGCTTACATAGCTGATCTGCTGCAGCCAGTCCCGCAGGCCCTGATCCAATCACTGCGACGGACTTTCCGGATTTAAATTTTACAGTATGAGAGGTTTCCCATCCTTGTGCAAAGGCCTCTTCAGCGATCGTTTTTTCTATATGCTCAATGCTGACAGGATCATTGTTCAATCCCAATACGCAGGAACCCTCACAGGGTGCCGGGCATATCCGGCCTGTAAATTCTGGAAAGTTATTGGTGCTTTTTAGAATACCCCAAGCCTCTTTGAATTCATTGCGGAATACCGCATCATTGAAATCAGGAATTTTATTGCCCAATGGGCATCCACTATGACAGAAAGGAATACCACAATCCATACAACGAGCGGCTTGTTCGTTGGTCTCCTCGGCTGAGACGGGCTTCACAAATTCCTTATAATGCTGAGTCCTTTTATCAACCTCCTCATATTCGAGGCTGTGTCTTTCGTACGTCAAAAATCCATCTACCTGTCCCATATTAAACGATCTTTTCTTTTTCTAATTTCTGCTTTTCCAATATTTGTTTGTACTCCGTAGGGATCACTTTTACAAACTTTCTTTTCGCAGTTTCCCATTGATCCAGGATATCAAATGCCTTGCTACTTTTGGTGTACCTTGAATGTCTGTTGATCTGATCCAAAAGGAAGTCCAAATCTTCAGAACCAGGCGTTTCCAGCTCTACCAATTCCATATTGCACTTAGAGGTGAAATCGAAGTTTTCGACATAGATATAGGCTATGCCTCCACTCATACCAGCAGCGAAATTTTTTCCTGTCTCTCCCAGTACAATCACTCGCCCTCCTGTCATATATTCACAGCCATGATCTCCAAGACCTTCTGTAACGGCTAGTGCTCCAGAATTTCGAACGGCAAATCGCTCTCCTGCTTTTCCGTTGACATACAGCTCGCCGGATGTAGCTCCGTACAAACACACATTGCCCACCAGAATATTCTCCTCTGGCACGATATCAGAGCTTCCATGCGGGAAGCAGACTACCTTTCCACCAGAAAGACCCTTGCCTACGTAGTCGTTGGCTTCTCCTTCGAGTGTAAATGTGATTCCATGAGCGAGAAAAGCGGCGAAACTTTGTCCTGCCGAACCGGTATACTTGACCTTGATTGTATTTCTATTAAGTCCATCGGTGCCATGGAGCCGAGCGAGCTGCCCTGAAAGCATGGCACCGGTTGCTCGGTTTTGACTATTTATTGGCAAATCCAGTCGGACTTTTTCTTTTCTCAATAAAGCAGGCTGAGATTCTTTGATCAATGTTCTGTCCAACACCTGATCCAACTCATGATCTTGCTTTTCGAGTTTGCAGGATAGATGATCCTTTGGTTTAAATGGGTTTTGAAGAAGGGCTTCCAAATCGATATTTCCGGCATGCTCTTTAGCCTTTTTACGATCGAAAGTCAGTAGATCAGTTCTTCCGATAAGCTCAGCAACAGTTTTTACGCCAAGTTCTGCCATTATCTCTCTTAGCTCCTGGCCAAGGAAGTTGAAGAAGTTGACTATATGTTCGACCTTGCCAGAAAACAGTTTTCTTAGTTCAGGATTCTGAGTCGCTACGCCAACAGGGCAAGTATTCAAATGACACTTTCTCATCATGATACATCCTTCTACTACCAACACGGCGGTAGATACTCCCCATTCTTCGGCTCCAAGGATCGCTGCCACAGCCAGATCTCTTCCTGTCCTAAGCTGGCCATCTGCCTGAAGTTTTACCTTCTTACGCAAATCGTTTTTTTCCAGCGTCTGATGGGTTTCTGCCAAACCTATTTCCCATGGAATCCCTGCATGATGTACTGAGCTAATCGGTGACGCACCTGTACCACCGTCGTGTCCTGCAATCAGGATGTTGTCGGCTTTGGCTTTAGCTACACCCGCTGCGATAGTTCCTACACCAGCTTCTGCTACCAACTTTACATTTACGTCGGCCTTCTGATTCGTATTTTTCAGATCATAAATCAACTGCGCCAAATCCTCTATGGAATATATGTCATGGTGAGGTGGCGGTGAGATCAAGGACACGCCAGGGGTGGAGTGCCTGATTCTTCCGATGGTTTCATCCACCTTCTTTCCAGGCAGCTGGCCTCCTTCTCCCGGCTTCGCTCCTTGCGCTATTTTTATCTGAATTTCATCCGCATTGACTAAATAATGTGCTGTGACGCCAAATCGCCCAGAGGCTACTTGTTTGATCGCTGATCTCGATAAAGTACCGTCTGCATTGGGCGTATATCTGATAGCATCCTCACCGCCTTCGCCACTATTGGATTTGCCTCCAATCAGATTCATGGCCTTGGCTATTGTGGTGTGTGCTTCTTCTGATATAGAACCAAAGGACATGGCTCCGGTCGCAAACCTTTTGACAATTTCTGACACTGGCTCGACTTCTTCCAAAGGAATGCTTCCCTTAGAATTGAAATCGAACATGCTTCTTAGTGTAATATTCTTTTCTGCCTGATCATTGATCGCCCGGCTATAGGTTTTGAATAACTCATAATTCCCACTTCTGGTGGATTTCTGCAGCGCATGTATTACTTCTGGAGTGAATAAATGGCGTACTCCATCTCTTTTCCATTGATAGAGCCCACCAGTATCTAATTTTGGTTTTTCGTTGGCTGGTAAAAATGCTGTTTGATGATTTTCTAAAACCTCTTTTTCGATTTGCTCAAAATCTTTACCTGATATTCTCGATGGCGTGCCTCTAAAACAGAGGTCGGTCACTTCCAGATCCAAACCTATTATTTCAAATATTTGAGCTGACTCATAAGACTGAATCGTGGATATTCCCATTTTTGAGAGGATTTTTCTCAGCCCGTATCCAATAGATCTTCTGTACTGTTCAAAGAGCTCATTCCCTGATTGGTTCAGTGAGGCTCCATGACTCAAAATGGTCTCCACAGTTAGATAGGGGTAGACAGCGGTGGCACCAAAGCCAACCAAGGTAGCGATATGATGGGTCTCTACAATATCACCCCCTTCGACAACCAAGCTCGTCTTAGCTCTTGCTTTTTTCTTCAGCAAATATTGGTGAATCGCTCCCGTTGAAAGTAGGCTTGGAATTCTGACTCTGTCAGCAGAAATATCTCGATTTGAAACAATTAAAATATTGACTCCATCCTGGACTTGTTCTAAGGCAGTTCGAGAAATTGTTTTTAAGGCTTCTTGGAGTGTTGCACTTTTCGGATCATAGGTAGAATCAATCACTTTGGTTGCGAAACCATTGAATTTAATATTTCTAATTAACTCAAATTCGTGAAATGACAACAGTGGAGTCTCAATTCTGATCTTCTGCGCATGTGAAGCTTTATGCATCAATATATTCTCACTATTGCCCAAATAGTTAATCAAAGACATGACTGATCTCTCTCTGATCGGATCTATTGGTGGATTACTTACTTGCGCAAATATTTGTTTTACATATTGAGACAAATGGGTCGGGCTATCCCGAAAAACAGCCAATGCTGTATCGTTGCCCATCGATCCCAATGGCTCAGTCCCATTTTTGATCATGGGTTCCAATATGAACTTGATATCTTCCTGAGTGAATCCATTAGCGATCTGCTTTTGCAGCAAATCATCGGACTGAAGAGAAGGTTTTAGTGTCTTCTCTTTTAGAAAGTCAGACAAATGAATCAAATTTTCTTTAACCCATTTTTGATATGGACGATCCTTGGCAAGCGTATCTTTTATTTCCTTATTAGAAGCTACAGTCCCTTCAACTAAGTCAACCATGATCATTTGACCCGGACCAAGACGTTCATTTTTCTTGATCATTTCAGGAGCAATATGTACGGCTCCGACCTCTGAGCTTAGTACTAATCTATCGTCCTTGGTGGTAATGATTCTGGAGGGTCTAAGTCCATTTCTATCCAAACTTGCGCCTATAGTATAACCATCGGTGTATACCAGTGATGCAGGGCCATCCCATGGTTCAAAAATTGTAGAGTGAAATTCATAGAATGCTCGTTTCTCAGGACTAATATCAGATTCTTCCTGCCAGGCTTCAGGCACAAGCATAGCCATAGTATGCTGCAGACTTCTACCTCCCATTAAAAGCAATTCCAATATGCCATCAAGATTGGCAGAATCAGAAAACTGCGCATTACATATGGGTGTAAGTACAGCGATTTCGTCTTCGGTAAAGTCTGTCGACGTCAACAGCACTTCTCGAGAAACCATCTTATTGATGTTTCCTTTGATGGTATTGATTTCACCATTGTGTGCCAAAAACCTAAAAGGCTGGGCGAGTCTCCATTCTGGAAACGTATTCGTAGAGAATCGCGAATGTACCATGGCTGTTGCGGAGGTGTAGCGTGGATCATTTAGATCCTTGTAGTATTGGTTGACTTGCCAGGTTCTTAGCTCTCCTTTGTAGGTAATGGTTGAGCATGAGAAGGACGCGATATAAAAGTTTGAAACAGGATAGACTTCTCTTACTTTATGCTCGATGTGTCTCCTAAGGACATATAATTTTCTATTTAAAACTTTACCGGACCATGTGTCTTTTTTCACAAAGAGATGATAGATAGATGGTTCTGATTGTCTGGCTATTCTTCCAATTTTTTTAGACTCAACCGGGACTCGCCGCAGCCAAAGATTGTCGAACTGAAGAGCCCTCAATGACTCTTCTACTATATCCAATATCCCTTTTTTATCATGTCCCTTGGGCACGAATAGTACGCCCACTCCGTATTCGCCTTTTGGCGGCAATTTTATTTGACTTTCTTTTGCTACCGCTTCAAAAAAATCATAGGGCAATTGGGTAAGCACTCCTGCCCCATCTCCGGTTTCACCGTCCGCGGCCACCCCTCCTCTATGTTCCATCTTCTGAAGCATAGTAAGGCCATCCTGCACTATATCATGAGATGGGATGTTTTTGATTTGAGCGATAAACCCTATTCCACACGAGTCATGCTCAAACTCAGGAGAGTACAATCCTGTTGCTTTCTGGTTATTTTCCATATTAGATCAAATGCTTACATGGTCAACCTCTCTCATTTTGGGAATGTCGTTGCTCGGGATGCTAACAAGAGGTTTTCCAATTTTGAAGGAGTAAAACTATATTTTTTTATATATTGCAAAACCTAAGTATCAAGAAATGATATGAAGTTCAACATTAACCCAATAATGATTAATGAATTGATTATCAAACATTTACTTACTTAGAATATATGATGGCCAAAACTTCAAACACGCAGCCACTTTTTCAATTGATCCATGCGCTCACCAAATCTGAAAAAAGAAGTTTTAAACTTTACGCAGGCAAAGTCAGTGATCCGGCAGAAGCTAAATTTGTTCAGCTTTTCGATGTACTGGAGGGTATGGAGGGATATAATGAAGACCTGATTTTTAAGAAAATGCCAGATTTGAAAAAGTCGCAGCTGGCTAATATGAAATCGCATCTTTTTAAACAGGTGCTAATGGTCCTTCGTCAAAGTCATATGAAGACAGATGTAGACATTATGTTGCGTGAAAACCTAGATTATGTCCGTTTGTTGTTCAAAAAAGGTCTTTATGAGCAAAGCATGAAAATGCTGACAAAGACGAAGGTGACAGCCAACAATTACAAAAAGAATATTTTCAAGCTGGCTCTACTCAACTATGAGAAGAACATAGAAAACCAGCAGATGCTGTCACTGGATCAAACGACTTGTCTGAAGTTGGACAAGGACACTAAAAGTCTACTGAGGAAGATCAATGTTGCCCAGGCTTTTTTCTCTTTAGCCCTGCGTATGAAGGCACATTTTCTCAGAAGCGGAATGGCTAGAAATGCCGATGAGCTAGAAAAGATCAACAAGATTTTTTATGGCAATTTGCCAGAACATGATAAAACGCACTTGTCATTTAGCGAACAGTATAATATGTGCCGCGCCTATTATTGGTTCTCGTATATCACTCAGGATTTTCAGTCGTGTGTAAAGTATACTGAGATGTGGGTTAGTATTTTCAAGGAGAGTAGCCTAACGCACCTGCGGCATGCAGAATTTTTGAGAGGGCTCAATCGTCTCTTGCAATCTCTTTTCCGAATCAATGATTTCGACCGATTTAGTATCTACTATGAGGAGTTGATGGAATTCGAGAAGCTCTATGCCAAAGCCATTGATAGCAATAGCAAGCAGCTTTTGGTTCGATGCCTTACCATCCAAACATTGAATAAATGTTTTCTCGAAGGGGATTTCAAAAAATATGGGGCCAAGTTGGAGCGATATCTAGCCAAGTTGGAAGATTCAATCGACTATATTGATAAAAATAATCAGTTGGTTGTATTCTACAAATCTGCCATCCTCTACTTCGGGCTGGGCAAATATGAAAAGAGTCTTTATTATCTGGATCGGGTAATAGACAATAAAAATGATCAGCTCAGGGAGGACCTTAAAAGTTTCGCCTACATACTCTACCTTATCGTATTGTATGACATGCGGGATTTGGATCAGCTGAAGACGATGCGTAATCGTGCGTTTGTCTACTTAAGACAGCGCAATATTTTGGGTCAATTTCATCATATAATTCTACAGTTTTTGAAAAAAACAGAGGACATTATGCCTCTGGATTTGAAGGGGGAATTGATCACTCTGAGGTCGAGCCTTGAAGGCCTACTTGAAAACAAGTTTGAGTCGAAGCCTTTGCTTTATTTTGATATAATGAGCTGGCTGGAAAGCAAAATTACCAGTCGTCCTTTTCACGAGGTGGTAAAGGAACTTGCTGAAAGTAAACACTAGACCGTCATCTTTTACTTACGCGGAGCGATTCTCATGTGGAAACGGTTTCTTTGGGATTTTCCTATCAAGAAATTCGCATAGAGGATCCCAATCTAAGTTCTTGTCTAAATCAAGGACGAGTAGATCTTTCTGTCGGTATTTGAAATACAAGCTGACTTCTTCATGGTAAGAAATCCATTTGTCACTAAAGATTTGGTGGTCAAATAGTGTGGTTCCATAAAACCTTACATGGATTTGATCAGCAATTTTTCTAAGCTCCGGTTTCAGCGTTTGAAGTTCTTTTTCGAAGAGCCATTGTACACTTTTGAGCCACTGCTCCTGTGCTCTGGTGGTTAGAATAAATTTGCAACCACTAAGTTGCTGATCTAATTCACGATACAAAAGAGGAATCGGATTGTCCATAAACGCATCGAACCTTGTCAATATACCATCTTTTGAATTAGAGAATAAGGGAATAGAATGAGGAGCAGCCCTGACACCTAGTATATTAAGTGCATGATATAGCGTAGTTGTTCCTGTCCTTTGCAGTCCTATACCCAAGATTTTACCTTCCATAGTGCAAAAGGTAATTAGAAAATCAGGCATGTAATAGCATACTCGACCGAAAATTTGTAGTTTGAAATCCATATGAAACAAGAAGGTATTCTGTCGGCCAAGGAGCTCATAGCGTGGAAGATGAACAATGGAGCACTCAAAGTACCGATTGCACCCAAACATGTGATCATTTGCCCTCAACAGGTATTACCAACCAGATTCAAATCACTTTGGTACAAGGAGATCAGCGGGCTGATGGGTAGACATGTCTGTATAGATTCAAAGAATGGAATCTATCTGAGTACAGGATGGGGTGTGGGTGGCTCTGCTCTGGTGGCGGTTTGTGAGGAGTTGTATGCACTTGGAACGCGTGATTTCATATTAATAGGTATGGCAGGACGACTGACTGCCGAACTCCTCGAAGGTGACAGTTTCTATGCTACTTCTGCTTTTCGTGCGGAGGGCACCTCTCAACATTATTTGCCTGTAAATTCGCCTATTATTGTTGACTGCCCTTCTGAGCAGTATTATGATCGACTGGATCAAATCGGCCTTAGCCGTGGGCGTTTTTGTAGTACTGATGCTCCATTTCGAGAAACACCTGACCAAGTGACAGCATGGACTAATGAATCATGCACTTTAGTAGACATGGAAACCGCCTCACTTTATGCTTTTGCCAAGTCTAAAGGTGCTCATGCATTATCCATAGGAGTAGGTGCAGATTCGCTTGCCAATGGGCAATGGGGTAAACCAAAAGACCTTGGTAGTATTAATTCAATCATAAGAAAAACTGTTTTTCAAGTAATCGACTTGCTGGCATGAATTCACCTACCATAGTAATCAATGCGTACAACCGCCCTGACAGCCTTAGAAGACTCCTTACAAGTCTGAAAATGGCCACTATACCCACAGAATCCAATTTGGTGTTTTCATTAGAATTTGGCGCTCACCCAGAGGTGATGACACAGGTCAAGAATTTCGAATGGAAATATGGAAACAAAGAAATAATTCAGCAAGAGAAAAAATTAGGATTGATTGGTCATTTTTTGTTTTGTGGGGGACTCACGAAAAAACTGGGTGATATCGTTTATCTAGAAGATGATCTTTTTGTCGGTAAGAGTTTTTACCAATATTCACAGCAAGTACTCACACAATATGGAGATGACGAAAATCTAGCAGGATTCTCATTGAATGCACTTTGGTTCAATGGATATTTGCACATGCCATTCCATCCCTTCGATGATGGTAATGGTTGCTTTTTCCTTCAAGTGCCCTGGTATCAGGGTCAGGTCTATACAGCCAAACAGTGGAGTCACTTCGAGCAATGGTATCATCAGAAAATGGAAATGGGAGATGATCTGTTGATTCACGAAATGTTTCGCAACTATACATTGCAAGACGACTGGTTCCCAATCAAAACTCAATATCTGATCGAGAACAAAAAGTATTATGCTTTTCCTCGGGTAGCCCATTGTGTAAATTTTGGCGACGTTGGCGTTCATTTTCAAAAGACTACTAACTTCTTTCAAACGGAACTATCAATGGCAAGTCAGCTGCCTCAGCTCATACCCTTTGAAGAGTCTCTCGCGGTATATGACTCTTTCTATGAGCTAATACCAGATAGGCTCAAACGACTTTGCCCTCACTTCGAGCATTTGGATTTTGAGTTGGATCTGAATGGCACCAAAGAACTCTCTAAGATTAAATCGGACTACATTATCTCTTCGGTCAGACCTGATGAGTACGAGCGTAGTTTTGGTTTGGAAATGCGTCCACAAGAGCTAAATCTAGTGTATCAGATTGAAGGTGAGCATTTTTACCTGGCTAGGCGGGATCATTACAAGATAGACAGTTTCAAAAATAGACGTCTGATGAGTATGTTTAATTACCACTACAGATTCAAGCTATCGAAAAAACAGAAGCTCAGTTTTATACTCAACAAGCTGTTTAAACCTTAGTGAAGGTAATCATGAAGTAGTCTCCTATTCGATTAAATATGGGGAGTTTGGCTACTGCTCTGTCTAGTCTGGTTAGGAGTCTGAATAGGTAAGGAAACCGAGCAGGAAAGTATTCCATAAACGAGGGTGGCGTAAAAATACAGAGCCCAGTCACCGAAATATCCTTGATAGATCCTTTTAGTGATTTTATGATCTCACTCGGATTGTAATACCAGCACTCAAAATATTCTCCTTCGATATGTGCCGTAGATGGGCCACTAGTCTTTCTTCTTGTTGCCAGTTTGAAATCACCTTTCAAAGCATAAAGCTTTTCCCAAAGGGTAATCGGTGGGAGAATGGTAAGTGTAGCCTTGCCACCAGGTTTCAATTTGTCCATGAGTTGACTTACCACCTTTACCATATTTGGAGTACAGTTTAGGCCACCAAAATTGCTATAGAGATAGTCAAACTCACCTTCTATTTTATCTGGACATTCATAGCTTCCTTGAAGAAAATTTATTTGCTTCTCAAACTGATAGGTCCTTATCTTTTCATTGGCCTTTTTTACCATTTCTGGACTAATCTCCAGTGCGGTGACTTTATATCCCTCTTGAGCAAAAAATAAAGCGTCGGTACCAGTGCCAGCATTGATCTCCAAAATGTGACTGTCTGAGTTCAGGCCATTGATGACTTCTTTTCTAATGAGATCTCGCATGTAGCCAACGATTGGGTTGGAGTCATATATATCATCGAAAACCACAGACTGCTTCCCAAAGGCTTTGCTTACGATCTCTGCATTTTCCATACTTATGATTTGGTATAGAGGTAAAGTGGAAATGGTAGTCTGGTAATCAGGTACCTCCAGCCAAAATATTGTTTCAATCCGAGATGAAGAAGCTCATGACTTGTGTGATGGTAGTATCTTTTAGACATATCAGGAACACCCAATTTACTATAGTATTCTTTGCTCCGTTTCGCTGCAGCCAGTGCTAAAGCCGTGCTGTCATAGAATGGACTATCATTGATAAGTATTGATCCTTTAGGCTTCAGTAGTGTTTTTGCTCGTTCAATTATTCCAGTCAAGTCACTAAAATATTGAATAGAAGCATTAAAAACGATGACGTCTAATGTTCCATTCTCAAAGAAGGGCTCTTCCATAAGATTTAAATAGTACAGCTCTACATTTTTCTGTGTAAGCAAGCGGCTAGCCTGGTCCAGTTCAGTCAAATTGAGATCTACCCCAGTCATTCTGCACCTGGGAAATTCGGTAGATAAGTTCGCCATCATCCAACCATTGCCACACCCTATATCCAGCAACGAAGTTGGCTTCAATCTCTTTAAAACTGATAGCAATCTGCGATAACTCTTTGAGCGAAGTTGCCATTCCTGATGATGCGATTGCTCGGCCGATGTATTTGGCAACCTACTTACCTGATCATCTGTGAGCACTCGCCCCTCTAGCGATCGGGCTTCTATATATAAGGATTCGCTTGAACGATTGTCAGCAGGGTCACTGATCATTTTTACTCCCTTTACGTTGGAAGGGTCGATTATGCCAGCCATCTCAATTGAATCGTTTTAATGATGGCAAGCGGTATATGATACCCTGCACGTATAATTTCTCTTATTTTCACTCGAGTCTGCTGATGAGGCCGAACCAAAAATTGTCGAGCAGCTCTGAATCCTTTTTCAATTTTATAAATGTTATGTGTGTATTTATGGAGTACTTTGTAAAAGGCAGGTTGGTATGTGTTTTTAAACATCATGTCCAGGTCATCCGAATCTACCCAATTGGCTTTTTGCTGCAAATCGCTTTTCACAAGATCATAAAACTTTGTGCCCGGTAGTGGGTAAGAAACCGATATTCCTAGCAAATCAGGTAATAGCTCTTTGATCATTTTGATTGTCAAGTTTATGTCTTGCAGTGTCTCTCCCAAATAGCCGTACTGAATAAAGAATCCAACCTTGACTCCATGCTTTTTGAGTAAATTGGTTGACTCATGAATTTGGGCAACAGAAGTACCTTTGTCCATTGCGTCTAGAATTTTTTGGGAGCCTGACTCAGCGCCAATCCATACTTCGTCCAAGCCTGAGTCCACCAATGCTTGGATATTGTCTTCTTTCAATAGCAAGTCCGCCCTTGATTGAATTTTGAACCTTACTTTCAGTTGGCGATTTTGCAATTCATCTCTAAATTGTTGTACCCATCCAGGTTTGAGTCCAAAAATATCATCACACATCCAAAAGTGATTTACTTGATTATGGATGGCATGATATTCAATTTCATCTACTACTCTTTGGGGTGACCTGGAGTTGTACCTGGTTCCATAGATCGGTTTAGCGCACCAGTTACACTTATAAGGACACCCTCTAGTAGTTGCGATATTTAGGTACGGAGGTTTACCATTATTTTTCCAGATGGTCTTATATTTATCTACTTCGATCAGATCCCAGGCTGGTTGAGGCAATTCATCCAGATTGACCAGCGCAGGCCTCTTTGGGGTAGCGACAATCTCATCATCTTTCTTAAAAGAAATGCCCTTAACGCCACTTATATCGGATTCTTCTTCAAAGGCATTTATTAATTCCAAAAGAGTCCGCTCGCCTTCTCCTCTGATGACTACATCCGCCTCCTGATCGAGGTATTTTTTGACATGATCCGTTGAGTCTGAGCTGCAGGTAATGACCTTTATACCTCTCGACTTAGCTATTCTTTGCATTCGAAAGGCAGCTTCACGCATAGTTGATAGACACATTTTTGTAAGCCAGTTGAATCCATCATCAAATATCACAAAGTAGTCAGGCTTATGCTCCTCTAGCAACTTGTCTAACCCTTCCTCAGAAGCTTTTAATGCTACATCAAAAAGTGCAACATCAAAACCATTTTGTCTTAGATGTGCTGCAGCGGTAATAGTCATCAATGGAGGGAAAGGTTCGGCTTGCTTCCACTGCTTAGCGTCCAATCTATAAAAATATGAGTGACTAAATAATACTTTCGCCATATCTGGTTATTTATATTTCATAATGGCCTCTGCGTATTCCGTATCATGAATATTGAGTCTATCTATTCCAAAGAGGCTGTCTTCTGGAAAGAGGTATTGAATCAATTCTGGTGAATAGTACTTAGAAAAATTCTCTTTTAGTAGATGCTCAAATTTTTGTTTGATGGCCTCTTGATATCCACCTCTTGGGTTAGAAATTCGCTTCAAATTACACTTATTTCTTGGATTGAAACTAAGATTGATTTCTTTTAAGATTTTCCAATCCAATCTTTTGGTAGCTCTCAGTGTACAAAAAAGAGAAAAGCAAAGAAAATTAGGAATCCAAAATAGATAAGACCACACATTGGTAGAATTATTTGAGGACTCTGCAGACCGCCCAGATTTCTCCTTCAGATAGAAATTTTTGTACCATAGATTTTGATTTACGAAATCATTGAAACTGCCCTTGTCTACTAGCGATTTTATATTAACTATCTCTGTGGCGGTATAAAAGTTTTTGTTGTAGACTTCGAGAAACGATTCGTCGGTCACATAATTGAAACAATAGAAATGTGGTCCCATGATTGCTCTTCGCAGATTTGTGTATATCCGTTCTAGCAGGACAAACAGCCATAAGGTGTTTCTTGACGTGATCATAAACAAATCCATATCCACCGCTCCCTTGTTGACCCCACTCTTGTCTATGGTGGGATTATCAGCAGCCAACGAGCCCGATATTCCAATAAATTTGATGAATGGGAGCTTTCCCAGTATTGTCACAGAGGGCTTTCCCTCATCGATCAATTGAGCAGTATAGCTTTTTTTTAGTTGTTGTGATTCAATGTAATCTTCTCTACCAATCAATACAAGGTAATCATCTTTTCTCATGACATGACCTTCATCTTCCAGGTCACACACTGCCGTATTAAATCTTGATTCATTCTCGTGGCTTATGCCAATCCATTGCTTTAAATCTGCAATAGCCACTGGCGCTGAAAACACCTCTCTATAGCAAAGATGCACGACAATAAGCTCTTTTAATGATATATCCATGTTGAATTAGCTAGGCAATCAACCACCCAAGTCTGTTAACAGTTCATTTGAAATGCCTAAAGGCTCTCAATACAATTCTATCAAAGTATCTTAACGATACCTAATAATGAGAATCACATATTTGATAATAAAAACAATCCATGGCCTATTATACCTCAGTCCTCTTTTAAATAATCAGAATTATTTCAAGATTTGTTAAGCAACGATTATTAATATCCTAAATCTCTGGCCGCCACATTTACTCGAATAGCAAGAGACGTGAAGTTAGTTATAGATGTCAACGAGGGATCCGCACTGTCTCGCTTGCGATAGATGTGTCTGAGGTCTATAAAAAAATTATGTTTGATCATATAGCTCGCCGTTAGATCGGCAAAGAGCTGATCATTGGATACTCCCTGTCCTAGGGAGTTGCCATATTCCTGTGTTCGTGAATTGTAGTTCTTAAGAATATCCGACCCAATATTTTGGTCCAATGGATCCGTGCCATATTGGGAAGCTATGAATTTACCTGTCAGATACAATTTGTTGATTGGCTGATATCTGGCTATAAATATGGCTTCTTTGAAATTGGACCCTAAGGGATGCGCGAGTGGCTGTCTATAATGTGCATAATTAGTGAAAATCGACTCGTGCGAATAAGTAAAGGGCCTCGATACGTTATACTCAACCTGAAGATCCAGATTGCTCACCCCAAATGCATTGTAGTACTTGCCTCCAGCTTGAATAGAAAATTTATTTCCCCACCAGCCATTTCCAGCTTTCAACTCTCCAACAACCAACTCATCGAGTAGTGCCTGCCCGTAAAACTGGAGACCTTTGGTGATATTCCACTTCCAGTCCATTCCAAAAAATGCATTGTCCGGACTACCGGTATATTGCTCAATAGAGCGATAAAAAATTATTGGATTCATATAATTCCATTCGAGCGCAGTCCCTGTACTGTCGCCTCGGTTGAATATGATAGCTTCAAATATTCCAATATTAAAATTGTCTGTTACGTTCACACTGAGGTGATGGGCGGTCAAAAACTTCTTGGGAAACTCATCTGTTCCATTAGATCCAAATGAGGAAAATGGAGCATCAGCCACCAGTTCAGTATAGAGATTGGTGTATTGGATCCGCCAGATTTTTGTTTGTATTTTCAAAAACGTACTCGGCGCACTGAAGTCTGACAACAACAACGATCTATAACCATTGCCAACAAAATTTTTATCATAGCCGAATTGCATCATAATATGTTTGCTGGCATTGAAAGTAAAATATCCTCTAGCCGTAAAGAAATCCACCCCATGGTCGCCAAATTTTTTCCAAAAAGCCTCATTAGGCACCACTCCTCTTTCTCCAATATAATCCTGCACATAGCTCGGGAATACAGCTTGAGATTCTTCTATAGAAGAATAAAACCCAATTTTATTGTCGATTGATCCTCTGATCAAAGCTCCTCTAGTGTTGATGAATGGTGCAGAGCCGCTATTGTTATCCCTGCCTGCGCTCAGATACAAAATAGGATTTACTCGAAGTTTGAAATCCTTGGTATTGATATGCAAAAAGTCTGCTCTTGTCTGATAAAATTTCTTCAAAAAAGGTCTTTTGCTCTTGGTCTCACCTTCTGCTCCATACTCCCAATGATCGGTTTTCAAATAAGAATTATTAAACTGATCCTGGCTGGAGGTCAAAAACGAAGCTGAATCTACCGCTGCTACTATATCCTGAGCTCGATAGGGTTTGAAACTGGTGTGCAGACTTCTACTAAAATCCTGATTGAGCACATCTGTGCGATCAATCAGTTGATAATAATCCGCATTGAGTGGGGCATATATGCTCTGAGCATGGGTGGTGGTGGTTATCACAACCAACCAGAGGAAAAGAATTATTCGATTCATTAATACGCTTGCTTTCAATTCAAATAACTAAGAATAAATATTAGGAAGAGGCGCAAATGCTAAAATATTGCTTATCAGACTCAAAATCACTCAAAAGCATTTTTATTTAATAGTTTTGCAATTGAATTCCATTTACGTACTTTTGCAGTCCTTTTCGTTAATAGGCGAAAAATTTAACTGAAAAGCACTATGGCAAAAACCATGGCGCACAAAAGATAAAATCATGAAAAAAGATATTCATCCAGAATACAAAGAAGTAGTATTTTTTGATACGTCGAGCGATTTCAAATTCTTGACTAAATCTACTATGGGTTCTGAAGAGACAATCAAATGGGAAGACGGCAACGAATACCCTTTGATCAAAATTGAAGTAAGTTCTGCATCACACCCATTCTACACTGGTAAGAAACTATTTGTGGATACCGCTGGTAGAGTTGAGAAATTCAACAAAAGATACAAGAAAAAATAATCTGCCTTTTAAGGTAAAAAGATTGAAGTCTTCAAGATATTTGTTCTTGAAGACTTTTTTATTTCTAGCCCATGCAAATTGCTCTTGCAGACCTGTCGCAGCATAGGATCAAGTTGTTTCCATTTACAATGACCCGCCCCGTGGGAGACTTGCGTGTGGGCATTTTGACCATTCAGGAAAAATGGGAAAAGCATTTCAAACAGTCCGTTGATTTTCTTACAGTCACTGATCTGACTCCCAAATTTGGAGGCACACATCAAAACTATCAGCTGGTAATCAATGGTGCACTATGCCCAAACACCGAGCTGGTAGCAGAGATCCTAAAACTAGAACAAGGTCAGGCGCTATATCACCAAAATACTTTTCTCGCAGCTCGAGGTACCATCCATTCGTTGGAGGAATTCGAAAATCAAAAAAACACGACTGCCATAGAATACGATGGCGGATATACGCTGATTGCTAGAAGCTGGGATTTATTCACCCATAACAAGGAACAGCTCGAGGCGGATTTTTTGTTGCTCACAGCCGATCGAACTTCACATGTGATCACCGATCCTCATACCAGAGTCTATAATCCTGACTCCATATTTGTCGAAGAGGGTGTAGACATCAAGGCCGCAATACTCAATGCTGAAGAAGGCTCCATTTATTTGGGCAAGAATAGTATTGTTCAGGAAGGCGCCGCTATTCGAGGCCCTTTTGCATTAGGTGAAAATTCCAGGATCAACATGAATGCCAAAATAAGAGAAGGCGTGACGATAGGTCCCAATTGTAAGATTGGCGGAGAGGTCTCAAATTCTATCGTATATGGCAACTCGAACAAGGCACATGATGGATACCTCGGTATGGCCGTGGTAGGTGAATGGTGTAATCTCGGCGCCGATACGAACAACTCAAATCTCAAAAATAACTACGAAGACGTTAAAGTATGGGATTTTGAGTCCGAGTCACTAATTAATACCGGACTACAGTTCTGCGGTTTATTTATGGGAGACCATTCAAAAACAGCAATTAATACTATGCTTAATACAGGTACAACCATCGGTGTATGTTCCAATGTTTTCGGCAGCGGTTTTCCCCCGCCTTACATACCTTCATTTTCATGGGGAGGATCAGATCAAATGACCGTGCACAAAATAGATAAAGCCATCGCCACAGCACAAAAAGTATGGGCACGAAAGAATATCCAGCAAACAGGCAATGATGAAAAGATATTAAAAACTATCTTTGATCACTCGATCAAAAGTCAGTCATGAGATTTTCAGAAATTCCGGGACTCAGCTCATCAAAAGAACAACTCATACATGCGATAAAAGGCAACCATGTGGCCCATGCTCAGCTATTTTATGGTCCACAAGGCTCCGCAAACCTTTCCTTAGCCCTGGCTTATGCCACCTATATCAACTGCAAAAATCCTTCAGACACAGATTCATGTGGTATCTGCGAATCATGTACTAAAATGGATCGATTTATACACCCTGATCTGCAGTTTGTCTTTCCAGTGAGCTCCACCAAGAGTGTGACAGGCAAAAATGTTGTGAGTTCGAGTTATCTAAATGAATGGCGGACATTTTTACTCAACAATAAATATGGTAGCGTTGAAGACTGGAGTGCTCACTACGGAGCAGAAAACAAACAAGCCAATATATCCAAGGAAGAAAGCCGAAACATTATTAAATCACTCACTTTGAAGTCCTTTGAGGCTGAATACAAAGTGCTCATCATCTGGCTGCCAGAGTATATGAATGCCTTTGCCGCCAATGGCATTTTGAAAATATTGGAAGAGCCCGCGGAGAAGACTCTTTTTCTGTTAGTCAGCTGTGATTATGAAAGATTGCTAACCACTATACTTTCACGCTGTCAGCTATTCAAAGTTCCTTCATTCACAGATGAGGAGATCGAGAAGTACTTGGTAGAAAATAAAAACATCGAGTCTGACAAAGCAAAAAAAATTGCCTCTCTTTCTGAAGGCAGCATAAGATCAGCTGTAGAGCATATCGATAGCGCCGAAGATGATGCACATGTCATGTTTAGAGATTGGATGCGACAGTGCTGGATCAAAGATTTTACTTCACTAAATACTACCAACGACCTGTTCAACAAGCTTAGCAAAAATGGACAGAAGTTATTTTTGCAATATGCACTCAACATGATGCGCCAAGCGCTGGTTAGTGATTACTTACTTGGTGAAAAGAACAAACTGAATGAACCAGAGAAAGATTTTGCTATTAAATTCGGCAAGACTCTCTCCACGCAAAAACTTGAAAAGATCAGCGAAGAATTCAGCAGAGCGCACTATCATCTGGAACGAAATGCCAACGTTCGCATATTATTTATGGACTTGTCAATATCTCTTGGCAGAATAATGACTGCCGCATGAAAATAAGAATAGGCACCAGAGGAAGTAAGCTCGCACTTTGGCAGGCAAATCATGTGCAGGATTTGCTCAGAGCAAATGGAGCTGACACAGAGATCGTAACCATCGAGACTAAAGGAGATAAAGTTCTTGATGTGAGTATTGCCAAAATAGGAAGCAAAGGAGTCTTTACAGAAGAAATAGAAGAGCAGCTAAAAGATGGTAGAATAGATATCGCAGTACATAGCGCCAAGGACATGCAATCTACTCTAGCCAGTGGCTTTGAATTGATCGCCTTTGGAAAACGAGAAAAATCGCATGACGTTCTTGTCAGTCATCAATCTATTGATTTAGAGCAAGAAGGGCTAGTCCTGGGCACCTCTTCCACCCGCCGATTGGCCTTCCTAAAAAGGCACTATCCAAATGTGCAAACTGTGCCTGTCCGTGGCAATCTACAAACCAGAATTCGTAAGATGAAAGAAGGAGCATGTGATGCCCTCTGGCTAGCCTACGCAGGTGCTCATCGCATGGCTTTTGACGAAATGATCGTTCACGAATTTGACCCGACCATTTTTGTGCCCGCAGTTGGTCAAGGAAGCATAGCCATAGAAGTTTATGAGTCTATAGATCCGGAGAAAAAAGCGCTCGTCAGAAACTGCATAAACCATGAGCTCAGTGAGAAGTGTCTTATTGCCGAGCGCTCGTTTCTAAAAACAATGGACGGCGGGTGTAGCATCCCGGTATTTGGCTTGGCCACTATAGAGAACGACGTACTCACCCTATACGGCGGAATAATCAGCTTGGACGGGAAAACCAGTGTAGAAAAGTCATGCTGCTCTACTACGAATGCTGCAAAAAAAGTGGGTGAAACTTTGGGACGGTATGTACTGGAAAACGGTGGCCAAAAAATACTGGAAGATATAAGGAAACATCAGGAAAATTGAGCGTAAGAGTTATGAGAAAAAGTGCTATTCTATTAATTACGATTTGGTTTACACTAAGTGCCTGCGCTCAGGAACCAGTATTTCAGACAGAGAAATTCACTCAAACAGATAGTAAAAAAGACTACTTGGTGACCATTCATACTTCCTTTGGTGATATGAAAGCGATCCTATACGACGAAACCCCATTACATCGAGATAATTTTTTGGATCTGGCCCAAAATGGACATTACGACAGCACCATTTGGCACCGAGTCATAGACGAATTTATGATTCAAGGGGGTGGTATCGACATGAAAAAAGGAGGCCTTAGAAAAAGTGAAACCATACCTGCAGAGTTCGATAAAAGACTCTTTCATGTGAAAGGGGCTCTAGCTGCAGCACGAACTAACAATCCCGCAAAGGCTTCGAGCTGGTGTCAATTTTATATTGTCCAAGGAAAGACCTATACCGAGGATGAACTCATGATAGATCAGCAAAAGCTCAATCAAGGTATGCGGCAACTTTTGCAGACGGGTAAGCATCAAGCCCTACAAGAAGAAATAATGGAGCTTCAAGAAAAGAGAGACTTCGATGCAATCAATAAACTAATCATGGAGAAAACCAGTCTCATAGAGACTGAATTGGGAATCTCAGTCCGTAAAGAAATACCTAAAGAAAGAGTAGCCGCCTATACCAGTCTCGGAGGCGCTCCACATCTCGATGATGCCTATACCGTTTTTGGCCAAGTGGTAGAAGGCCATGAGATCATAGATAAAATCGCGGCAGTAAAAACAAAAAGTGGTGATAGACCACTCGAAAATTTGTACCTATCTATCGAAGTGGAGCAGCTCTCGAAGAAGAAGATAGCTAAACTATATGGAGTGATCTATCCAAAAAAATAGGGTTCCACTTGAAGAGTCCAGTTTAGAAGGACTGTCTTAAGCAAGACTGCTAAATGGTCATACCATCCTAAGTCAGTCGATTTGAGCTAAAAATACTTACATTTATGGATTGAACGTATAAAAGATTATTGAAGTGTCAATCGTTGAAGAAGATAAATTAATTAATAAACTAAAGAATGGCTGCCATCAGTCGTTCACCAACCTCTTTCATCTTTATGCAAAAAAACTATATAATTTTGCATATAAGTACACCGAATCACACGCCGAATCAGAAGAAATAGTTCAAGAAGTATTTCTGAAAATATGGAATAAAAAGGATTCTATCAACCCTAAGCTATCATTCAATGCTTTCGTAATAACTATCGCTAAAAATTTGATATTTAATAAAATCAAAAAAGAAGCGAGCAGAAGGCAATATCGCGCTCAGATTGCCAGTTCTGAAATGATCACCAACGAAACTGAAAATAATGTTATATTTGCCGATTTGGCAGAATTAGCAAATAATAAAGTTGAAAGCCTACCGCCTAAACGAAAACAAATTTATTTACTAAGAAGAGATTCGGGATTATCGGTAAAAGAAATTGCGGCCCAATTGGGAATAGCGGAGAGTACCGTCGAGAATCAAATGAATAAAGCAATAAAGACATTGAAATCTAACCTATCTAATTTTTCATAAAAATAATTAGCAGAGTAGGTGCATCAGCCAACCTATCTGTATTAATGGTGTAAACTATTTAAAGATTGGATTTTTATAACAAGTATAAAGCTTTCAAAGCGGGCCAGCTAACTCAGAAAGAAATTGAGGAGTTTGTTACCTGGATGAGTTCCAGGGAAGGGGAAAATATCATCTTAGAAGAGATTGAGGACGACTGGAATCTACTCGACGCAAAGCAAGCGACTGACGAAACCAGACTAGAGTCCATTCTCACAAAGATCACAGAAGAGACGAGAGAGGATGACAATATCCAACCAGGTATCGGTATTTTCACCAAAATAGCTGCCACAATTGCGTTATTAGCCATGTTTGCAGGACTAACATATCTGGTTTTCCCGGAACTTGTATCCCTGCACCAGGCCCAACACATTACAAAATCTAATCCTAGTGGACAGAAGTCTACTCACTTTCTGCCAGATGGCAGTAAGGTCTTTTTGAACGCAGAAAGCACAGTTTCTTACTTAGAAGAATTCGAAGGTGATGTCCGCCTCATCGAACTTAAAGGAGAAGCCTTCTTCGAAGTTGCCAAAAATCCTGAGAAGCCTTTTATCGTAAAATCCGATAATATCTCTACCACCGCCATTGGTACATCGTTTAATGTGCGTGCCTTCCCTGCTGAATCTATACTCGAGGTAGCTCTTGCTACCGGAAGAGTAAGAGTAGAATCAAACGGATCTGGAGGAGGCATTTATCTAAATCCAGGAGAGAAAGTAACTTATTCAGACGTGAGTGGTGTAGCTACTAAATCAAATTTTGATTTTGATGAAATTATAGGCTGGAAAAATGGCCTAATTAAATTTCAAGATGCTAACTATGAAGAAGTTAAGAATAGACTGGAAAGGTGGTTCGGAGTCAAGATCAAAAGCAATAAAAATCCTTCAAAAAATTGGACTTACTCAGGCGTTTTTGAGAACCAATCTCTGGAGATGATATTGGAAGGTATGAAGCTCACCAAAAATTTTGAATACAAATTGGAAAGAAAATCGGTGGAAATCATGTTCAACTAAAAGTTAGCTTATGCTAAAAACCTCTACCAGATTAGCCTTAATCTGTTTTCTATTTGTTTCATATTTTGCACATAGCGCCAGCATTTATGACAACATAAAGAATACAAAAATCAGTCTGGTACTCAAAGATGCTTCCATCAAAGAGACTTTCATGGCTATCGAAAAGTCAACCAAGTTTCGATTCGCTTACGAGAGAGAGGACATAGACGTCTTCGTCACTATCAATCACGATGGATCTACCATTTCCATTTCAGATCTATTGCTGCAAGTCTCCGAAAAGAGTGGATTGAGATTCAAGCAGATCAACAATACAATCAACGTCTATAGAAGCAATAACCCAGAAGGCGCAACCGAAGGTACCCTCCGTCATTTCAAAGTTTCAGGCCAGATTACAAGCGGAGAAGACGACCTGTCGCTGGTAGGAGTATCCGTACGAGTAGCAGGTTCTAATATTGGTATCATCTCTGATGGCGATGGTAAATTCGAACTTACTATCCCCGGTAAATCTGCGAAACTGGTAGTCTCTTATGTTGGCTTTGAGACTTCCAAAATAAACGTCGATCCGTCTGTAGGAAAGCTTCGAATTAAGATGGCACCAGATCTCAAAAATCTAAATGATGTGGTGGTGGTAGGCACAAGGTTTAATCCTCGATCGGTTTTAGATTCACCAGTTCCTATAGACATTATCTCCAGTCAGGAGTTGGAAGCCACCGGACAGCTCACTCTCGATCAAATGATTCATTTTAAAATGCAGTCTTTTAATGCTTCACAGCAAACCGTGTCTGATGCCACTGCACACTTCAATCCCGCCGATCTTCGAGGTTTGGGCCCAAGTAGAACTTTGGTACTCATCAATGGCAAACGCAAAAATCCGAGCGCTCTTGTATACATAAATGACACCCCAGGCAAAGGTGAAGTAGGAGTAGATATGCAAAGTATTCCTATAGGAGCGATAGAGCGAGTGGAAATATTGAGAGATGGTGCCTCGGCTCAATACGGATCAGATGCCATTGCAGGAGTGATTAATATTATTCTTAAGGAGGAGGCAGAATCCACAACCATTAGCGGCTTCTCAGGAATCACCACCGAAGGTGATGGGCTAAATTTTGGCTTTAGCGCCAATACTGGATTTGAACTGTTTGAAAGCGGGTTTTTGAATCTCACCACCTCATATAAAGAACAAGAATATACCAACCGATCCGGAAAACCAGGAAAGGATGAATTTCTAAACGTGGAGGGTTCCGAAGAATGGATCGCATCAAATCCCGACTTGGGTATGATCGTCGGTCAGCCTGACATGACCATCTTTGACGTGTTCTACAATGCAGAAATCCCACTCAATAGTCGATCAGAGTTATACTCCTTCGGTGGAGTTACACTCAGACAAGGAACCAGCTTTGCACTGTATCGTACGCCTTATTGGGTTCCTGATCCGGACAATATTTTTCATAAGGACCTTGAAGAATATAACGGCTTTCACCCCACCTTTGAAACCGATATCAACGATCGAACGCTAGGGTTAGGTATCAGAAGCGAAATTAGAGAGTGGGAAGTAGACATCAGTGCTGTATCAGGATCCAATACCGTTAGATATCATATAGGCCAGACGATGAATCCAGACCTTGGAAGGCAGAGCCCTACACGTTTTGATGCCGGTGGCTATTTCTTTCAAAATTTTGTCAACAACATCGATTTATTTAGACAAATCGGTGATTTTAATATTGGTTTTGGTTCTGAGTTTAGAACTGAACGATTTGAGGCCTTTGCTGGCGAAGAAGCCTCCTATCAAGGCCAAGGCTCGATTTCCTTTCCTGGAATACGTCCAAGAGATGTAGTAGCTGAAAATCGCAATAATGTAGGAGTGTATACAGATTTGGAATATGACAATGATGTGATATTAGTTGGAGGTGCCGCCAGATTTGAAAATTATGATGATTTTGGTAAGAATTTCACTTGGAAGCTCAATACAAGGTTCAGACCCTTCAGAGATTTAATTTCAATTCGTGCATCGGCTAGTACCGGATTTCGAGCTCCGTCGTTGCATCAAATCTATCTCAGCAATGTGCAGACTCTAATTTCGGATGGTACAATCTCCAATCAAGGAACTTTCAACAATCATAGCCCCGTCATCCGTGAGCTTGAAGTGCCTAATTTGACTCAGGAAAATGCAATCAACTTCTCTATAGGAATTGCTCTACAAATCACACAAGGACTCGAAATGACTTTAGATTACTATGATATCAGAGTCAAAGATAGAATTCTCTTTACCAACGAAATTGGGTCCGATGGTGATCCTACCACCACTACAGCACTTGAAGACACGCTACAGTCCTATCAAGTTACAAGTCTGAAGTTTTTTACCAATGCCGCTGATACAAGAACACGAGGTGCCGACCTGGTCACCACGTACAAAGATATTGCCTTGGGTCAAGCCAAATTAGATATCAGCTTCGCAGCCAACTTGACCGCTACTTCGATTGAAAATGCCATTCGTACACCTGGTCCAATTGCCGCTGCCGGAAATGAAATCTTCAACCGAAAAGAGCAAGCTAGAATTATTTCGGCACGTCCAGCGAGCAAGTATCATCTTGCATTTGACTATGTATATAACAAGATGACAGCTGGATTGAGCTTTACCCGCTTCGGCGAGGTGATTTGGAAACATGCCGAAGATCCGAACAAGGATCAGACATTCTCAGCTAAAATCATAACAGACCTGAACCTTAATTATCAAGTATCCCCTACGGCCACCTTCGGAATTACTATTCAAAACCTTTTGAATATTTATCCTGACGAGGTCGACCCTAAAAATGACCCCATCACAAATCTTGGTGGCCGCTTCAAGTACGCGTGGGAGGTCAATCAATTCGGATATCTCGGCACAGTGGTTTCCGCCCGAATCAACCTTCGGTTCTCTTAGAATACAGAAGGTAATTTTGTCAATCAAATGTTTGACAGGATATAATTTCTTCAAATCCGACCCTTATTCATTTATATTTTATCTAACGCAAACGGTAAGCGATTGACAATTGATATAGTTGACAATCATATAGTTAATGGCTTGATATAGAGTGATTGTTTTGAAAATACTAACAGGCGTTAGTCTGTTGGTTGAATAATTCTTTTAACTCTAAAACCGAACTTTATGAAAAAAGTTTACTCAGCATTGACCGTTATGCTCATGTTAACGGTCTCTGTAGCTTTTGCCCAGCGCACAGTCTCTGGGACAGTTACAGACGGTTCATCCGGCGAGGCACTCGTGGGGGTGAATGTGATTGAAAAAGGAACCGCAAATGGTTCTCTTACGGACCTTGATGGTAATTTCAAATTTGAAGTTGCAGAAGGGTCTATTCTCGTATTTTCTTATATAGGGTATAGCTCAAAAGAAGTGACTGTCGGATCGCAGACACAACTAGATGTATCTCTTATAGAAGATGTAACAAACCTTGAAGAGGTTGTAGTAACAGGACTAGCCACGTCTGTAAAGCGCTCTAACCTTGCAAACGCTGTGGCCTCCATCTCAGGCCAGGATCTTGCTGGAAAAACCAACATTCAAACATTGGATGGAGGATTGCAAGGCAAGGTAGCAGGTGCAAATATCCTGAATAACTCTGGTGCTCCAGGAGGAGGTATCTCTATGAAACTAAGAGGTATTACCACCATTACCGGATCTTCAGAGCCGCTTTATATTGTGGATGGAGTATATATTGACAACTCCGCCGTTTCCAATGGGTCTAATACGGTAACTGCCGCATCGACAAATGGTGCAATGACTACCAATCAGGATAACGCGGCCAACAGAATTGCAGATTTGGACCCTTCCGATATTGAGAACATAGAAATTCTCAAAGGAGCTTCTGCTTCTGCGATCTATGGCTCTAGAGCCAACGCTGGTGTGGTAATCATTACTACAAAAAGAGGAAGTGAAGGAAAAACAGCAATTACGTTCAAACAGGACGTTGGATTTGCTAAAATTCTAAATCCTCTTGGTACAAGGCCATTTACGTCACAATCAGTACTTGCTGATTTTGGCGCTGCAGCCCAGACACAATATGATGCTGCTGAAGCCGCAGGCAAACTCTTCAACTATGAAGACGAGCTGTACGGTGAAACTGGACTCTTGACTAACACCAAAGTAACTGTAGCAGGTGGCGATGAAAAGACCAAATTCTATGTGTCGGCAAGTAGAAAAGATGAGGAAGGAATCATCAAAAAAACAGGTTTTGAGAGAAACTCGATCAGAGCAAACGTTGATCACAAGATTTCGAAGTTTGTCGATATGAATATCTCTACCAACTACATCAAGTCTAAAACAGCCAGGGGTCTGACTAACAATGATAATGCCGGTGTTTCTTACGGTGTAGCTTTGGCTTTTACCCTGCCTTGGCATGATCTATATCCAAATAATAATGGTATCTACCCTAACCACCCAGCCAATCCGTCGAATCCTTTGGCGACTAGAGATAAGTCAACCGTGGAAGATGAGACGAATAGGTTTGTGGTAGGCTCAGGAATTAATTTCAATTTGATCAGACAGGAGAATTCTTTTCTTCAATTGAAACTGCAAGGAGGAATGGATTATTACAATAACGAATCCACCCTTCATTTTCCAGAAGATCTACAGTTTACTATTGGCAACCAAGACGGCGTGTATTCAAGAGGCAACAACGTAACTTTCAATACAAACCTGTCTGCTTTCTTGATCTACAACACATCAGTAGGGGACATTGATTTGACATCATCTGCCGGTGTAAATCGATTAGATCAGGCAAGAGAGCTCTTAACTGTGCAAGCACAGCAATTGACTGCAGGTCAGCAAAATCTGCAACAAGGTGGATCTTTGACAGCGTTTCACAGAAGATTGACTTCTCAGGATTTAGGCTATGCGGTACAGCAAGAAGCCAACTGGGATGACAAATTGATTGCTACGGCTAGTGTAAGACTCGACAAGTCTACGTTAAACGGTGACGCTAATAAGCTTTATGCATACCCTAAAGTTTCTCTAGCGGCTAACCTTGCCAATTTCGAATTCTGGAATTTTGGAACAGTTAGTCAATTGAAGTTGAGAGGAGCATATGGAGAAGCTGGTGGAGTACCAAATCCAAACGCAGTTTCATTCGTTCAGCCTAAATTCACAGCTCTCGGGCCACTCAACACAGGGGGAAATACAGGTGCCGTAGTAGGTACAGCTTTTGGAGATCCTAATGTAGAACCAGAAAGATCTAAAGAACTGGAACTAGGTTTAGATCTTGGTCTTTTTGATGGTCGTATCGGATATACCTTCACTTGGTACAACAAAAAAGTGGAAGACCTGATATTAGTGGCAGCTATGCCTCCGACCTCAGGATTTTTGAATCAGCAAACCAATCTTGGTGCGCTGGAGAACAGAGGTATTGAAATGTCTTTGAACGCATTAGTAGTGAACAATTCCGCCATCAAATGGAACACTACCATTAACTGGTGGACCAACGAATCAGAAATGACAAGATTGGATGTGCCAGCATTTAACCCTCCAGGGGGCGGATTTGGTGCAGGACTTGGTACCATTCGATTGGAAGAAGGTAAGTCCCTCACCCAAATAGTAGGTACGGATGGATCTCCTGATGTAGTACAATTGGGTGACGCAGCTCCGGATTTTCAAATGGGATGGAGTAACGATATCACATTCATGAAAAACTTTACTTTCTCCATGCTATGGCACTGGAAAAAAGGTGGACAAAATGTGAACCTTACAGGATTGTTGACTGACTTCGGTGGTACATCATACAACTTTGATGAGGTGCTGGATGACGGCCAGAGACTGGGTGACGCAAGAATAGCTGCTTTTGGTAGCGGTCAAAATTCGGCCTTGTTTGTAGAGGACTCAGACTATATCAAGCTTAGAGAGGTATCACTCTATTATTCAATTCCAAAAGCAGTGCTTGGCAATGCTTTTAAAGGCGCAATCGATCGAGTGAGAATTGGAGTCTCAGGAAACAACTTGTTTATGGACACACCATATTCTAGTTATGATCCAGAAGTATCGAACTTCGGTAGCGGTGGTGTACTTCAAGGTATTGAGGTAACTCCATTCCCGTCTTCAAAAAGAATGTTTTTTCACCTAGAAGTTGGATTCTAAAAAACGAACTGAATTATGAAAAGAATAAATCAATATATACTCGCTATAGTAGCGGTGTTCACATTATCGTGTGAATTGGATGAACCAGTTGATCTTAACAATCCGAGTTTCGGAGGCGTACTGAATGACGCCAGCATCGGTCAACTAAATGAATTGGTTACAGGCATAGTCGCCAGAGCCAGTACAGGCATGGGTAATTACCACGACATCGTCGGGGTGATTGGTCGTGAAATATACAGAATAGATGTATCAGACCCGAGATGGGTAGGAGATCTACTTGGTACCGGAAATCTTGATAATAGCGCTTTTTATACAGGCACTAATTTTAGCACTCGATATAATGGTGTAAAAACTGCAAATACACTCATTTCAGCAGTTGAGAATACTAGTGTTCTAACCAATGCCGAAGCTCAAGGGTATCTGGCATTCGCCAAGACTTTCAAGGCTCATGCGTTGCTGTTTGCTTTGAATCACCAGTATGACAACGGGATCAGAATCGATGTAGAAGACCCAAATGCGCTTGGAGCATTCACAAGCAATGCTGCCGAGGGGTATGATGCCATTGGTGACCTATTGGATGAAGCGGCTGGTCATGCAGCTAATGCTGGAAACTCTTTCGCTTTTGGTTTGACCACCGGATTCGACGGATTTGACACTCCTGCAACGTTTGAGACTTTCATCAAAGCACTTCAGGCACGTGTAGCGTTGTATCAGGAGGATTATGCTAGTGCTGCCACCTTTGTAGATCAGTCTTTTATCAATGAATCAGGTAGTTTCGATGTTGGCGTTTACCGTGTATTTGCCAATGCTTCAGGAGACAGAGTGAATGCTCTTTTCTTCCCGAACAATACAAATGGAACTACTCGATTGGTTCAAAATGATTGGGTGACTGACGCAGAAGCTGGTGATTTGAGATTGTCTAAGGCATCTCTTCGCACGAGCCCTGCCACTGTAATCACAGGTCAGCTTTTTGCCAGCTACGATGCCTGGAACGTAAAGGATCAGGTTCAACCAATGGCTTTCATTCGCAACGAGGAACTCATTTTGATCAAAGCAGAAGCGCTAATTCAGGAAGGATCAGCAGCTTCATTGGCTGAAGCGGTGATACTTATAGATGTCATTCGCACGCAAGCTGGCGGGCTTCCGGCCTATGCTGGTGCAGTCACTCAAAGTGCTTTGATAGATGAGATGCTTACACAGAGAAGATACTCTCTATTCGACGAAGGGCATAGATGGATTGATATGAGAAGGTATGACCGATTGGATCAGCTTCCATTGGACTTGACTAATCACTCTGTGATCAGAGAATTGCCGAGACCATTCAATGAAGTAGGGGTACAAGGCGGTTGATAAATAATATCGATATAAACAGGAAAGCCATCCATATTTTGGATGGCTTTTTTTGTGCCTAATAAATACTAACTGTCTTCGTCCAGCATATCTATATCTTGGATCAGCACTCTTTTGGAAATAGCCTGACCAGTCTTCGTAGCAGCCAATCCACCCATAGCAGTTTCTTTATACCGGGTCTCCATACTCTGGCCAACTTCGCCCATAGCTTCCGCACACTCATCTACAGGAATGACACTATCTACATCCGATAGAGCGATTTGAGCTGAAGAATTTGCAATCGCAGCGGCACTGGCATTTCGTACGACACATGGTACCTCTACAAGACCCGCGACAGGATCACATACTAAGCCTAGCATACATTGCAAGGTGATGGCCACAGCATTGAATACCTGATCCAAACTACCGCCGAGACAATATACCAAGCTACCCGAGGCCATGGCTGCGGCACTTCCCGTTTCCGCCTGGCAGCCACCTACAGCACCAGCTAGAGAAGCTTTCTGCTCTAGTATCAGAGCTATTCCGGCACTGATCAGTAGCGCTTCGGATATTTTTCTATCATCGATATTATGAATGCTCTGCATGGTGGTAAGTACGCCGGGAAGTATCCCAGAAGCGCCTGCCGTAGGTGCTGCGACCACTCTTCCCATACAAGAATTCACCTCCTTGGCAGCCAATGCACTGGACACCAACATTTGAAATTCTTTGGACAAAACCACAGTTTGATTTTGAGCTACTTTTTTTGCACCATTATTGATCATACCAGACATAGAGGACATGTCCTCGTTTAATCCAGTCTCTACAGCCTCCTTCATGACCTGATAGGCTGCGGTGAGGCCAGACCATATATCTTCTTCTGCTGCTCCCTTTTGCTCTATTTCGTATCGTAGCACCGGCACATACAAGGCAATTCCTTCTTTTTCACAAAGAGCCTTCCAGCCCTTAAAATCATCAAATAGAAATGACATGATAATGGTTTAAAATGTATGTTAAAGTTAGTCAGAAATTTGGCTGACTGCCGTCAAGAAAGTCGGAAAATCAGAATTCAGCGTTGCCTGGGGTTCTTGGAAATGGTATTACATCTCTTATATTGGTCATACCGGTCACAAAAAGAATCATTCTTTCGAAGCCAAGTCCATAACCACTATGCGGTGCAGAACCAAATTTTCTGGTATCGAGATACCACCACAGTTCGTCTTTAGGCACACCCATTTCATCCATGCGCTGCTCAAGCTTGTCCAGTCTTTCTTCCCGCTGCGAACCCCCGATGATTTCACCTATGCCCGGGAATAGGATATCCATAGCAGCTACAGTTTTACCATCGTCATTTTGACGCATATAGAAGGCCTTGATTTCTTTCGGGTAATCCGTCAGGATCACAGGTTTTTTGAAATGTTTTTCTACCAGATATCGTTCATGCTCTGATTGTAAGTCAGCACCCCATTCATCGATCAGATACTGGAACTTCTTCTTTTTATTTGGCTTAGAATTTCTCAGAATCTGAATGGCCTCAGTATAAGTAATCCTCTCAAACTGGTTGTCGACCACAAACTTCAATCGATCAAGAAGATACATTTCTGGCCTCTCAATTTCTTTTTTGTTTTTGTTTTCCTCCACCTCTCTTTCATGAAGAAATGCCAAATCGTCTGCACAGTTTTCAAGTGCGTATTGTACCAAATACTGTAACATCTCCTCAGCAAGATCAGCGTTGTCATCGGCGTCGAAGAAAGCCATTTCTGGCTCTATCATCCAAAATTCTGCCAGATGGCGAGTAGTATTAGAATTCTCCGCCCTGAAGGTTGGGCCAAATGTATAAATCTGTCCCAGTGCCATAGCGGCTAGCTCTCCTTCCAGCTGTCCTGAAACTGTAAGGTTGGTTTCTTTATTGAAAAAATCTTTTTTGTAATCGATGTCACCATCATCTGTCTTAGGAAGCTTGTTGAGATCCAGAGCGGTAACTCTAAAAGTCTCCCCAGCGCCTTCTGCATCTGAGGCTGTAATGATCGGCGTATGAATATTCAAAAATCCCTTATCGTTGAAGAACTTATGCACTGCATAGATCATGGCATGGCGTATCCTGTATACTGCCCCAAACGTGTTGGTTCTGGGTCTCAGGTAGGCTATCTCTCTCAAAAACTCCAACGAATGCTTTTTTGGTTGCAAAGGATATTTTTCAGGGTCTGCCTCTCCAAGTACCTCCAATTCCTTCACATGCATTTCTACCGACTGACCAGAACCTTGTGACTCTACTATATCGCCCTTAGCAGCTATACACGCTCCTGTTGAAATCCGTTTCAGGATATCTTCAGTGATCACGTCAGGGTCAGCCACAATCTGCAGATTGTTAATTGTAGATCCATCGTTCAACGCTATAAAGGCCACATTCTTATTTTGCCTTTTTGTCCTCACCCATCCCTTTACGAGTAAAGCAGCTCCTACTTCTGCTGATTTCAAGACCTCTAATATTTTTGTACGTCGTTCCGTGCTCACTTTTTTTGATTTTATTTCAATAATTACCTGATAATGAAGGCAGAGCGCAAAAAAAAAGTATTTTATGTTCCTGTGCAATTAATTGAATTTTCATTCTCTTTGCGCCTGGCAAAAACTACCTTTAATGAGGTTAAATAATCCCAATATGAAGAAATATGATGTGTATGGTATCGGCAATGCGCTGGTGGACTTGGTTTTCGAAGTAGATGATAAGTTTTTCAAAGATCACAAGGTAGAAAAAGGATTGATGACTCTAGTAGAAGAAGAGCATCAAAATAGGCTCATCAATGCCATAGACATTCATGAAAATATGATGAAGGGAGGCGGTTCGGCTGCCAATACGATAGTAGCTTCCAGCCAATTTGGAGCAAGCTGCTACTATTCCTGCAAGGTATCAAACGATGATTTTGGACAATTTTTCCTGAAAGATCTCTCACAAAACGGCGTGGACACTAAACTGACCAAGCAGACTGCTCCCGACGGAATCACCGGCAAATGCCTGGTGATGGTTACTCCGGATGCTGAGCGAACTATGAATACATTTTTGGGAATTACTTCTGACTTTTCAGCGAACGAAATTGACGAGGAGGCGATAAAGAATTCGAACTATATTTATTCTGAAGGTTATCTGGTGCCTTCTCCTTCCGGTCGTGAAGCTATGATCCGTGGTATGGAAGTAGCCAAAGCCAATGGGGTGAAGGTGGCAATGTCCTTCTCAGACCCTAGTATGGTGAAGTTTTTCAAGAATGAAATGGTTGAAGTCGTAGGAGACGGTGTTGATTTGCTCTTCTGCAATGAGGAAGAAGCACTACTTTACACTGGAGCTGACAATTTGCTTGCAGCTAGAGAAGAATTAAAACTAATCGCTAAAAGATTTGCTATTACTCTAGGTAAAAACGGTGCCACCATCTTCGATGGAGATACTTTTGTAGACATTGAATCTTACAAGGTGGATGCTATCGACACGAATGGTGCCGGAGACATGTTCGCCGGAGCTTTTCTCTACGGTATCACGCATGGTCACTCTTATGCGGAAGCAGGTAAAATCGCTAGCTTGGCCTCGTCAAAAGTGGTTTCTCAATTTGGTCCAAGATTAGAGTGGCATCAGGCCAAAGAAATTCTGAACCACCTATTCGAAGATTAAAGACGCTGAACACAATTCACAATTGAAATTCTGATTATTGTCACCATTTAAAACAATTCCGTTAAGGATGTGTTTGGATAGGTATAATCACAATACTTTTGACAAGCATATTAATTCAAAACACATGAGTATGACTTCTACGCTTATTTATAAGGCTGACAATGAATTCGAAGCGACCAATCAGGCTGGAAATACAGTCGCTATGGATATGTATCCTCAAGCTGATAAAAAGAATCAATCACCGATGGACCTGGTGCTGTCTGCTCTGGCCGGATGTGCCGCAGTGGACATCGTCTCTATGATCAAAAAGAAGCGCAGAACCTTTGTCAATCTCAAAGCAGAATCTACCGCAGAGCGAGCAGATACTCACCCTAAAAAGTTCACAAAAATCCACATCAAATATATTATTAGTTCCCCTGATCTGACTGATAAGGAAGCCGAGAAGGTAATTGAACTGGCCGTGGACAAGTACTGCAGCGTGGCCGCTTCATTAGACCCAAATATAGAGTTGACCCATAGCGTAGAGATCACTCGCTAGAGTACTCTTCTAGCGTGGCCAGAGAATCTCCCAATCTATACTATAGCGGGCAGTTTCTTTGTCGTCTATAGGCTGCATATCAACGGTATATGGTCCGCCGGGCTGGTCAGGCACAATAAAAGCAGTACCCAGGAGGTCATTAGGCGATAGTACATCATGATCCCAGACTTCTATCCCTACCCTTTCGTTAGGCGTCAGTCCTGAAAGTTCAATGTCAAGATCATGCTTGGTGTTGACCCGTACGTCTTCGTGTTTCTTATCTTTAGGCCAGATCTTTTTTTTGTCGAATTTGAGAAAAATGTCATCAAATTTCTCCTCATCATTTTGAAAACAATGGAGTGTTTTTAGCCTTACTGTTAGTTTTTCGCTCATGCTCCGCGTAATTTAGTATCCGTTGGAATATTTTAGTTGGTATACTAAAATAACAAATTCCTTACGGAAAAATATTCTCTTGAAAGTATTATACATTCATCAGTATTTCAAAACCCCCATGGAGGGTGGGAGCATCAGGTCCTATTCTCTGGCGAGAGAATTAGTAAAAAAAAATCATGAAGTGCTCATGATTACAACACATAACAATTCTCGCAGAGTTGCTAAGGAAATAGAGGGCTTGCAGGTAATCTATTTGCCTGTTAGGTATGGTAATGAGATGTCATTTGGTCGTAGAATAATCGCATTCATGAAATTTATGATTTTGGCGATAATAGAATCAGTTAAGCACCGAAACATTGACCTGTGCTATGTCATGACCACTCCTCTTTCTACTGGTATCATCGCTCTGTTCAACAAGGTCTTTCTAGGAAGGCCTTATGTTTTCGAAGTAGGCGATCTATGGCCCAAGGTGCCTATCGACCTGGGACTTATTCAGAAGAGATGGCAAATGCAGCTGCTTCTCTTGGCTGAGCGCATTTTCTATCGACAGGCCAAAGGGCTCATTGGTCTATCAGACCCCATCTCAGCCCATTTACAGAGGATCTCCCCAAACGTACCTATAGAAACGGTCTACAATATCTCCGATTGTAAAAGATTTAAGCCTGCTGTGAAGAAGGCTGAATTAGTAGAGAAATATAAAGTCGACGATCAGTTTGTTATTAGCTATACTGGCACATTCGGAATGGCAAATGATCTAAGTCGACTAGTTGATTTGGCTGCACAAGTACAAGATTTGCCCATTCAGTTTTTGATTGTTGGAGATGGTGCTGAGCGTAAGAAAATCGAACATTTGACAGAAAAGAGAAATCTTAATAACCTGGTGCTTTACAAAGCCATGGATAAAACCAAAATTCTGGAAATAATCAATATTACCGATGCTATGTTTGTCTCATTTGCAGATGTTGAATCGCTTCACACTGGTAGCCCGAACAAATTCTTTGACGCTTTGGCGGCAGGAAAACTGATCATCACCAATTTTAATGGCTGGATTGGAGAATTGATTGAATCAAATAGCTGTGGTGTAGTCGTTCGATCTGCTGATGATTTTCGATCCGAGATGTCTGGTTTTCTTCACAATCCCGTGAAGTTGTCAACTTATCAAGGCAACGCCAGAAGACTCGCAGAATCTCGGTTTGAGCTTGGTATGCAAGCCGAAACCCAATTGCGGTTCATTCAAACGGTAGTCAGTCATTGATATTTCTTGGCTTATATCCTGATTGTTGAAACATCTTATGCGCATCTCTTTCTGCCATTAGATCGGTAAAAGAAACATCAGGGTTTTGATCCATATACCTTCTTACGATTTGCCATCCTATCCATCCACCAACTCTACCGGGACAATTTTCGCTGATCTCTGCGATATTGGGTCGTTCGCCAATAATTTTGTTTTTCAAATAATGGCTGGTTTCATAGAGGAGTTCATTTTCAATAAGATTGGCCCATATTACTTCCTGATTTTTGAGAACGGCCTCCATTTCTTTGGAAGAATAACCAATGATCAGCGAATCTGCCTTGCAAGGCAAGGCTTGCTCGACGAAGTAGTAGGATTTGCCAAGGTTCACCATATCGGCCAGTAGTGTGCCATGTGTTTGATCTGCCAGATTGAATTCGTTTGAAACGAAGCTCAGCACTATAGGAGCTAAGCTCTCCTTCATGTACCTTTTTACAATATATCTTGGAATGTCATTTGGAAAATAGCGTCCATTTTCTCCGGAAAAATAATCAAGTCCAATTACGATCAAGGAGTCCGAAATGTACATATCGTTATAAAATCCAGTGATTATGGTTTGAATCTTTGGAACCTCCTGATTTGGGTAATTACTCTTTATAAACTGATAGGCCGATGTCAGCTCTTTTACGTTTTGGTCAAAGTCCGAGTAATAAGATTTCGTATCCATCATCAATGTGTCAATCGATGGCTGTTGCAAGAGACGAAAAAGTCTTTTAGCCAAAATGGTATCGTTAGGATATTGGTTAGCATCCAGGAAATAATCAGCCATTACCCTATTCTGCTGAAACAATCGAAGCACATCGTCTACATCCTTCAAATCGGACAGCTGATCTTCCAGTCTTTCTACTTTCAGGTCGACCGACACCTTCTCATACCTGTTTTCTTCGGTACATTTTGTGCCCTCACAGGCGGGCAGTCCGAGAATTAGCAGTATGACCGCACATTTTATTAGAATTAATTGATAAATTGTTAGCTGCTTCAATCGTATGGACTTTAGATTTGTAACGGATAAGACCTCTAACTAGAGGCCGTATTAAAAGAATGACAAAACTATTTATTTATTTTAATTTCTCATGAAGAATATTGTCCTTGCCACCTTACTATTCCTAATTTCCTTTGGTATCTATGCTCAGCCTCAGTTGGGTCTGGTCGTAGGCCCGAGTATCTCTATGAACCGGGTGAAATACAAATCAGATCCTCTACTAGACATCACCAATGATGGCTCAAAGCTCAAATTCAAATTTGGTCTGGAAGCAGATTTTTTACTTTCTGAAAACTATGCTTTCAATACAGCTCTGATCTTTGCTCCAAAGCGTGCGGGATATACGATCACACCTACAGATGGGTCAGGCTCGTTCACGGAAGAATACAAAGTACACTACCTCCAAATTCCTGTTACAATCAAACTATTCACCAGTGAGATACAACCTGATATCAAAGCTTTTTTTCAGCTGGGGTTTAAAGGAGAAATAAAATTATTTGACGAACCATTCAGAGAAGAATACACGCTCATAGAAGAATTTCACATGTTCGATTGTTCGTTTACCGGAGGGTTTGGTGTAGAATATGGCGCTGGAGTTAATACGGTGTTTTATGGCGGTATATTCTATGATCGAGGACTAGTAGATATTGTGAAATCATCACTTGCTCCTAATACGCTCACTACCAAAATGGACATGCTGGATCTAAAGATTGGCCTCAAGTTCTAGATAAAAAAAAGATCGAACTTAAAGTTCGATCTCTTCTCCTAATCCGTTAAGAAAATTATATTGTGTCAGCGGCATAGAGGAATCCTCTACCAGACTGACCCATCTCTTGTATTTGAAGTACCACTTCCATTGCTTTGAAATCATGCCTTTGGTAAAAAAGGCATATAGATATGGATGAAGCGATATGGTCAACTTCTTTTCGTTTTGTTTTTGTATAAGATGCTCAAGGTCTTTTTCAACCTGATCAGCTACAAGAATAGAGGCTGTGATTTTACCTGTCCCATTACATGCAGGGCAAACCTCTCTGGTCTTGATGTCAACTTCTGGCCTTACTCTTTGTCTTGTGATTTGCATCAACCCAAACTTGGATAAAGGCAGCACAGTAAATTTGGAACGATCAGTCTTCATTTCGTCCTTCATTTTCTGATAAAGCAGCTTTTTATTCTCCGCTTTTCTCATGTCAATAAAATCTACTACTATGATCCCTCCCATGTCCCGAAGTCGCAATTGTCTTGCGATTTCTTTGGCTGCATCTAGATTGACTTTTAACGCTGTATTCTCTTGGTTGTCCTCAGCGTTCGACTTATTGCCACTGTTTACGTCTACAACGTGCAGGGCTTCAGTATGCTCTATAATTAGGTATCCACCGCCGTCGATGCTTACCGATTGTCCAAAGAGTCCTTTGAGTTGCTTTTCAATACCATAGGATTCAAACATTTTGACCCTGCCGGTATATAGCTTTACAATTTTTTCTTTGTCCGGTGCGATATCTTGAATAAATGTCTTGACATCCTTATAGAGTGCTTTATCATCTACTACAATGCTGTCAAAGGATTCATTCAATACGTCACGAAGTATAGAGTTCGCGCGATTTATTTCCCCAATGATTTTCTCATTTGGTTTAGCTTTCTTCAGTTTTTGCATTCCTGAAGACCACTTCTCTACCAAACCGCTGAGATCTCTGTCAAGCTCGGCAACGTCCTTTCCGGCAGCAACCGTTCTTATGATAACTCCGAAATTTTCGGGTTTAATGGAGGTAATTAATCGAAGCAAACGCTTCCTTTCATTGCTGTCCCCAATTTTTTTGGAAACACTGACAGCATCGGAGAATGGTACGAGTACCAAGTATCTTCCGGCTATCGACAACTCACTGGATAATCTAGGCCCTTTTGTTGATATAGGTTCTTTTACAACCTGAACGAGAACACGCTGGTTTTTGGTCAAAACCTGGTTCATTTTCCCCAACTTATTGATATCGGGCAATCTTTTAAAGCCATTCAGATTCTTTCCGGTAATTCTACCGGAAATGATCTGCTTGGTGCATTTCATTAATGATTGCAATTGGGGGCCGAGATCCAAATAATGCAGGAAGGCATCTTTTTCGTATCCAATGTCTACAAATGCTGCATTTAATCCTGGAACAACTTTTTTTACTGATCCAAGATAAATGTCGCCTACATTGAATTGATGTCCATCATGGTCCTGATGAAACTCGGCTAATTTTTTATCTTTTAAAAGGGCTATTCGACATCCACTCTGAGTTGAATTTATTATTAATTCGTTACTCAAAATTGATATGTTTTATAGGTTCAAATATTAATTCAAACAACCCAAGAAAGCACAATTATTTTTTCTTGTGTCTGTTCTTTCTTAGCCTCTTTTTTCTTTTATGAGTAGATATCTTATGTCTTTTTCTTTTCTTACCGCAAGGCATAATCTAATTTCTTTAAATGTTCTAATTTCGTTTAATCTCATCGCTTCAACTCTCCAAAAAAAGGTCGTCGTCGCATTTATTTTTTCTAACCGTTCTTTGCTTTTTTAAAATATGGAACGATTATTCAATTCTTTAATTTCTTGTTTGTGAGAATTTCAACGCAGTTTTAAATTCTCTAAAAAGCACAAGGCTCCTCTAAACAGTCCGCAAAGATAGTATTTTTTTTCTTCATTGGAAGAAAAAAATTTAGCTACTAAAGCATGTTCGGAATTGTTAATTTAACTGGGCTCAGGAAAAGCCTCTTAATTCACTCAAATCAATGGTTGGGCTCAACCAATTTTCTTACTGCTTTTTATTTTCTCAATGAATACCTTCGACGGCTTAAAACTAGGAATATAGTGCTCATCAATTATGATAGCTGTATTTTTTGAGATGTTTCTGGCAATCTTCTTAGCTCTCTTTTTGTTAATAAAACTCCCGAATCCTCGAACATAAATGTTTTCGCCTTCAGCCATGGAATTTTTAACCACAGAAAAAAAAGCCTCCACCGATGCCTGAACGTCCAATCGATCGATACCTGTCTTTTCCGCTATTTCGTTGATCACATCTGCCTTTGTCACCTCTAATTTTTTAGATATTAATAATAAGATAAATATTTTACAAACTAATTTAGTTGCCTGAAATTCAACGATTTCAGAGGGCAAATAAACACAAAAAATCAATTATTGAGAAATATTAAGACGGCTTTCAAATCAGGCCCAGCTGGTATACACGCAGAATGGTTTTCTACAGTCATGTTGAATTGGTATCAAATCCATAAGCGAGATCTGCCATGGCGAGATACTAAGGACCCATTTTTCATCTGGTTGTCGGAAATTATTCTTCAGCAAACCCGAGTAAATCAAGGCCTGCCATACTATCTCAAATTCTCTGAAAAATTCGATTCAATTGAAAGCTTTGCTTCGGCAGACCTTGATCAGATTTTAAAACTCTGGCAAGGACTTGGATACTACTCACGGGCAAGAAACATGTACGATTGTGCTCATGCTGTTGTTGAAAAGTACCATGGAAAATTTCCAGACAATTATAAAGAGCTACAAAACCTCAAAGGTGTAGGCAAGTATACAGCAGCTGCTATTGCCTCTATCTGTTTTGATGAGGCCGTGCCTACCATTGATGGAAATGTATTCAGAGTGCTGTCGCGGCTATTTGGCATAGCGGATGACATAGCTAAATCCAGTACATTCGGCGTTTTCTTTGAGAAGGCCAAATCTCTTATCCCCAATCAGTCTCCCGGGGATTTTAATCAGGCCATGATGGAATTCGGTGCGACGGTCTGCACTCCCAAGTCGCCTAATTGCGAAGATTGCCCCTTTTCAAAATCATGTTTTGCTTATGAGCAGGAGATGATTGAAATGCTTCCAGTAAAATCAAAGAAAATCAAAATTAAGCATCGCTATTTCAACTATCATGTTATTACCTACAAGGGCCATCTATTGATGAGAAAACGACCTTCTGGTGATATTTGGACTGGGCTATTCGAATTCGATCTAGAAGAAGCTGAAAAGAGCTCAAAAAGCAGTAACTTTGAAAACACAACACTTCAGTACTCATCTGAAGAAATTGTGCATCAATTGACTCACCAACAACTACATATTAGATTCCATGTGTATGAAGCATTGGATCAGCGGTCATTCGAGCAGATAAGTGAGGACAGGGAATTGGATTCTATATTACTGAAGAGTGTAAAGAACTACGCGGTTCCAAAACCAATAGAATTGTTTTTGAATGATGAGTTTTGTAAGTAAATTAATATTGCGAATCTACCTTAAGAAATAGAATACATGGCAGGAGTAAATAAAGTAATCTTATTGGGAAATCTGGGAAAAGACCCAGAAGTCAGACATCTGGAAAATGGACGAGCGGTGGCAAATTTTTCTATCGCTACCAGTGAAACCTATAAAAACAAGCAGGGTGAAAAGGTGACCAATACGGAATGGCACAATGTGGTACTATGGACACCTCTAGCTGAGATTGCAGAAAAGTATCTCAACAAAGGCAATCAGGTATACATAGAGGGAAAATTGACTTCAAGATCATACGAAGACAAAGAAGGAGTCACTCGATACATCACGGAAGTAGTAGGTCGGGAGATGACGCTTCTGGGAGGACCATCGAGACCAGAAGGTGCTACGGCAGCACCTGCTGCAAGTCAACCAAATGAAAGCAGCGCAGCACCGACGGCTGCGGCTCCAGTAGAGGAGTCGAACGAAATCGACGATCTTCCGTTCTAACCTGAAACTGTAAAATACACTAATGGACGACCCACTCCTGGGAAATATAGTGATGACTGCTCTACTTACGAGCGGTGATATCTATCTGTTGATAACCAGCCTTTTTAGCATTGCCCTCCTTTTTTTGGGGTCAGCCTTGGTATCTGGATCTGAAGTGGCTTATTTTTCACTTTCACATGATCAGCTCTTAGATGCAGACCACGCAGATAATCTATCGAGCAAGAAAATAGCAAACTTGCTGAGGCACCCCAAACAACTATTGGCCACGATTCTGATATTGAATAATTTCATTAATATCTCAATTGTTATGCTTTCAACCTACGTTACAACAGCTCTGCTGGGAGAGGTTTTGTCAGGTGGGGCCATTATTGTCACTCTTACTGTAGTGATCACTTTTCTGATGGTTTTTTTGGGTGAAATTGTACCAAAAGTATATGCCAATCAAAACAATATGGTGTTTGCCAGGCGCACAGCTTCGTTGCTGGCTGTCTCCTTTAGAGTGTTTCAGCCATTGGCCTGGTTGCTTATTAAAGTAAGCAACATTATTGAGCGTCGAATCGAACGCCGAGGCTATGTAGTATCAGTAGATGACTTAAACCAAGCGCTAGATCTCGCCGCAGAAGATGAAACTACCGAAGAAGAAAAAGGTATACTCAAGGGCATTGTAAATTTTGGCACACTATCAGTGAAGCAGGTTATGAAATCTCGAATGGATATCACCGCTATCGACTTGGAAACTGACTTCCACGAATTGATGAATCAAATCAATAAAACTGGTTATTCAAGAATCCCCGTGTACAAAGAAACGATTGACAAAATCGAAGGCATACTCTACATCAAGGATTTGCTACCACACGTCAATGAAGAAGAGGATTTTGCATGGCAAACGCTTTTGAGACCCGGCTTCTTTGTGCCTGAAACAAAGAAAATAGACACCTTATTTAAGGATTTTCAGGAAAAAAGAATTCATATAGCCATAGTGGTAGACGAATATGGTGGTACCTCAGGACTGATCACTATGGAAGATGTGATAGAAGAGATCGTAGGAGAAATCAATGACGAATTTGATGAGGAGTCCGACATCGCCTACAGCAAACTAGACAGCAACACCTTTATTTTTGAGGGTAAAACCTCTTTGATGGATTTTTGCAAGCTGACAGGCGTAGATCACAAATCATTTGATGAGGTAAAAGGTGAAAGCGAATCGTTGGGCGGCCTCCTCCTTGAAATCAATGCTATGCTTCCTAATGCCGGGGAGAAAATCGTATTCGATAAATTTCTGTTCACGACTGTGGCTGTAAATGACAAGAGAATTATTAAAGTGAGAGTTCATATTTCAAGATGATGAGAAGAGGGTATTGGGTGCTGGTTTTATTGTTGATAGGATGTGGTAAACAAAACCATAATCCAAAACCAAAAGGGTTTAATCGGATAGAATTGGCTCCGGCCGAATACCAAATGCTAGCGGACTCCTTCCCATTCCAGATGGAGTACTCTACGCAAGCAATCATTCTAAAAGACAGTTCCTGGATCGCCGAACGCTATTGGTTTGATATGTATTACGAAAAATTAGGGGCTAACATTCAGGTGACTTACAAGCCTGTAAACAATGACCGGTCAAAACTTGAAGAGTACCTGAGTGACTCGTATAGACTCACTTCTGAGCATCGAGTAAAAGCTTACGCCATTGACGAAAGTGTCATCACTCTTAAAAACGGAATAAAAGCGACCGTCATGGAACTGTCAGGGGAGGTTCCTACGCAGTTTCAATTCCACGTCACGGATTCTTCGAAGCACTTTCTAAGGTGTGCGTTATACTTCAAAACAGCCACTCAAAATGATTCACTGCGTCCGGTAATCAACTATGTAAAAATGGACATGTTGCACATGCTGAATACTCTCACCTGGGATCAATAATCCATCAGCATGTCTAGCTATATGGATACCAAAATTGAGTTTATCAAGGGCGTTGGGCCAGTCAAGGCCAAGCTTTTGAATGATGAACTCCGTATCCAAACCATAGAAGATCTTGTGAATCATATTCCTTTTCGATATGAGGACCGATCACAATTTCAAACTATTGATCAAATCAGCCACGTTCATGATCAAGTCCAGATCAAAGGCATTATCGACAAGCTGAGTATTGTAGGATCCGCCAGAAAACAACGATTGACGGCTACATTTCGAGATAGTACCGGAAGGATTGAGCTGGTTTGGTTCAAAGGTGTGAATTGGATAAAAGGTAAGCTAAAGACCGGTGTGCCCTATTTGGTTTATGGTAAGCCCACCCTGTTCCAAACAAAATATTCTATCAGTCACCCGGAGATTGAAGTTATCACTCCATCCAATGAATCTGGAAAGAAAAGCCTAACTCCAGTATATGCAACTACCGAAAAACTCAAGAAAAGGTATCTAGACAGCAAGGCAATACAAAAAATAATGCACGCTGTAATTCAAAATACAAGATTCCAACCTGTAGAAACACTCGACCCTAAAATTCTGCAATCTATGGGCTTGGTAGATCTTAAAACGGCCTTGTCAGAAATTCATTTCCCGAAAGACCAGCTGGCAATCGAAAGATCTCTATCCCGGCTTAAGTTTGATGAGTTGTTTTTTATCCAGCTAAAGATTTTTCAAGAAAAGTCCGACCAGAAAGAAATACACAAGGGTATCATCTTTCAAAAAAGTCATTTGGTTCATGATTTTTATAGCCATCATATTCCCTTTGAGCTTACTGATTCCCAAAAACAGGTAATCAAAGAAATATACACGGATCTACAGTCAGGCTATCAGATGAATCGTCTATTGCAAGGCGATGTAGGGAGCGGCAAAACGATTACCGCATTTGTCTGCATGCTAATAGCCATCGGCAGTGGGTTTCAAACCACTATAATGGCACCAACAGAAATCTTAGCTATCCAACACTATCAGGGCCTCTCTGAGTACTGCGATCAACTGGGACTCAGCATTCGGCTGATCACTGGTTCTACCAAAAAAAGTGCACGAAGAGAATATTTGGAGGAGCTGCAATCCGGAAGCCTGAATATTCTGGTGGGCACGCATGCCCTAATCGAAAATGATGTGCAATTCAATCGACTGGGCCTGGCAGTCATAGATGAGCAACACAGATTTGGAGTGGCTCAACGGGCTAAGCTTTGGCAGAAAAACAAGCACGTATACCCTCATGTCCTGGTTATGACGGCCACGCCTATTCCCAGGACTCTGGCTATGACTCTTTACGGAGATCTGGAAGTATCCACCATTCTAGAACTTCCAAAAGGAAGAAAACCTATTAAAACCTCTCATTTGACAGATTCTTCGAGATTGAAACTATTTGGATTTATTCAAAGCCAAATCGACTTGGGTAGGCAGGTCTATATAGTCTATCCGCTGATAGAGGAATCCAGTGCCTTTGACTACAAAGATCTTATGGATGGATACGAAAGTATCTCCAGAGCATTTCCCAAAATTCCCTTGAGTATCCTGCATGGAAGAATGAAATCTAAGGATAAAGATTTCGAAATGGACAGATTTGTCAAAGGCGAGACCAAGATTATGGTAGCCACAACGGTGATAGAGGTAGGTGTAAATGTTCCAAATGCATCTGTGATGGTTATCGAAAACTCTGAGCGTTTTGGTTTATCTCAGCTCCATCAGCTTCGTGGTCGAGTAGGACGAGGGGCTGATCAATCATTTTGCATTTTGATGACCGGCAAGAAAATTTCAAAGGAGGCAAGGGAGAGAATCAAATGCATGGTATCTACAACAGACGGTTTTGAAATTGCTGAAAAAGACCTGGAACTACGTGGCCCTGGTGATTTGATGGGTACGCAGCAGAGTGGATTATTGGATCTAAAAGTGGCGGATCTTACTACTGACGGTGAGCTGCTAAAGAGGGCAAGGGCTCTAGCCGAACAAATCATCGAGGAGGACCCAGAACTCAAGTCTCTGGATCATCAGCTTATTGCCAGAAATTTGAAAAAGGGGCAAATCGCCAGTCTAAAATGGAGTGCGATTTCATAGAAACAAAAAAACCACTCGATTGGGAGTGGTTCTAAATTTTTTATAGAGAGTTGCTATCAACCAGCTTCCGTCGGGGCCTTTAATTTGGCGATAGTAAAAGACTTCTTTTCCTTATGGCCACAATAGCCACAGGTAAAGTACTTAACAAGCTCCCCATCAGATTCTGCTGTAGCTGATTGTACAATTTCCTCTCTGTTTACTTTTAGGGTTTGGTAATTGCACTCATTGCATTTAAGGGCGTGTAGTCTACCATTATACTTTTCGATTTTGGTAAATCCTGATTCTTCATCGATCCATACATCATAATCTACAGAAAATGCATCCTCTTCAGCTTGCATTCCTTCATCTAAGTAGACATCTTCCTCTTCTTCGCTTAGCAATTTCATTGGACGGCCTTCAGGTGAAATTCTTGGAGCGAATCTCAGCAACTTGAGCCTTTTTTCAATGTAGAAAGGATAGTAAAACTTCAAGATGTTTTGAATGATAACGCCTGCAATAATTGCAAACATAGTGCTAACAAAAAGTCTCACAAAAAACCACATCATGCCTGATTCTGATACCAATGTATTTGCATAGACGGCCAAAGCAATAATGATGAGCAATGCACTATACCAAAGCAAATTGATCTCATACATGTTGATATAGTCATACTTTGCTTTATAGTCCTTTGTGATCATTAGTTTGAATAGATGACCGATTAGGATCAACAAACCTATACCTGCAATGGCATACGCAACCATGTTGCCGTATAAATTCCAGGTATCAAGTAAACTTTGATCAATTTTGTTCATAGCGTTAAGCTTTAATAATAGTGGATTCTAATATTGTTTTGCGCCAGATTATATCCTTCTCACTTCTCAGATAGAATGACGCACCCTATTTCCAAATATAGATAAAATGAACTATTGTATTTGGATAGCGGAACTAAATTTATAAAAAAATACACTTAGTTCAAATCAATCTCAGTTCGCCCTAAAGTGTTAGAATATTATAATTGAGAAGACTTATAATGCAAAAAGCCATTTCGGATTATCGAAATGGCTTTCACATAAATATTGTCTAACGGTATTACCCGTTCATTGACACTAAGAATTCTTGGTTGTTTCTGGTGCCTTTCATCTTACCGAGCAAGAATTCCATAGCCTCGTTTGAATTCATATCGTCCATGAATTTTCTCAAAATCCAGATACGTGCAAGTTCTTCTTTGTCTATCAACAAATCTTCTCTTCTGGTACCAGATGCAGGAATATCGATCGCTGGGTACACACGTTTGTTGGATAGTTTTCTGTCCAACTGTAGTTCCATGTTACCTGTTCCTTTGAATTCTTCAAAGATAACCTCGTCCATTTTAGATCCTGTCTCAATCAGAGCAGTAGCTAGAATAGTCAGTGACCCGCCATTTTCGACATTTCTTGCCGCTCCGAAGAATCTCTTTGGTTTGTGCAGGGCATTGGCATCCACACCGCCAGAAAGGATCTTTCCGCTGGAAGGTACAACAGTGTTGTGCGCTCTTGCCAACCTGGTTATAGAATCTAGCAAGATGACCACATCGTGACCACATTCTACCATTCTTTTAGCTTTCTCCAGAACAATATTGGCCACTTTTACATGTCTTTCGGCTTGTTCGTCGAAGGTAGAAGCAATTACTTCCGCCTTTACGCTTCTTGCCATGTCAGTCACTTCTTCTGGACGTTCATCGATGAGCAAAATCATAAGATAAACTTCCGGATGATTCTCGGCAATGGCATTGGCGACATTTTTCAAAAGTACAGTTTTACCTGTCTTAGGCTGTGCCACGATCATACCTCTCTGGCCTTTACCAATAGGCGAGAACATATCCATAACACGGGTAGAATAATCGCTTGGCTTGTAGCAAAGGTTTAGTTTTTCTTCTGGGAAAAGTGGAGTCAGGTATTCAAATGGTACCCGGTCTCTAATTTCCTCAGTAGTTTTTCCATTGACCGAGCTTACTCTAAGTAGTGCAAAATATTTCTCACCGTCTTTTGGTGGACGTATCTGGCCCAATACAGAGTCTCCAGTCTTTAGTCCAAACAATTTTATTTGAGATGGAGATACATATATATCATCTGGGCTCGCCAGGTAATTGTAATCACCTGATCTCAAAAACCCATAGCCATCTTGCATGATTTCAAGTACACCACCGTTTTCTATGACTCCGTCAAACTCCTTAATTTTTTCGTTGTATTCTGCCTTTTTAGATTTCTGATCAGGTCTTCGGTCTCTTTTCTCCCCACGGTCAGCTCTATCTCCTTTGTCTTTTCGCTCTTCTTTCTCTCTTGGAGCTTTTCCTTTCGACTCAGCTTTTGGCTCGTTGTTCGAATTGTCTTCCGAATCTTCAGCTTTTTCCGATTTTTCTTTGGTCTCAGATCCTTTGGCCTCTGCCTCAAGATTGAATGAGCCTAGCAGGTCATCAGATGATTTTGATTCTTTTTTCTTTGATGGTTCTTTTTTAGAAGCTGTTTTCTCTACAGGTTTTTCCTTCTTTTGTTCTTCCGCTTTTTTCTCTGCTGCTGGTATTGGATTGATCGCTTGCTCGTCTAAAATCTTGTAGACAAGATCTTTTTTAGCAGCTTTCTTGTAGTTTTTGATGCCCAGGCTTTCTGCAATTTCTTTTAGCTCAGAAAGTAGCCTGTCATTCAATTCTTCAATTTTGTACATGATAATTTATTAGTAGAATAGTGCTTAATGATATAAGCGTCTTGATATGAAATATTTTTGAAATATTATAGTAATGAAGATTGGCCAATTTTGATTGCTGGATAGCGCCCTAGGCCTCAATGCATATAAGTGCCACAATTATATGACAACTAATTTTACTACACAAATTTACTCAAATTTATTTGATTCTTACCTTTTAGGCTCATTATGATTATTTCCTGCCCGATTCTTTGATTTATTATAGGGCGTGTCTCGATTGATCCTATAAATTTGCCATTCAAAAAAATTAGGCCTTATGTTAATTGTTTCAGACATCAGAGAAAATCAAGCAGAGTATACTGCCGGATTAGAGAAGAGGGGTATTGCAAATGCAGCTGCCATATTGCAGGAAGTAATAGAATTGGACGAGAAAAGGAAAAGTACTCAGACCCAACTGGATGAAATTCTTTCCGAGTCAAATAAAATGTCTAAATCAATTGGCCTATTGATGAAGGAGGGCAAACACGAAGAAGCCAACGCTGCCAAACAAAAGACTTCTGAGCTAAAATCAAGCAGTAAGGAATTGAGTCAGGTGCTGGAAGATACTAGGACTGCTTTGGATGAAGCGCTATATCAAATTCCGAATATACCCAATCCTGAAGTCCCTGCAGGAAACACCGAGGAGGACAACGAGGTACTCTATACAGTAGACCACCTACCCAAAGTAGGGAAAAATGCAGTTCCTCATTGGGAGCTAATCAAGAAATATGACATTATAGATTTTGACCTGGGTGTCAAAATTACAGGGGCTGGATTTCCAGTGTACAAGGGCAAAGGTGCCAAACTGCAACGTGCGCTTGTCAATATGTTTTTGGATGAGGCAGAAAAAGCGGGCTATAGCGAAGTTCAACCTCCTGTCGTCATCAATGAGGCCTCTGGACGTGGCACCGGGCAGCTCCCTGATAAAGAGGGGCAGATGTACCATATCTCTGATTCGGATTTGTATCTTATACCTACGGCAGAGGTGCCTATTACCAATTTGTATAGGGATGTAATTATCGATGAGAAGGATCTACCTATAAAAAATGTGGGCTTCACACCTTGTTTCAGAAGAGAGGCTGGATCATGGGGCGCACATGTAAGAGGCCTCAATAGATTACATCAGTTTGATAAAGTAGAGATCGTCCAGGTTCAACACCCTGATCGCTCTTTTGATACATTAAAGGAAATGGTGAATCACGTGGAAAGTCTACTAAAAAAACTAGAATTGCCATATCGAATTCTCAAGCTTTGTGCAGGAGACCTCGGTTTTACCTCTAACATCACCTATGACTTTGAGGTATATTCAGCAGCTCAGCAGCGATGGTTGGAGGTGAGCTCTGTGAGTAATTTTAAGAACTATCAGGCCAATAGATTGAAGCTTAGATATCGGGATGAAAACAATGCCAAGCATTTGTTGCATACCCTGAATGGTAGCGCGCTTGCCTTACCTAGAATAATAGCGGCGTTGCTTGAAAATGGACAGACGGATTCTGGAATAAATTTACCTGCTGCCCTACACCCCTACACAGGATTTGAAACTATATCGTAACAAATACGATCAACAGAAATGAATCTAAGAAAAGGAACAGAAGCTGACCTACCAAGACTCCTGGAGCTCATCACAGAATTGGCGATCTATGAAAACGCCGAAGAGCAAGTGGTGAACACCGTTGAGCGGATGAAAATTGAAGGTTTTGGACTTAAAGCTGTATTCGGTTTTTTTGTGATCGAAAATGAAGATAAAATTGTTGGCGCTGCTGTCTACTACTGGCGCTATTCGACCTGGAAGGGCAAGCGATTGTATCTGGAAGATCTGATTGTGACCGAAGCAGTACGCGGCAAGGGAGCTGGCAAAATCTTATTTGACAAAATGATAGCCTTCGGCAAGGAGGAGGGAGCCAGCGGGATGATGTGGCAGGTGCTGGACTGGAATAAGCCTGCTATCAATTTCTACAAAAAGTATGAGGCTACGTTCGATGCCGAATGGCTCAACTGTCACATTGATTTTAGCTAGTCATCCAGTGAGTATTTGAATGGAATCGCCTTTAGGATATTATTAATTGCTTCTAGTCTTGCTTCCGCTTTTTTGTTGGCATCTATTATGATCCATGGTGCTTCCTTAGTGTGCGTCGTCTTGAACATAGCATCTTTATAAAAGGTATAGTCTTCCCAAAGTTCCTGTGACTTCTCGTCTACCGGAGTCATCTTCCATTGCTTAAGCGGGCTTTTTTTGATTTCATTGAATCTACGCGCCTGCTCTTTCTTAGTAATAGAAAAGTAAAACTTAATCAGGAATATACCAGAGTCTATTAGCATCTGCTCATACCCATTCACTTGTGACATAAATGTCTTGTATTCTTGCTCAGAGCAAAATCCGTTGACTGGTTCTACTACTGCACGGTTGTACCAGCTTCGGTCGAAAAAGACAATTTCACCAGGCTTGGGCAGTTTATTGATGTATCGCTGCAAAAACCACTGCTCTCTCTCGTCTTCGGTAGGGATATTCAGCGCCACTATCCTAAAGTGCCTTGGATTGAGGTGTTCTACAATTCTTCGGATTGCACCCCCTTTACCTGCAGCATCTCTGCCTTCAAATATGACCACAATCTTTTTGTTGTTTTTGATTACCCAGGTTTGCAGCTTGATCAGCTCTGCCTGAACCTTTCTCAATTCCTCTTCATATCTGGTTTTCTCTAGTAGCTTTGAGATATTTACCTTCTTGGCACTCAGGAGCACTTCCAATCCTCTCTTAGAGTTGATGAGTGCTACATCTTCATTTGTTAGACTTTTTGGTTTCATCTCCTTGAGTTTAGATATCGATCTGAGAAGCACTTCTATGATATCGCATAATCACGTTTGGATCAGGTAATAGCTGAATCTTTGATTCTCCCTTTCCTTCATAGTTGAATTTCGAGAGTACGTGACGGATACTTTCCAAGCGAGCTTCTTTTTTATTGTTTGTCTTGACTATAGTCCACGGACAAAAGTTCGTATGGGTCTTGCTGAACATCTGCTCTTTGTAATGTGTGTATTTGTCCCAGAGCTCTTGTCCCTTCATATCGACAGGACTAAATTTCCATCTTTTCAATGGATTGTTCATTCTGGATTCAAAACGCTTCTTCTGTTCATTTTTAGAAATAGAAAACCAAAATTTGATGATTGTGACATTGTCTTCATAGAGTAGGTGTTCGAACTCAGGCACCTGAATCATAAATTTGTCATATTGCTTTTCGGTACAAAAATCCATGACAGGTTCTACCACAGCACGATTGTACCAACTCCGATCAAAGAAGACTATTTCCCCAGGGTTGGGTAGCTCCTTTATGTACCGTCTAAAGTACCATTGGCCCTGCTCCACTTCTGTTGGTTTCGTGAGCGCCACGACTCTTGAATACCTTGGATTTAGATGTTCCTTAAATCGTTTGATTGATCCACCTTTGCCGGCTGCGTCTCTCCCTTCGAATATCACACAAACCCGCATTTTCTTCTTCTTGATCCACTGCTGCAGATTTACCAATTCACTTTGCAGGCGTTCCAGTTCAATCTCATATTTTAATTTTTCAAGTACGCCATCAATTGGAATTTTGTTGATCTTGGCGACCTCAATCAGTTCTTTTCTGGTATTAACTTCTAAAAGTTGACTGGCCGTAAATTTCATTTGGATCGTGTTTATTATTCTACATGTTCGAGCATGGTTCGGAAGGCGACAAATTTGTCCTTGAATTTTTCAGTGTGCTCTGACTGTAGGCCTTCAGCATAATTGTTCTGATATTCATTGATTTTTTCTATGCTTTCCGCAAAATATTGGATGGCATAAGTAATGGCACCTTCCTGCTCATGTGAGAGTAGTTTAAAGATCTTTCTTTCTACGAAAAAACCTGTATCCATCACTTTTGGGATATGATCCTCCCTCATCCATTGTAGCCAATCCGCCTCTATATTTTCGTCGAGACTGACTGTAACATTGTATAATATCATATGATAAAGTTAATTAGAATAAACGTTCGTTAAGAGTGACTAGAAAAGAGCTATCGCATATGATTATATGATTTTCCGCACCTTATTTGAAATATTTAAGCTTAGAGAGAATCTAAAATAAGCCTTCAATACTGCCGTCATCTGTAATGTCGATCTTTTCGGAGGCCGGATGTTCTGGCAGTCCAGGCATGCGCATAATAGATCCTGTGATTGGGACCAAGAAACCAGCGCCTGCTGCAATTTCTATTTCACGCACGGTTACCACAAAATCTTTGGGCCTGCCTAATAGCGCAGGATTGTCAGAAAGTGATTTCTGTGTTTTTGCAATACATACAGGCAGTCCGGCTAACCCTAATCGTCCAATTTTTCTTAGGTCTGCTTTGGCCTTGGCAGAATAGTCAATTGCTTTAGCTCCATAGATCTTCTTTGCCAGAATATCAATCTTTTCTTCTACCGGCAAAGACCAATCGTACATGGGTGTGAATTTCACATTGTTGGCCTCCACAGTGGCGACAACATCTCGTGCTAGCTCGATAGCTCCGTTGCCTCCCTGACCCCAGACATCAGCAATTTCTACCTTGACACCTAGCTCCTCGCATCTTGATCTGATGATTTCAATTTCAGCATCAGTGTCTGTAGCAAATTTATTGATGGCCACCACAGGCAAGATGTTAAATAATCCAATATTCTCTATATGCTTCTCCAGATTGGCTAACCCTTTTTTCAGTCCTTCCAGGTTCTCCTCCTTCAGTTCTGTTACGGGTACTTCTCCATGATATTTAAGTGCACGGACCGTAGCCACAAGTACCACAGCCTTTGGCGAAAGCCCCGCAGATACACATTTAATATCGAAAAACTTTTCTGCTCCCAAGTCAAACCCAAATCCAGCTTCTGTCACCACATAGTCAGACAAGGAGAGCCCTGTCTTTGTGGCAATAATTGAATTCGTACCTTGTGCAATATTGGCAAAAGGACCGCCGTGGATAATTGCTGGATTTCCTTCCATGGTTTGCACCAAATTGGGCATGATGGCATCCTTGAGTAGGGCGGCCATAGCTCCATTAGCTTTGAGATCGCGAGCATAGATGGGTTCTTTAGTGTAGGTAAATCCAATGAATATATTGCCCAGTCGCTTTTTAAGATCAGAGAAGTTTTCTGCCAGACAGAGTATAGCCATTATTTCTGATGCCGCTGTGATATCAAAACCAGTCTCTCTAGGCACCCCTGAGGTAGTCCCTCCAAGCCCTACGATCAGATTTCTAAGTGATCGATCATTCATATCCATCACGCGCTTCCAGGTGACGGTTCTTGGATCTATGCCTAAGGAGTTTTCCTTATTCTGTATATTGTTGTCAATTAGTGCGGCCAGCAGGTTATTAGACTTTTCGATAGCAGAAAAATCTCCGGTGAAGTGCAGATTGATATCTTCCATCGGGAGTACCTGAGAATACCCACCGCCTGTAGCTCCGCCTTTGATTCCGAAAACCGGACCAAGAGATGGCTCCCTAAGCACAACCGTTGCATTTTTACCAATTTTATTTAATGCCTCAGTCAAGCCGATAGACATGGTGGTCTTTCCTTCTCCTGCCGGTGTAGGCGAAATGGCCGATACCAGGATCAAATTGTTTTTGCTATACTTTGATTTATCAATATAGGTAAGAGGAATTTTTGCCTTGGTCTTGCCATAAGGGATCAAGTCCTGCTCATTGATATTAAGTTTTTGGCCAATTTCTGCTATCGGTCTTAGCGTGGCTTTCTTGGAAATTTCTAAATCCGAGTTCATAGGTAAGTGTTTTTATATCATGTAAAACAAGGCCGAATCAAGGCAATCGAAAAAACCTTTGTCTTACTCAGAAACCAAGTTATCATATTTTTTTAGAGGTTCATCGAACTTTTTTAGAAAAGGACACGGCGCTCCATACATTTACTTTAAGCAAATCATAAAACCCACCTTAATTATGAATGTGCATAAGATCGAACGTATAGAAGAGGTCTGGAAAACGATCTCTGGATATACCAATTATGAAGTCTCAAATCTGGGACAAATTAGAAGAAAAGCTCGCGAAACCTTTCATGCGGGATCTGGTAAAAACATCGCCCTCAAAGAAAAAGTAATGAAGCAGAGATGGAATAAAACCTGCAAATGCTATTTCATGGATTTGGTAGACAGCGATGGAAAAAGAAAAACAGTCTATCCCCATAGGGAGGTAGCTATGGCTTTTTGTATCAATGTTTTACCTCAGGATTACACGATGATTCTGCACTTGGACAACAATCCAAAAAACAATAACAGCGCTAATCTGGAATGGGTATCACCGTCTGAGCACATGGCTTTTCAATTTGAAGTTGGTAACAAAAACAACTTCAAAGTATGGCGTACGCGTAAGAAGAAGTACAAAAATGGTTTCAAGAATAGCACGGTATTCAAAGGGCGCCCTCGAAAATTGGCTTAATTCTTTACTTACCTATCAATACGAATGGTGACCAATAGTAGGGATGTGCAAATTTTCCGCCTTTCTCTATCATGTTCATCTTAGCCTTTTTGAGCGCATAGGCATAGCTTAAGCTTTCATGCAGAGCCTCCGGCACATCATGAGCTAAGAAATTGTCATAATAGTCTATCATTAACCGTTTAGTTGACTCATCGGACACCTTCCACAAGGAGACGGTAATGTTTTTAGCTCCAGCGTAGATCAGAGCTCGGGTAAGACCAATGATTCCTTCGCCGTTAGATATTTTGCCGAGGCCAGTTTCGCATGCAGAGAGAGAGACTAATTCTGCATTGAGATTGATATTATAAACTTCGCCAGAAAACAGAATACCGTCTTCTGCCTTGCTCAGGGTATCTCTGGTCATGAAGATCCCGGAGAATTCTGGCTCTTCCTGATTTACGAAGCCGTGTGAGGCAATATGAATATACTTGTAGTTGTCCATTTGTCCGGACTTGGCGATTTCTTCTTGTGCGTCATAGTACATATACTTATCTGCGATTTTCTGGTTTTTGGTAAACAGAGTATCGATCTGCTGGACCTCTACTTCTGTTCCCGGAAGGGATTTTAGCTCCTCAGCTGAAATTGAGATCCCTTTTCTCAGGTTCTTCGCCTTATCGGCTTTTTCATAGGACAGCTTTTTTGCCTCCTTGAGTGCTTCTAGAGAGTGATCAAAATCCACCGGAGCTAGTACCATCCCTTCCTTGGGTGCTTTAGGTCGAGATATTTTCTCATTCATAAATGTTTTATAAATCAGATTGGCGGAGAAGGTGTATGAAATATTATAGTCTTTGACCAGATAGGGTAATGTCGCGTAGTCTATATTCCTATAGTCCACCTCTTCTGTCAAGAGTACCTCAAACGGAATGGTAGCCATGATTCCATCCTGCACAACGATGATGTTTTTAATTCGCTCAGGTATTTTCATTGGAAAAAGTTGCTCATAGAGCATTCGGGCATAGGTACTATATATTTTATCACTTTTATAAAGCACTCCTTTTCTCACTGCCTTTACAGCTTTTTCATAATCTCGCTTTTTATATACCTTATCGATCTTCATTCCGGTATTATCAATCTGTGCTACATATATACTATCCGAGGTGAGAAAGTAGGAAAGCATCATGGTAGAGTCATTTAAGAAACTCTGAATCTCATCCAACTCTGTGATATGCACATCGTATTTGAGATCGTAGTACTTAGGATATTCTGTCTCAAACTTTTCTATCAGATCTTCATATGACCTATTGGCTTTGAAAAGCTCTCGCTGATAAAACTCAACCATGTCAGGGTCAGGATTAGCTGCAAGTTCTTGCGTATAGCTATTGATTATGGTTTTTAACTCTTTTTCTTTGGTGAGTAAGGTATCGGGGATTCCCCCAAACGAGATGGCATTGGATTCCGCAAGGGAAGAAAATAGTATAGCTCCTTTATTCTTCTCTGTAAAGAAGAAGAATCGGTTTTCGTATTCTCTTTTTTTGTCTTCATAGGTGGCTTCAGCGCCCAAGTATTTCACATTGTCTTCATTGATAAGATTGATCAATGAATAGGCGGCGTTGACGGAAGACTCATAGATTCGGCCGGACATTTCACTGAGCTCTATTTGGTCTCTACGGTCCGTATATGATTGTCTGATTTGCTCTACAAGGCTATCGCTAAGCACAAAACTATGGAGTGAGATATCCAGCCCTTTCACATTTTCACTTCGTCTGAACCCTTCTTCGAGCAGCTGACCTTTGAATTGCAGATACCAGAGCAAGTCCTTATTATCAAAGAAGTTGACTAGTACCGGGTTCATGAATACGTTTTTGTCATCGAAGTCAATGATGCTGGCGTTGATCGCCTCCTGGCAATACTCAAGTGCTGTTCGGATATCGCCTTTCTCTCCATATACTCTTGAGAGGTTATAATAGCCATTGGCGACATTAGGGTGCTCATGTCCATGAATATTGATGTCTATGCCGAGTGCTTTTTTGAAATATCTGATCGCCAGATCAAAATCACCAAAAAAGTAATAGATACTTCCCAGGTTGTTGTTGGCTGCAGAGGAATTCACATGGTTTTCTCCGACCAGGTTGAAGTTAATGTCCATCACCTTATTATAGTAATCCAGTGCATCTCGAAACTTCTCCTGATACATAAAAGTGTTGCCCACTCCAAGAAAGCTTCTCACGCTATTTTGGTGTTCCAGACCAATGGTTTTTTCAAATAGATCCAGTGCCTTTTGATAATACTCCAAGGCTTTTTCATAGTTACCTTGGTTTTTATATACATCGGCAAAGCCTAAATAAATCGCACCAAATTTCGGATTCTTTTCATGCAAAAATTTCTGGTATATCACTAGCGCCTGTCTATAATACTGCATGGCCAGATCGTAAGCGCTTTTGTTTTTATATATATCTGCGATCCCCACATAGGTGGTAGCCACGTCAGGATGATTTTCTCCGAATACGTTGATGTTGATCTTTAGCGCTTTGTCATAATACTCTGTGGCGAGGTTATAGGATCCTTTGTTTCGATACAGGTTGCCCAGGCTCAAATATGAGTTGGCTACATAAGGATGATTCTCACCCAGAATCGAACGATTAGACTCCAAAGCAGTTTTAAAATGCTTGAAGGCCTCTTCGTATTGGTGCTTTCCAAAATACACGTTGCCGATCCCAAGACTGGTCGGGGCAGAAAACAATACTTCTTCATGAACTTCATGATTAGCCAGCTCAAGGGCCTTTTCATATTCTTCCAGCGCGAGTTCGTGCTGACCCGTGAGATAATGAATATTGCCCATATTATTCATGGCATTGGCTTTTTCTATATCCCAGGGTCCTAACTTCTCATGAGCCATGTCAAAAGCTTCTTTGGCTACTGTCATAGCTTTCTTAAGTTCGAAGGTTCCACATAGGTTTTCAGCAATCTTGTTGTCGCTAGAAACTACACCGCGCCAGTATTGATCCTGCAGGTATGCAGCTCGGGCCTTTTCAAAGTGCATAATGGAGCTGTCGTGCCGATTAAACAACAAAAATGTATCGCCTTGATGAAAATGCAGGTCTCCAAGTTCTTTTTGCGCCAGAGCAGGCTGAACCATAGAAGCTGTTAGGAAAGTTAGAACAATTACAATATTGAATTTCATTATTTGTATATTTCGATGAAAAAGACATCTTCCACGCTATTTTAATTGAATTTATTTGATATTGCACGCGCAAAGTATTTAATTGAATTAGTTATTTACAAAAAATATTAATGTCCCTTGCTATGAGAAAGGCGCTACTCTTCTTAATTCTATGTCCACTTGCGGCCTATTCCCAACAAAAGCCAAACGTCCAAAAACAATACTATATCAGTGAGGACGGCAAGCTGTACTGGCATGGCAAAAATCCAATGTACCTGTTTGTTTCTGAGACTCCAGATGGGAAAAACCTTCACAAGCTAAATAGCGAAATCCATAAGGACTATACAAATCCTATGTATCTGGATACCGAAGGCATCAACTATATCAGGTCAAACTGGGCTGCTGACTCTTCATTGAAACAGTTGCAACCGAAATTCGAACTTTTGTTTGAAGTCTATCGCGATAGTGAAGCGCCTAAGACGACAGTTCTACTTGATGAATCACCTAAATATAAGAACACGGAAGGCAAACAATACTTCGGAAAGGGCCTGAAGTTCAAAAGTACAGCTGTTGACAACCAGTCGGGTGTACAAAAGACTTTCTATTCTGTGGATAACAACAATTTTCTGGCATTCACTAAGGACCAGGAACTCAATCAGGACAAGGAGTACGATATAAAAATCTACTCGGCTGATAATACAGGTAACGTAGAGCCAATTCAGATTTTTCAGTTTAGAGTTGACTTGACCACTCCAGTATCAGAATATACCGTTCATAATGATCGAAGTGGAATGATATTTTCGCCAAGGACCTATATCAAATTACAGTCTGTGGATGCTACTTCTGGCTTGAATAGAATAGGCTATAAGATCGACAATGGCGCAGAAAAGATATTTTCAAATCAAATAGATTTGAATGCCTTAGAAGATGGTCCACATACCATCAACTTCTATGGCTATGACAATGTAAAGAACAAGGAAGTAGACAAGGTCATAGAATTCTATTTGGACAAGACAGTCCCTGTCGTAGAAGCTACCATCGTGGGTGACCAGTACCAAAATAGAGGTCGGGTATTTGTATCCACACGTACCAAAGTAAAACTGACTGCTGAGGACAATAAGGCTGGAGTGAAAATTATTAAATATTCAATAGATGGAGCGGATCCGGAGACGTACTATGAGCCATTCATAATGGACAAGACAGGCGGGAATCACGTGATCACATACTATGCAGTGGATAAGGTAAATAATAGATTTGACGGAAAGCTCGAAGAATCTAACTTGAGTAGATCTTCTCTCGACATTGATATGGAAGCACCAGAGATCAAATACGAATTTACTGGCGATCAATATCATTCCAGAGACACTGCGTTCGTGACGGGGAATTCTGAAATCGCCCTGGCGGCCATCGATGGTGAGAGTGGTGTGAAAGATCTCGGATACAAAATCAACGGTGGCACCGGGCAGACTTACGATGGCCCTATCAAACTGGAGGAGGAAGGTTTCTACACTATAGACTTCTATGGTACAGATCAGGTAAACAACCGAAATACAAAATCATTCTTCTTTGTAGTAGACAATACTGGGCCGAGAATTGAGCATATACTGAGTATGGAGCCGGTTGGAAAAATCATTCTGGACGAAAAGGATGGCAATCCGGTTAGCGTTTATTCTAAGGGGGTAAAACTTTTCTTGGCGGCTACGGACAAGACGGTGGACACAGACAAAGTGTATTATACTTTGAATGGAGAGGCCGAACTAGAATATGTAAAACCTGTGAAAATCAATACGCGTGGTCTGGTAACTTACCAAGTCAGGGCTGTGGATAAGCTGGGTAATGTGACAACCTCGGAGGAGGTGGAAGTGTTTATCAAATAGCTTTAAGCGCTTAGAAAATATTCAGCCGGGAAATGTTTTCCGGCTTTTTTTATGCCTTTACTTATCGTGCATTTGGCAGTAAACTCAAACGATTATAGTAATCCAGCAATATCCAGCGCTGTAAATACCAAGGCTAGTGACAAAATCACATTTATAGCTAATTTGATTTTTTGATTCTTCATATATCGCTGAATGGCGGCACCAAAAAGTGCCCAAACTGAAACACATCCAAAACATACCAGCGCAAGAAAAACCATCCATGGAAGCAGGATCGTATAATCTCCATTGACTCCAGCAAGAAAAGTAGTAAATATAGTCAGTCCATAGACCAGGCCTTTAGGATTGACGACTTGTAGAATCAGCCCTTTGCTAAAGGATGCCAAATGATGACTACTTTCGTTGGTATAACTAGCCGATAGCGCCCTGTACGCTAACCAGATAATGTATGCTGCCCCTATATACTTGAGATACCGCTGCGCTGAGGGGAGATGTAGTAGCAATGAGGTGGAGAGCAACGAGCATCCCAGCATCAGCAGAAAGAATCCTGTAGAAATACCCAACAAATAATTCAAGGTCTTGCCATAGCCAAGCAGCATGCCCATAGAAGCACTGGAGATATTGTTGGGGCCAGGTGTAATCGAAGTGATCAGCACGAAGGACAAAAAGGACAAGCTAGCAAACTCCATAATCTAAAGTCAAAGCCTGCAATTTAGAGCAAGAAACAATTTTTTGGACTGGATTACATTGAAATGAATTGATTCAATGAATGAATGGTATTCATGTTTGGCGGGACTCTGAGATGCCATCCTCGAAGAAATTGTTAGGACTACCAAATACTTTTTATCTTTAGGTGACAAAGCTCTTCATTTGACGAACACCAGAAAAACCGATCTGCTTCAAAAGTATACCATTTTCAATTTGGGAATTGGGTTTCTTGTCCCTGCTTTTGTCCTCTTGATTAGTCAGTTCTATCCGAAGCTGTTTTACAACCAATTGGTGATCTGGGTTTCGTTTGTCCTGGCTGTATTTGTGATCATCTGGATGCTGCTCAACATGGCCAAAGCATCCAACAGTAAGTTTATCCGGCTTCCAGGCCTGATCCTTTGGGGAGTTGCCAGTCCGTTGTGCAGTATATTCTTGTTTGCGGCCGTATACTTTGGGACTACGAGTCACCATGATCTGTCATTCATTCATGCACTGGAATTCAGCTTCTCGGCCTTCATCAGAAAAACGAGCAACTACTCTGACATATGCGACTGCAAATTATTTGAGATCACTCAAAACTACCTGGGCTATTTGCCTATGTGATCGCCGTCACGATTCAGGGTATTAATATTAGGTTGAAGGCGAACGAGGAGTAATTTGTGGGTGAGCAAGAAGCAAGGTTGGACTGGTGGGGGGAAGTTGCTGAGCAAATGAAATCAATAAAAACTTCTTTCATAAACATCAAGATCAACCAACTTGCCGCCTACATAATTTTCCATCTTTATCAAAAACCCATTTTTATCATATGCATATTTTTGTATGCTTTCGATGTTTCCGGAATTCATGTCGTACGAAGTCCAACCGACTACTTTCCCGTCATCATTTAGCACCGTTCTTTGCGAAAGCGTCTTACGACCATTTTCAACAATAAAATGATAGTGAATCAAAGGCTCATATTCTATTTCATTAATTTCTGCATAATTTTCAAATTGCTTATTAATGCTTGATATTCTATCCTGTTTGTCGTACGCATACGTTTCAATTATTTCAATTTGACCATCAGAATATCTCTTTACTTCTATCAATTTTCCTTTTTCATTATAATGATATTCATCTTTGGTCGTAGAAAGAGTTTCACTATTTAATTGTTCCCACTTATTCTTGAGTACTCCGCTTTCTGAATATTCATATTTAATTTTCAGGAAGACGTCTCCTTCGGAATTGGTGAAAATTTCTTCAACTAATAATTGCTCTTCGTTGTATAAATAACCTGTTGATTTTCCCGCACCAGTTTGCGCAAATGTTTTGACTTCTTTAACGAGAAGTCCATTTTCGTAGAAAAAGTTTTTTTTTGTTTTCACTCTACCAGACTTACGATAGCTTATCTCTTCAATAATCTTTCCATCACTGTTGTATCTTATTTTCTTAGAAACATGGTCAAATACTGATTCATCATCGTTTACCTGATAATGGTTGATGCGCACTTCTTTTGGAATAGCTTGACCTTTTAATAGACAAGGCACAAGCATTGGCGCTAAGGGTCTATTCTTTCCTGACTCATACCATGACTTAGTGTCAAATACAGCTTTAACAAAATATTTATTGGAAGAATCTAAATCCACAACTACAGACAAAACTGAAACAACATCAGCGGTATCTCCATAATATGTATAAATAGTTGAATCTGGAATTTCAGAAAAATCTGCCCATGTCAATAACACTTGGTCATCCCAGCAGATGCAATTGGAAGAATCTTGATTTACAGTAAATATCACTGCGTTTGCCTGAAGTATTGAGCAAAATAAGAGTGTACCGAGTATGTTAATTTTCTTCAATTTCAATGGATATTTTTTTTCTGTATTGCCGTTAATTTTTGCTCCGCTGGCGCGCGTTTAGCCTCTTCGGCGTAACGCGTGCCTTATTCTATAGGCACCACCTGTATCAACAATGAGGTGTCTAAATTCCTTTCTCGTAAATAAATCAATCCAAAACACAACCATACTAGTCACAAAATATATTCCCTCGGGCTCTCGAAATTTGTGTTTTCTGACATACTCGCAAGATAGGAATTTCGCGCTCAACGAAGCATCGCACGCGTTAAGTCGAAGAGGCTAAACGCGCGCTATTTGGTTAGATTATTACTTGTGTCGAAAAAGATATTTCAAATTAAAAATACCTAAAACGGTTACAGTTAACATTGCCAACGAGCCTAAAAAGTTTGCAGAAGTTGAAATATCATCAGCAAAAAATGAAAAATTAATAAACAAGATGCTCGAAAAAACGGTACACATTGAGGTCAGTATCGCAAGAATTATCCCTTTGGTACTTTTGATTCTCATACTTTTTAATCTTACAAATAAGAATGAGGCTAGCACCGTACTCATAAACAGAATTACCATTAATATTGAAACTTGAGTGACTTTACTGTTTAAATTTATTCCGCCGTGTGATCCTGCACCAACAATTGCAAATGTGAAAAAAGAAATCACACTCAAAATCATTCTATAAATACCCGATAGTCTTAAAAATATATCCATTATTTTAAATCATACTTTTCTGAGTCCCAATTATACTCAAGTTTACCACCTATGGTGTAGCATAATTAAACATCAAAGCCCAACCACATGGTCAGGCTTTTGATAGAATGGTTTAAAGACCCATCCTCCTTTTTTAGAGAGCAGGATTTCTATTTATTCAAATCACGATTCGATTGCAAGCTATGTAGTATACTATTTCACTGAGCGCAGACTATCACTAGAAATTTGATTAAATATTTTTTCATTCTTGATAAACATCGTATTAATTGAGTCTTTTAATGACAAATATCTATCTTCATCCTCAACATAATCTCCTACATAGCTTTCAGTACGAATAACTTCTAGCTTTTTTTTATTTAAAATTGAACTAATTTCAGTAACACTTCCTGGATATGATGTTTTTTCAGCAAGAACAATATTTTGCAATACATCACCATTATCCGATACAACTACTAAATGCATTTTAATTGATCTGCCTACTTTTTGATTTCTTGATATAAGTATCAAATCACAACCTCCTTCAAAATGTGAATAAAAGTAAAGCTCCTCATCCTCACAAATACTTGCAATTGAACTATTTGTATTCGCGGAAGCCAACTCATCAAAATTAATATCTCTCAACATTTCAACATTAAAGAAATCTGTATTCAGTTCTTTAGAGTATTGTTTGTAACTATTACAATCATTATTCTTATTAGTATCACTTACCTTATTTTCGGTGCTAGCCTTGCTAGAACAACATGACAAAAATATTGCTCCTATTATAAGAGTTGATAATTTAATATTCATAGTCTATTAATTAGTTTCAAGTTGTTGTAGTCGATCAGATAATCTAGACACTTCATTTGAAAGTCTATTTCTTCCTTTTTTATAATCTTTTTCAGATATATTTCCTTCTTTATAACTTTTAATAAGACCAACTGCCTGTTTAAGATTACTTAATATGGCACTACTAGTTTTACTTATTTCCTTTTGCTTTGAGGTCTGTTCCTTTTTCTCTTTCGGACGTCCTGCACCAACAAAATTACTTTCAAAATCAGTACCTGCCCAAAGATCTCCTGACTTATTAGTTTTGTATTTGTCATTAATACTCTCACCTCCTCCGTTTCTAGTTGATTGGACAATACTTAAGCGACCTTCTTCGCCAACCTCTGTTACAATTCCAGTATGTGTTATCCCATCTTCGCCTTTAAGGCTCCAAAATACAAAGTCACCTTCATTGACGTCATTAATGTCAGTAACCCATTCGCCCTTATCTTTATAATAATCGGCTTGAGCACCTGTCCAATTTCCCGGATCATATCCCTCTGCCTTAGCTATTTCTCTGCAAAACTCAGAGCAATCAACAAAATTATCAGTATATCTATTATCACCAGTCACTTGCTTGTACTTTCTGGTATCTTCTCCAACTGCCTTCTTTGCATTTTTTACTCGATCACCTGGCCCAAGCCCATCAACATCAACGAATCTTATCGGATTATTTTGCGAATAGTTGTAAGGTGAATAACTGTTAAAAACATCAGCAATAGGGTCCACTGATATAAACTTTCCCAAATCAGCCATATACATCCTGGCACCATAATCAAGCCAATTCAATCCATGATCATCAATTTCCTCCTTCCCATTATACTTAAAGTTCTGACCAGTAGTAGCCGGTCTGGAGTAAGAAGCGAACGTCAACCCAAAAGGATAATAGTCATCCTTGCTCACAATCGGAGTGTGATGCTGGATTACCGAAAAATCGTCAAAGAACACGTCGATTGGCGCACCCGCTTCGAGTGTGGCTTGCTCATTCGATAAGTAAATATAAACATATCCTGATTCTGCGATCTCGATAGTAGGTAGCGACATCAGCTCGTGATTTGACGTGCCTGTCCCATCTTCTCTAGCCGCAGTTGAGATTTGTACCGACAATAGATTGATCTGATTGAAGTACTCGTCAAACACAAAAGCATTGAGAAATGCCATCGGGACAGCCGTGTCCTCTGTCCTGTCGGTAAAGTCGACTGCACCTATACCTGATGGAGATAGTATGCCTTCGGCTAAGGTAAATGTGCCTACAGCACCAATCTGTCCGATGATGGTATTGTTGAGATTGGTCATGTCTGTAGAGGATACAGCAGGGTCCAGATACTTGGCCTTCACCGAGACGTCTATTTTGTCTCCAGGCTTCACTTTGAGTTGTCTCGCCAATCCAAATTGTTCGTCGTCACTTCCGCTGAGTCGCATGGCATGAGACGCTCCGGCCACTGCGGATTGCGGTGTGCTATTGAGGATAGCGGCATCTACCATTTTTACACTTTCATAGTGGTCAAAAAGGCCGGACTCGCCCGCTTCGTCCAATGGAGTGCTGTCTTCCATATAAGCTATAGACAGTTCTGAATCTTCTGGTTTAGCTTCTTTGAAAGTGGCCCGAATATTCCCCAAATGATCCTTAAGGTGATATTGGTAGTCGTAGATTGAGATTGCTTCGCTGGCGCCGGGCGGCGTTCCGCTCGCAATGACGATCCTTCCCTCTTCGTGCTGAATGATTTGCAGTACGCTGTCCTCATAGATGAAAGCGCCTTGATAGTCGGTGCGTTTGGTCAGCGTATCCGCAGTATAGACGAGCTGCGCCATTTTGATTCCAGCGGCATCGTAGATGTATTCGATGCGGTTGGAGCCATCTCCATTCATTTTGACCAACTGAGGCAGGTTCAAATGATTGTAAGCGATGCTGTCGATGCCTTTGTTCAGGTCTTCGATCATGTTGCCGTTGGCATCGTAGATATATTCGGTGGTGGCATTGGAGCCATCCTTAAATCCAGTATCATAGCCTGAGGCGTCAGTCACTTTGGTGAGCTGGTTGCCCTCATAGTCATAGTCCAAATCATCAAACCACTGACCAGGTTGGGCCTCATGATCTCCCTTTCTTTTGAGGGATAAGATATTGCCATTGGCGTCATAGTTGATATTGCTCACATCGAAGTCCATACCATTGGTGGCGGTGGTCGTGTACCCGGCACTTTTGATTCTATTGACAGGATCATAAGTATAGTTATAGCTATTGGTAGTGGACTCAAACGGATTTTTCCAGCTGGAGGCCCCAATGTTGCCGTTGTACTGGCCTGCCTCATCATATTTGAGCTGCATGCTAAAATAGTCGTCAGTATTTGGAGACACAGGATCGTTGATCTTGGTGAGCCAGCCGCGGATATTGTACTGGAAATCTACCTCCTGGCTGTATTGCCCAGCTCCTTCTTTGTTCAGCTTTTTGGTGATGAGTTCTCCTAGTTCGTTATACTCGTTCTCCAAAATTACCACCGAAGGCTCGCTATTGATCTGGTGAGTGACTTTCATCAATCGATCTGCATGATCGAAATCAAAATCCTTGGTTATAGTTGTAGTTTCTCCATCCAATTGGCTTTCATGAGTATGCACTGTCCTGACTACAAGTGGATGTACTATGCTGAAATAGTGATTGACATAAGTATCCTTGTTGCCCAGATAATCTCTGGAAATCGTGGATGTCACGCGATAGCGATTGTCGTATAGGGTCACGGTTTCGTTCCAGCCCAAATTAGAGACACTTACTTTTGATCCAGTCACAAGTGATTTGGCTTTAGCTTCTGCTGAATAGTCTCCTAGGGCCCAATGGCCTTCGTCGGAGAAGTCATAGTCGTCGTAATAGGTTACCGTCAAATAGTCAAATTCATTGTCGGCCTCCTTTGGAAATGAAAGATTGGTGTATCCATGAACGGTTGATCCTCGCGCTTCATAAAACTGGTCCGAATTTCCATGAGCTGCAGTGTAGAAATCGTTGACTTTGGTCTGCATCTCACCACGAGTCAAGGACTCGACGTCCTGATAGGTGCCTGTCAGGATCGGCCTATTGAGCTGATCGTATTTGGTGAAGCTCCACTCCGGCGTAGTTTTAGCTCGCTGATTACCATCCTGAGTCATAACCAGACGATTCCTCTCATCATATATCATGTAGACCCATGCTGCTCCAGGCACTCGTTTTTCAACCATACGTCTTCGTTCATCATATTGGTATTGAAAGCTCCATCGGTCAACAAAACTGCTATTGAGTATGAAGTCGTCTGTGGTGGCTGAAACGCTATAGATATCTGCGCCTTCATTCAGGGTGGTACCTGAATTGATATAGATTTTTGCCGGTGCAAGAATAGCTACTTTTTGATCAGGGCCAGAAACATCTTCAAAGTTGGCATCTGCAGTAACCAATGGCGTTCCATCGGGTACATACTGTCCATCGGTCAGATAATGTTTGGTGCCCATCGGAGGCAGTACAAATCTAAGCTGGCCTGCATTGTCATAGATATAATAGGTCTGCAGCCAATCCTCATCGCCTACCGGAGTAGTTTCTGACAACTGGACTTTTTTCAAGATCACCTGGCCTTGTAGATTTGTGAATTCTTGTGCTTGCTTGCCGTTTTCGTCCGTGGTAATTGTCTTGTACAACTCGCCGGCTTCATAGGTCGAGATTTTTTTCAATAAATCGTTTTCAAGGGACCAATAAATCACTTTCCCCGCAATATTGGTACTATATTCAAACATGACCGGCTTGTCGCCGCCACCTGTGGTTTGACCAGAGTCATCCGTAGGCTTCGCCCAGGGCTGTCCTGGTGCATAGGCCTTCGAAGGACGATTTAGTGGTGACTCTTCGAAGGTCGTTTCGGAATAGGCGAAATCGCTGTTGGCGATATTAGGCGCTGATTGATAAAAAATCCGGTGAGGCGAACCATCATACTGGTTCATTCCTTCCCCCATGGAGTTTTCTATTTGAAACCCGGAACCCTGGTTAGGAACATAAGGCAGATATTGTTTTCTTTCCCTACCAAAATCATCAAGTTGTTTTGCAGCAACAATATCTCTTTTCAGCGCGGATCCCTGTGTCACAACGGATTGTGCGGACCTGCCTAACGCATCGAAATATTCTATGCCCTCTGTGACATTCGTCAAGTCCTGAAATTCAATTGTTCCTGAGTTGAAATAACCCGATTGCTTAGCTGAATAATTTGCTATGTAATTTGCATTCTGAGATCCTAACAGGGTAAAAACTTCGACACCCGTTCTGGTTGAAATCCCACTTTTAGTCACTTCGACTTCATAAAAGGCAACTTCAGACGTCGTTAGGGTAGAGGTCGATTCGTTGAGAATTAGTTCGCCATTTTTGTACCACGCATAACTATCGTAGATTTCACCAACCACAACCAATTTGACTTCGCTGTTTCCTCCTCGCTCGAAATACTTCGCTCCGTCAAAAGTGATGACTGGATTCTCAAAAACTTCAAAAATAACTTCATCTGAAACCTGGCAAAAATCATAATGGAGCGTATGCTGTCCTTTTTCAGCCAAGTCGGGGAAAAATACATCTTTGATCAAATGATTTGATTGGACCCATTCACCTCCTGCTGGCAGCCCTTCTACCTTTGCCGGATTGTCATTTTCAAAGAAGAATCTATTTTGCCCTGCATCAGCCACAAACGTTGACGGGTCATATGATACCGTTATGGGTGTTCTGCCACTTTCACAAATGAAATTTCCCTGCTCATCATAGATCAATTCAGTAACCCAGAAATTCTTATCTGTCGATATTTTCAGCGTTGAAACCGATTTTCTGCAATCTGAATTGTTAGCAAAAATGACCTGGGTGTCATCAAATTCAGATCCGGCCTCAGAGGTATACAAACGATGTTCGGCCCGATAGTCACATGCGATATCGCTTTCGATTTTTACTACAAATAAGTGGCTCGGGTCACAACTATACCCGTCTCCTGTTACAATCACACCATTCTCACATGCTGAAGGATCTGTTAAACTGAATGTTTCACTGAAATCATATTCATCAGTGAAGCCAGTCTTGTAAACTTTGATTTTATAGTCTACACCAGCCAACATTTCGCTTGTTGAAATAATGCCACTTGAAGCACTTCCGGTAATCGGTCCTACCATTCGAGTATCCCCTTTCCACAGTTCAATTTGGATGGCAGATGATGATGACCCTGGATCATAGAGAGAAGTATTTATTGAAACGGAAATGTTTTCACCAATGACATAGCTTGATCCGGAAGATGGAGCCGTAACCCAATCGGTCAAGTAAACAGTACTGACCTGGGTGCGATCACTTTCGCAGATCAAGTTGTTTTGCTCATCATAAATTTTTTGTGATATCCAATAGCTGGTACTCGCAGTAACATTTTGAGAGCTTGCTACTAAGACACAGACACCATTTGTTGAATTGACATTGATCGTGTTAGAGCCAGTAGCGGCTGTATACCAGACATGTTCTCCTGTATAATTACATGCAATATCACTATTGACATTGATAGCAAAGACGTGGTTGGGGTCGCCTGTGGCACCACCGCCTGAAATTCTCAATTCTGCCTGACAAGCGGTATCATCTATTAGAGTGAAATCGTGAGTGTAGTCATATTCATCCGGGCTTCCTGTGGTGTAGACCTTTATGCGATAATCTGTCCCAGCCAATAACCCATTTGTGGCTATAGTTCTATCGGTTGTCCCACCTGTAATGGGTCCCACCACCTTGCTGCCTCCCTTCCACAATTCAATCTCAATTGAGGCTGGATTGTACATGGATGTATTCAAAGTTATCGGAATATTTTCTCCTATATTAAAACTAGCACTTGAAGTAGGAGAAGTAATCCAATTGGTTAAGTAAATGGTAGAAACCTTGGTTCGATCACTTTCGCAGATCAAATTGTTCTGCTCATCATAAATCTTCTGCGAAATCCAATAGTCTGTACTGGTTGTTACGTTTTGAGAGCTGGCTACTAACACACAGACGCCATTTGTTGAATTTACATTGATCGTATTCGGTCCTGTAGCAGAGGTATACCAAACATGCTCACCTGTATATTCACAGGCAATGTCGCTGTTGACGTCTATATAAAATGTATGATTGAGGTCACCTGTAGCCCCATCTCCTGAAATTCTCAACTCAGTCTGGCATGCTGTATCGTCTATTAGAGTAAAATAATGACTGTAATCATATTCATTAGGACTTCCCGTCTTATACATCTTTATACGGTAATCTGTCCCGGCTAATAAGCCATTCGTTGATATAGTGCTACCGGTAGTGCCTCCTGCAATTGGTCCGGCCACTTTGCTGTTACCCTTCCATATTTCTATCTGAACAGACCCGGGATTATACATAGCACTATTGGCCGCCACAGAAATATTATCTCCTAAATTATAGCTTGATCCGGAAGACGGAGCGGTAAGCCAGTTGGTTAGATAAATTGTAGAAACCTTGATCCGATCGCTTTCACAAATCAAAATGTTCTGTGCGTCATAAACTTTTTGTGACACCCAGTAGCTCGTGCTGGTAGTGACATTCTGCGAACTGGCCACCAAGACACAAACACCGTTAGAAGAGCTTACATTTATGGTGTTAGATCCTGTGGCTGAAGTATACCAAACATGCTCACCGGTATATTCACAAGAAATATCGCTATTGACGTTGATGGCGAAAACATGGTTTGGATCACCTGTTGCACCACCTCCACTAATTCTGATCTCGCCATCACAGGCCGTATTGTCAATCATAGTGAAATAACCGCTGTAATCATATTCATCCGGATTAGCGGTTGAAAGTACTTTAACCCGATAATCCGTCCCTGGCGTCAATGTACTGGAGTTAATTGACGTCCCGGAAGAACTACCTGCGATGGGTCCGATTTTTCTGGTTCCCCCTTTCCATACTTCGTAGTTGACTGATGCTGAATTGTATAAAGAAGTATTTATCGAAACTGATATATTATTACCGATATGGTAGCTGGAACTTGATGTCGGGCTGGTGATCCAATTTGTTAAATAAGTTACCGAAACTTTGGTGCGGCCAACAGTATAAATCTGATTTCCGTTGGAATAGACTTTTGCTCCAACCCAATAGGTTGCGTTTGTATTTATCGTCTTATTTGAAAAGGCAACACCACAATTTACGACCCCAGTACCTGAAGCCGGGTTATTGTAACTATTGCCTGTTTCTGATGTATACCAAAATATTTCAGCCGTCAGACCACAATCGAGCTGGTAGGTTGCATTAACATTAAATACTTTATTAGGGTCACCTGTTGCTCCATCACCTGAGACAAGAACACTACTGCCTGATAAGGTATTTAATAAATTGTGATTTTTAATATTCTCATTTTCCCCAGGTTCAGAATTTCCATACGAAAAATCATAAATAAGTAAGGAGAGTATGATTGTCAATATTTTAAACATTTTCATGTGCTATCGATTTAAATATTAGAGATTGGCTTCTTTTAAGTAGGAGATAATTAATTGCAAGAGCCATCATCACTAATGAAGACACTTTTCGTATTTGAGTCGATTATATTGCCGCAGATATCCTTCACCTGGCACTTTATCTCGAGATATCTGGCCACTGATGTGACACCTCCGGAAACATATGAAAAGCCATTTTCATGGACGCTTACCGATTGTTGGTCCTTGTCCATATCAATCCAACTCGACCATCCGGTGTTGTCTGTTTGAAATGTGTACCTAAAGCTCCAATTGTATGTTAACTTTTCAGCTGGATCTATTGACGTAACTATATTGTAAGTCAGATGATCATTAATATCATTTCCCTGACAAGTACCTTCTTTATAGTCCAAACATGGGTTGTATAGATGCGGCCCACATATCGACAGGCTGGTTAAGTTACATTCATACACTTCCAATAATTTGGTCGTCTCCTGAGTGATATAATTTGGATTGGTTAGAGTAAGGTTAACATTATAGTTCCCCCCATTGGTAAACGTATGAGTTATCGTTTTCCCACCGTTTATTATCGTTCCATCTCCAAAATTCCAGGTATACTGTGTATCACCAAACTCAGTATTGTCTCTTATCAACTCAAATTGTATAGCTGTTCCGGCACTTATTGGTGTTGTTACAATTCTGAAATCAGCATCCAGATTCTTAAATGCTCCATGGTATTTATACCTGTAATGCTCCGTTATATTTAGATCATGATCCTTAACTGTACTTAACCTGTTTGAATGATCATATTCGAAATAGGTGTCTCTTTCATTCTCATCTGCTACTTCCGTAACACCTATCATAGGCTTATGCTTAAAAATCGTCACATGCGCTTCAGGAAGATTGGCTCTCAACAGCTGTTCCTGACTAGAAGACAATCCTGCATTTGCCAGATCTACGTATTCGGAAATTTCACCCAATGCGTTTTTTACATCCGGGTACGTTGCATTTATAATTTCCGCAGCTGGCACGGTTTGATTGTATCCCCATAAGTATGATTTGGTTACTCCGTCACCAGTGGTATACTGCAAAATGTTCCCTTTGTCATCGAAAAGGTCGAACATCACCCTTGGAGTATAAACCGCACTTGAAAATTTGGTCTTTACTGCCTTAGGGAGAATCATTCCGTTTGTTTCCTGATACGATTTCAAAACTTGCAGAATCGTAGCCTGTTCGGTATTTTGCTTTGAAAGAATAACCTCATTCAAACGGTTAGAAGTGGTAAGATTTCGAATGACATCCTTTTCTTCTTCAGTCAGGTTTGGGTCACTTAGAACAGGAGCGTAATCTGAATAGAGGAAAGTATTTGAAATAAACCTAGTTTTGGCTTTGTTGAGATAGGTCTTATTCGAGGCCATTCGATTACGAGAGTCATAATAATAATAGGTTTCTTTGGTAATTGTTCCCTCTGCGGTATGATCTGAAACAATGGAAGATTTTAATTGTGCATCCGTACTATAGATAGGATAATATCCTACTAGGTACCTTCCTCCTTCGCCACCTTGAAAATTGGTGCTATTCCACCCAACGGGTTCAGAATATTTACCCATGAAGGAATGCCTCACTCCATAATAAAAGTCTGAATTTATAAGAATATCATAGTCATTGACTGTCTCCCTAACTTTTACGTCATTCTTATCATAGACTTCGATGGATAATTCTAATCCTCTCGGATATTGGTTGTGATCCGGTATTGATGGTAAGCTAAATCTGTGATGATCATAGTTATTAATGAACTCCTTATTTGTAGCATTGCTGAAATTCTTGATAAGATATCCATTAGATATTCCTTCGTTATCTAATCCTAAGGCCTTGACAGAACCATACCCCACACGATTTCCATCTCCTGCCGCATTTGTTATATAGTTATTAGTAGAAGAGACTGATATGGTTTCATAGTCCCAATTATTGAAGTATAAGATATTGTCCGTCCCTAAGTATCTTTCATACTTGACCGATTCAGTAAATTCATAGAAAAATTTCATGGGTTGACTTAACCTCCCACCGCTGTATTCATATTCGTTGATTGCTACGATAGCGGTTGGGTCAAGCTGGCTCTTTTGCCTTTTTAATCTTAATCCGGCTCCTACTGATTCTACCTGACTGGGATCATAACCAAAATCAATATTTGGAACGATTATGTTGTCAAACTTATTAAGTTCATATTCAAAACTTGTGTACCCTCCAGTAGGATAATTTATGCACTCCAATATTCCTGCCTGACTATACTTTAGACTGGAAGAATGGTCACTGTCATTTTGGCTAAGCAAACTTCCCAATTCGGGATATTCAAGCTGACTGGCATCCGCTATTCTTAGTATATTGGGTAAAGGTGATGCATTGTTGATCTTGCCATTATAATAGCCCCAATAATCTGTAGCAAATGAATTCTTTGGCGGTAATGATTCAGAATTATAGGCAAAGTAATATGATTCATTATCTATTGATACACCTTCCAGTTTTAATCGTTTGGTCTGTTCGGTTTTGTTCTTCGAGCACCACCCGGTGCCTCGGTAATCTGAATTAAAGTAACTATAATCGAAATCAATGCGCTTGACAGGGGTGCCATCAAAATTCTTTACTATAATTTGATTGAGTTGTTCATCACCATATCTATCGAGTCTGACATTGGAGTCCGTGAAAAATTCGACAGACCCTCCACTGAAGTCTATGCTTGATAGAGAAGAGTATTCCGTACAAGACCAAATATTAGACCTCCACAATCTTGCTGAGAGTCCATCGGACTTAGGGCGGGTATACGAGCCTTCATAGGATTCATATGGGCCTCCACTGTATACAAACCCGCCTAATGTAGTTTTCTCAGCAAGTAATAGTGACCCTTCAATGGCATTGTACACATTCCATTTCAATTGGTAGGTCGCATCGTTGAAATAGTTTCTATCATTCTTGTAGTTGAATTTGATATGACCTCCTTCTGTTGTAAGAATTTCTGTAATTTTCCAGATTCTCGAACTCTGGGGTTGGTCTGGTGATGAGCAATCTCCTTCTGTGGTAAATCCGCTGGCATCACACTCAGCCAGACTAACATTAATATTGGGTATGGCTTCATTGTCGAAGCCTTCATCAATTTTAACTCTTCTTGGTGGAGATTGATAATTATGGAGGTTTGTGGATTGTTCAAATTTGAAAATATCTCCGTCGGGAGTGGTAATTTCCCAACCGATTTCTTCAACCAAATCCATTTTCCTGATAATGTAGCCTTTTTTATTGAGGCAGACTACATTTTGGGTTTTGGGGTCAATCATAAACTTCAGACTATGTCCCAAAAAATTAGCAGTCATAATGTCAGGTTGGCTGTCTCTATTACCAAAATAAAGCAACTGGTCCATATAGGCAGTTTGTCCATTCTGTGGCTGATACTCCCTATGAAAGGCCCATGTGGAAAATTCTCCATTTGGGGTATTTCCGCTTGCATAAAAATCCTGAGGTAATAAGGTTTGCATATAAGGAAGTGGAGGTGGGCCGGGTATATAGTCCGGTAAATCCATTTGACCAACAACATTGCTGGGATTTACAAAATCATTATATCCATTTATGTTTTGAACGATGCTTCCAAATTGTAAGTCCCAACCTAAGCCAACCCAACTGGCCTCCTGTGTAACTCTTATACCCTCAGCATTATATCTAATAGCAATTGGTAAGTCAATACCCCTTTCCTTGATGGTATAGAGAGGAATGGAGATGTTGGGAACACCATTGTATTCATTAACCGGTAAGTTTCCAAATCTCAGAAATTGAGCTACCGTAGGCGTTTTGGGGTTCAGATCAGGTAGTGCTGCATCCTTGGCCGGGTCCGGTTCTTGCGCATAGGCTATTCCTGACTGAACTATTAAAAATAGAACCGTCAAAATAATGTCTCGTTTGTTATTCATACTTGTCTTGTATTTAGCCCCTCTCATTTCTCTTTTATCAAATTCTCTATTGTTTGAAGTCTATTGTTTAACTGTCTTACTTCATTGTCCTTTTCAATCAAGTACAGCGTCAGCTCTTCAATTTTCTTGAGCAGTAGTGCTTGCATATCTACCAGGTCGACACCATTGGCTTCTACTTCTGCTGCACTGGGGACATCGGGTAAGTGGTGATTTTTCTCAATGTAGTTCTCAACCCTCTCCAGACTATTAAGGACGTATTTGTCCGAAAAGACATAATCAGGCCATACCGCATTACTCGGTGCACGAAACTTTGTGGCATAAGCAGTGCCACTGACATGCAATGGATATTGGGGAGAGATAGTGCCGATTCCTAATCGACCATCATTGAGGTTCATAATAATTTGGGTTGCATCACTGTCACTCTCTCTAAACTGAATTTCAGCGTCAGCGTAGAGTGCCATTCTTGCATTATCAATGAATTTTATTCCCAATCCATCGGCAGTACCATTGTTTTTGTCAATAAGTATGATGTCTTTTTTATATACTGTTAAGTCGTCTGTGAAATATCCAGTTCCTGAAACTTTGAGTTTGTAGGTTCCTGGATTTGAATTACCAATGCCCACATTTCCGTTTTCAAGAATACGAACCCTTTCTTCGTTGCCAGATTTAAAGCCTAAGTAGGAATCTGCATTTAACACCAAATTTTGACCAGAATATATTTGGTTTGGGTCGATACCGAGTTCCATGCTTCCGTCAGTCATATAAATCGAAGAATTCTCAAAATTTCCTTCCCCTATGGTACCCGTGCTGGTAATGGACAATTGAGCCGTTGGACTAGAGGCACCAATTCCCACTTTTCCAAGCACATAAAACTCATCCGAATCTGTTCTATAAAGCATTCCAACATTGCCATCTTTGTCATTGACTTTAAAATAAGACTGATTGTTATTTAATGTTCCGAATTCAAATATTTCGACATCCTCAGAATTGAAAATGTTGAATGCGTCCTTTCCAATAATGTCTGATTTCACACTCAAGGTATTTGATGGTGCGGTTGTGCCTATCCCAATATTCCCATTATTGTCAACAATCATTCTTTCTACGCCTCCAGTATAGAATCGAATGATATTTGATTCTATCAATATTCGACTATTTGTGGTTTGCTGATAAGCGAGTGCTGAATTTGGCGCCTCTGCTATAGCTTGGCTAAAAATTGCCAGAAAGACATAGGTATTTATGGCAACTTTGGTTAGACTGTTCATGATGGTGCGGTTAAGTTTGAAAAGGATTTAAGAATACAGATCTTCTGAAGAATAAATATTTTGGTGTCAAATTTTAAGTCAATTATTCACCTTCAGGGGTTGAGTGTTTTTTCTATTTTGTTGACTCTCTCTTCCAAGAGCCTTAGATTTTTATTTTCATTTTTTAGGAGTTCAATATCCTTTTCCTTTTCAATCAAGTGCAGTGTCAATTCTTCAATTTTTTTTAGAAGCAACATATTCATATCAACTACATCAATACCATTAGCGGCTAGTTGTTCGGCAGATGGGACTTCTGGTAGATGATTGTTAGCATCAATATATTCTGCGGTACTTTTCAGAGAAAGCAATTGATAGTCTTCCTCAAAAACATAGTCTGGAGCAGGTATATTCAAATCAACTTTTACCCGCTCCGCATGAATCTCTCCTTTCACAGTAAGTTTAGCATCTGGAGAACTTGTACCTATTCCTATATCTCCATTTGCCTTGATTCTCATTTGTTCGATTAAGGCAGTACCATCATTAGTGAAAAACCTTAGCTGTCCGTTTATTCCTGTTCCATTTTCTTTGCCTCCGCCAACTCTACTCAAGGTAAAATCAGTCGTACTCTCGTCATTATCATAAATATCGAAATCAAGATATGATACAGTACTTGTGCTATTTTTCTTAGCACCTTTTATTGCAATACCAGCAGTGTTACTTGTATTGGCAGATTGCTCAAAGTAGGCTAGAAGTTGGCGATTACTGAAAGCTGCATCCTGAGCTGGATTCCCTTTTACGTGTATCATGTGATTTGGCAAAGAGGTCCCAATGCCCAAATATCCTTGATTGGAGAGTCTCATCTTCTCTATTCTATTAATGCCAAAAGCAATAGGAGAGGTAAACTGTCCAGTTCCGATATACAGGCCTGCGCCGCCATAGCTTTCTAGCATACTCCAATTATTCTGCAGGCTCTGGTCGGGTAACAATTGAAAGAGTAGATCGGGATGTCCATCAGCTCCATTATTCAGTCCAAATCTGTCCAATTTCATAATTCGAACGACTGGACCGGAACTCGAATTTGGTTCCAAGTCCAAATAGCCGGTTCCATCGTTTAAGGTATTGCCAGTAATTTTAGACTCATTCAAATCAATATGATCTGACTGTGCAAATAGCACAGCAGCGCTCACAAAAAATGAGAGGGTTAGAATGGTTTTTTTCATCTTGATAAATCAGGTTTAATTATACTATTTTCTCTTTATGATATTAATCGCTGCTCTGATGGGCTTGTTTATTCTTCGGGACTTCCAGATTGGCTCTGCGTAGGAGAGGAATTCAAACTCCCATTTTGGAGCAATGACTTCTTGAAGTGCTTTGTATTCATTTTTTTTCCATCCAGGGTATCCGAGCAGCTCGTCAAATATGATGATGGTTCCGGGTTCCAGCTGATCCACAGTATGTAGTAATATTGTTTTTGTTGGTGTGTAGGTGTCCACATCTAAGTGCATGAATGCAATTTTATCTTCAGTGTTCTGCATAAAGTCAGGTACAGTTTCGTCGACCCAGCCTTTTATTAGCTCAACATTGTCATTGACTATCGGCATCTTTCCTGATTGATCAAAGGTAAACTTCACCATATCTGTGCCACTCCAATCCTCTGACAACCCTTCAAATGAGTCGAATCCCGTGACTCTTCTGCTATCCATATTTTTCGTCAGCAATTGGCTAAAATAATTGATCGAGTCGCCTTTAAATACTCCAAATTCGAGAAGTAACCCTGAAGGTTTGATCCTACTAAAGGCATGATCATAGAATAAATGAATATCTGTGAATAACATGGCCTTCTCCATGTTTTCCTCAATAAATCTAGCGCTCTCAATAAAGCTGATTTGCTCCAACTGGTAGAAGGTCTTTTTAGCATTATCTGAATGATAAAATATAGCCCTGCTAAGTCGATCAATTAGATGCACAATTCTTTTTTTCATGCTTTTCAAGTTTGTTATAAATTAGTTAACTCCTTCCCCCTGTACAGGCAGAATGGGTTGATTCCAAATACCTCAAGATTCAGAATAAACTGAAATCTGGATCGACCAAAATTGAGTTGCAAAAAGTCAATATTATTGTTAGTTGTGATTTTTCTCAGAAATGCGTGAGCAAGGTAACTAAAGTTTTATCGAATGCCAGCTCATGAATCACAACTAATCTATAGATGTCAGGTTTAGGACGAGACAAATAACTAAACAAAAAAACCGATCAGATATCTGATCGGTTTTTCTTTAAGAATACTTTCTGACTTCTTAGCTTAGTTTGAAGGTGATAGGCAAAATCATTCTAACCTTTACTGGTCTTCCTCTTTGCTTACCCGGAGTCCACCTTGGAGCGTTTTTCAATACTCTTACAGCTTCTTCATCACATCCAGCTCCAATACCTTTAATAGCTCTCACCTCAGTGAGGTTACCCGCTTTGTCCACAACAAACTGAACAAATACTCTTCCTTCAATACCCATTCTTCTAGCTTGATTAGGGTATTTCATAGTTTTAGCTACGTACTGATAGAAAGCTGCCATTCCACCAGGAGGTCCTGGCTGGTCTTCCACAATATCAAAAATTTCGTCTGCCACTTCCTCTTCGGGAGCTTCTTCGAAAACAATGTCTTCGATGACTGTCTCTTCTGTGATTTCCACATCCAAATCTACTTCGATCTCTTCTTCGATTTCCTCTTCATCAGGAATCTCGATGATCTTCGGCAATTCTATTTTTGGCGGTGGTGGAGGTGGCTGCTCGGTCGGAGGAATCTCCATTATATCTTCAAAATCATCATCCACCTGACCCAGATCTACTAGCCCTCCATCATCATAGAATCTCCATTCAAATGCTGTAATGACTAGCAATAAACTGACAGCAAGGCCAATGTTAAAAAACATCCCTGTTCTTCTCTCAAGAGATATTTCCGGGTTTTTCTTTAGCTCCATGCTTATATTTTAAATTAAATTTCTTTTCTAATAGCAACATCAAATATACAAAAGTCCAGATTATATAAATGCTTATTCATTTTTTTTAACAAAATAAATAAGCAAGAGTCCGGTAGCCGTCCCACAACAATCCGCAATGAAATCAAATTTATCTGGTTCTCTACCGGGTACGTAAAATTGTAAGCATTCGGTGAGTGCTGCCAGCAGTATGCCGAGTAAGGCTCCGATCAGCAATCCACGCCTCAAGGTCTGACCGTATGAAACTAAGACTGCATAAATGCTAAAAAGTCCAAAATGCACAATTTTGTCAAAATGCGGAATCGGTATTTCAAAGTCTGGAATACCATCTTTAGGAGATAATGTAGCAATTAAGATGAACCCTGTCCAGCCTGCGGCCAGTATCTTACTTGTAGATCGTGAAACGATTATTTCCCAATTAATTCTTTGTAGGCATCTGCCGAAAGAAGACCGTCCTTCTCTGTCATGTCTGAAAGCTTGATCTTTATCATCCATCCATCTCCATAAGCGTCAGAGTTGACGATTTCCGGCTCAGACTCTAGTTCTTCGTTGAATTCTGCCACTTCTCCTGAAAGAGGCATAAACAGGTCAGACACGGTTTTGACAGCCTCAATTGTGCCAAATAACTCGCCTTTAGGAATGGTCTCCCCTTCAGTTTCGATTTCGACATATACAATATCACCCAATTCGCCTTGCGCAAAGTCAGTGATGCCAACCGTAGCAATGTCGCCTTCGATTTTTACCCACTCGTGATCTTCTGTATACAGTAAGTTTTCAGGAATATTCATCTTGTATCAAGTTTGATTAATTAAGTGCGTCAAAAATACGTTGATTTTCCCAAATCGATTGAGATTCCACTAAGATTATTATATCCATTTATGGCATTATTTATTGTGCCAAACTAAAGCGCATTTGGACGCCAAATGAGGAGGAAGATCGGTTGAATGTATTCGACACTTTGGGCTGATTGATATTCTTTTCGAAATACATTGTGATGTTAAGTTTTTGGTTAGCAACATAACTTATGGTAGGTCGAACTTGATAGTTGATATTTCCATTAGTAACGGTCTGCACATCATCAATTTTTCTTTGCACCGTCTTGGTATCTCGTACAGTAAAGGTAAATCTGAACTGAATGTCATTGTCGATCGTCACAGTTCTTCCTTTTATTTTGAAAGGAATTTTCATTTTGCTTTTCGTGATGCCAAAGTCAAAGGCCACATCATTGCTTTTAATTTCGGTCACTTGTGAATTTGACAAGTTGAGAGACAAGCTTCGTTCCTTTTTGTATTCAATTTTGGAAGTGATCTTTCCTTTGGTTCTTACATTGATTCCTATCAATGGAGAAAACCTTTCCATAATATCGACTTGATTGATCACATAGACTGGGGTGAGAGATCCATTCTCACCCTCTCTTGAGGCCATTGGGTAATCAAGTATACTATTGGTAAGCTCCAGCGCCGATTGATCAGAATAGAGCAAGGAGTTTGTATAATTTGTAATACTAAAAGTAGATACATAGGCATGCGTCAGGTTGATAGATGAAAACACCTCTTGGAACGCTGGAATTTTGCTGAGTCCGGCGTAATCCACCCGCCAGTTTGGCAATGGTGTCTTGGGAAATGGAGTGAGTTTCACGCTACTTGCACTTTGTCCGGTATATGCAGCAATGAAGGCGGGAATTAGGACGTCTTGCGAATTGATATCATATTCTCCATTGGAATTGAGCAGATTTAGACGCCTTCGAATGATATCTCTACTTTCTACAAAACTTTCAAATGTAGAAGAGATGTTTTCGCTATTGTCTTTTTCAAAAGCAGTTCTTATGGGCAAAAAAGTAACTGTATAGTTCCCGGATCTCGACGGCGTCAACGATCTAAATTCGTTGAGTAATGTGTCATATCTATATATTTCCTGATACGAGCTGGTCTCTGATCTTTTCATATCCAACTGTACTTTGAGATCTTTGAAGGGTTCCACATTGGCTCGAATATCAAAATCATTGGACAAGCTTTGAACAAAAGGAGTAGTCAATCGTCCGTTTTCAACAAGCCAACCGTTTTCAGCGGCTTCGAACCTGATATTAGGATCCTGGCTTCCAAAGATGAAAGCTGATCCAGGAGACTCAAAATCACTGTCCATACCGAAGAGATATGGTACTGGTACGAATCCAGGTAACTTAGTGGCTTCCCGTTGGCCAAGTGTAACGTTGATAGACCTGAGTGACATGAGCAGTCGCATAAAACCTTTGACTCCCTGACCTCCACCACCTGATGACTTGGTGGTATCGACTTTAGCGGGGAGTCGAGATCGTGACGAAGCACTTCTTGACCTGGAGGGTGTATTTATTGATTTTAAGTACTTGGATTTATTATAGAGTTTGACAAGGTCAAATTTGCCGCTAAGATCTCTGGTACGATTGTTTTCTACCAGGTTTCCAAATTCTTCAACCTGACCAATGTTACCGCCCGTCCAGCTGTAGTTCACATTGTATCTATAATCCGCACTCATCCAGTCCGTGATCGGGAGTTTGTCCAATGGCAATCGATAGTTGGCTCCGATACTTTGATCATACCTCTTCATTCTACCAAGTTTTTTGATATTAGACCAGATAGAATCTCTTTTAGCCTGAGTATCAATATCCCCTTCGGGTTCATCAATAATCGCATTGGCTGTGGCATTATAATTTAGACTCAAACTCTTGAATATACTCCATCGCAGATTGTACGTTCTGTTGAATGTGAAATACTTTTCAAAGTTTGGGTCGATTCCATCAGTAGTCAAATCTGCATTCCTGAGTTGCCTTTTTCTAAAAACTCTGTTCATAGAGGCACGAACCGAGAAATTATTGGGCAATGGTGAAAAGTTAATGTCTTTGATTAGCTTGAAATAGGGACCAGAGAGCGCTTCAGAATTTTTAAAAGGTTCGATAGACGGTGGTTGTGGGCTGTAGTTATACGACACATTGCCATCATATTCTTTTCTAAAGTCTCTCGCTGTATTTACATCGCTGGATTTTTGCTCGGAGTATGCATAGCTGAATGAGAAGTTTTCAATATCATAGATATGGCTTTTTGCATCTGGTTTTACTTTTTCCTTATGCACATCTATGAAGTTGATACTCTTATTGACTGTTTGAGAGATTACCTTTTCCTTATACTCGTCCCGTTCACTTTGTTCATCAAATTTTAGAACAGAGGCTTCAAGCGGGATGTCCGGATCCAATGGATCGTATTTTGGGGTCTGTCTGGATTTGGAATAGCTTACAAACATCGGAATCTTAATACCTGTATTCCAAGGGATCAGTTTGTCCACGTTCATATTCATTGATAAATCATAGTCTATTGATTCTTCACGAGTTCTTTGCGATATATTATCCTGAATTCCACCAAAGCCAACACTGGTATAACGAGTGGCTGCGTTTAGTGTGGCAAAATCAGCTAGTTTTAAGCTCATTCGAGCATTAGCCGCCCATCCTTTTTCATCGTCGTAGTCTGTCACACGCATCTCATTTGCCCAGATGCAGAGTGAATGAGGTTCGGCATTGTCCTCGGTCTTTGGATTTCTAACCCCAATCATCATGGTGGTAATATTGTTGAGCTTAGGATTTCCGACGATGGTCAATCGATATTTTCCATCAGACGAAGCCCTGGAAAACTCGTCCTCTACATTTACGTCACTTCCATTTCTTGCGGCTTTCACTCCATAGAGTTCGTTTAGTGCAAGATTAATTTCATTTTCCTCAGGCCAAACATCCAAATCACTATAGGGAGCTGCATCATTTGGCGTGACTTTCAGCGGTACTTCTATTTCATAATAATTGCTGGTTTGATCCAAACCCAATCGAATAAAAGCAGTCATTTCATCATCTTCTACAAAGTCACCCTCATTCTCTTCCGCATGGAAAAACATTTTTATCCTTCCATAGTTGACAAGGTCCTGTGATACCTCCTTGTATACAGCTCTGGCATCACCGTCTTCCAGATCATCGACACATATTTTGAGAGATTGCTCGTTGACTCGGCGCGAGACGGTTGTTGTATTGTCCAAATCTCTGCTTATCCCTGGAGGTAATACATAAGGGGGCTTGCCATCAGTAGGTTGGCTATTTCCTTCAATATTGACTACGGACACTTCAAAGTCCGAAGTTCCAGTTTCTGGTAAAACATCGAAGCCTTTATCTTTTAGATTCTCCACAGATTTTCGCCATTGACTCGCGACGAGTTGAAAATCCGCCATTCTAAGTACTACCGGTTGTCTCCAACCAGTCATATACATTCTGATAAATCGATTGGATTGATCTGTATAATCTCCAACTTCAGTGGTGGGTTGATTAATAGGAATTCTAAACAAATACCAGCTAACAGCATCAGCGTCGTCGCTAACTACTCTGTCGACAATGTTGTGCTCTCCCACTCTCAATTCTCCGGGCTCAAGTTCGAGTTCATATACTCGATAGGCTTCCTGTGTATTTATATAATTGTCTTCATTTAAGTCTTCATTATCCGGTATATTCGTCGCCGATGCGGTATAACTGTTAGTGCCTGCGCCTATTGGCGAATTGCCTTCCAGCCCATTGAACCTTTTGTATCGCTCTAGTACTTCTGCATCTCTCTCGTCTAAGCGGTCGCTAAGAAAATACTCAAAATCATCTGCTGCTACGTCATCTCGGATTCTCTGTTGGCCAGCAGCGTTCATACCATCCAATCCAATTATGGGTCCAAATAGCTCTGCCTCCTCGTCTGACTTGAGCCCATCTAGGCCTACATCCTGATTGGGTCTGGCCGAAGCCGAATTGTCAAAAAATTCGGTAAGGTATTGATCTGTAGTAGCCCGACCATAATCTGTAGGCGCAGTATTGTCCGTACTCCCATCTGGTGGTAAACCATTTTCAAATTCGTGAGTTCCTTCCTGGAGTAAATTTTCTGATACGTCTCCAAGATTGAATATCAATTTTCCACCGGTCGTATTGTTAGTCTCATCCCCTACACCGTCTTTTACGACTCCTCTTTCTCCTTGTATAAATGGGTCCATGAGCCAGAACTCGATATACTCCATATTGTTTTGACGAAAGTTGACCTCACCGTTAATCGCTCTGGTAATTGCACCAAAGTTTTCTTGTGGCTCGGGTAGCAATCCATCCTGTCTCAGATTCGGATTATAATTGTATGGCCCGCGTTCTTCAGGATAGTAGGCAATATCAAAAATGTTTAAGTTGGCGTTGACTTGATTATTATCCCGTTGTTTATAAATCTCCTGAGGAAAAACCGCCCTGACATAGTGGTTTTCCATGTCCTCATCCGAGATATTGTCAGGCTTATTTCCACCACTAAGGTAGAATGCAGATCTGTCTACTATATACCATGCCATTTTTGCACGCCTATAATTGTCCCCTAGAGGATCTGTACTGTTGGAAAATCCTGAGGGGGTAGATCCCAGCTTCCATGGCAGGTGGCCCCCACCAATATTGAAAGGGGTGACGGCACTCTCAAAATCATCGATGTATGAGCTGCTTTCTCCGTTTACTTTGTTGGAGGTGCCAGGGAGTAGTTGCGCAAACTCTCCATTGAATGTGACGGTTGATTTTTCTTTAGTACTGATAAGCGGTATTGCATCCACCATCTTGGTGAGCATTCGAGATTCATCCTGGAAGTTGACGTCGAAACCATACTTAGTATTCTTGATGGGCTCATTGCCTGCTGTGTATCGACTAACTCCACCAGGTCGTTCGCTCAAATGAAAAACAGTCGCTCCTACATTGATATTATCCGTAAACCTGTAGTCGAACCTTGCACCGGTGAGCCATCTGGATCTAAAGCTAAAAAGATCGTCTACTTCATAGGAAATGTTGATTTGTTTGCCCGAAGCTATGATGCCTTGATTGAGAATGGTTACGGTCCCTCCAGTATTGTAATTGACTTGGTAGTCAACACCTTCTGCCAACAGCTGACTACCGGCGGTTACCTTCACCGAACCTTTGGCTATATTAAAAGCATTGAGTGGGTACACTCCTGCGGCACTCGAGGAGTAGGTACCATTGAGAAAAAATTTGTTTTTGGCAATATTTTGCTGTGCATCGATTTTAGAGACATCATAAAGTTCCTGAAACACATATTGATCTTTGAGTCGCTGTTCGCTATCCTCAAATTTCGACTCCAGAGTGGTACCAAAAGGTTCAAGCACGGGAAATATTACGTAACCGTTGTCTACATCAAAAGTAACTTCTGGAATGAAATCAAATTTTCCGTCCTTTTGATTGTCGCCATTCACATTCAGTTGATCGAGCGCCAATAATTCAATTAGTGGCACATTGTTGGTATTTGCACCTTCATTCAGGTTGGGCGAATCATAATTTTTAGTGTCATCACGATAGTTTATTCTTAGTTCGAATCCTTCTTCATTGATTCTGGGCGAGTTCAAAGAATACACATTTTTCATCATCAAGTCCCAGGTTGTAATCTCGGTATTGATTCGTGCCGGGCGAAGCATTTTAAGGAGGATTAGATCATCATCAGGGCGACCGGAATACGACTCCGAGAGCTCTCCAACTACAAATGGGCCCTGCCCATTATACGTATACTCATAGGCTACAGCCAGCACCTCATCATTTTGAAGTTTTCTTTGTAGGCTGACATATCCCAATTTTGGATGCCATTTATACTCTCTGGCATCAAGCTTTCTTGCCGTGGGACGCACTTCATATTCATTTCCAATTTCAAGACCATACGAACTGAGTGCACTTTCTACAGTAGTTGCGTTACGCACGGCATCGTCGTTACTGATTGTATTCCAAAGGAGGTTGGCATCGTTGTCAGCTTCATCACCGGCGATTTGATTATCCCAATTTGAGTTTTGTAATACATCGTTTTCTCCTAAATCGGCAAAGGCAACAAAATTTCTAACATTCGCTGTTTCGTTATTAGTATTGACTACATATACTTCTACCCTCGTAATATTGACTCCGGAAGTAACTTGTGGTATATCTCTCAACCAGGTCTGATAATTGTCTCTAAAAAAATGCCCAAGAAAAAAATGTCTTCGTTCATCGTAATCTGCTGCTCGCAGACTAAAGGGTTGGCCTTCTGCACCAAATTGAAATGACTTGCTTTGAGATTTACCTTGCTGTCTGGATGCTAAAGCTGTCACATATAGTTTGCCAAATTGCAACTGGGTCTTGATTCCAAATAGGCTTTGACCACCACTCATGAGTGAGTTGGAAACATCCATACTTACATTTCCAATTTCTATCTTTTTGATGATGTCTTCTTCGTATCCGGTATACTCTACCTTCATGTTGTTTTGAAAGTCGAAGGAGTTGTTGTTGTCAAAATTGGCAGTAACGGATAATTTCTCGCCTACTTTGCCTATCAGATTCATTGAAATCTGTTGGTTGTAATTAAAACCTCCATTTCGCTGTTGGTTGATAGGAATTGCGGGATTTTCTATGCGTTGCCATTGACCACCAAAGTCTAGGTTGACAAATCCATTAGGTTCAATATCGACATAGCTTCCTCCAAAAATTCTATCAAAAACAGGACTGATGTACAGCTTGGGTATCAATCGTCTGCCGCTTACTGCACTTTCTCCATCTAATCCTGAGGATTTGTCTTGCCAATACTGCTTCTTCATTTCGGTGTCCTGATACCGATTAAATTCTTCGAATGTCATTGTTGACCTCGGACGATAATTCAATGCACCCACCCTTTCATAGATGGTATAGTTCATACCTGTATCAATCTCGAGATCCAACTGCATAGAAGCTGGATCTTCCAAGAGTAGTGGGGACGGGCTTTGGGTATTAGAAAACGGATCTCCAAATCGATCTTGCTGCCGAAAGGTAGGACGATAGGAGGGTTCGTATTTTTTAACTGAGTCTGCCTGAACAGAATCAGCTGGAGGAGATAATTGTTGAAAACTAAAAGACGCACGCACTTGATGCATTCCCGCTAGGAGAATGAGGAGTAGGATAGGTGTTCTTATGTGGAATTTGATTTTGGTCAAACTCTGTTGTTGCTTGTTAGGCCCTCTTGAGGGCTAATTTAATTAAATCCTCCAGACTCACTTCTTCTCCTGTTTCATTTATGATTTTGTCAATGGTTTTTTCTGCGACAGATTTGTTGATACCCAATGTGGTCAGTGCGGATAACGCTTCTGATTTCAGCGTATTGCCCATCGAAAGCGATATACTCGGAGCATGGCCTTCTAGTTCTTCTTTGCTCATTTTATCCTTAAGCTCCAGGATTATTCTTTGGGCAGTTTTCTGGCCTATACCCTTCACTCCACTTATCGTTTTGACATCACTGTTTACAATGGCTGAATGTATCTCCTCTGGAGACAATGACGAAAGAATCATCAATCCTGTAGATGGACCCACTCCAGTAATGGAGATAAGCTGCAAAAATCGTTTTCTCTCTGATTCCTCGAAGAACCCATAAAGTGTATGAGCATCTTCTTTGACATGAAGATGTGTAAATATTTTACACTGCTCAAGAGACTTTATTTGTGAATATGTATTGAGAGTAATCTTTACATGATACCCAATTCCGCCGACATCGACCAGGACATAAGTTGGGTCCTTATCCGCTAGTTTTCCTTTAAGGTATGCTATCATTTTAGTTTTTTGTTGGCTGTAGCTTGTGCATCGACGACGGCAATTGCCGCCATATTATAAATTTCTCTAACAGAGCTGCCGGCCTGTAAAACATGCACTGGTTTTTGCATTCCCATTAGAATTGGTCCTATCGCTTCACTGGCTCCGATTTCCATTAGAAGTTTGTATGCAATATTTCCAGAAGACAAATTAGGGAAAATTAATGTGTTTACCTGATGACCTGCCAGGTCGCTAAATGGATAGGTCTTTTCCAACAATTTTTTGTTCATGGCTAGGTTGGCCTGGATGTCTCCATCGATGATCATATCAGGCCATTTTTCCTTAGCGATTTGAACAGCCTTGGCTGTTTTACTTGGAACGTCCCCTTTGGCAGATCCAAAATTGGAATAAGAGAGCATCGCTAGTTTTGGCTCAAAGCCAAAAAATTTCACTGCTCTATGCGTCAATTCTATGATATTGACCAACCCTTCTACATCAGGGTTGACGTTGACAGTGGTGTCAGCAAGGAAGAAGGTTCCCTTTTTATTCCTGATAATATACATACCTGCTACTCTACTCAACCCTGGCTCTACGCCAATGATTTGAAGTGCAGGTCTGAGGGTATTCGGATAATCGCTATTCAATCCTGAAATCAGAGCATCTGCCTCGCCGGTCTCTAGCATCATCGAACCATAATAATTCCTATCATGCATCTGATGACGCCCTTCATTCATTGTGGCGCCTTTTCTTTTTCGCTTTTCAAAATGAAGCTTGGCGAAATGTTCGATTTTTTCAGTTTGATAGAACGGGTCAATAATTTCACATTCTAAATCTAGCTCAAGTTCAGCAATCAGGCGTTTTATCTTTTTCTCATTGCCAAGTAGTATTGGTATTCCAACTTTCTCATCAGATATGAGTTGAGCTGCTTTTAATATCTTTTCTTCATCTGCTTCAGAAAAAACAATTCGTTTAGGGTTCTTTTTTGCGGCTGATATTATTCTTGAAATGATTCGCTTTTCAGCTCCGACTCTTTCCTCGAGCTCTATCTTGTACTCTTCCCAATCATCAATACTACCCCTTGCTACCCCAGAATCCATGGCTGCTTTTGCCACAGCGGATGAGATATTTGCTATTAGCCTTGGGTCTAACGGTTTGGGGATCAAATAGTCCTTGCCAAATTTGATTGTTTTCTCTCCATACGCCTTTGATACAATTTCTGGAACTGGCTGCTTGGTCATTTCTGCTAGTGCAGTTACAGCAGCCAATTTCATTTCTTCGTTGATCGCTGTTGCTCGCACATCCAGGGCCCCGCGAAATATATATGGAAATCCGAGGACGTTATTGACCTGATTAGGATGATCTGATCGCCCAGTGGCCATTACTATATCGTCACGGGTAGACATAGCCAGTTCATAAGCAATCTCGGGATCTGGATTTGCCAATGCAAAGACTATAGGGTCTTTAGCCATCGAGAGCAGGTCTTCAGGTGTGAGGACATTACCCATTGATAAGCCCAAAAACATGTCAGCATCCTTAACCGCTTCCGGTAAAGTAGAAATTTGGCATTGTGTAGCATACCGTGCTTTCATAGCATCCAAATTATCTCTATCGGATCGAATCACGCCCTTGCTGTCAAGCATGACGATGTTCTCTTTTGTGGCGCCCATCTTTACATAAAGATCTGTACACGCAATAGCCGCTCCACCGGCTCCATTCACCACAATTTTTATTTCACCGATTTTCTTACCAACCACTTCGAGGGCATTGAGCAAGGCGGCGCTTGAAATGATAGCTGTGCCATGCTGGTCATCGTGCATGACGGGTATGTTCATTTGCTCTCGAAGCTCTCCTTCAACCTTGAAACTTTCTGGAGCCTTAATATCCTCCAAATTTATGCCGCCAAACGTAGGTTCAAGAGACTTCACTATTTTGATAAACTCGTCCGAATCTTCTTCATCGATTTCAATATCGAAGACATCAATTCCTGCAAATTTTTTGAATAGTACTCCTTTTCCTTCCATCACAGGTTTGGATGCTTCTGGGCCTATATTTCCCAGTCCCAAAACTGCTGTCCCGTTAGAAATCACGCCTACCAAGTTTCCTTTGGCGGTGTACTTATATACTTTTTCTTTGTCTTCGGCAATTTCCAAGCAGGGCACTGCTACACCAGGTGAGTAGGCCAATGCCAAATCATGCTGTGTGGCCAATGGTTTAGTCGGTGTAACCTCGATTTTACCGGGTGTCGGTTCTGAATGAAAATCGAGCGCGTCCTTCTTACGTATTTTGAAACTCATATAGTATCTGTGGATTAAAATGTCTTAGGCTTTTGGGCACATGGGGCATGTGAATGGGCAAAAACCAAGGATCAAAATTGGGTAAAATCTGCGACAATATCGTAAGTAACAGGCAATAGTTTATACCCTGAGAAAATGTCTGGAAAGGCTACTTGCCGGCTGTAAAATCTTCACCTGAGCGAAATGTATTAAGAATTACTTCCATCTCCTGCATTAGAGCGCGCTTATCTTTAGATGGAGCATAGACGTATCCCTCGAGGTAATAAAGTCTTTGTTGCGATTCGTCAACAAATAAATAGCTCAATAGTGGCCCGCCTGCAGAGATGTCACTAAGCTTCCAGAGTGCTCTGGTTTCCAGAGCATATTTGCCATGAAAATTAACCTCTCTGACGTTCTTGTTTTCGTTCTGCAGTGTCATGTAAATATCCGGCTTCTGAATATCCCTGAGGTAGGATGAAGTCAATTCTTCACGGTAGGTCAGTACATCATCAAAAGGTTCTTTTGTGTTGAATGGGCGGAAATGTACGAATACATTCTTTTCATATTCAGGGTCTAATAATCTAATCCAAACAAAATCTCTTTGACTTTTCGCCAGATCGTATCCGTAGGGCACCTGTATGTCAAATCCGTGCGTTTCTCTAAGTGTTTTCTCTATTTGTTTTTCACGCACTTTAAAAATGGATTGACTGATTCTTTTGTTTTCAATATTCAGAAAATAGTTACGAATCAATTCCTTATCTCTTTTCAAATGAGTAATCAGTTGGTCCTCTGTTTGTCCAAACAGATGTACTATCTCCTGGCCTCTGGCAAATTGGTTTTTTTGTGCTAATCTATAAACCGAACTGTCATCTAAAATTTTCTCTAGTGATGAAGTGGTAAAATAATTTTGCATGGCCCGACTTTGCGCTCCATTGTTGTCGAGAGTACTCACAAAAATCATAGACTTGGCTGTCTTGAGTATACTATTCATCTTAAGCGGATTGATGTTGCGAAGCTTAAAATATGGCTCGTCTTGTGGAAGCCCAGGGACGTACGTAGAAAAAATTTCTCTTAGAGCTTCACCGAGTGGCCCATTCCACTGTGTGGTATCCATCACTGCTAATACCGCATTCGACTCTCCTAGGGCAACAGGAAGATGCGACTTGCTTCCATTGTTTTCTGTAACTGAGTCGCAGCTTGTCACAGAAATAAAAACCAAAAGTAGTAAAATCGCTTTTATGCGTAGATGGGTTAAATTCATAATTTTTTTATTCTTATAATAGCCAGTGCTGTACATCGTCACATGCTAATGAGTAGTTTTTGCCCAGGCTTCAGGCTGGATGAAGTGAGGTTGTTTAATTTCTTTATTTTATCAATGCTCATATCTTTATACAGCCTAGATATACTCCATAGTGATTCGCCCGATTTTACCATATGATAGGTGCCTCCCGCTACCACAGGTACAGGAGATGGCACATTTTTCACCACATAGGTATCCTTGGTTTTTGAAGAGTAATGGGGCAGTGTCCAGATATTGAGTCGTTGACCTACACGGATCATATTGCTGCTCAGATTGTTCCACCGCTTGAGATCAGACAATCGCACATGATATCGTTGTGCTATTGTACCTAGCACATCTCCACTTCGAACTCGATATACTTGTCGGGTACGTCCAAATGTACTGCCTGGTGAGTTTCTTGCCAGATATTCTAGTTCTTTGCGTCCAACCTTACTTGCTGAATCAAGTATACTGGTCTTGTTTTCTCGTATCTCTGGTGCCAAGTCTGCTGGTACTTTCAGTGAAAAATTTGAAGTGCCATCTGGTGTAGCTCCACGAATAATTTGCGGATTGAGGCCAATCAATTCATCAACGCATAGATTAACCTGTGAAGCAAAAGTCTCCATGTGCATATAGCCATCTATGCTAATGGTATCATATTCCAGAAGATAGTTTTCTTCCACATCGCCTAGTATAAAATTATGTTCGTCTAAGTAGTTGAGCGTATAGATCATAGCTACAAACTGGGGTACATAGGAGCGTGTTTCTCTAGGCAAGTACCTGTAGACCTCCCAGAAGGTCTTTTTGTAGCCAGATCTTCTGATGGCTTTTCGCACGTTGCCCGGCCCAGTGTTATATGCAGCAAGCGCGAGCTCCCAATCACCAAACATATTGTGAAGGGCTTTGAGGTATCTACAGGCTGCCTGAGTTGCTTCCCATGGGTCCATTCGTTCGTCGATGTACCAGGATTGAGATAGTCCGTATGAGCGGCCAGTGGCCGGCATAAATTGCCAAAGGCCTGCAGCGCCTACTCTGGACATGGCGTTGGGACGAAGTCCTGATTCTACTATAGAAAGATATTTTAGTTCATCAGGCATTCCTCGTTCCGCTAGTGCTTTCTCGAATATTGGAAAGAAGAGGTTTTTGTTGGCCAAAACGGATTTTGTGTACTCTCGATCCCGAATAGTGAAGTAATCTATGAATGACTTGATGCGCTCATTAAATTCCAGCGGAATAGTCGCCTCCAGACATTTCACCCTATCCTCCATGAGGTCATAGGGGACCTCAGGGAATTGATCCAATGAGGCGTCCTTCTGCGCCTTGGCTATTATAGGCAGAGCGGCCAATATAATGATCCAAATGATAAATCTTCTGGTCATGTCATTAGTTAGATAGTACGTGTTCAATCAAATATCTTGAAAAAGATAACAGTTTTTCTTCTTCAAAAGTATTCGCTATTACTTGAATTCCAATTGGCAGTCCATTTTTGTCCACTCCGTTGGGCAGAGAAATAGCGGGAAGTCCTGCCAGAGAAGCCTGAACAGTGAAAATATCCTCAAGGTACATTTCTAAAGGATCTCGATTATGACTATTTAGCTCAAAGGCGGTAGTCGGAGCAGTGGGCAAAATGATAAAATCATGCTGCTCAAAGATTTTGAGTGTTTCCTCTCTAATCAATCTTCTCACCTTTTGTGCTTTAGAGAAATAGGCGTCATAAAATCCTTCGCTCAATACATATGTGCCTAGTAATATTCTTTTCTTTACTTCCTCCCCAAAACCTTCGGAGCGTGTCTTTTTGTACATCGACTCGAGATCGTGAGCAGATTCGCTACGATAACCATAACGCACACCGTCGTAGCGTGAAAGATTGGTGCTAGCCTCAGCGGTAGTTAGTATATAGTACGTCGGTAGCACATAATCTAGGTATTCAAATGCCTGATGGTCAAGACTGTGACCCAGACTGCGGAGCTTTTCATACGTGATGTTGGTGGCTGACTTTACCTGGCTATCAAGTCCCTGATGGGTTAGAATATTGTCAAAATAGGCGATTTTGGCTGTGCCTTCCCAGTTCAGGTTATTTGAATAGGGCAAAACAGGTTTGTGTGATACAGTAGTGTCGAATTCGTCAGGACCTGCCATAATTTCCAAGGTCAGAGCGGTATCTTCAATAGAACGAGCCAATAGACCAACACAGTCGAAGGAGCTTGCATAGGCTGAAAGGCCATGTCTGGAAACTCTTCCATAATTGGGTTTCATTCCAATAATACCACAATAAGCGGCGGGCTGTCTTACCGACCCACCTGTGTCTGATCCTATTGAAACCAAACACATCTCGGCCTGAACAGCTACAGCTGACCCTCCAGAAGACCCTCCTGGAACACGATTTTCTCCTACAGCATTGATCACTGGTCCGAAAACTGAATTTTCGTTGGAGGAGCCCATAGCGAATTCGTCACAATTGTTTCGCCCAATCAGGATGGCATCTTCGTCAAGCATACGCTGAACACATGTTGCTGTAAATTGAGATTCGAAACCTTCAAGAATTTTACTGCTACATTGTAATGAATGCCCTTCATGACAGTAGACATCTTTGACGGTGAATATCATGCCGGCCAGCCGGCCAGCCGTGCCTGCGTCGATTTTAGATTGAAGCTTCTTAGCTTCTGCTAAGGCTTCTTCCGCATATACTTCGGTAAGTGCGTTGAGATGTTGATATTTTCGAATGTTGGAGAGGTAGTGGTTGACTAACCCTACGCAATCAATAGATCCCGAATCAATGTCTGATTGGATTCGAGACAGAGAATCGTATGTACTCAAAATTATGCTTTGTCGTCCTTGATACCTTCCTGAATCTCATCTTTGATTTCCTTGGAAGCATCCTTAAACTCTCTGATTCCCTTACCAAGCCCTTTTGCGAGCTCAGGAATTTTTTTCGCACCAAAAAGGAGTATGATAACCAAAACTATAATTACAAGTTCCCATCCGCCAGGCATCCCAAATGCTAATACTGTATTCGCCATTTTGTTTTGATCTAGTGTGTATTGTTATAAGTGTGCAAAGATAAACCAATTTGACTCAACTATACGGCTCACTTATTTAATATGTTATGCTGCACTGCTAATTTAAAAAAATGGAAAAGAGCTGATTGAAAATTATAAATTTTAAAAAAATCTAATGAAAGTTGAACCTAAATATGAGAGACTCGTTATATTCGTAATTACAAATTTTGTATAGACATATAATTTACTAAACTATTATCACACATGTTAAATATCATCTTACTAGCTATTGGATTGTCAACAAATCCACTTGAGACTAACTCAACATTCGTAACAAACACAGAAGAAAGCAGCGTAGTCTGGACTGCCACTAAAGTCGTAAGCGGCGGCCATAGTGGTACAGTAAAAATCGCCAATGGTTCTCTTGAAATTGACGGAACAAAATTGACTGGGGGTTCATTTGTAATCGATATGACATCTATCAACAACACGGACCAAGAAGGTCAATGGAAAGCAAAACTGGAAGGGCACTTAAAGTCTGACGACTTCTTCTCAGTAGAATCCTACAAGACTGCGGCACTCAACATCACTAAGGTGAAAAGCACCTCCGCTGGTAAATATGAGGTTACAGCCGATATTTCCATCAAAGGTAAAACGGAATCAATCACTTTCCCTGCTGAAGTGAAAGTTGAAGGCAACAAGGCAACAGCAACGGCTAAAATCACTATAGATAGAACAAAATTTGATGTGAGATATGGCTCAAACAGCTTTTTTGACAATTTAGGTGACAAAGCGATATCTGATGAATTTACTTTGGACGTGACTCTGGTTGCTGCGAAATAAGAATATAAGCCCAAAGAATTGAGGTATGTATGGCGGAGGCTGATAGTCTTCGCCATTTTTTTTATCTTGATGACAAAAAAAGCTATGACACGAGGAGATAAACGATTGGCTCTTGGTTCTATATTTATATTAATTGGTGTCCTTTTTCTACTAGACAACCTCAGAATTCTACCGGTAGAAATCCCCTTTTATTTTTTTACCTGGCAAATGATTTTAGTTTTGATCGGGCTCTATCATCTGCTTTCTGGAAACACAAAAGGCGGCTTTTTTTTCATTGCTCTAGGTCTGATATTCTGGCTACCCGAATACTTTGACGTTCGATTCAGGGATTATTGGCCTGTAATACTTATCGCGTTGGGAATAGGGTTTTTAATTGATAAAAAAAGATCCTAAAGCCTGTTAATAATTAATTTAATCGGCATTTTTAGACTCCATATTTGAGCTTGCGTGCGTCCAGTACTGTCTAAGCAATGCGTATAGATCGTTGACGATTCGTCAATTGGGTAGGCGTAGAGCACGGTTTTAGCATCCAATTTCTGAACTGAAGCTCTAGGTGCCAAATCATTTTCAAGGCTATATTGATACGCATCCAGAAGTTGAAATTCTAATTCTACCTTTTCAGTAGAACTTGAGTTGACATACCGAATATCAGTTTGATAGCTGGACTCCAGAGAATCTATCTCAACCCATTTTGAGAATTCACAATCCATCTTATCACCGCTAGCTTTGTTTTGAATGATGGAATCAAGTACCTGCATGATTTCCTCGCCAAGAATAGTTCCCCCTTGAAGAATCTCTCCTTCTGTCACTCTTTTTATTTCTCGTGACTTTACCAACTCTGCAGGTGATACTTTGTTTTTGTTTTGTTCGTGGCAGGCCATTGTCACCAGCAATACAATCATCCAACTATATCTCATCTTCTTCAATGGTTATTGAATTTCAAAATTATTCAATTCAAAAGACATATCAGTCAACAGTCTTTCATAGTTGACTGATACCTGTCTTTCACAAAAAGAAAGTCAACTTTCGCTGCTTCTGATTAGGAACTTAGTCTGCTTATCATTAATTTTTGATTCGTATGCTGCAAAAGGTCGAAGAAGAAGAAATTAATCCCCATATTCTCACCCGGGAATTGCCAGTTCTGGTCACTGGCGGAGCGGGGTATATGGCTTCTTGGCTCGTTAAATACTTATTGGAAGATGGCTATAAAGTTCGAATCACAGTGCGTGATTTGAATAAGGAAGATAAATATAAGCACCTACAAAAAATTGCAGAAAATGCGCGTGGTTCACTGGATATCCTTGAAGCGAATCTTTTAGAACCAGATGGTTTCAAGGCTGCGATGTATGGTTGCAATATCGTCTTCCATACGGCGTCACCTTATTTGCTAAGTGGAATTAGCAATCCTCAAAAACAATTGATAGACCCTTCATTCGACGGCACTAGAAATGTGTTGGAAATGGTGAACAAAAGTCATTCTGTGAAAAAGGTGATTTTCACTAGTGCCATTTCTGCTATCTATGGTGATATTTCTGATATCTCAATTACCAAGGACAATATATTTACTGAAGAGTACTGGAATAAATCGAGCAATCTCAAACATCAACCTTTGGCGTTTTCTAAAACGGTGGCCGAAAGAGAAGCCTGGAGAATACACGACGAGCAAAGCAGATGGAAAATGGTCGCCTTAAATCCTGCAATCATCCTGGGACCATCGCTTACTGCTAATAGCAGATCGGGTAGTTTTGATTTTATTAAAAAAATAGCCAACGGCACATTCAAGACTGGAGTGCCAAATGTCCAATACGGTTTTGTAGACGTGCGCGATGTGGCACAGGCGCATATTTTCGCGGCTCAAGATCAATATGCCGAAGGCAGGTTTATGCTGGTAAGTGAAGCTAAATCCATGCTGGAAATAGCTAACATCCTGCACAAAAAATTTGGTGAGTCTTTTCCATTTCCTAGAAAGGTATTTCCTCGAAAAATGCTCTACTTCTTTGGTTTCACAAAAGGGTTCTCTCGAAAATTCGTTGTAGAAAATGTGGACCAGAAACTTAAGTTTGATAATAAGAAGAGTCGACACGAAATAGGGGTTTATTATAAGCCCATTGATGAAGCCGCAACAGACCTGCTACAATTCATTCTAGATAATAATATGCTGGAATAGAAATTCTATTGGTGCAGAGTGCTAATACGCTCTCCTCTCAACGTAGTATATTCTTTCATCAAATTGGCTGTAAGACAAGAATGTACAGGCAATATGCCAAGTATGCTTCCAATTTTAACTTTTTCGAATTCCTTAGAGGACATTGTGATCTTCCCGTGCTCTTGTGAAAGAGAGATGACTGAGCAATCGTCGAGTGGAGCGGACCATCCTTTTTCGCCCAACAGTACTACTACACCATAATAGGCCTTGCCTTCACTATCGAGCAGCGATTCTTTGCTCAAGTGAACTGCCCCTCCGTGCACCACCACCTCTGATCGATCAGGATAGACCGCTACTACTGGTGCCGCCAAACAAACCGCGATATCCTCGTATCTGCAGGATCCAATTTGCGCTTGCATCACATCATAAAAAACCAAATTGCCGGGACGAATTTCATCTATATGCTCAAAAGATTTCATAATGCTTGCTGAAGGGGTATCTCCGACTGAAATCAGTAAAGAGCCTCCCAACTGATCGCGGAGTGCATTAAGCAATCCTACTTCTGTTTTGAAAATGGAAATAATTCGATCTTTTTGATTTTCTCGATAGGTATGTCCAAAATGTGCCAATAGCCCCTTTGGTACGTGGTGATCTGCTACTGATTGGATCATTTCATTTATGTCATCTACTTTCTTGTGCCACACACCTGTTCTACGATACCCGGTATCCACTTTGATATATACATCTACAGAGTCGGAAATACTAGTGTTTATTACCTCTATTGCTTCGATGGACTCCACCACCAAACCAAGCTTTACTTGCTTACTTAGATGTTTCAATACTTCTATTTGCAGCACATTGATGGGGAAAGCTATGGTGATATCATTCCACCCCTGACCGGCAAAATAAACCGCCATATCTATAGACGAGACTGTTATGCTGATCACACCATATTCTCGATACCATTCGCCTATTTCTTTAGAAAAATGTGTCTTAAAGTGAGGCCTGTAGTTTACTCCTGAAGCTTTTGCCTTTTTTGCCATCCTTTCTATGTTTTGAATGGCTTTTTTCTTGTCTAAGAGCAGGGTAGGCCTTGTGACTTTGTACATATCCGATGACGTTATGACGCCAGCAGACGTCTGTGATAATTGATCTGGCCGAGGTGGTACATGAGATGGCCAGTCAAATGAATCAAAAAATAAGAAAAAGTAATCGGTTTGCCAAATACCTCTACAGGATAGATTTGCTCTAAATGGTCATCAGATAAATTGCTCAGTGCTTTTTCGACAGCTTGCTTGGTAGCAGACACCTCATCCATAAGTTCTTCAATAGATAGGTTTTTACTGGCAAACTCTTCCTCTCGTTTTCGGATATAACCATCCTTGCCTACAATAGCTCCAATGAAGTGCTGTAAATTTCCACAAATGTGCAGGGTCAGATTGCCTGCTGAATTTTTTATATCCCCTTCTATTTTCCAAATATCAGCAGATCGTATATAAGACTGAATTTCTTTTTCGAGACTGTTTAGGTCTCGTATAATTAATTCTTTTATTGATTGAACATTTGTATTCATACGGGCTAAGATGGAGTATTGATATAATTCAGAAATTCCTTTTTAGTGTCTTCTTGGCTAAATTTGCCACTAAAATGAGCTGTCCCTGTTTTACTATTAGTATCGCCTACGCCACGTGATGACACGCACATGTGATTAGCGTCTATGACCACACCTACATCCTGAGTATTTAAGACCTTCTTGAGTTCATTAGCTATTTGCACGGTCATTCGCTCTTGTACCTGCGGTCGTTTGGCATAGTACTGAACGATACGATTAATCTTGGATAGGCCAATCACATTTCCACTTGAAATATAAGCCACATGTGCTTTCCCGTAGATGGGTACAAAATGGTGCTCACAGTGAGAATAGAAGGTAATCTCTTTTTCTACGAGCATCTGATCGTAGCCAAACTTGTTTTCGAATAGTCGAGCGTGCGGCTTGTTCTTGGGGTTAAGACCACTAAACACTTCCTTAACATACATTTTGGCAACTCTATTTGGGGTACCCTTCAAGCTATCGTCAGATAGGTCAAGACCAAGCACCTGCATGATTTCTTTGAAGTGTTTGGCGATGAGTTCAATCTTCAACTCATCATCCATTTCAAATGCGTCCGTTCTTAGTGGAGTATCGAATGATGTGGCCACATGATCCAGGTCGTCGATTATATCTTCAGACTGGGTATTCGACGTAGTTTCTTTCTGTTTCATATAGCTTTATTTTCAACTCGTATTTCTCGTTTATTTCACTTCTCAGAAGATCATGAATCACTACAACTATATTTTCAGCAGTAGGGTTCAAGTTTTCAAACTCTGCTACGTCAACATTGAGGTTTTTGTGATCCAGCTTATTTAGTACTTTCTCTTCTATCAGGTCACTCAGTGCTTTCAAATCATAGACATATCCCGTATCAGGATCGATCTCTCCAAACACTCCTACTTCAAGGTTATAATTATGACCATGATAGTTTGGATTGTTGCACTTGCCAAAAACAGATTGATTTTTTTCATCACTCCATTCTGGGTTGTGCAATCTATGTGCAGCATTAAAATGCTCAACTCTATAGACAGCTACTTTCATAGTGCAATGTTACGCCATTCTACTAAAATGGTTCATTTTACAAAATTTGAAATCTCAGGGTGCAAAAATTGAAAGATCTGCAACCTTGATTGCTGCATACCTGTTTAGTATAGCCATTCACGCTCAGTTAATAGAATAAAATATATCTTCGCGTGTTCTCCGTAAAATACCTATTCGATGGATTTTGATGAAATAAAAAATCATATTAAAAAATATCAGGAGGATGGTAAAAAGTTATTCACCACCTCTTCATTTCAGACGCACAGTATTGTTCTGCTTCATTTGCTGAGCCGTATTGATAAATCTATCCCGGTATACTGTCTTAATACTGGTTTCCTTTTTCCTGAGACTATGGCTTATAAAGATCAGCTGGCTGATGAGTTTGGTCTTAATATGATCGAGATCAAACCAGATGTACCTAAGAGTCTGCAAAAGGACAGTGAAGGAAAACTTCTATTTGCCTCTGACCCCGACAGATGTTGCTATTACAACAAGGTACAGCCCATGGACAGGCTACTCTCTGACTTTGACATTTGGATCAACGGGATACGACGAGATCAAAACGCAAATAGAGCCAAAATGAAAGTCGAAGAGCATTCGAAGTTTGATTCGGTACGATTTCATCCTATGCTCGAATGGACCAACAAAATGATCTTTGATTACATTAGAGAGTATAATCTGCCTAAGCATCCTTTGGAAGCTCAAGGATATAGCAGCATAGGTTGTGAGCCTTGCACACGCAAACCAAGCCTCGAAATGATGGAACGTGAAGCGCGTTGGTATGGAATGAATAAAACAGAGTGTGGACTACACACCGAATTAGTAAGTAAGTAACTACTCCTTTTTTGATTTAAGAATGAAAGTATTAATAACTGGTGGAGCCGGATATATAGGAACAAGGCTGGTAAAGCACCTGAGCAGTAATAAAGCGATTGAGAAAATCATAATTTATGACAATTTGATGCGGGGCAACTATAACTTGTTTCTAGGTGATAAATTTATAAACCCATATGCTATTGAGTTTATCAAAGGCGACCTATTAGATTCTCGAAGTTTGAAAAAGGCTCTGGATGGTATTGATGTTGTGGTTCATCTCGCTGCCAAGGTCACTTCTCCTTTTGCCAATGTAAACCTTCATTTCTATGAGCAGATTAACAATTGGGGCACGGCAGAGTTAACCTATGCCATCGAAGAAAGTGATGTCAAGAAAGTAATTTATCTCAGCAGCATGGGTGTCTATGGGTTTGACGATGAGCCTATCACTGACGATCATGCCGTTAATCCATCGTCTTTCTACGCCATCTCGAAGCAGCGTGGCGAGGAACATATCCAGCGATTAAGTAAGGACAGAAATCCAATCGTACTGAGATGTGGCAACGTCTACGGCTACAGCCGCAGTATGCGATTCGATGCGGTCATCAATAAATTCGTCTTTGAGTGTAATTTCAACGGTCGTCTTCAGATCAATGGTAATGGCAATCAAAAAAGAGCGTTTATCCATGTGAATTCGATGGCCAACATAATCCAGGATGTCATTGGAAAAGAGGTGCCGTCAGGAGCATACAACGTGTCAGAAAGAAATCTAGCGGTGCTGGACATTGTTGATGTTTTGAAAGAACTTAAACCGGAACTGGAATTTCTCTTTGTAAACCAAAATACTGAACTCCAGCAGCAAATGGCTGACATGGATCAAAAGCTAATGGAGCATGTCAGCTATGGTAAGAATCTTCCAGAGTTCAAAGATGAGATGATAGAGTTTTTAAATAGCTTTAGCTACTGACCCTTGAGCACATATTTGCCTCCTCCTGTACAAAGTAGAAAAATTGCAAATGTCAATAAATGAATGGCTGGAGCTGTGTTGATATATGTGTCTCCGATATGTACCATCAATAGGGCTACAACAAAATTGGCCACCATCAAAAGAGCTGACTCACGCACCCACAAACCAAGTATCCAACTGACTCCTGCCGCAAACTGCAAATAAACCGATGCATGGGCGGATATAATTGGGAATGGGAAGCCATTTGCACCAAGAAAATCCGCAAACTCCAACATGCGACTATGGCTAAGGATATTATCCTGTGTCCCCCAGATCAGCCTGATACCAAAGGCTATTCTCAATAGAAGAAGAGAAACATCTGTATATTTTGAAAAGAGTCTTTGCAGGTTCATATTTGAATTTAATTCAAAATATGAATTAGATAAAATTCACTTCAGAAAATGAGGAATTCTTTTGATGATCGGTCAAACCATTGGTTATAAGGCAGATAAAACCAGCTGAGTTTAGGTTTGTTGCTCCTTCGGGGTCATAAAATTCCTTCTATAATTTTCATAAGCTTTTCAAGCTGCACCTTATCTACATGATCGAAATCTGCTAATTGATCACTGTCTACATCCAATATCAATTGCACCTCGCCATTCTTAATTGCCGGTAAAACAATCTCTGACTTAGAGGCGCTACTACAGGCAATATGGCCAGGAAACTTATCCACATCATCCACAACCATTATGCTTTGATCTGCCCAGGAAGTCCCGCATACACCCTTGCCCTTTCTAATTCGAGTACATGCAATGGGACCTTGAAAGGGCCCCAATACCAACTCGTCGCCTTTAACAAGATAAAAGCCTACCCAAAAAAAGCCCATGCCTTCTTTAAGCACTGCAGCAATATTTGCTAGATTGGCCACAAGATCAGATTCGGAAGATATCAAGGCCTCAATCTGAGGAATCAGGGACTCATACTTTTGCTGTTTATCAGAGGTCTCAGGAACGATAAGATTTTCTGCCATTATTAAATATTGGATGTGCATGCAATTTTACGACCTGCTGCTTGAAATAGTTGAATAATTCTAAAGATATTTATTGCATGTACGATGTGATTGTTGTTGGTGGTGGTATTGCAGGGCTAATTAATGCTATTCTGACCAGTAGATCCGGATTGAAGGTTGCCCTTTTCGAAAAGAAGGCTTACCCATTTCATAGAGTATGTGGAGAGTATTTATCGAATGAAGTCAGGCCTTTTCTCATCCGCAACAATCTATTTCCGGATGAACTCATGCCGACCAACATTTCTAAGTTTAGGCTGAGCTCCACCAATGGGAGTACCGCTCGATTGCCTCTTGATCTCGGTGGATTTGGCGTCAGCCGATATGCCTATGATCATTTCCTCTACCAACAAGCTATAGGCGCAGGGGTCGAAGTATATCAAAAGAGTAATGTCACTGATATCAACTACCTCGATGGCGTTTTTCAAGTCATAGCCAATCACAAGACCTTTGAATCAAAAATAGTAATAGGCGCCTATGGAAAGCGAGCAAAACTTGACAAGGCGAGAAGGTTTATGCAAAAAAAATCTCCTTATATCGGAGTGAAGTATCACGTCCGGACGGATCTTCCTGCAGATGAAATCTCGCTTCACAATTTTCAAGATGGCTATTGTGGGATTAGCCAGGTCGAAGAGTCCAAGTTCAACCTTTGTTATTTATCCAACCGAAAAAATCTCAAGCAACACAACGACATCGGTCTAATGGAACAGCGAGTGCTTCATAAAAATCCTTTTTTGGCTGATTTATGGAAAAATTCAGATTTTCTACTCGAACGACCAATTGTAATAAATGAAATATCATTTGATAAGAAAGAACTTATTCATAATCATATCTTAATGTGCGGAGACACAGCTGGCATGATAACTCCTCTTTGTGGAAATGGCATGGCCATGGCTATCCGTTCTGCTCATTTGCTCTCTACATTGATTAAAGGATATTTTGAAAATGAATCAGTTGATAGAACAAAACTGGAAAGACTTTATACCCAAAAATGGAATAATTTGTTTGCAACGAGGTTGGCCGTCGGGAGGCAAGTTCAACATCTATTCGGTTCAACTTGGTCGTCGAATATAGGAGTAGGTTTGGCTCGGTGGAAACCGCTTGGTACCGCTATCATATCACTCACTCATGGTCAGCCTTTTTGACTCTTTCATTTTATTTCATACTATTTTGGCTGACAATATGGATCACTCGGCATACACCAAAAAAATACTTGTTCATTTTTCGGTTGAACCTTATTTATTGCCGTCTTAGCTTAGCCTAAAATAGCTACTTTTAATCATGCAACTTTCTCTTCTTCCTGATACCGACACTATGTATACGGCTCTCGTTCAAAAAGACAGCTCATTCGAAGGGGTGTTTTTCGCCGCCATAAAGACTACTGGTATCTTTTGTCGGCCCACCTGTCACGCCCGTAAACCCAAACCAGAAAATGTTGAATATTTTGGCAATAGCAAAGAAGCCCTGGATCATGGCTATCGCCCATGCAAAGTTTGTCATCCTATGGAGATGAAAGGAGCCATTCCGATTTGGCTCAAACCCTTATTAGACGATATTGAAGCCACGCCTAATACTAGAATCAACGATCAAAGTCTAAGAACCAGAGGACTCGATCCTGCTCGTGTGCGGCGATGGTTTAAAAAAAATCACGACATGACTTTTCAGGCCTATCTCAGGTCTCTACGTATCAACAACGCATTTGGTCAAATTCGACAGGGCGACCAAGTAATACAATCTGCCTTTAGCAATGGTTTTGAATCCCTGAGTGGGTTTCTAGATAGTTTTAAGAATTCTACTGGATTTAGTCCAAAGGAAAGTAAGTTTAAAAATGTAATAGCAGTCACCAGAATTCCTACTCCGCTGGGGCCTATGATGGCCGGGGCATCCGAGGATGGTGTTTGCCTTCTGGAGTTTACCGATAGAAGAATGCTCGAAACTCAGGTTAAAAGATTGAGAAACTACCTAAAAGCTGAATTGATTCCAGGAAAAAGCCCTTTTTTCGAACCTCTCACAGCAGAACTTGAAAAATATTTTGCTGGCAAATTGAAGCATTTTACGGTCCCGTTAGACACTCCCGGAACAGATTTTCAGCAGCAGGTTTGGACAGAGCTCAGGAATATTCCATATGGCAAAACACGCAGCTATAAGGAACAGGCCATCGCGCTAGGAAATCTAGGAGCTATACGGGCTGTTGCCAAAGCCAATGGTGACAATCGAATATCGATTATCATACCTTGTCACCGAGTCATTGGATCCGATGGGGCCATGACCGGATATGGTGGAGGTATTTGGCGAAAACAATGGCTATTGGCTTTGGAAAAGAAAAACTTCTAACATGCGATAGACTCCGATTTTTATTCGATTATATTCGTCTAAAACATAATGACGAGTAGTGAAACTTCCTAAGGCCTTTCCAGAAAATAGCAAACTCAAAAACCTTAAAAAATTTCAAGAATCGCCTATTGAGTACATGAAAGAGGCGGAAAGTAAATATGGCTCTCCTGTTGACCTAAATCTACCCATAGGAAAATTTGCTTTGATTTCAGACCCGGATCAAGCTCAGCATGTCCTGGCTAACAATCATGAAAATTATACCAAGAGTAATGGTTATAAACAAGTGGCTCTTGTACTCGGCAATGGCCTGCTCACAGCTGAAGGCAAAGAATGGCATACCAATAGAAAAATGCTTCAGCCTTCTTTTCATAAAGCGCAGCTAAGAAAACTATTACCAGCAGTATGGGAAACTGGTACTCAGTATATCAACAGCTTAAATACAAAAGAAGAACTCAGACTCGATACAGAAATGAATGGCCTGACGCTTACCATTTTATTAAACTCGCTGATTCATTCTTCTGATGAAGAAATCCTATCTAAGATGTCTGATCACGTCAGCTTCGGTCAAGAATTTATTGTTAATAGAATTCGATCACCATTCAAATGGCCATTATGGATTCCGACTAAAAACAATAAGAGGTATCATTCGATGATGAACGACTCCAACCGATTGATAGAAAGAGCCATCAACGAACGAAGCCTACCAGAAAAAGAAGAAATCAATGACCTGCTTTCTGTCTTACTTGAAAATTTTGACCCAAAGGACAATTTTGAGCAAATAAGAGATGAAGTATTGACTTTCCTTGTGGCCGGCCATGAGACTTCCTCATTGGGCATGACCTGGACTTTGCACCTTCTAGCTCATCACCCAAAGGAACAAGAAAAATTGTTTCAGGAAGTGAAAGATCTCAAGTCGCTTGACGACCTGGATCTCCTCAATTTTAGCAACCTAAAGTACACAGGTCAAGTCATCAAAGAGTCTATGCGGCTATATCCACCAATCTGGAATATCGTACGAAAGGCCAAATCAGTAGATCAAATAGGTGATTATGAAATTGATGCCGGCTATCAGCTTATGACCAGTATCTATCAATTGCATCACAATGATCAATACTGGGAACACCCAGAAGAATTTGATCCTTCGAGGTTCGAAAATCATATGCTAAAACACAAATTTCAATATCTACCTTTTGGTGGAGGTCCAAGGTTCTGCATAGGCAACAATTTTGCCCTGTTTGAAATGACAATTCTCACCGTTTTATTTATTCGACAGTTTGAGCTAGAACCACTCTCTCCCGAAAGGATAAAATTTAACCCTTTACTTACCTTGCGTCCAGACCTTCCAGTATCAGTAAAGCTGCGTCAAAGAGATTAGCTCAGTTATACTAAGAAGTGGGTTAAGATTCAAAAATACACCGCTCCTATTAGTAGTAAAATCAATCCAGTTCGGTAATCATATTTTCTTCCACTCGAAAAATCTTCATTGGTTCAAATTTCTCGGATAGTAGACTTCTTGTTCGCTCTTCTCTGGCGTCGGTGAGAAATACCTGGCCAAATTCCTTCGACCCAATTATTGACATCAATCGATCAATACGCCCATCATCCAGCTTATCAAAAATATCATCGAGCATCAAGATCGGTGTTATCTTCAAATGCGATTTGACAAACCCAAACTGGGCTAATTTCAAACTAATCAATAAGGACTTTTGCTGACCCTGAGAGCCATACTTTTTTATCGGAAACCCGTCTATTTCAAAAATATATTCATCTCTGTGGATTCCTAGGCCGGTTCGTTGTGATTGGATATCTCGCTGAATGTTATCAGCAAACTGCTTTCCAAAATCAGCTGATAATGCTTTTGTATTGTATACGATTTCCACTCTTTCTTTTTTGTCAGCAATACGATCATAATTATTCTGAAAATGGGGTAGAAATTCTTGAATGAAAGATCGCCTTTTCATGGCAATTTCCGCACTATCATTCACCATGGGCGTTTTGTACGTTTCCAACATTACTTTGTCTACTCTGCCAGATTCTGCCATCTTCTTCAACAATGCATTTCTCTGCTTCAAATAATGGTTGTACCTGATAAGCAGCTTGAGGTACTCAGAATCATATTGAGAAATAATACTATCAAAAAACCTTCTTCTCACCTCATTACTTTCACGTATGAGTTCATCATCATTAGGAGCTATAAGCACAATGGGAAACTTCCCTACGTGCTCACTTAACTTATCATACTCTGAGTCATCGACTTTGAATGTTTTACGACTATTCCTTTTCAAACTGCAATGGATTTTGTGCTCTTTTTTCGATAATGAAATCTGTCCATTGATGACAAAGTACTGACCATCATGCTGAATACTTTGTGAATCCAAAGCATGAAAGGCACTCTTGGTGGTAGATAAATAATATATCGAGTCCAAAATATTAGTTTTCCCACTTCCGTTAAGCCCGACCAGGCAATTGAAGTGATCACAGAATGAAACCTCCGCCTTTTCGTAGTTTTTAAAATATTGCAACGAGAGTGATTGAAGGAACATATTGCTTTGCTGTCAGTACTAATTTAACTAATTTCGCTGTTCGTTAAAACGAGCGAAACGACATTCCCAGTAAACTAAATTTACGGCGAACCGCTTAAACACCTTTTGAAATGGCAAGTGTAAAAGAAAAAAAGAAATCAAAGGCAACATCTAAAAACGAATTCTCAAAGTCGACCTATCTTACCTGGTATGAGACCATGCTAATGATGAGAAAATTCGAAGAGAAAGCCGGACAACTCTATGGTCAGCAAAAAATCAAGGGATTTTGTCATCTTTATATAGGACAGGAAGCTTGTGTTGCAGGTGCCGTGAGTGCACTCGAAGAAGGGGACAAATACATCACTGCCTACAGGGACCACGCCCATCCTATTGCTCTAGGCACGGACCCAAAAAGAATCATGGCCGAATTGTTTGCCAAAGAGACCGGGATTTCAAAAGGTAAAGGAGGCTCTATGCACATCTTCGACAAAGAGCATAACTTCTTTGGAGGTCATGGTATCGTGGGTGGGCAAGTACCATTAGGTGCAGGGATTGCCTTTGCAGAAAAATACAACGAAACCGGAAAACTCTGCATCTGCTATATGGGAGATGGAGCTGTTAGACAAGGAGCGTTTCATGAGGCTTTAAATATTGCCATGACCATGAAGCTACCTGTCATTTTTGTTATTGAAAACAATGGATATGCCATGGGCACTTCTGTTCAGAGAACTTCAAATGTGACTGGTTTGGATCAGCTAGGTAGTGCTTACGAAATGCCATCAGAATCGGTCGATGGCATGTCTGTAATCGACGTCCATCATTCAGTGGCCAGAGCAGCGGCACGTGCCAGAAAAGGAGATGGACCAACCTTGTTAGAGTTTAGAACTTATAGATATAAAGGACACTCAATGTCCGATCCGGCTAAGTATCGGACCAAAGAAGAAGTGGAGTCTTACAAGCAAAAAGACCCTGTAGAAATGGTGAGAAAAGACATCATTAGTAATAAACTAGCGACAGAAAACGAACTTAAAACCATTGACCAAAAAGTAAAAGAAGAGGTTGATCTTTGCGTAAAATTTGCAGAGGAATCAGATTATCCCGCACCTGAAAATGCCTATACCGATGTATATGCTGACCCTGCTTATCCATTTCTAGAGGACTAATACTGGATATAAATCATAGTAATCCAATATGATTTTAAAATATTACTACATTTGCGGTCAGAATTTTTGAATTAGAATGACAAAGAAGAAGAAAAGTACGGAAAAACACGATCATGATTTGTTCGAGAATCCGGAAGCTATAGCTGAGCAGTTCTCAAGAACAGAACAGTTTATTGAAAAAAACAAAACAGCAGTCTCTATCGCAGCAGGGATTATTCTGGTCGTAATCGTAGGCTATTTATTTGGTACTTATTACCTCCAGGGTCAAAATAACAATGCACAGAGAGATATGTTTCAGGCTGTGTACTATTTTGAAGCCGACAGTCTGGGGAAAGCACTCAACGGGGATGGCAACAACTTTGGCTTTCTTGATATTATAAGTGAGTACGACATGACCGAAGCTGCAAATTTGGCTAACTACTATGCCGGGGCTACCTATTTGAAATTAGGTGACTATGAAAATGCAGTGAGGTACCTAGATGCTTTTAGTGCCAGCGATTATGTAGTTCAGGCAAGAGCCTATGCCTTATCAGGAGATGCACAAATGGAATTGGGTAACTACAAGGAGGCAGCCGTACTATATGAGAAAGCAGCTGACTATAACTCTAACAAGCAGTTTAGTCCATCATATTTAACAAAAGCAGCAATTGCCAATGAAGAAGCTGGCGATCTCAATGCGGCTATAGACAACTATCAAACTATTGTTGACGAATATTATGACGCCTTGGAATATCAGGAGTCTGTAAAACACCTCGCTAGATTGCAAGGATTGTCTAACTAAAGTTTAATAAAGAAAATTTAAGGAAAGGGATGAGTTGTTACTCAGCCCTTTTTTCTTTTAATGCTAAAATTTATTCCTATGGCAAGTAATCTGAAAAACTTAAGTGATTATAGCAACAAGAATTTAACAGACATTGCTGACAAAGTATTTGCTATTGTTGTTTCCGAATGGAACGAAGAAGTCACGGAATCGCTGTATAACGGGGCGATTGAAACACTATTACAGCATGGCGCCAACAATAAGAACCTTGTGAGAGTAGATGTGCCTGGCAGCTTTGAATTGAGCCTGGGAGCTCAGAAGATGGCTCAAAGGGATGATGTAGATGCTGTGATTTGCCTTGGATGTGTGATACAAGGGGAAACCCGTCACTTCGACTTCATCTGCGACGCCGTTGCGCATGGCGTGACCAACGTATCACTGAAATATGACAAGCCAGTCATATTTGGAGTATTGACTCCTGAAAATCAAAAACAAGCAACGGATCGTGCCGGTGGCAAACATGGTAATAAAGGAGATGAGGCTGCCATCACAGCTATCAAGATGCTATCTCTTTAATCAAAAAGCTAGAGCCAGCCCCAAAAGAAAAAGATCAGCCAGACGAGGACAAATAGTGGTAGTAATATTGGGATTGAAAACCTGATAATATAGCCGAAGAATGAAGGCATCTTGATCCCTACTTGTTCAGCAATAGATTTCACCATGAAATTTGGCCCATTACCAATGTAGGTCATCGAACCAAAGAAAACCGCAGCAATTGAAATAGCCTTCAATGACAATATTGAATTGCTAAATTCTCCATTCGAAAATCCAACGACGTCCGCCATTTCATTAATCGACCCGCCTTGAGAAGCGAGTGCCGCAGTCAAAAAGTTGATGTAAGTAGGAGCGTTATCCAAAAATCCTGAGAGTAATCCTGTTCCCCAGTAAAGCGTATTGTGCGTGATCATAGCTGCTCCTGTCTCAGATTGGGCAAAATTGCCCACCAGTTCAAGTGCTGGCATCATCGTGCCAAATATGCCAATGAAAATAAAAGCAACCTCTCTAATAGGTTCAAAATTAAATTCATTCCATTGCAGAGCTTCTTTGTTTGCAAATTTGTATGACAGATATCCAGACGAAAGCATTATTATTTCCCTTAGGAAGGAAAATTTCTGGCCGTCATAGTGGATCGCCGGAACCCATTCCAAAACATTCGGGTCAAGGAATACAGCGCCTACAATGATGGCAAGCCACAAGAAATTTTTGGTTCCAACAAAAGTTACCGAGTTGGACGGAGTATGTGAGCTTTCTCCAAAGCTATAATCTGACTTATTCTTTTTGTCTGTGAAATAAAACACAGCTGCCAGCGCCAGACAGGCAAATACCCATGGGATAATATTATACTTGAGTGTCCAGAAAAAAGGAACACCTTTCAGAAAACCAAGAAAAAGAGGTGGATCACCAATAGGCGTTAGAGAACCTCCGATGTTGCTCACCATAAAAATGAAGAAAATAATATGGTAGGGCTTGATACGATTCTTATTCAGGCGAATAAAAGGTCTGATCAAAAGCATAGAGGCGCCAGTGGTACCAATCACATTTGATATTAATGCTCCTATCAAGAGGATTATGACATTGGTCATTGGTTTTGCCTCTTTATCTACTTCTATCATAATACCACCAGAAGCGATAAACAAACCGCTGAGAAGAGCAATGAACTGCACGTACTCAGCCATTGCATGCACAGGGGCATGTGTATTGTGCAAGACGAACAAATAATACGATATCACCATGACCGCAAGCACGCAAGCCACTATAGGGTAATTTTTGTGCCAGAAATGTTCATAGAAAAGTGGACCTGTAGCTATCATGATCAATAGCAATGCGAAAGGAATCACCGACCAACCTGGAGCATGATGATGGGCATCATCACTCAAATTCTCTACTACAGGTGCCTCTATCGAAACAATTTCTTCGGATATACTTTCTTCATTGGCCCTCACATTGCCGGCATACCCCTGAAGGCCACAACTCAACAAAACAAAAAGAACCAAATATTTGTACATACTGCTTAAGAATAATTGAGAGCAATTATATGAAATCTAAATCGATCATTTTAGTTTCAACTTGTAATTTTCTTATTCTTCTCATAGCAGGTTGCGATTGATGTAATAAAGATATTATCTGTAGGGATAAAACCAAGCGTGTAGTATTAATATTTTACAATTTTTGTACGTATTAAGTTCTCCCATTAATTTCACCATATAGAAAAAGTACAATAAGCCCATTATTTCAGTATGCCAGATAACTCATCCAATATTGTCATAGACATAGGAAATTCTTCGCTAAAAGTAGGACAGTTTGTCGATTCAGAATTAGTCGCAGACTGGAATTGTCACTCAACAAATGATGTTGTCGAATTGGTTTCTAAACTTCAAGTAAAGGCAGGAATTGTCTGTAGTGTCGGAATGGATACACAAGAAATAGTCTATAAACTAAAGCCTTTAGAAATAAATATTCTAACTCCCAGCACACCTATTCCATTCAATAATCATTATAACACTAAGAACACCCTTGGGTTAGACAGAATTGCTGCTCTGGCTGGAGTTGAAAAAATTAATAGCGGTAAAAACAATTTGGTAATCGATATTGGATCATGTATTACATATGACTTCCTGGACAAGGATAAAAATTACCATGGAGGTAGTATTTCTCCCGGAGTCAATCTGCGTTTTAGAGCCATGCATGACTACACACAACGACTACCGTTAATCACCAATTATCAGGAAGCTAAACTAATTGGGAATACAACAAGGGAAGCGATGATGAGTGGTGTTATGATTGGAATAACAGCTGAATTGGATGGCATTATTAGTCACTATCAAATCAAATGGCCTGATTTAGAAGTGATTATGTGTGGCGGAGGACTAAATAGTTTTGAATCTAAATTAAAAGCACACATCTTTGCATCCCCTAAATTGGTGTTGATCGGATTGAACAGGATATTGGAGTATAATGAGAAGACTTAAATGGTTAGTGATTCTTGCAGCTTTTATGAGCTGCAAATTTGTTTTAGCACAAAACACTTATTCCCCATATACAGTAATTGGCATTGGAGATTTGAACGGAATGGGTCTTGCAAATAATGCGGCCATGGGCGATATAGGAATTGGAACACCCACAGTTTGGCACATCAATAATATGAACCCAGCCCTGCTTGCGTTTAATACTTTGACAGTTTTCGAAATAGGCATTGAAGGAGAAAACAGAAAAGTAACTAACAGTTTCAATTCTGTAAAAGTAGGTACCGCCGGGTTCAAGTACCTCTCATTCGCCTTTCCAATCATGTCGGGAAAGTGGACTTCAAATATTGGCCTCATGCCATATAGTTCTGTCAACTATGATTTTTCTTCTCAGCAAGATATCGCTGGTACTACAGTAGATGCCATCATAGATTTTGAAGGAAGCGGTGGATTAAATAAAGTCTACTTCTCCAATGGATTTCAGGTGAAAGATAATTTATATGTAGGATTAAGGCTTTCCTATCTTTTTGGTTTAATTGAAGAGACTACTTCCACTCGCTTAGAAGGTAGCGGAATCACCCAGCAATTTCCTACTGGGTACTTTGGAAAAACAAATTATTCTGGTTTTGATACCGGACTTGGTGCCGCATACAGAATGAGCCTCAACGAAGAAGACGTACTAAATTTTGGTTTGACCTATGATATTGGACACTCCATCGATGGTACACGACTAGAGCGTATACAATATGAAACCGGAACTGGCAACACTGTGCCTGGTGATACACTTATCAATGACCTAAATGACTCCTATCAATTGCCAACAGAATTGGGCATCGGTTTTTCTTGGCAGAAACTTAATAAACTGTCTCTCGGCATAGACATAAAACGGTCATTTTGGGATACCAATGCCGGATTTGCGGATGATAGCGAAGAGTATCGAAGTACATGGATGGTTGGCCTCGGTTTTGAATTCACACCAAAATACAACGATGTCAGCAATTACATAAAAAGAATAAAATACCGCATCGGACTAAACTATAAGCAGGTTCCATTTCTAGTGGATGGTCAGACCATAAATGATTTTGGCATCAATTTTGGCTGGTCTCTTCCAGTCAAGGGTCTCTCAGCAGTCAATATGTCTGTTAAATACGGGCAGAGAGGAGCGGTGACAGGCGCCTTGGTAAAAGAACAGTACTTCAAATTTGTACTGGGAGCAACGATCAATGATCGCTGGTTTATTAGAAGAAAATACAATTAATTATTATGTTGCGCTTTCATTAGCGAATTACATGGCATGTATTTCGAAGAGAGCAGACTATTAAATTTTGAAAATATGAAAAAGCTAGTACTATTCGGATTATTTATTGCGGTAAATACAATCTCAATTGCACAGCAGGGGTGGAAATGGCCTGAAGATGTGGAGACGGCTAAAGAAAAAAATGCGCTTTACGTTGACGCTGTGAAAAGCAAACAATTTGCAATGGCAGTAGCACCGCACCAATGGTTGCTCGACAACGCCCCGGATCTAAATGAATCGCTTTACATCAATGGAGCCAAAATCTATGAAGGACTTGTAGATGGCACTTCTGACGCTGCTAAAAAAGTGGAGTATCAAGGCATAGCACTCAAAATGTATGACGAAAGGATCAAATATTTCGGTAATGAAGGTAAAGTGCTAAACAGAAAAGCCTTTACTGCTTATAAATACTACAAAGGGAATAAGTCGAAATATCAGGAACTTATGACCCTTTTTGACAAAACATTCGAACTCAATCAGGAGAAAACCTTGGATAACAATCTAATGGCCTACATGGATGTTGTCAGACGATACAAACTGAGTGGAGGGTCTATCACGGACGAAGAAGTCATTGACAGATATGGCATGATCTCAGACGTGATTGATGGAAAAATAGCAAAAAAGAGAAATGTCCCTAGATTGGAAAAAATACAAGCCAATGTAGACAAACTACTGACCGCTACGGTTACTGTAGACTGTGCGTTTGTAGAAGACAAACTTGCTCCTAAAATGAGAGAGAGCAAAGATCCAAAAATGGCGAAGAAAGTGTTTCAGTTGATGCTTACGGCTAAATGTTCAGAAAGTCCAACTTTCGTAGAAGCAGCAGAGATTGTTTATGAAAGCGAGCCTGCATTTGGTTTAGCTAAGGTGATCGCTCTTAAGCACGCTTCTACCGGGGATGTGCAAAAGGCAAGCGAATACTATTCCCAAGCGCTATCGCTTACAGACGATAATTTGAAAAAATCAGAGATCTATTTGAGCTTAGCACAGATGCATGCATCAAATGATAACAAAGCTGCAGCCAGAACCAATGCAAGAAAAGCACTGGCCAATGACCCTTCAGCTAAAAAAGCATATAGCTTGATTGGCAACCTCTACATGCAAAGCTACAATGATTGCAGAGCTGGTGAAAGTAAGGTAGACGACAGGTTGGTTTTCATCGCTGCATACAATCAATACAAACGTGCCGGAGATCAAAGCGCTATGGAAAAGGCTAAGGAGCAATTTCCTTCTATCGAGGAAATATTCGAACTAGGTCTGACCGAAGGACAATCTATGACTGTGGGGTGCTGGATCAACGAAACTGTGGTACTTGAAAGAAGACCATAGTTCTTCAAAAAAATAAGCAAAAAGCACTCTAGAGCATTGTCTTCTGGAGTGCTTTTTTATTGTGGAGTTATTGACCAACTTTGTTGTGATGAATAGAATCGTAGTCATTGTCATCTTTTTGCTATCGCTAGTCGGTTGTAAGGAGCAGAAAAAGGTCGCCCATGAACTCTATGATGGACCTGAGATAGCCATGAAAAACATTGACATGCTGGTATCAGATTCCACTATTGTTAAGCTTAGGTTAGTGGCGCGTACGCAACTGGTGCTTTCCAATAAGGATCGTGATTTCCCAGATGGGATCTATCTAAGGTTCTATAATCCGTTTGGATTGGTTACTTCTACATTGGTGGCAGACAAAGGGCATTATTATTCAGAAAAGGACTACTATACAGCGGAAGGCAATGTGATTATGAGAAGTCTATTTTCTGGTGATGAGTTATCAACCGAATTACTCAACTGGGATCCAAAAGAAGAGAAGATCTACACAGATAATTTTGTCACCATCAAAACTGAAGATGAAGTGCTCACAGGAGAAGGGCTAGAAGCATCTCAGAATTTCGAAGAGTATACAATCCTAAAACCAAGTGGAACCATGTCTATCATGCCTAAACAAAATTCGCAAAGAGGAAATGAATAGCTTATCTCAGGTAATAATCCTCACCACATCAGCGGCATTTTTTATCATTGGCCTTCATCAAACAATGACTTTTGGATTTATGCATTCCTACTGGATTTTTATGTTAAGCATATCTCTTATACTTTTATACAAACTAAAAAAAGGGAAGAAAACCTAACATGGATCCATTTATCCTTGGTGTAATCGTCATTTGTGTCATATTCTCGGCACTCTTTTCAGGGTTGGAAATAGCCTTCATTACGACCAATAAGCTACATATAGAGTTGCAGGGAAAACAAGGTAGCCTTTCGGCAAAGGTGCTGTCTAAATTTGCCCGACGTCCGTCAAATTTCATTGCCACTACACTCATTGGCAATAACCTTACTCTTGTTATCTATGGCATATTCATGGCCATGCTGCTAGACCCGTGGCTAGCGATGTATCTACCCAAACAGTTCACAAATGATTTTATTATTCTGATTTTGCAAACGACAATTTCTACGGTGATTGTTCTTTTTACTGCTGAGTATATTCCAAAGAGTATCTTTCTTGTCAACCCATACGGCCTACTCTCCTTTCTAGCCGTCCCCTTTCTTGTCATCTATTACATGCTTAGCCCAGCCGTGTTTTTAATCGTATTTGCAAGTAAGTTCTTCATAATAAAGGTCCTTGGGCTTAATTATTCTGACGAGATACCAGTATTTGGGCTCACCGATCTCAACAACTACATCAAAAAAATCGCAGATGATACCATAGATCAGACCGAACAAGATGTAGACACCAAATATTTTAATAATGCACTTGACTTCAAAACAGTCAAGGTGAGGGAATGCATGATCCCAAGAACAGAAATCGTAGGGATGGATGTCAACGCAGACATTGACGAACTCAAGGAACAGTTTATAGACAGTGGGCACTCCAAAATTATTATCTATGACGAATCTATTGACGAGGTCATAGGCTACTGTCATTCGCTGGAGTTATTTAAAAAGCCGGCTAACATCAAATCGATACTGACCAAAATTATTATTGTCCCTGAAACCATGCCAGCCAATGAGCTGCTATTGCAAATGATCACGGATCACAAGACGCTCGCATTGGTAGTAGATGAATATGGTGGCACCTCCGGGATAGTAAGTATCGAAGACATCATAGAAGAGATATTTGGAGAGATCCATGACGAGCACGACGAGTCGGATTTGCACGAAGAAAAACTAAATGATCAAGAATACATACTAAGTGCAAGACAAGAAATTGATTACTTAAACGAAACCTACGGCTGGTCACTACCAAAAGGCGATTTTGATACCTTAGGCGGCCTAATCTTGTCAATCAACGAAAACCTTCCTAAAAAGGGTCAAATCATTGAATTAGAAGGTTTTTCAATAGAAATTTTACTAATGGAAGACGCCAGAATCGAAAAGGTACGTCTAAAAATAAATCACAATAACTTAACTCCGTGACAATCAATTTCCTAAGCACAGGAAAATTTTGATATTAACATCAGTCTTGCTTATTTTGCGCTTCGTTTTAAACAATTTCAAACAATGGCAGCAATAAATACGCTAAGGGAAAAGGGGGGTAAGATCATTGTCATCCTAATTGGTTTTTCAATTGTGGCATTCGTAGGCGCGGATCTACTTGGCCCAAACTCATCTTTGCTTGGCAACAGTAAAACTCACGTCGGGGAAATCGCCGGCACGAAGATTTCATACCAGGATTTCATAGCAAAGCAAAACGAAATCGAATACAATTGGACTCAATCCAATCGAAGAACTCCAACTTCAAATGATCAAATTGGTATTCGAAATGTAACTTGGGATGCACTTATTGCTGAGTATGCTTTCAAAAACGAATTTGATGCAATCGGTATTGACGTCACAGATGATGAAATCAAAGACATGGTTCAAGGTGATAATATCAGCCCAGAAATCAGACAAGCCTTTACAGACCCTCAAACCGGCGCATTCAACGAAGAGCAAGTACTACAGTATCTGTCTAGTCTGGTAGAAGGCACGCAAGAGCAGAGAAAGAATTGGGCAAATTTTGAAAAAAACTTAGCCGATGGCAGAGTAAGATTGAAATTTGATAACCTAATTATCAAAACTAACTACGCAACAGAGGCAGAGGCCAGATTCAAATACAAAACCGAATCCAATACAGCAGAAATTAATTTTCTCTACGTGCCATTCTTAAATATGGCTGATTCGGGAATTACCGTTACTGATAGCGAACTTCAGTCTTACCTCAGCAATAATGAGAATGACTACCAAAAGGAAGAGTCGAAGACGATAGAATATGTTTCGTTTGATGTAGTGCCATCTGCTGGAGATACAGCACTTGTCATCGAAGAGATCCAAAGAATGAAAGAAGCATTGATCAATACTGACAATGATTCGACTTATGCTGTAGTAAACTCTGATGCAACTGATGCATTTAGAGCTTATACTCCAGGTCAATTGCCTGCAGTGTTCCAGGCCGACAATGTAGCAATGGGACAGGGCACATTTGTAGGACCGGTAGTAGAAAATGGCAGCTATTCGATCTATAAAGTAGCTAGTATGGCTCCTAGCGATACATACTCTGCACGGGCCAGCCACATATTATTTAAATGGGCCAGTGATAGTGACGCAGACAAGGCGAAGGCGAAAAGTGAAGCTAGAGGTGTATTGAGACAAATCCGTAATGGAGCAGATTTCGCTGAGATGGCAAGAATACACGGTACTGATGGTACAGCCAATAAAGGTGGTGATCTAGGTTGGTTCTCAGATGGTGCCATGGTAGCAGAATTCCAAGATGCAGTCTACGGGGCCAAAAGAAAAGGTGTCCTGGCAGACGTAGTAGAGTCGCAATTTGGATATCACATCATTGACGTTACCGAAACAAAAACAAATGTAGTCTACAAAATCGCGAAGGTGTCTTTAGAGATTTTCGTAAGTGATGAAACAAGAAACAAATACTTCAGACAAGCAGAGGGGTTTGCTCTAGACGCTTCGAATATTGAAGAATTCAAGAAAACTGCAGATGAGAAAGGTCTTACGATAAGAACGGCTGCTAACGTTGGGAAAAATGATCGAAGAATCTCAGGTATTACAGAAGGAAGAAATATTGTGTACTGGGCTTTCAATTCTGGAAGTGTTGGAGACGTTTCTGATGTGTTTGAAATTGACGATCAATATGTTGTGGCAGTAATCACAAGCGAACAAGAGAAAGGAGTTGCTGCACTAGAAACAGTGAGAATTGAAGTAACAGATAAGGTAAAAAACCAGAAGAAAGCAAAAATTATCACGGACAAACTCTCCAAACTTTCTGGAAGTCTGGACGAGATGGCAGCTGGATATGGAGAAGGAGCTAATGTATATAACATGCCTGCATTGAAACTAAGTAGCAACTCGCTAAGAAGTGTAGGACTAGCACCAGAGGCAGTAGGAGTAGCGTTCTCAATGGAAAACGGTGAGGTCACAAAACCTTTTGCCGTTGACAATGGGGTGCTTATTATCGAAATGGTGAATAAGCTGGAAGCTCCTGAAATTTCTGACTATGAATCCTATCGCACGCAATTGCTACAGCAAAAACAAGGCCGTCTGGCATATAACACAGACCAAGCCGTACGAGATCTAGCAGAAATAAAAGACGATAGATATAAGTTCTTTTAGTAAATAACAAAATCAGATTTGAGTCACACCCATGAGGTGTGACTTTTTTGTTTATATGGATAAGTCTACAGAGTCGTTCAAAGAAAAATTGGATAACAACTATAGTTTTCCCGCACTATACTTGTTTAAGTTCATTGTGAAACCAGAGCAGGTGGAACAGATTGAATCACTTTTTCCTAAACACGAGGTTTTGCTCAAACCGTCGAGCGGCGGAAAGTACGTCAGTACGACAATCAAAATCATGGCCTCTTCAAGTCAGGAGATCATAGGCCTTTACAAGGAAGCCGCAAAGATTGAAGGTATAATTTCCCTGTAGCTAATTATCTTCTTTGCTATTCAGTTTATATCTTGTCCTCATAAATAATCAGGCTTACCATGATGTTTGTTCGTTTCTTGATGATTGCAATTTTGCTGGTTGGTATCGGAACAACTGATGTCTGGGCGCAAAATCCATTAGCTGAAGATTTGCCCACAAGAAAAGTGGACAAGAAAGTAAAGGAAAATAAGCGTGGCAATTTTCCTGCGGCCAAACGAATCCGATATATATATGTCAAAAAGGGCAAAAAAGTACTCTACGGAAATCCTTGTGCCCAGCAGGTGACTCACAGCATGGGATTTGAATATGGAATCGAACATAGACCAGAGCCAGGGTTTACTCCCTGGTGGCGAAGATTCAAAACAAATACTACAACCAAGACCATACTTTTTTTCACTAAAGGCCCATGGTGGAAATCCACAGTCAACAAAAAACTAAGCCAGTGTGTACAATCCAGCGGTGATCGCCGAGGTTAGCCGAGCGGATTGATACCAGTATAGTTGAATGGCGTGATTTCCTTTAACTGAGTTTTTAGCTCGTCAGAAACGTCAAGCGTGTCCACGAATTCTTTGATCACCTGATGAGTAATTTCATTATTGCCACGAGTAAGTGCTTTGAGAGCTTCGTATGGCTCCGGATAAGCCTCTCTTCTGAGTATCGTCTGTATGGCTTCAGATACTACCGCCCAATTTTGATCTAGGTCGTATTCAATAGCGTGTTGATTCAACTCTAGTTTACCAATGCCTTTTTGGAGTGACTTTAGCGCTATGAAACTATGGCTTACAGGAACACCAACATTTCTCAGTACAGTTGAATCTGTTAAATCTCTTTGCAATCTTGAAATCGGCAATTTCCCAGCCAGGAAATCATAATTGGCATTAGCTATACCCAGATTCCCTTCAGCATTTTCAAAATCAATTGGGTTAACCTTGTGAGGCATAGCCGAAGACCCTACTTCGCCTTTTACGACTTTTTGCTTAAAGTAACCCATGGAAATGTACTGCCAGATATCTCTGCTAAAATCGATAAGAATTGTATTGATCCTTTTTAGATTATCAAATAAAGCCGCCATATCGTCATAGTGCTCTATTTGTGTGGTAGGATAGCTTCTTCTTAAGCCAAGCGTGTTATCAACAAAATTATTAGCAAACTTGATCCAGTCAATCTCGGGATAGGCTATATGATGAGCGTTCATATTGCCAGTAGCTCCACCAAATTTAGCTCCATATCTGATATCATCCAGCATATTGATTTGCTGCGTCAGTCTTTCATGAAAAACCAGAATCTCTTTTCCCAAAAGGGTAGGTGATGCCGGCTGACCATGAGTCTTGGCCAGCATAGGGATATCTTTCCAGGTTTCTGCCAGATCCATTAAGGTACCAGTGATCTCATTAATCAAAGGCAAGTACTCATTTTCAACAGCATGCTTGAGCTGCAGCGGAATTGCTGTGTTGTTTATGTCCTGAGAGGTAAGGCCAAAATGAATAAATTCCTTGTAACGAGTCAAGTCCAAATCATCAAACCTTGCCTTGATAAAATACTCTACAGCTTTTACGTCGTGATTGGTGGTTTTTTCAATGTCCTTGATCGCTTGCGCATCTTTCTCTGAAAATTCGACAACGACTTGCCTCAATTTGCCAAAAACGGAGCTGTCGATTTCTTTTAATTGTGGCAATGGGTGTTGACACAATGCAATGAAATATTCGATTTCGACATGCACGCGATATTTGATCAAACCAAACTCAGAGAAATACTCCGCTAAGCTAGCTGTATGTCTTCTATACCTTCCATCTACTGGTGAGATCGCTGTAAGTGCATTCAATTCCATCGTTTGTGTATTTTTATGAAGGCTTAATAGCCAAAGTTTCCGGACGGCAAAATTAGACAAATCAATCAAGAACAAGAATAGAATTGAAAGATCAAAAACGCTAAACTGACATGAGTCCTACACTCAGGTATTTAAGACTTTCTTACCTCGGGTTCACATTTTGTCAACCTGAAAGATTAAATATATTGCGATATGAAAAAATCACTCAAAGACCCTGGAATCGGTAAAAATTTTGAAAAGGGTACGAGCAGAGTCATTAATAAGGATGGTTCTTTCAACATTAAAAGAATAAACTTCGGGTATCACTTTAGGAATACTTATCAATGGCTGATTCGAATTAATTGGCCTGTGTTCTTGAGTATGGTCACATTATTTATTATTGGATCAAACCTGATTTTTGCTGGAATCTATTTTCTTGTAGAACCGGGAGAGCTGGAAGGCCTTAGTCGAGGTGATGAGTTATCTAAGTTTTTTCAGTGCCTATATTTTAGCTTTCAATCATTCACTACAGTAGGCTATGGAGCTATATCACCCGTAGGGCATGTGACAGGTATTATTTCCTCCTTTGAATCTGTATTTGGCTTAATTTCATTCGCCTTTATTACTGGTATGCTATATGGCCGGTTTTCTCGCCCAAATGCCTCCTTTCAATACAGCAAGAATGCGCTGATCTCTCCATATCAAAAAGGTTGGAGTTTGCAATTTAGATTTGTAAACGGCAGAAGCAGTCAGATCATAGAACTAGAAGCCAATGTCATGATAAGCTATACAAAAGAAGTAAAAGGTAAACTTCAACGAATGTTTTACAACCTTGAGCTAGAAACAAAAAAAATCCTTTTCTTGCCACTGAATTGGACATTAGTTCATAAAATAGATGATGATTCTCCTCTGTTCGATTTGGATCAGGACACTTTGGAAAATGGCTCCGCCGAAATAATGATATTGATCAAGGGCTTTGATGACACTTTTAGCCAGATTGTACATTCAAGGTTTTCATACACTTGGGAAGAGATTGTTTGGGGCGGTAAATTTGTGAAACCCTACTTCAATGATGACGAGGGTATCACGCATTTGGATGCTGATCTGATTGATAAATTTGAAAACATTGAATTCACCAAATTCTAAAAAGCAACTTTTATAGTTAAGGGTTCCTTTGGATTCTTAATGATTGTGTGGCAGTTCTAAGAATATAGGAGCCGGGCAGCAGGTCGACAAAAGATATCTGAATACTGCTAGCTGTCGATATGATTTGAGGATATACCTGTGTTCCACTTAAGTCATATACCTTAAGTGAGCTTAGTTCATCGACGATTCCTGTCAAAAGTGCGAAATCATCTGTTGGGTTAGGATAGATCATTAGCTGATCTTTTAGCATACCACTGAGTCGGACACTGATAGCTTCAAACTCCTCAAATTTTCCATCATAATCTATTTGTCTTAATCGGTAGTACACAATTGCAGCATTGCTTAATTCATCCTGGTAAGTATAATACTGTGTCACCAAACTGTTTCCCGCACCTACGATGGTTTGAAGCTCGCTGAAATGCACACCATCCAGTGATTTCTCTAAAGCAAAATAATCGTTGTTCTCTTCCCACGCGGTAGCCCAAGACACCAAGATATGGTCTTCTTTTTGCACACCTTCAAAGGATAGCAAACCAATCGGCAGCGATCCATCTGTGGTTGTTTCATCCATGATTCCTTCATCTATGATATCACCATCACTCCCGTCCCAAGTTTCGTTTCCTCCGATGTTGATAGTAATCTCAGGGCCAGTCGAAGTCCCCAATGTATTGGCTTCTATCTCAGCTCCCGATTCCAGCGTGATGCTGGATGCTGCACTGAGGACAAGTGAAGACGTGTTCCCGTTATTTGAACCAAACCTGAGTGTGCCTCCAGATTCGATAGTGATATCAATATCACAGGCTGACAAATCTATTGTTGTATTTCTTATGATTATGGTCACGCCATTCGGAATGACAATAGAAGTATGGGAAGCGCAATCAGGTACTCCATTGTCCCAGTTGGCCGCACTGGTCCAAAGGTCTGGACCTCCTGTTCCATCTTGAGCGGTGGTAGTTTGTGCAACTCCTACAACCGTGGTGAATAGAAAAATAGATAGAACCAAATAGAATAGATAAATGGGGGATTTTATCATAACAGTAAATTTGAATTTTCTTCTTCAGATCAAACGATAAGTCTCGTCAATACCCTACCCTAATATTCGATAGCAAAACTCGTATCGCTTGACGACCATGCGAATTATTCTACCCTATATGTGCAAAATCTCCTACCTGATTATCTTTTATGAGATTATCTTAGATTCAACAAAACTCAGAGCTATGTCCAAGCTATTACTTACCCTTGCTCTACTAGCTATTTCATGTACTCCGAAAGAAGATCGTTGGGTGACTCTTTTGGATCAAGACCTATCTCAATGGGATACCTATTTGAGTTTCAAGCATAGTGAAGAATATAACGGAGACCACCCCACTGATCAGTTTGGAGCTCTTATAGAGCCAGTCGGTCTGAACCCAATCGACCAGCAGGTATTCATTGTTGAGAATGATGGCCAAACTCCAGTCCTTAAAGTCACTGGTGAGATATATGGATGTGTGGTGACAAAAAAGGAATATGCTAACTATCACCTTCGGTTAAAAGTCAGGTGGGGAACGGGGAAGTGGATACCCAGAGAGAATAAACTAAAAGATTCTGGCATATTGTACCACTCTATAGGGCCACATGGAGCGGAGCATTGGAGATCATGGATGCTTTCTCAGGAATTTCAAATCATGCAAGGGCACATGGGAGACTTTTGGAATCAAGCCAACTCAGCCATAGATGTGAGAGCTTATATTCCTGAATACATTATGAATCCTGTAGCGGACGCATCTCAGCCTTTTATTCCATTGGGAGAAGGTGAAAAAATCCCAGGATTCTGCCTACGTAGCAATAACTATGAAAAGCCTGAAGGAGAATGGAACACTTTGGAATTGATCTGCTATGAGGGCAAGAGTATCCATATCGTCAACGGCGAAATAGTCATGATTCTTCGCCAATCCAGATATGTTGTAAATGGCAAATCTATCCCACTGACTAAGGGAAAAATTCAACTGCAGAGTGAAGCAGCAGAAGTCTATTTCAAAGACATTGAAATTCAAGAGTTAGAAATCATGCCTGAGCGTTTTGTGAAATATTTCTAAAGCGCTGAAATAGTATTGAATTGTATCAAATTAGGATCAGTGAATTTTCTATAAGAGACACGATCCTCAAAGTTAGGTTTTCTACAAAGCATTTAATTACCTAATATTATCCTATGGAGCAGTGGTTGTCCCGGCCTTGGTTTGAAATGATGATGGCGAGCACCCTTTTAATGGGTGCGATCCTTTGCTTGTTTTTGCTTTTCAATAAATACCCTTCCAGCAGGTTTCTTGGCCAGCTAGTGATCGCATACCTATCACTATTTGTATGCAAAGCATTAGTTATTGGGCCTTGGTTTCATCTATCAATGATTTTTGTTGGGATTTCTTTCAACTGGTTTGCCAGAGCCTTATTTACGCAAAACTCAAGAATCAAATCGAAATACTGGTGGTTTTTGATTTTTGTAATACTTGTTGCTAGCAGTGCTTATCTATTTAATCAGAATTGGCTTATTAGAAGCTTGAGCACAGGCGCCGTCGCTGGTTTATTGATAGATCTGTTTCGTATTGTTAGAGCTGAGAGCGATCATCGGGGAATCTCTTGGTTTCAGAGCCCTGGATCAAGGTTGATATGGTTTAGAAATTACCTTGTGTATAATTTCTTGCTTTTGCTTTTGTTGATGGCATTTGGTAATTATTTTGAGTTGTGGATGCTGGGTCTTGCTGTGGGGTTCAATTTTATGATAGTCTACTATCAGGTATTTAGAGAATCCTCCTTTACCACACCCATTCCTGTAGCCAACAAGTATAAAAAATCAACCCTGTCGGCTGCGCAAAAAGCTTCAATTTTGGAGCGTTTAGATGAGCTCATGACATCATCGAAATTTTATTTAAATGACGACGCCTCTTTGAGTAGTCTGGCAGAGTTGCTTCATACCACAACCCATCATTTATCGCAAGTCCTCAATGAGTCTAAGGGAATAAGCTTCCAAGAACTTATAAGTCAAAATCGTATCCGAGAGGCGCGATATTTGCTCAAAGATCAGAGCATGGCACAGACCAAAGTTGAAAATATAGCTGCCATGGTTGGGTATAACTCTAAGTCTGCATTTAACACGGCATTCAAGCGTCTGACGGGGCTTACACCTTCCGAATATAGGGATACTAAAGACGTTCGATCTTATCGGGAAGAACCTCTTCCCGATAAGAAAAGACCATCCACAACTGACCGTACCTTTAGTTTGAGTTATCAATTCACAAATAAACTCAAACGTAATATGGTCGTCAATTTCTTTAAAACATTTATTAGAACTCTGAGTAGAAATAAGGTATTTACCTTAATTAACCTGCTTGGGCTGACAGTAGGATTTGCATGTAGCATGCTCATCTATTTGTACATTCAGGACGAGTTGTCCTTTGATCGAGCTATCCCTAACAATGAAAATATTTACAGAATAAGCTGGATTGGTGATCCTCCACAAACTCGTACGCCGCATCCGATGGCTCAAGCCATGAAAAGAGATTTTTCAGAAGTGGTTGAAAGTGTGAGTCTCTCGCCATGGTATGGAGCAGGGCTAATCAAACAGGATATTTCGGTTGAAAACCCAGTGACCAATATTGCCTTCGAAGAACCTAATTTCTTTTTTGCAGACTCTACTTTCTTTAAGGTTTTCCAAATGAAAATTATTGCGGGCGACAAGGATGCTCTAAAAGAACCAAACACCTTGGTGATAACGCAGGAGCTTGCTAATAAATACTTTGGTGATGATAATCCTATTGGAAAAGTCCTGGAGGTCAGTGATATGCCAATGGAGGTCTCTGCTGTGGTGGCGGGCATGCCAAAAAGCTCTCACTTTCATTTCAATGCATTGATTTCTTATGTTACTGTAAAGCATATCAACCCAGAGAGCTATTGGATGACTTGGGCAGACTTTGGACATTTCAACTATATAGTTCTCAATGAAGGCGTTTCTTTTCAAGATGTTGAATCTAAAATACCGGACTGGGCTCTGGATTATCTAAACTGGGGAGCTGATGCCAAAATTGCCTTTGACAATGGTACTATGGCCTTCAAACTTCAATCGATTACGGATATTCACCTCTATTCTCATCTAAGGTGGGAACTAGAAAACAATGGCAATGTTTTGTATGTCTACATCCTGATGGGTACTATGATTTTTATTCTGGTAATAGCAGGTATCAACTATGTGAATCTCACTACTGCTAAGTCTGTCGAAAGAGCCAAAGAAATCGGTGTACGAAAGACATTGGGCGCAGTATCATTTAACCTTACGGTTCAATTTTATCTTGAGTCTATTCTTTTTTGCCTGATCGCTCTAGGGATTTCCTTGGGACTGACTACGATGCTGTTAGACCCTTTTAATCACCTAAGTTCTAAGTCATTCACAATAGCCGATCTAATGAACCTTGGTTTCATAACCAAAGCTTCTTTGCTTAGTCTAATGGTAGGTTTAATAGCAGGATTTTATCCAGCCATCTTTTTATCCTCATTTCGTCCTTCTGAGGTGATGAAAGGCAAAGTATCAGGTGGCGGAGGTAATAGCAGATTGAGGAGCCTTCTTGTCGTTTGCCAATTTATAGTCTCAGCTATCCTTATCGCTTCCAGTTTAATCATTCTAAGACAAATAGATTATATGCAATCGAAAGAATTGGGGTTTGATCAAACTGCCGTGATATCACTACCTATCATATCGAGCGTAGAGCATGGAGGCATCGACCTTTCAGAGGCTCGTACAATTCAAAATGAATTAAGGACAATACCTGGAGTCAAAGCCGTATCGGCAGCATCAAACATGCCTGGCTCCCAATTCAACAATCATCCGGTGAGTACACGAAAAGACCCAACGAATAGAACCAGTGCTTCAGAGATTTTTGTTGATTTTGACCTATTGGAATTATTTGAATTTCAACTTCTTGAAGGGCGAACATTTGATCATAGCTTCTCAGCAGATTCAGCAGGAACCAATGTGGTGATTAATCAAGCTGCAGTGCAGGCACTACAGTTAGTTGACCCAATTGGAGAACAATTGGTCTGGCATCTGGACGGCTATCAGCTTGAGGTAACGGTGGTGGGCGTGGTACAGAATTTTCATTACAAGTCTCTACATGAATCTATCAATCCGCTAATTATTCAATATCGGCCTCGAGACTTTAACCACACAGTTGTAAAACTTGAGGGCAAAGATTTTCAGCAATCAATAAAAGCCATAGAGGAGATATATTCAAAAACAATTCCTGATGAGACATTTGAATATCACTTTCTTGATCGACAGTTGGAAGAATTGTATCAAGGTGAAATTCGAACTTTGGGTGTTTTTTCAACCTTCGCTTTTGTTGCACTGTTCTTGGCTTGTCTTGGTCTGCTTGGTATCGCTCTAGCCATGATGAGTCAGAAGATAAAAGAAGTAGGTATTCGCAAAATACTAGGCGCGAGTCCAGCTCAAATTGTGCAAATGATCTTTTTGCAATTTGCTAAGTTGATTGGGATTGCTTTGGCGTTAGGCTTACCGCTGTCTTACCTGATTATGCAGGAATGGCTTAATGAATTTCCTTATCAAGCTACTCTTGGTGTAATGCCCTTTGTCTGGTCAGTCCTGCTGCTGCTACTTGTTGCTGTCACTAGTGTAAGCGTCGTTGTGGCCAAAATAGCTGCTACTAATCCAGTCAATACATTGAGATATGAATAATAAAAAAACCCTGACTACGTGGTCAGGGTTTTTTTATTTAATTCCTCTAATAACTTTGATATCCATTCTTTCCAATAAAGTAAGATGAACTTCAGGGCTTATACTACATTGAGCACCTGCTCTTTGATCTTTTCCAACTCATCTTTCATGTCAACGACAAGTTTCTGGATTTCGGAGTTGTTGGCTTTAGAACCAATAGTATTAATTTCTCGTCCCATTTCCTGACTGATAAACCCGAGTTTTTTACCTTGGGATTCATCTTCGGCCAGTATTTCGTGGAAGTAGGCGATATGGTTTTGCAATCGAATTATTTCTTCTGCAATATCCAATTTTTCAATGTAGTAAATCAGCTCCTGTTCAAATCGATTTGGGTCCGTTTTGTCCGACGCACCTAACTCAGCCAAACTCTCCTGTATACGTTGTTTGATAACGACGATTCGTTCCGGTTCTTTTTGTTTGATAAGTATGAGCTTTTCATCAATGTGCTTCGCAAATGTATTGAGTGCAGCCTGAGCAGCATCCCCTTCTTGAATTCGAAATTGTTCACACGAATCCAATGCTTGACCAATAAGGTCAAACAATAAATCTTTTGGCACCTCTTCGCTAGCAGATTCTTCAAACTCGAAGATGTCGGGCATTTTTAATATTTCTTTTACGAGGTCAGCTTCACCCAGCACTTCCTCAGAAATGCTTTTTCGCAATTCCTGACAGTAATGTTTGAATAGTGTAGAGTTGAGTTTGCCGGCACTTCCGAGCCCTGATTTTAATGATATTTCAATGGTAAAATTGACCTTGCCTCTAACAATTTTTTCGGTTAGAATTTTCTTAATTTCATTTTCAAATGAAGCCACCTCTTTGGGTAATTTGGTAGAGATATCAAGAAATTTTGAGTTTAGAGATTTGATTTCTACATCTACGCTCATTTGATCATTTTCAAATGCCGCAGAGCCATACCCAGTCATTGATTTTAGCATGTGCAATAATCGTCAAATAAGCGGAGTATTAAAAATCAGATATGGTGTAGACTAGAAGTCGTAACCCAAGCTAAGGTAGAATTTCATGTCGCCTACCTGATAGTCAGCCATTGGTTTAGCAAAATCAAATCGTGCGTAGTATCCGAGCATTACGGTTCTGACCCCAAAACCATAGCTTGCCAACCAGGGATTATCAGATGTCCTGATCACTGCTTCGAATGGTGACCCCTCACGTTTCACCAATTTGGTATTTACTTCGTGGTCATCATTGAACGGAGACTTTCCAGTCCAGGCTGAGCCTACATCATAAAAGCCTATTAATTGAAGGTTCCTAAGGAAGTTGGACTTGATAGAACCTCTTGAAAAGTATTTGATAACTGGAAACCGAAGCTCCGCATTCGCGGTAAGCACACTAGAGCCACTGAATTCATTATAGTTGAATCCCCGTAGATTAACGAATTCTGTAAATAGAATATCTGTGTTATCCTTAGAGTTGTTAAAATTCAAAGGGGAATCTACCTGATCAGTATTTTCTTTTTGATTGGCCACCCAATTGTCCATACCGCCCAGCATATAGGTCATTGGGTTTCTACCAAACGATCTACCAAAATACACCCTAGCCGCTATGATCAGCTCTCTCGAAATCTTCTGATACCGGCGCAGATCCACCGTAAATTTGCTAAAGCTTAGTGCATTGTCATTTAAGCCCTGAAAATGTTCAAACGATACTTTGGCCCTACTGCCTTCGTACAAATTCAATCCATTTGCCAGAGTATTGTCATACACCCAATTGGCTTTGAAGCCACCAAATGTATTGTGTGATTCTACTGCTGGGTTGCTCTGTTGAGAATAGTTGCCAGCAAGAATATCAGGATTGAGATTGTAAAAATGAGTAAAGGTGATGAATGGCTGAAAATCAAATCTGGTAGCTACGGTCAATGGCAGAGAGGCGCCCAGAGTAAATGTGTTCTTTTTATATTTCTGAATGACCTCGTCAGTGGCTCCAGTGAAGTCAATTCTCTCTTCCAGATAGACATTTCGATCATATCTGGCCATTAGGTCTATGGTATACTTTAGGAAACGGTATTCTGCAAAAAAATCTCCTGATTTGAGGTCTGTAATCGCCATAAATCCACCATAGAATTTATGATTTTCAAGAACATCGTTCATTTCATATTCCATAAGAATACCAAAGCCTCTTACCGGATCAATTCTGAATGTTGTAATTACATTGTTGGATGAAAATGCCGTTTCATATTCATGAGGACCAGTAACCTCTGGCTCTTTTTGCATTTTTTGATAGGTGGTTAGAAATGAAAATGCCTGCTCTTCGTCTTCCTCCTCCTCTAGTTCATCTTCAAAGCTATAGTCATCAGTATCGATGAATATGTCCTCTTCTTCTTCCTCGATCACATCCTGGTCTTCACTTTCTTCGATATCAAATAGGCCCTCACCAAGTTCGAGTTCGACCTCCTCCTGCGGAAGATTATTTTTTGCATTTTCTGCTCTTCGTTTTTTGATAAATTCAACTTGTTCCAGCTGATTTCTCAAGGTGGGTGGCGTAAAGGCGGTTTGATCTAAATTGTAGTTTTCATGTAGATATATTCTAGATTTTCCTCTATCCAGCATAAGAAAAGTCAGATCATGAGACTCGTGATTGATGTCGTATTCCTGGATGCTCGTTCTAAAATTGGACACCTGATTATAGATATTGTTAGAGAAATTGTACTTGTATAAATTGTAAATTCCCTTCTGATCACTCAAATAGAAAACATTTTCTCTATCAACAGGCACGGGGTAGTAGTCATTGCTCAATGTATTGGTCATACGAAAGACCACATTGGTAGTCGTATCCAGATCATAAGCAAAGAGGTTGAGCGCATCTGAAGCTTCATTGATATTGTTAAGCTCGAGATTCAAAGTATCGCTAGGACGATTCGAGCTAAACACGATAGCATCTGTTCCAGGTATAAACTTTGGATTCAAATCATCATATTTATCTCTTGTCAGGCGCTTGACTGCGTTTCTTCTCATACTAATGAGATATAGGTCATTTTGACCTTTAATATCAGCGCTAATCACGGCCAACTTGCCATTGTCATTAAATCCAATTCCTTTTATTTGGTTGAATCGTAGTAGTGATTTTCGCTGCTTTGCTCGCGTAGGTAGATCATAAGAAACCAAATAATTGGTGCCGTACCAGTTTTGTATAATACCCAGCTTTGATTCAGAAATCCACTCTATGATTGGCAGTTCTGTAGTGACCTCCTGATTGATTACATGATATCCCCCCCGCAAGGCTGTTTTCTCATTTCCAGTCTCAAGATTCCGGACGTTGACAGTATACTTTCCACGATAGTTATTTACATATGCCAAATGTTTGCCGTCTGGGCTGACTCTCACTTTGGTAAGTTTGGCGATTTTGCCTGTCTTGGCTATTAGTTTGTTATCCTTTTCTGGTGAATCATATGCCGCATCAAGGGAGGCATTTGCATTACGATAGTACTCAGCCCATTCATATTTGAATTGCTTGAAAGAAATCCCAAGTGAGCTGGCAATACTGTGCTCTGGGTTTCTGATAATTCTAGTCAGGTTGAGAATATTGGATAAGTTGCTTTTACCGTATTTGACCGCTATGTAATTCCAAACCGACTGCCCTACCATTTGTGCGCGCACATCTTCCAGGCGGGACAATTTTTTAGTTTTTTTCTTTACCAGAAAATCTCTCATATAGTCATCCATTTCGACACTCCACCCATAGGCAGCATAGTTGGAAGCTCCGCCGATAAACCATTCGGGTAAGTTGAGTAGATAGGCACTCTGAAACATTTCTGCCAGACTGCCGCCAAACATCATATCGTCCAACAGCATTTGTGCTAGCCTAAATCTTAGTTCTTTTTTGAATTCAAGAATGCTACCGGGATAAGCCACCTCTACTTGAAGTTTTACAAATTTGGTCTGGCCAGCGATAGTGAAAGTCGCCCCATCCACCCCAATATTGCTCTGCTTTAGGTCTACTGGTGAATTGTATATGAATATTTTGGTTTTTGAGAATGGAGCGTATCCTAGCAGATCGGTAAGTTTGTCGTATTCTTCGTCCAGATAATCCAGGGCTAGTTTTGCGTAGTCTTCACCAAGATTATAATAGTGAATATCATAATCATCTGTACCATAATAGTACCAATCGTAACTCTTGTACTGGACTCTATTTTGGCCGAAAACCTTCCTATGTTCCTGGGCATATGAAGCCGAAGAAGCGAAAAGAATCAGACCAATAAGTAGTACCCTCAAACGCATATTGTGAATATTTTATTTCTTAAGATAATACGAGTAATAACGATTGACGTCAATCTCAGTATCGAGTGCTTTTCCGTCCAACAAATGTGCTGTGAATAGTTTTGAACATTCTGGTATTAGTGAAACACCCTTGGAACCAAAACCATTAAAGATATAAATATGTTCATTATCTGGATGTTTTCCAATGAATGGGCGTCGATCTTTTGTCGCAGGACGCACGCCTGCTCTGCTTGCAATGACCTTGTATTTTTCGTTCAACAATCCTTCTAATTTATCTATTAATTCATTTTGTCCGTCCTCGGTTGGCTTCATATGATCAAAGTCTCTTTGATAAGTAGAGCCTACACGCACCACCTGGTCTTGAAATGGCAAAATAAAAATGCCACGATTGTAAATCGTCGTAGGCCGCTTTCCCATTTCTATATCCACGATCTCACCTTTAACCGGACTGAATGGCAGCCAATGGAACCATTCGGATTGTTCGGCGGCAAGTCCGTTGCAGAATATTATTTCTTTGAATTTCCTGTCATCAAAAGAAAAGTGATCGCTATGCGTGTGCAAATCCTTTTCATAAAACATTATTTCCTGGTAACTACCCTTATCGATCAAATGCTTTTTATTAGCCTCTAAGAGCTTGACAATATTAACGTAACCTGACTGATTCAAATGTAGTCCACCGTGTGGGTCCTTGAGCCGGTGAGCCTGATGCGGTGTGGTAGTGGCCTCAACAATAAATGGGCTAAACCTAGGTTCTGTTTTTTTAGATTCCCAGTCATTTTGATCCTCTAGTGCAAAATAAGGACGGTAGATTCCGATAGGATGAAAAAAACTCTCGGCTAATGTCTTTTCCAATGAGGGGTAATAATTAAGAAGTTCAAGGAAGAATTTATCAGCATTCCATGTTTTGAACATTTTGCGGCCTGTTATAGGATTGAAAAGTCCCGCCGCTACTTTTGAGGAGATATTATTTTGCGGCTGATCCAGCACCAGCACCTGCTTGCCCCGGCTTATCAATCTTTGAGATAGTATAGCCCCAGCTAACCCATGGCCGATGATTAAGTAGTCATACATGCTTGTGCTTATATTTGCGATTGAGCAATAATCCAACAAAATTGCAGACTTACAGCTAGAATCTATGATCCAAATTCAGAATTTTGTATTTAATCCCTTCATGGAAAACACTTATGTGCTCCATGATGAGACCAAAGAAGCCATAATTATTGATCCTGGGTGTTATGAAGCGGCAGAAAGAGAAGAATTGACCTCATTTATTGAAGCCAATGATCTCAAGGTGGTTCGGTTAATAAACACACATTGTCATATAGATCATGTCTTTGGAAATGCCTTTGTCAAGAAGAAATATGGTGTGAAACTTACCATTCACCAGGAAGATGAGGCCACACTAAAATCAGTGGAAGTGTATGCGCCAGCTTATGGGTTTCAAAATTTTGAAACTTCAGAGGCGGATGATTTTTTCGAAGAAGGTGATCAAGTGAACTTTGGTAATTCGACGTTAGAAGTATTGTTTACCCCTGGTCACGCGCCAGGACATGTTGTCCTTGTGAATCAGCAACAAAATATCTGCATTGGCGGTGATGTGTTATTTGAGGGAAGCATAGGCCGAACAGATTTACCAGGAGGGGATTTTGATACCCTGATTCGGAGTATTCACGAAAAACTTTTTACACTCGATGAGAAGACCACTGTATATCCCGGACATGGAGGGACCACCACAGTAGGTAAGGAGAAAGTATCTAACCCTTTTTGTGCACTTTCAAAATGAACATTCGAAATATCATTCCCAATGCTTTAACAAGCCTCAATTTGGCTTTTGGTTGCCTGGCCGTCATTGAGATCTTTGAAGGTAGACTCGAATATGTTATTGTTTATACTATTCTTTCGGGAGTTGCAGACTTTTTTGATGGATTTGCTGCCAGGATACTCAATTCTACATCTAACATTGGCAAAGACCTCGATTCGCTTGCCGACATGGTGTCCTTTGGCATTGTGCCTGCCTTAGTCATGTACAAAATGATACAAATTGCTGCTCCTGGAACTTATTGGCCGTATTTTTCTGTTTTGGTGGCAATCATGTCAGGATTGCGGCTGGCGAAGTTCAACAATGACGAAAGACAATCAGATCAATTTTTTGGTTTGCCTACACCGGCCAATGCTTTTTTGATTATTTCATTGGCGTACCTGGTCGCAGATGGAGTATGGGTAGCTTTATTGAGTGACTTATGGGTATTAATCATGATTACCACCATCACTTCGCTGTTGTTGGTAATCGACATACCAATGATGGCATTCAAATTCAAGCAATATGGGTGGAAAGGAAACGAATTGAAATATATTTTTTTGATTATCAGTTTGGGACTGATAGTATTATTCCAACTGATTTCGCTACCTATGATTATTGCCCTATATATCGTACTCTCAGTGGCTGTACATATCGGGTCAAAAATTGCACATTAGGTGAATATTCAGAAGAAAAACCCGTTAATAGATCAGGTTTTAATCAATTGAAAACTTACATACATATCGTTTGGATTATATCCCTACTTGTAGCCTCCGCGCTAGAGGTGCGCTCACAGGCTTCTAATTCTATACTTTCGTCTGGAAAATGGTACAAGCTGGCAGTACTGGAGAGTGGTGTTTACAAAATTGATCATGCCATGCTGTCTGAGATGGGCATCAACATAGACAATATAGATCCAAGAAAAATAGCAGTCTACGGTAACTCATTTAACGGTATGTTGCCACAATCCAATCTAGAAGACCGACCAGACGATTTAAGCGAAAACGCCATATTAATCTCGGGTCAGTCGGATGGTTCCTTTGATAGAAATGACTACTTACTGTTTTATGGAAAATCTTCAGACCACCTTAGCTTTGATATGGCGGATAATCAGTTCCATTTCGAAAGAAACGTTTATAGCGACACTGCCTACTACTTTCTGACCATTAAAAAAATGAGTGGGAAAAGAATAGCAACTACTAAAATTCCTACTGGCAATTTGCCATTGACTCGCACCTATTCATCATTTGAATCCCATGAATTGGAAGAAAATTCAATAATTGGTTCCGGGAGGTTTTGGTATGGGGAAAGGTTTTCTAGTACGAATAGAAATAATCAAGTATCCTTTTCAGGACAAGGAATCAAGGACGATACAGAAATTGTCATTTATACTAGTGTACTATCTGGATCTACAGCTTCTTCCTCTTTTGACTTGGATATTGATGGTTTTGAACTTGGTACTATTCAAATGGTACCAATCTCAGATGGCACTTACGTTACTAAGGCCAACACCCAAATTGACACTATCAGAATAAATTCTACAGACTTAAATAATTCAGCTGAGCTGGAGATCAATTACAGATTTAATAACTCTGGAACTGGAAGCGGGTATTTAGATTATGTACATGTGCAATCAGAGAAAAATCTAAACCTTGGTAATGGGTCTTTATTCTGGAGCAGAAGATCGGGAGAGCAAGCTTATAGCGTTTCGGGTGAGAACGAAACTACTTTGGTATGGGATATCTCGAAGCCGCTAGACATTGTAGAACTGCAAGCTGATTTAGTTGGAAACAATCTGGCTTTTGCAGCACCCGAAGATGCAGAACGATTTCTGGTATTTAATCAAGGACAAGAACAAGTCCCATATTATGTAGGTCAGGTGGACGGGCAAAATTTGCACGGACTCTCACCTGCCGACGGTATCATCATTACTTACTCTGATTTTCTGACTTCGGCGGAGTCCCTGGCAGCCTTTAGGTCCAAGCACGACGGATTACAAGTCGAGGTCGTTACTGTAGACCAGATATATAATGAATTTTCCAGTGGTGCTCAGGACGTGACTGCCATTCGAGATTTCATCAAATTTCAATATGACAAATATGGCCAACTAAAATATGTGCTATTGTTTGGTGATTGTTCATTTGATTTTAAAGATAGAAGTATTGCCTCGACCAATTTTGTGCCAGTATATGAATCCAGAAACTCCCTTCACAAACTGTGGAGTTATTCTTCTGATGACTACTTTGGATTTCTAGAATCTGAAGAAGGTGATTGGTTCGAATCTCAAGGAGGAGATCATACCATGGAAATAGGAGTAGGACGAATTCCTATTCAAACCAATCAGGAAGGTGAGGATGTGGTGAACAAAATCATTCGATATCAGACTAACAAGCTTGCATTTGGTAAGTGGCGCAATAAAATAACCTTTGTAGCTGACGACGGAGACAACAATATCCATCAGCAGGATGCCAACAAAATGGCTACCTATGTGGATACCACAAGAAGTGAGCTCAATGTAAACAAGCTTTTTTTGGATGCCTTTGAGCAGAATCAAAACGAATCAACAAAAGCGTCGGAAGCCTTTATTGATGCCTTCTCTCAAGGCAATCTCATTGTCAATTTCACAGGTCATGGGAATGAAGGACAATTAACGCACGAAGATATTTTCAATGAGTTTATGATTCCCAAACTCAATAATAATATCATCATGCCTCTGTTTATTACTGCCACATGTCAGTTTGGAAATTATGATGATCCTAACCGAATTTCTGGAGGAGAGCAAGTGGTACTACTGCCCTATGGCGGTGCGGTAGCCCTTATCACTGCTACCAGGCCGGTATTTTCCAATACCAACTACAAGCTCAATGAGGCCTTCTATTTCTCAGCCATGCAAAAATCAGAAGGGCTCTACAAGCGGCTAGGAGATATGATGCGCGAAACTAAGAACAATAGCCTCGTAGGTATAGGCAACAGGAATTATGCCCTACTAGGAGATCCAATGATGAGAATCTCTTTTCCAGAGCAGACTGTAAAGCTTACAGCCATCAATGGAAAGTCGTTGGATCAGCTGGATACATTAAAAGCTTTCGGCACGTATGCGATTAGTGGTGAAATACAATCCAATGAGGAGGTATTGTCAAATTTTGATGGAAGTGTGGCAATGACGGTTTTCGACAAACCTTCGGCCTTTAGAACGCTGGGCGACGAAAGTTCTTCCGAAGTGTATCAGCAACGAGATGTACTTTTGTTTCAAGGACAAGCAACTGTAAGTAAGGGCACGTTTAACATTGATTTTATTGTGCCCAAGAACATCAATTATTCGTTTGGGGAAGGAAAAATTAATTTTTATGCAGTCAACGATACGACAGGTTCGGATGCTCATGGTTCCTATTCAGAAGTTATTGTGGGGGGCTCAGAGAAGATCAATTCAAATGACACCTCTCCTCCAGAAATAGATATTTTTTTGAATGATACTACCTTTCAATCTGGCCAGATTGTAGGCCCTTCGCCATTGTTGCTGGTGAAGTTAGAAGACGAGAGTGGAATCAATATCTCCAATGCTGGTTTTGGTAATGAGCTCACATTGATTATCGATGATGAAGAGGCCATTTCTTTAAATGAATACTATTCAGCTTCAATGGATACATATCAAGAGGGTTGGGTCTCATACCCATTGGACGATATAGGAGTAGGTAGACATTCGATGACTATTGAAGCATCTGACATATTCAATAATGTAAGCAGGCAAAGCGCCGACTTTATAGTAACGCAAGAAAACGGCATAAAACTGACTGAGATAGAGAACTATCCCAATCCCATTTTACCGAATATGAGCCAAACCACGATAGCATTTACGCATGATAGATTGGGCGAAGATTTGAGAGTACTCCTGACCATTACAGACATGCAAGGCCATGAAATATTAACCAATACTTATCGTTTTGATAATGTTTCTGAGGAAAGGCTGGAAATAAATTGGAACTTGGATAACTCAGGCGCAGGCAGAGTGAGAAAAGGGATATATATTTATAGACTCAAAGTACAAAGTAGAGTTGATGAGTCTTCGGGAGAGGCTTTCAGGCGTATAGTCGTTCTGAATTAACTATCTTTGCTTTTTAATTTTTTGAATCTATGACAACAACAACAACAATACGAGGAGTAATACTTACATTTCTCCTCTCAGTACCAAGCCTGGTTGTGCTTAGCCAAACTCAAACTTCAGGACAGGAAGGGGCTAGAGTAATCACAACTGCTGTTCCGTTCATCAGTTTCGCACCAGATTCCAGAGCTACAGGAATGGGGGACGTGGGTGTAGCGACATCACCTGATGCCAATAGCGTTCACTGGAACAACGGAAAACTCGCATTTATCGATCACGACTATGGCGCTTCATTGTCCTACTCCCCATGGTTAGGAAAGATTGTGGATGACATGTTTCTAACCTACCTATCCGGATACTACAAAATTGACAGAATTCAGACCATTGGTGTTTCCATGCGTTACTTTGATTTAGGTCAGATACACCTCACAGATGTCGCAGGGGGCTCGCTCGGTGTAGAAAACCCAAGAGAGGTGGCTTTCGACGGCACCTATTCTAGAAAACTGACTGAGAAAATTGGTATTGGTGTAACGGCAAGATATATCTGGTCCAACCTGATTGGTAGCTCTACAAGTGCTGCCAAAGCAGCCAAGAGTGTTTCTGTGGATTTAGGGTTTTATTACACCAATCCTATTGTGATTGGGGGCAAAGACTCGGAGCTCTCATTAGGAGCCTCCATTACCAATATAGGCCAGAAGGCTACTTATGGTAACGAAAGTGAGGCAGATTTTATTCCTATAAATCTGCGTATAGGGACCGCAGTCAAAGTAGGATTAGACGCATTTAATACCTTGACTTTTGCCTTTGATTTAAACAAGCTTATGGTTCCCACCCCTCCGATCTATGAATACGAAGATGACGGAGTTACGCCCGTTCTTGACAATAATCAAGAGCAGGTGATCCTAAAAGGTAAAGACCCAAATAGGAATCTACTGGGAGGTATGTTTGGTTCGTTCACCGATGCTCCTGATGGATTTTCAGAGGAGCTTCAGGAAATTATGATTGCCACTGGAGTAGAGTATTGGTACAAAGAACTATTTGCGGCCAGAGTTGGATATTTTCATGAAAACAAAAGCAAGGGCGCAAGACAATACATGACCATGGGCCTTGGGTTTAGATATCAAAAATTTGGAATTGATTTCTCCTACCTAATCCCAGGAGACAACAATCATCCCTTGGCAGAGACCATTCGCTTTTCTTTGCTATTCAATTTTGACAAGGCCGAGGTACAGGACACTACAGTCAATTAATTAATGCTTGATAGAACTTCAGCGCCAGCGGCAGGTAAAATTGCATTCGATGGCCTGCCAGATGCAACCCAAAAGACTCTTCCAAGTGGAACCCCCCTATTTTGGCTAAGAGCTGGTGATCAACCGGTAGTAAAGATTGAGATAGTATTTCAATCTGGTATTTGGCACGAACCCAAAAAAGCCGTTTCCTGGTTAGCCGCCAAGATGCTTGCAGAAGGCACAAGAAGTAAGTCATCCAGAGACCTCATGGAGGCTTTTGATGCATTGGGTGCTTTTTTGGAAATTAGCCCAGGGTTTGATGATGTGAATATTTCGGTTTACGGACTCAAGAAAAATTTTGATCAGGTCATTGGGCTTTTGAATGAAATGATCAACGAGTCTAATTTTCCTGATCATGAATTTGAGTTGATGAAATCGAATCGCAAGGATCAGATTACACTCAATGATAACAAGAGCAACCTCTATGCATCCAAAAAATTAAGGGAGGCTATCTACGGGCCAAAGTATCCGTATGGGCAAGGATTAAGCCCAGATGATATAGATGCAGTCGAGCTTAGTGAGGTGAAAGAATACTATGAAAAGCACCTTTTTAACAAACCAAAAATATATCTCTGTGGGGAATTCGATGATTCTGTAATCGAGACTCTTACTACCCTGCTTTCAATTCCTTTGGCAACAGCTTCTACCAAGGATACAATAGCGCTGCTGTCGCCCGTTCATGATATAGTGGTCGAACGGCCAGACAGCTTGCAATCTTCTATTAGAGTGGGGTGGCTAGTACCTAATAGACTGGACAAAGATTATTTCCACTACCAGATAGCAAATAGTTTACTCGGCGGATACTTTGGTTCACGGTTGATGAAAAATATCCGTGAGGAAAAAGGATATACCTATGGCATACATGCCTATCCAGTTCATCTTAGGCATAGTTCGTTTGGTATGATTGCGACTGATGTGGTGGCAGCACATACACAGGATACTTTGAATGAAATTCAGTTTGAAATCAATAAATTGATCGAAGAACCGATTGCTGCAGAAGAGATCAATGTATTGACAAATTATCTAGCCGGTTCTTTCCTAAGCTCAATCAATACACCCTTTGAGCTGATGAGCAAATTCAAAAAAGTTCAGGAAATAGGACTAGATAGTACGTACTATCAACAATATTTTGAATGCCTACGCACTATCAACGAAGAGGAAATCAAAAGAGTGATGGAGAAATACTTCAACATGGAGAAAGCATGTTCAGCCGTGGTCGGGCTCAATCAATAAGCTATTCCAGCTCATCTTTTATAGACTCTTGGCAGATGTATCTCCCTTTAGAAATTTCCACTACCTTCATGTACTTCAGAGGAATACTATATTTCCCCAAGGAATCAATCAGGCCATAGAGATTACGCCTTTTGACGATAAAATGATCGTCAAATGTTGGTTTAATTTCTGAATAAGAAGGTTGGAGAAGGAGCTCGCCAAATTGATTGAATAGACCAAATTTATTCTCCTTTCTCGCCAGTAAAAAATCATGCGTAGTAGTATATATGGAATCAAACTCAATCTTTATTTTTTCGTTTCCGTCAAAATCAATAGCTCCATATTTGTTGTCACGTTTGACAATCGAAATTCCATTTTTGAAAGGGGAGACTTCAGAAAAAGTAGGCTGAACCACTAGTCTTTCCTTCTTATCAATAAACCCCCATTTGTTATTAAGCTTGACAGCCGCATGATCAGCATTGAATGGTTGAGTAGCTTCATAACGATTGGCAATGAGCAGTTTTTGACCAAAATCTACAAATCCAAACTGCCCGTTTCTTTTTATACTAATTAATCCTTCTCCGACATGGCAGATGTCTTCTGTCTCTTCAGAAAGAGGAATAATCCAGAAACCTTTAAAATTTGCGAACCCCGTCTTAGTACCTTGTCTTACAATAACATATCGCCGATTGTGTGCATCCGAGATGCTATCATATTCAGGATATAATATTACCTCTCCCAAGTGAGAGATTAATCCTTTATGACCTTCCTCAGTTGACTCCAGGTAGCCAAAAAAATGTGGACTTAGATTATTGAAAGTTTGAAATAAAATTTCGCCCCGATAATTGATTAGATCAGTTTGTCCCCGCTTAGTTACCAATGCGGTATTAGCTTTTGCAATGGTGACTTGGTCGTACTCAGACGCTCCAATAAATTCGCCAAATTGATTTATGATTCTACGTGAGCCCAAATAATCTACCTCCGCCATATTACCAGTGAATCTACCGGCTTCATCGAATTTTGCGGGGATGGCGATCTTACCCGAATGATCCACATATCCCCAGTACCCGTTTTTTAACACAGGGATAAGATTATTACTGCCAATGAGTAGACTATCAAAGCCGTTCTCAGAAATGTTAGAGCCGAACTTGTTGTAAATTTTCCATTGATTTCCAGATTTTCCATATAGGTAATGATCATCATGACTGAGGGCGTCAAATCCGTCAGGCTCTACAGGTTCGCCAGAATATTTCACAATGTGAAATTTCTCTTTTTTGGTGAAAATCGAATTTTTGCGAAAAGAAGTTAGATTCTTCATTGAACTACCGCGATAGATAATTCCGAAATTGTTGTTGAGGATTTCATAAAAATCATTGCGAACTATCACAAGGGTAGAGGGAGATAACTGAAACAGTGTATCACAATAGAATTCCTTTATTTTTTTATGTGAAGCATTGAATATTTTATAGTTGCTAAACTTTACAACCTCCTCCACAGACTCTATTTTTTTGTACAACGGCCTGTGGATAATATTTCCTGATGTGTCGATTGCCCCAACCATTCCTGATTGAAAAATAAGTGAATAGGTCTGTGCTGCTGGGGCTATACTATCCAAATTCGATTCCATTGTAATGTGCCCCGCCTTGCTGATGATACCTTTTCGTTTATCTTCTGTAGTAAATACAAACAGGTCATCTTTGAAATAAGTAATGCTGGTAAACTTTGTCTCCAAAAGAGGTTTGCCCTGCAGATTGAGCAAACCATAGTAGGATATGCCTTTTCTTCTTTCGGATACGATATATGATTCATGAACAGGCTTTAATGAATGATATCGAAAGTCAATTAGTACTTCTCCTTTGGAATTGATTATTCCAAAAAATAGCTCGTTGGAGAACCGGCCTTTGATTGATGCAACGATAAGGTGCTTGTGATATGCTTCCAAAGAATAATATCTAGGGCCAGTGATTATCTTGTTTTTAACAGAAATCAATCCCCAGCCCTGTCGATAGTATCCAATCACATCATCCACCGGCAGATTTACACCTGTGCTCCAGCCCAATCGATCATATGTAGCAGGAATCATCGCAATACCATCCCCGTTTTTCAGACCTGACTTTCCGTTTTCTTTATAATAATGAAAAGGAGTTTGGCTAAAAACCATTGCTGGTTTCAGCAGGAAGAGCGGAATAAGAAATAAGACTAGAAAAATGAAGGAGGGTGAAGTTTCTTTCACTCTTAAGGCTTAATTTTTTCCGACTGATTTTCTAGGTTGAATAGGTCGTTTAATACCTCTATCAAAGAATCAGCCTCCCCTCTTTGGCAGGCAGCTCTCAATTGAAGTACAGGAAGCTTAATGATTTTTTGCATCATATTTTTCGTCACTTTGTCGACTAGTTCAGTTTCATTTTCACTAGCTTTTTTCAAATGACGAGCAATTTCAGTTTGCCGGATTTCTTCCAGAGCATTCTTCAGCTTATTGATGACTGGAGATACTTCCATCTCCTTTGACCACTGCCCAAATTCCACAATAGCCTCAGAAATAATTGCTTTTACATCAGGAATCGAAGCCATCCTCTTTTCAAGGGCCTGACTGGCTTTCGTTTGGATACCATCTATATTATAGAGTAATAGTCCATTGACCTCCTCAATGTCTTCTGCTATACTTCGCGGGATAGAAAGATCGAAGAGATACTTGTGACTCAATACGGGAGATTCATTAAATGTATCCTTGGTAACCAGCGGTGAATCCACCCTTACAGAAGAGATAATTACATCTGCTTCCAGAATGGCGTTATTTCTTTCTTCGAATGGAATGACTCCGTAGCCAAGCTCTTCAGCCAACACTTTGGCCTTATCTATACTTCGATTACAAATGACTACCTTCTTATCGGTAATATGCTCCAAATTACGAGCTACATCCTCTCCGATTTCGCCCAACCCCAATACAAGAATATTAGGTTGCTCATGTGCGGTAGTAAGCTCATCCACCAGCTCCACAGTAGCATAGGACACGGAAGCTGCTCCATCTCTAAACGCGGTCTCTTGCACCACTCGTTTGTTGGTAAAGAATATGGTGTGAAGTAAACGATGTAGAAATGGACCAACAATGTTTTGGTCTGCCGCCCATTGGTAGGACGTTTTTATCTGGTTGATAATTTGCAAATCACCTACCACCTGGGCTTCCAGCCCCAGTGAGACATTGAATAGGTGGCGTACCGCCGCGTCATGCTCATCGATGTTGGTGAAATATTTTTTGTATTTAGAAATGTGATCTATTCCTTTGACCATACCAATCAATTTGAGGATCGTCTCATATTGGTCATCAGCAGAAGAGTAATATACTTCAGTGCGATTACAGGTAGATATAATGAGTGCCTCAGATATATCTGCGTACTCTTCTATCATGCCTAGCAAACGCTTGCTTAGCGTTTCATCAAAAGCAACCATCTCCCTGATCTCAACGGGAGAGTTCTTATATGATAAACTTATGGCTTTGAATAGATTATGCATCTCTTAACTTTTGCAAAAAGGCAAAATTAAACTAAAAACGAAAAGATAGTATGACATGTATCATGCCAGGGCTTATTTAGAATAGATATAAATAAATACCTATTGAATAAAATTATTCTATACGTTCATGCCTATTTCTAACTATTTTGACCCTAGTTTTGCACGGCAAATAAAAACACTTATTTGCACATGCATTTCGACAGTTCTAAATTGGTTTTTGAGGCACTCACATACGACGATGTGCTTCTCCTCCCGGGTTATTCAGAAGTATTACCAAGAGACACGAGTACTTGTACGTACCTCACAAAAAACATCAAATTAAACATTCCTTTAGTTTCAGCAGCCATGGATACCGTCACGGAATCTGACTTGGCCATTGCGATGGCTCTTGAAGGGGGCATAGGTTTCATTCATAAGAATATGACTATTGAACAGCAAGCCGCTCAAGTCAGAAAAGTTAAACGGTCACAAAGCGGAATGATTTTGGATCCAGTCACTCTGCTTGGCGATGCCACGGTGGGTGACGCGCTTGCGGCTATGAAAGAGTTCAAGATTGGAGGCATTCCAGTCATCGACAAGGACAAAAAGCTGGTGGGTATCATCACCAATCGCGATTTGAGATTTCAAAAGAACAAAAAACTCCTGATCAACGATATAATGACCAAGGAGAGTTTGATAACTGCCAAAGATGGGATTGGACTGGAAGGAGCAGAAGGAATCCTACAAGAGTATAAGATAGAAAAACTTCCAATTGTTAACGACGATGGGGTCCTAACTGGACTAATTACCTACAAGGACATTCTCAAAAATAAGGACAAACCTAATGCCTGCAAGGACCAGTTTGGTCGTCTACGGGTGGGGGCTGCAGTAGGTGTAACTGCTGATATTGAATCACGAATTCAGAAGTTGATCGAGGCAGGAGTGGATGTGGTGTCCATTGATACTGCCCATGGCCATTCTAAGGGAGTCATAGATACTTGCAAGACCATAAAGAAAGCGTACCCTGACTTGGATGTGATAGTAGGCAATATTGCTACTGCTGAAGCGGCTGTAGCTTTGGCAGACGCCGGTGCTGATGGCATCAAAGTAGGAGTAGGACCAGGTAGTATTTGTACCACCAGGATCATAGCTGGAGTAGGCATGCCTCAATTATCAGCTGTGTATGAAGCGGCAAAAGCACTTGAAGGCCGCAACGTCCCGATTATCGCTGATGGAGGCATCCGATTTTCAGGGGATTTTGTCAAGGCAGTGGCTGCCGGAGCTAATTGTATCATGATCGGCTCCCTCTTAGGAGGTACAGAAGAGGCGCCAGGTGAAGTGATTATTTACGAAGGCAGAAAATTCAAAACCTATCGCGGTATGGGATCAGTAGAAGCCATGGAGGATGGTTCTAAAGATCGTTACTTTCAGGATGCCGAAGATGACGTCAAGAAATTGGTACCTGAGGGTATCGTTGGTAGGGTCCCCTACAAGGGTCATGTGTCTGAAGTTTTATATCAATTGACAGGCGGTTTGAAAGCTGGTATGGGATATTGTGGAGCGGCGACAGTAGAAGATCTCAAAAAGGCAAAGTTTGTAAAAGTAACTGGTGCAGGAATGGCAGAATCTCATCCTCATGATATTCAAATTACTAGAGAAGCGCCGAATTATAGCAGATAAGAAAAAGCCGGTATAAGTGCTTCAGATGGATCATTTTCAACCTGATAAATGTACAAGATTAGCCTAGGCGATTTGCGTAACTTAAATTTTGGTAACGGTACCTATTGCTGTCCTATGGACTGTAGGCTAGTTTTACAAGTATGATTTAAATGTATGAATGAGCTTGCAGGCAGTTTTGTCCCTTTGATCAAACGAATTGCCTATAAACCATTGCTTGCAGGTTTTTCTCACAAAAACATACATTTAATAATCTTTGTCTCGATTAGCCATCAGATAGTCATAGTAGAGATAAATATTATTTTTTAATCCCATTTCTGAATTAGGAAATGGGATTTTTTTATTCTTGCTCTTCGCTATTATCCACGACCAAGCGTGACATATTATTCTTATTCTGCCCATTCGGCAACTTTTGCTAAATTGCCACGATTAATAAGTCGATTAAATGCTCTCACAAAAAGGTATCATTAGGCTAAGCGTAATCCTTGGGATTATCTTCTGGTCACTATTTACGATAGTGGACCTGATGGCTCTATTTAGTGAGCTCAACAACATCGCATTTGGTATTCCGGCATTTGTTTCCAATCTACTACTTACTCTATTTATCATCTCACTGATTCTCTTTTATAGATTTAATATAGGACAAGCAGAAAGTGTCAATTTCGTGGACCTTCTTTGGCGAGTATTTGTTTCTGGACTTATCGCTACCATTGTCACGTTGAGTATTGAGTTCTTCTTTACTGTTTTCGCGAGTAGTAAAGTCGGTAGCAACACATTGGTGATTAACTTCCTGTACCATATCAATATAGGATTGGTCATTGCCTTTCTCGTGTCTACTTTTATCGTCTGGAAACGTCTGATTCTTTATCAGAAATCAAAATCGCTATTGGCCGCCTGGCAACTCTATGAATATGCCCTGTTTGGTACACTTATTTTCGACTTGTTTTCACATGATTATCAGGACCCTGCATTTCTTGCAGTCTATTCTATTCTTGTGATTATTGGGCTGGCATTGTCTTTTAATCTCAAGTGGATTGCCTATCTCAATTTCAAACAAAAATGGAGAAGTATACTCTTTGTACTATTGGTGATCATTTACATCTGGTACTTCTTCAAAACCCTGATGTTCTTTTCTGAAAGAGTACTTCTTGTGAGAGACCTTCTTGATAGTGTATTTATTCTTTCTTTAATTACCTTCATTGTCATCTATTGTGCCATTGCTCTACTGGTAATATTGTTTAATCTTCCCACCACTTCCGTTTTTGAAAAGAAGCTCGAGGAGGCTGTCAATTTTCAACGACTGAGCCAATCTATTCCAGCCGGTGAAAGCGAAGAAAAAGTGTATGAAATACTGCTGGACAGCTCCGTCAGTGCCGTTTATTCTGAAGCCGCATGGCTTCAAATATCTGATCCCAATAAAAATGTGGAGGTTACACTCACTCACAATTTGAATGAAGAGGTGATACCAAAGATTGCCAAGGCGGTCAACAACAGTAGGTTTAAGAAAATTCTAAATTCTGATTTTGAAAGGAATCCAAAGTCACTTAAAATTTCTGCGAATCTCAAAGACGTAAACTTCCGTTCTATTTTGCAGTTTCCAGTCACCGTGAAAGGAGAAAAAATAGGTGTTTTAGCCTTGCTCAAAGAGGTAAACGATGGATTCAACAAAGAGATGATTGACATCATCGACACCTTCGTCAATCAAGCTAGTATTTCTGTTGAAAACTTTCGCTTGCTCAATGAGGCCATTACAAATGAGCGATACAAGGAAGAACTAAAAATTGCTAACAGAGTGCAGAATAAACTCTTGCCAGACAAGCTCGAACCCTGTGCGGCTTATGACATTCATGCATTTACACAAGCCGCTGATGAGGTGGGCGGTGACTACTATGATGTCTATCAGCTTGACGAAGAGCGAACCGCCCTGATCATTGGAGATGTATCTGGCAAAGGGACCTCAGCTGCCTTTCATATGGCACAGATGAAGGGCGTCTTTCAGAGTTTGGTACAGTTGGACTTGGATCCAAAAGAGTTTTTGGTACATGCCAACAACGCCCTTAGTAGATGTCTGGAAAGCACCTCATTTATCACAGTTTCATTTTTTGTAATAGACAGCAAAACCAGAAAAGTAAACTTCGCTCGAGCAGGCCACTGCCCATCGCTCTACTATAATGCTGAAACTGGAAAAACCGAGTACTTCAAAAATAGAGGCCTCGGTCTTGGCATATTGAGAAACTTCAATTTCCATAAATACGTACAAGTCAACGAGTTTGAATACCATGCCCAAGATGTGCTGGTATTATACACCGACGGAATTACCGAAGCCTGCGACAATAAAAAAGAACAATTTGGTTTCGAGAGATTGCAAAATGCGCTGACCAAGCATGCTCACCAATCACCAAGTGCTATCCAACAAGGCATAATCGAAGAACTATATGAGTTTTGCGGAAAAGAATCATTGAATGATGACTACACCCTGTTAATTGTGAAATTTAATTAGAATGATAAAAATAGATAATCATATAAACGACGAACCAGAATATTATCAGCTCTCAGTTGGTGGAGAGATCGATGCGTCTTCCTCAATCCATTTGGAAGAAGGGTTGAAAAATGCAATGCAAGCCAGTAAGAAGATTATCGTTGATTTGGCTGAACTGGAGTATATTTCTTCAGCAGGATTGGGCGTCTTCATGTCTATCATCCAGGAGCTGGACAATCAGAACATCAAATTTATTATATATGGTATGGCACCCAAGGTGTATGAAGTATTCGAAATACTCGGATTGAATCAGTTGATTAGCATTAAAAAAGATAAAGAAGAGGCCCTGGAGGCTATAAAATAAGATGCATCAGTTTAAAACCAATTGTAAACGAGAGAGGCTCAAGGAAATTCGTCATTTTGTGGCGGAGGTTCTGGGAGATATTGGTTTTTCTGAAATCGACGCTCATAAAGTGATTTTGGCAGTAGATGAAGTATGCGCCAACCTCATCATTCACTCCAATAAATGCAATCCTTCTGAGTGCCTGGAGCTTTTTATTGAAGATCATGGGAAGGACGGCGTTCTGTTCGAAATAATAGACTATGGGATAGGGTTTAATTATAATAACTATAAGGAACCCAATCTGGAAGAAATCATTCGCAAGAGAAAGAAAGGTGGCCTTGGCATTATGCTCGTTAAAAATATAATGGACACAGTAGAGTTCAAGAATGAAGAAAATAAGAATATTTGCAGAATGATTAAAAAATTTACCAGAACCAAATGACCCTACCTACCAGATTTTCTATCCTTTCCGTATTTATTTTACTTCCACTTTTTACTACTGCCCAACCAGACAATGGAGACGAAGTATTATTCTATTTGGGTGATGAACCGTTTTCTCTCAAAGAATTTGACTATTACTTTCTCAAAAACTCTGATGATCACACTGCAGATAGTGCCAAAATCAAAATCAACGAATATTTTGACCTTTATCTAAACTTTAGATTGAAAGTAAAGGAGGCCGAAGCACAACGAATGGATCAAACCAAGGCATTCAAAGACGAATTCGAAGGCTATAAGAAGCAGTTGGCAGAGCCCTATCTAATGCAAACGAAAGTCAAAGAAGAAATGGTACAGGTAGCCTATGAGCGCAAGACTCAAGAGGTCTCAGCTTCTCATATTTTGGTGAAAACCAATGATCAAGGTAATCCTGAAGACACACTTAAAGCATATAACAAGGCACTCGCGATTAAAAGAAGAGTCCTTGACGGTGAGGAAAGTTTCGATGCCGTCGCAGCCAAAGAATCTGATGATCCAAGCGCCAAAAAGAATGGCGGAAATCTAGGCTATTTTTCTGCTTTGCAGATGGTGTATCCATTTGAAAACGCTGTCTATCAGAATGAGATTGGAGATATTGTAGGACCCATCAAGACCAGATTTGGATATCACGTCATCAAAATAAATGATAAAAGAAAGGCTAGGGGGCAAGTATTAGTTGCCCATATTATGATTCGGTCAAAGCCAGATAGTGTATCCATGGCCTCTACAAAAGAAAAAGCACAATCTGTATATCAAAATATTAAGAGTGGTGCAGATTGGAATGAGCAGTGTCAGTTATACTCAGACGATATGCGAACAAAGCCCTCAGGTGGAGAACTACAATGGTTTGGAGCAGGTAGTTTGGTGCCGGAGTTTGAAAATGCAGCTTTTGACTTAACGTCAAAAGGTGAAATATCACAACCAGTGCAAACCAGATTTGGGTGGCACATTATTAAACTGATCGATAAAAAAGGAGTAGCCTCCTTTGAGGAAATGCGTGCCGACCTCGAAAGTAAAATCTCAAGAGATACTCGAGCCAAGGACAAAAAGTCTACAGCTCTAAAAAAACTGATGTCCACTCAAGAATTCAAAAGAGACGAAGTGGTACGAAAAGATCTGATCAACGAATTTGATTCATCACTTCTTGAAGCCAAGTGGAAATACAGCCAATCGCATCCCAACCTGGCTAAAGCGATTTTTACCACCAATGGTAACAAATACACGCTAGAGCAGTTTTTCAAATATGTGATTGAAAACCAAAAAAAACGAAAGCTTACAGCACTTCACACCTATGTATATCAGCTATACAACCAATTTGAACAAAAGAGCATTTTTGATGAAGAACTGACCCTGATAGAAGCTAATAACTATGATTATCAAATGGTATTAGAAGAATACAGAAGCGGCATTCTTCTTTTTAATTTGATGGAAGAAGAAGTTTGGAACAAGGCTATGGTTGACAGCGTGGGTCTTGGAGAATTCTACGAAAAAAATAAGAAAAAGAACTATCGTTTGGCAGAGCATGCAGTGGTCAGAAGATTTGTATCCAAAGACTCACTAGTCTTGCAAAAAGTCGCGTCACAACTCGACAAACCAAATTCCGAATTGGATAGTCTATTCAATAAAGAAGAACCATTAACTTTGCAGACTTTTGAAGAAAAAATAGAGCGTGGAAAACAACCTTGGCTAGAGTCGCGATGGTTCGTAGGATCATCAATCCAAAAAGGGAAAAGCTACCATACGCTATGGGTCGTTCAGGAGATTCGACCAGATGGATATAAGCCATTAAAAGGAATAAAAGGAATGGTCATCTCTGACTATCAAAAGGAGCTAGAAAAGGATTGGCTAAAAAGACTGAGTAGAAAATTTCCTGTGAAAGTGAATAAACAGGTGCTAAAAGCATATATAGAGAGATTTGAAAACTAACATATACATAACCGGAATAATCGCAATACTGACATTAGTTGGCTGTGAGAAACTCTATTATGTGGATAGCGAGGAGGAAGTAGATACCCGTGTGACCATAGCCAGGGTCAATGATATCTACCTCTACGATGAAGATATTAGCAGCCTGGTGCCTAAAGGGAATCAATCTGCAGATAGCGGAATGATTGTCTCCAAGTATGTGGACTCATGGGTAAAAAAGCAGCTCACTATAGCCAGAGCCTCCACGGAGCTGGATTTTGATGAAGCAAAAATTGAAAGAAAAATTCTGGATTATAGATATGCACTAATGGTGCATGAATTCGAAATGCATTATATCAATCAGCATTTGGACAAGGAGATTTCGGACGAGGAAATAGAAAAATATTATAACGAGAAATTTGAAAACTTTGTCCTCCGCCAAAATATTTTACGATGCCTCTTTGCAAAAGTCCCGGTAGAAGCTCCGCAAATTGACAATTTTCGTAAACTTATCAGGACCTACCCAGGATCCAATCTGGAAGAAATACAGTCCTACTGCTATCGTTTTGCCGCCCAGTCGTCACTTGAGACTGAGCTATGGATCAATTTTGATGAAGTGATAGGAAATACGCCATTAATTAATGTCCAGGACAAAGCAGTATTTCTAAAAAACAACAGTTTTGTAGAAACTTCAGATGAGAAATACTATTATTTCATTCGAGTACTGGATTATAAAATTTCAGATCAGATTGCTCCTCTCACCTATATCAAGGACGACATAGAAAGTATATTGATCAATAAGAAAAAAGTAGAGTTAAGAAAGGAACTAGAAGAAGAGGTTTATAAAGTAGCCAAAGAAAATAATGAATTTGAAATATATTAAGCAGGGAATATTATTGGCCCTATGTATAGGTGCTATGAGCAATGCACAATCGCAATCTACTGATGGTAAAGGCGTGGTGGTGGATAAAATCATTGCCAAGGTGGACGACTATATCGTCTTAAAATCGGAACTTGATCGAGCATACCTGGATTTTTTGTCCAGAGGAGAACTCTCGCAGGGAAATGCTAAGTGTCAGATCCTCGAGTCTTTGGTGATCAACAAAATGATGGTTGCAAAAGCCGAGATTGATTCTATCTATGTACTAGATATAGAGGTAGAAAGCAATCTGGACAGAAGGATGTCATATATTATTCAGCAGATTGGGTCAGAAGAAAGACTTGAAGAGATCTATAACAAATCCGTTGAAGAATTTAAAGAAGAGCTTTTCGATCAAATCAAAGAGCAAATGATTGTCCAAAAGATGCAAGGCACTATTGGTGAAGATGTCTCTGTAACGCCAGGCGAAGTAAAAAAATTCTTTGGCAAAATACCAGCAGACAGCTTACCATACTTTTCTACCGAAGTAACTATTGGACAAATTGTGAAAATCCCAGACGTCAACAAAGATCGCAAGGAAGAAATCAGACAGCGAATGAATGAGCTGAAGAAAAGAATTGAAAACGGAGAGGATTTTGGCCAACTGGCTAAGAAATATTCTCAAGATCCTGGCTCGGCCGCCACGGGAGGAGAGCTTGGCTTTTTTAAAAGAGGTGAGCTAGCACCTGAATATGAAGCCGCTGCTCTGAGTATGAAGCCAGGACAGATTTCAAAACCCGTAGAGACACAATTCGGTTTTCACATCATCCAACTTATCGAAAGAAGAGGCAATACGTACAACTCAAGACATATCCTCAACATCCCTAAATCCACAGCAAGTGATGTCGAAGAGGCAAAGCAGTTTCTCGATAGTTTGAGAACCCTGTCCATGACCGATAGTGTGCGATTCGAAGTGCTGGCCAAAGAGTATTCCGACGATCAGCGTACCAGTGGCAATGGTGGATTCTTTAGTGATGCAACCGGAGCAATGAGAGTATCAGTAGAAGAAATCGACCCTACGCTTTTCTTTACAATAGACACCATGACCGTTGGCAGCATCACAAGGCCTTTGGAATTTCGAATGGCCGATGGTACAGATGCAGTACGTATCATTCTTTACAAAGAGAAAGTAGCGCCGCACCAAGCCAACCTGCTAGAAGACTATCAAAAGATAAGAGCAGCGACCGTTGCAAATAAGCGTAACCAAATCATGTCAAAATGGTTTAAAGATGCGCAAGGAGAGGTTTATATTAACATCGATCCTGAATATGAAAACTGCCGAATATTGGTTAACTAACGTCTATGAGCAAATTTGCAACTGAAGTTGAAGCCGCTGATGCTCTTTATCAAGCGTATTCTGACTTAAAAAAAGAAATATCAAAGGTAATTGTAGGACAAGATGAAGTCGTGAAATTACTGATTACTTCTATATTTTGTCAGGGGCATGCACTACTGGTTGGTGTGCCTGGATTGGCAAAAACACTATTGATTCGAACCATTTCAGCAGCATTACATCTGGAATTCAATAGAATACAGTTTACCCCAGATCTGATGCCCTCCGATATCTTAGGCGCAGAGACACTTGATAAAGAAAGAAATTTCCAATTTATCAAGGGGCCAATATTTTCAAACATCATCTTGGCAGATGAGATCAATCGAACACCGCCTAAGACGCAAGCTGCCCTGCTAGAATCAATGCAAGAATATTCTGTGACTGTCGGTGGCAAGCATTGGAAACTTGATGAACCATTTTTTGTACTAGCTACTCAAAACCCTATTGAGCAGGAAGGCACGTATCCACTGCCAGAGGCCCAACTGGATCGTTTCATGTTTATGATTAATTTGGACTACCCCTCGTATGAATCCGAAATTGACATTGTAAAAAACGAATCAGCCGGTGCCATCAAAGAGGTAAAAGGAGTGTTGAATAGTGATCAAATCCTGGAATTTCAATCCTTGATCAACAAGGTACCTGTGGCCGATAATGTAATCGAGTACGCAGTAAGCCTTGTACACAAAACCAGACCTGATTCAGACCGGGCTGCCGACAGTGCAAAAACATATCTAGAGTGGGGTGCAGGACCTAGAGCTTCACAATTTTTGATCAAAGGAGCTAAATGCAATGCACTACTAAACGGCAAATACTCTCCCGATATCGAGGACGTGCAAGCCGTAGCCGAACCAATACTTAGACACAGAATTGTAAGAAATTTTAAGGCAGAAGCCGAAGGCGTGACCATCCATAAGATTATTTCAGACTTACTGTAAATAATTTTGCTCTTAGCGGAGCGTTACTTGACTTCCTCTGCTTCAATTTTTTTATATTTGCAAAAGGATACAATGAGCGATGAAAGATAAGTCAATCGAAATACTGGTAAATGAGAACTTCGTATATGCGAAAGTTTTGGACTATTTCGGAGTAGAATATTACAAATCTAAAAATAAGACACTCAAAGAAGTTTGTGAAAGTCACAATATCAATCCAGAGCAGTTATTGGATTGCATAGAAGGTGCCAAACCACAAAGCGGTGTTGATACAGCCGAGCTAAAAAAATATCCGGCGCGATTAATCATTGGCTATCTAAAACATACACACGAGCTGTTTATCAAAGATCGTTTACCATTCATTCTCAGACAAATCAATGCGCTGGATACACCATTGGATCAGGAGCTGATTTCAGATTTGAAAATGGTGCTGCCTATGTTTGTGGATGATTTTATCCATCACATTTACGAAGAGGAAGATCGTTTATTTACCTACATAAGCGATCTGGAGTATTTTCTAACTGGAAAAAACGCCTCATCCAAAATGCTGGCCAATATCAATTCATTTTCAATTCAAGAGTTTGCCCTACATCATGGCGACTCAGACGATGAAATGAGTGGTATCAGAGGAATTACAAATCAATATGATACTGAAAATATTGAAGACCTTCAGTTGAAGGTGATATTCAAAGAATTACAAGTTTTTGATCAAGAGCTAACCAAACACGCACAAATCGAAAACAAGGTGCTTTTTCCTAAAGCCCTGAACCTAGAAAAAGAAGCAAAAGAAAAGCTCAAGACGGTTTACAGTCTCAACTAAATGGGAAGAATTCTCGCGATTGATTTTGGCACCAAACGCACGGGCCTTGCCGTTACGGACCCGTTAAAAATCATCGCAACACCTCTCGAAACCGTACGTACCTTTCAAGCTATTGACTTCCTCAAAAACTATCATGAGAAAGAGGAAATAGATCAATTCGTGATAGGAATGCCCAAAGATTTAATGAATAAAGACACAGACAGTACAGCATCTGTTCGGTCTTTTATAAATTTGCTAAAGAAAAACTTTCCGAATCATTCCATCCATCAGGTCGACGAAAGATATACCAGTAAGCTCGCCATGGACGCTATGATTACGGGAGGAATGAAAAAAAAAGATCGACGGAAAAAAGAGAACGTGGATAAAATAAGTGCAGCGATCATTTTGCAATCGTTTTTAGAGTCAAGATTATGATTTACCCTATCGTAGTATACGGAGACCCGGTATTGAAAAGAGAAGCCGACGAAATAGAAGAAGGCAGCATTGATGTCATCCAACTCAGAGATGATATGTTTGAGACTATGTACGAAGCGAGCGGTATCGGGCTTGCAGCTCCTCAAATAGGCAAATCTATACGCATGTTTGTTGTAGATGGCAGCCCCTTGGAAGAAGAAGGCATGGAGGATTTTAAAAAGGTTTTTATCAATCCAGAAATTGTTTGGGAAGAAGGTGAGAAGTGGAATTTTGAAGAAGGCTGTTTGAGCATACCTGGGATACGAGAAGAGATCTCACGACACCGAAGAATAAGGGTGAACTACCTAGACGAAAATTTCAAAGAACACGAAGAAGAGTTCGATGGTATGAAGGCCAGGATATTCCAACATGAATATGACCATATAGATGGCATTCTGTTCACCGATTATCTATCACCCTTCAAGAAGAGAGTGCTCAAAGGCAAGCTGAATAATATCACCAAGGGAAAATGTGATGCCGACTACAAAATCAAAATTCCATCTCGGAAATAACAATGACATCCAAACTGCCCAACGCCCAGACTTCTATATTTGCTGTCATGTCAAAGATGGCCAACGAATCTAAGGCCATTAATCTGGCTCAGGGATTTCCAGATTTTGATGTTTCTCCCGTACTCATAGACCGGATACACTACTACATGCAGCAAGGCTACAACCAGTATGCACCTATGCCTGGTGTGCAGGAACTGAGAACTGCCATTGCAAAAAAAATTGAGAAAACTTATAGTGTCGGCATCGACGAAGATGACGTTACTATCACCGCAGGAGCCACCCAAGGCCTTTTTGCTGTGATCACGGCGATTGTTCATGCCGGAGATGAGGTCATCTACTTTGATCCTGCCTATGATAGCTACTTACCGGCGATTCAGCTATCAGGAGGTATCCCCGTCAACATCAATCTTGACAAGGACGATTTCTCAATTCCTTGGGAAGAGGTTGCCCGAAAGATCACCAGCAAGACCAAACTTATAATTATCAACACACCACATAACCCAAGTGGAGCAATATTGTCAGCAGAGGATATCGAAGAATTGGCTCGCTTGATCCGGGACAAAGAAATCTATGTGTTGAGCGACGAAGTTTATGAACACCTCATTTATGATGGAGAGGAGCATCACTCCGTACTAAAAAATGAGGAGTTGAAGAATAAAAGTATTGCAGTTTACTCATTTGGTAAAACATTTCACGCTACGGGATGGAAGATGGGTTATACGATAGCTCCGGATTTTCTCACTGCTGAGATCAGAAAAGTTCACCAGTTTATGGTATTTAGTGTGAGTACAGCGACTCAGTGGGCACTAGCAGATTATCTGCAAGACTCAAAGAATTATGAGTACCTATCAAAGTTCTTTCAAGCCAAAAGAGATTTGCTGTTGTCGCTAATGAAACCCTCTAGATTCATACCTGTAAAATGCCAAGGGACCTACTTTCAAACCTTTTCATATCGGGAAATAAGTGACCGGACCGATAGGGAAATGGCAGCTTGGATGACGAAAACTCATGGAGTAGCTGCTATCCCTTTGTCTCCATTTTATACAGATGGTTCTGATCATAAGCAGATTCGTTTATGTTTTGCTAAAAGCGAAGACACATTAAAGCAAGCCGCTCAGAAGTTATGTCAGATCTAACTATTGCCGTCATACAGTCAGACCTCCATTGGGAGAATATTGATGCCAACCTGGCGATGTTTGAGGAGAAAATCTGGTCGATTACTGAGCCTATAGATGTTATCGTCCTTCCGGAAATGTTTAACACCGGATTTTCCATGTCATCTAAAAGCATGGCTGAAGTACCAGGCCTAAAAACACACAAATGGCTTATTCAAATGGCTGCCCAGAAGCAGGCACTGATCGGAGGAAGCTATATGATCAAGGAAGGTCAGGATTACCACAATCGTTTTTTTGCCGCTTTTCCTGACGGTACATTTCAGGTCTACGACAAGCGGCACTTATTTACACTTGCTAAAGAAGACCAGCATTTTAAGGAAGGCTCTGAGCGCATTATTGTACAATACAAAGGTTGGAAAATTTGTCCTCTTGTCTGTTATGATTTGCGTTTTCCGGTCTGGTCAAAAAATAATTATGACCGTAGGACTAAAGAATATGACTATGATCTGTTGATCTATATTGCCAGCTGGCCAAAACCAAGAATTAATGCATGGGATACGCTACTGCAAGCTAGAGCTATCGAAAATCAATCCTATACGATTGGCTGCAATAGGGTAGGCCAGGATGGAAATGGCTACGAGTATGTTGGTCACAGCGGCATCTACAACTACCTGGGCGAAGGACTAGCATTTATTGACAATAAAGAAGACATCATTCTGCACAAACTAGAGAAAAGTCCACAGGACGAATTTAGATCTAAGTACTCATTTTTGGCAGATAGTGATAATTTTACCCTTGAAACCAACTAAATACATCAACCATGAAAACACTTGCCAGAATTTTATTTTTAAGTTTAATTATTATCAATTTTAGTTGCAGCGATGATGACGACGATGGAGGGCCCGCCTATGAATTTACCAACCAAAATCTCCAGGGTCAGATCAACGGAAAATCCTGGTCATTCGTGGAAGGTGTTGCTGAAGTAAGCCCGTTCGACGACACCAAACTGTCTATTGAACTGGGAGCTGAGGAACTTGAGTCACCGTGTGATCTTTTTGCTCTCTCTGGACTTAGAGTTTTCTTCTCCATACCCCATGAAGTAGCACTGACAGAATTGAATTTCTCTCTGGAAGAAGGTGGGCAGACCGTTACGCTCTTTGATCCCGATGGTACCCTCAACATTATCGCTACTGAAGGTGCAGTAGAAATCCTTACAATCACAGACACAGAGGTGACGGGAAGGATAGATGCACGAGAAGGAGGAGGTGGAGAAGACGGAGTGAATGGTAACTTTAGCGTGACTTATTGCTCAGAGTAGCTGCGCTAGAATCTCAATTATTGCTGCTAAGCACTATTTTAAGCGTACAACTTAGACCATTACTTGTTGCCTTTGCCAGATACATGCCGTCAACTAGAGAGCTAAGATCAACCGAAGAAAGGCTATAAGCCGAAAGCCATAACTCATGAATTTTTTTACCCGTCAGACTAAATATTTCTAAACGCGTGTTTGACTGGTTACTCAAGAAGTTGACAATTTTATCATTCGATGACGGTACGGGAAAGGCTCGTAGCGTCAGGTTGTTATCTGATGATTCTCCAGCGACATTGAAAAAATAGACACCGCCCTGGATGCTACCCACTACGACGGATGTGCCTCCGGTAAACTCACCAATGGCAGGTTTAGATATTCTACCCAATCTCGTCGGCACCAAAGAAGAGTTAGACTCAAGGCTGAGAACAGACGCTTGGGCCAGTGCATTTCCGGCTCGATAGTTTGAGTAGATAAGAAGTTCCCCAGTTCTATCTGTGGTGATCAAATCTGACTCGCCATCACCATCTACATCTCCTGCAGTGATCGATAAATTGCTTCGCTCACTAGTTGCGGTCAAGCCAAGATATTCTTGACTCTCGACTGTAAAATTGGGACTTTCGAACGTTCCTACATTTCTGTAGTAATCCAGCTGACCACTAGACAATCCAATCAGTAGGTCTAGTAGACCGTCTCGATCAACATCATCCAAATAGTAATCGTCTAAGAGAGTTAGATCAACATTGAACTCTTTGATATCTGCTAAGTCGAATGTCAGTTCGGAATTAGATCCTGCATTGATTATATAGTAGATGTTCGATGCGTTCAACACGTCTCTACCCGAGAAAATCAGGTCAGTGATTTGATCATTGTTCAAATCCACCAATTGGGGCTTGATGTGGGTGTATCCCAGGGAAGATAGACCAAACAAATCGTCAGTCTGCCATTCTAATCCCGTTGCAAGGGATCTGAAATAAGAGAGACTGCTTGTATAGTTGCCGTCTTTCATCCTTCCGGCGTTGCCTAGGACTAAATCGTCCTGGCCGTCACCGTCTATATCCACCAAGGCCGGATTGGCATATTCGCCTACATCAATCATTTCACCCTGCAGGAAAACTGTGGAACTAGTAAAATTATTCGATGTACCGGCGCCGATATTTTGATATAAAAAGCTGGAGAAAGTGAAATCAATCATGCCATCAACATTTGAGCGTTCGTTGCTTGAGATCAGTAGATCTCTCTTCCCATCGAAGGTGACATCTTCGTAGAAGGCAGCAGGAAAAGAAGTAAAACTGATTGGTTGATCGAATACTGGAAAGGTATTGTCGAAGGGTAGAAATGAGGCTATTGTAGAGTTCCCGCTATTTTCTGAATAATTTAAATTGACACAGGCCTCCTGACTTATGATGATATCTACTTTACCATCAGTATTGTAATCCAGACTAAGAATGGCTTTGCCACCAGCATGTTGAATGCGGCCGGACTCATCACAAGTTTCACCAACGGCAATATCGTCACAATCGCAATCTCTAATCTCACCATAGCTTCGCGACTCACGTGCGAAGGTAAGTCCACACGCACCGTCATTTTCTACTGAGAGATTTTTGTGAAACTCGATTTGCTCACTGGACGCAAAATCAAAAACCAAAATATCAAGATCTCCATCATCATCCAAATCCGAAATGGAGGGTATGTCTATAGGATTGAAAAACAAATTGATAAGCGAGCTTGAGCCTTGAGTTTTCAATGGGTCTGCGACTAACTCCCAAGAGAGATCAGTATCCGAAGATACGTTTCTAAATACTCGAATGCCTTGTCCTGTATAGGTGAAGAGATCTTTTTTATCATCACAATCATAATCGGCCAAGACCATCCAGTTTTGCAAGCCAGTTGGAAATTTGAAGTTATAATCAGGGCGATAGAGATATTCTGATCCAGTATTCTCAAAGCAAGTGATTTGATCAGCAGATCGGTCGAATATTAAAAGATCAAGGTCTAAATCGCCATCCATATCCATCGTTTGATATTGCGCACTATTGATTCCGCCAGCAAAAGGCATCGATAGTGTACGATCTCCAATGCTCACAGCCGGATCGACATACTCCAGTTGCACCTGTGCTAAAAGCAGCGAAGAGCACTTCAAAAGAGCCAAAAACAGTATGATGGGTTTTATCATTATTGTTATATACTACCTGCTGCCAACACAATGAAATTTATAATAACCAGAATTATTGAGTACTGATAAATATATTTGTGGGCTGCCATACAAATAACAACAAATTTGGATCAAACCATTTCTTTCCTTTACGAAAAATTTTTAGCAAGCGACGGGGTTTGTACCGATACCAGAGCGCTTCAAAAAAATCAAATCTTCTTTGCTCTGAAAGGAGACAGTTTCAATGGTAATACGTATGCCTCCAAAGCACTCAAGGCAGGAGCACTATTGGTCGTAATCGACGAGGAAGAGTTTAGTGAAGGTAATAAGTGCCTGCTTGTCGAAGATGTACTACTTACACTTCAGGAATTGGCCATTCATCACCGTGATCAATTTGACATTCCTTTTTTTGGAATAACCGGGTCCAACGGAAAAACGTCAACCAAAGAGTTGACTGCTCGTGTCATGGGGGCTGATCGCAAGGTGCAATGCACCAAAGGAAATCTCAACAATCATATAGGAGTTCCGCTCACAGTACTGAGCATACAAAAGGATACAGATTTTGCCATCATTGAAATGGGTGCTAACCATATCGGAGAGATCGCCAGACTTTGTGAGATCGCCAAGCCCACGCACGGCCTAATAACCAATATAGGAACCGCGCATATAGGGGAGTTTGGTGGACAAGAAGCAATCATCAGAGCCAAAAGCGAACTCTTTGACTATTTGAGGAAAAGTGAGGGTGTACCGTTTATTAATGTAGCCGATCGTGTATTGAATAATATGATCAAAAGATTTGATAACGCTGTGACTTATCCAAATGAGTCTTGCACCCTTCAATCTGCAACTCCCTTCGTCCACTATATTGACGAATATGGCGAGACTCATGCTACTGAGATGATTGGTGCGTATAATTTCGCAAATATTTCTGCTGCAGTCACAGTTGGAAAATATTTCGGTTCACAAGATCCCTATAAGGCAATTGACGGCTATATGCCGGAAAACAATCGTTCTCAATTGATAGAATTAAGTTCCAATACCGTTATTCTGGATGCATATAACGCTAACCCCGATTCTATTCTTGCCGCACTGGAAAACCTGGCGGTGATTAAGAGTGACAACAAGGTTGCTATTCTGGGAGATATGAAAGAGCTAGGTGTCTATTCTCATGAAGAGCACCGAAAAATTATTGATTTCGCTGAAACCTTAGACTTGAAACAAGTGTATTTAGTAGGAAATGATTTCTGTGAGGCGTTTGATCACAACCGGTCAAAAGTGTTTAGAAAAATTGAAGAATTGATCATCGAGCTTCGGCAGCATCCGCTCGTCGCAGCCACCGTACTGATTAAAGGCTCTAGAGGCATGCGTATGGAGCAGTTAATAGATTGTGTCGATATATGGAACTAAAACCAACTGTAAAATTTTTAAAAGAGTTATCAGCCAACAATACAAAAGAGTGGTTTGACCAAAACAGAAAGACTTATGAGAGTTGTCGTGTAGAATTCGTCGATCTGGTTTCTAAAATAATCCACGAGATATCAAAGTTCGACCCAGAACTAACAGGAGTTGATCCTAAAAAGTGTGTATTCAGAATCAATAGAGACATTCGATTCAGCAAGGACAAGACGCCTTATAAGACCAACTTTGGTGCCTTGATGGGCGCTAATGGAAAGAAAACTGAAGGAACCGGATTCTACATTCATTTGGCATCGGGCCAAAGTTTTGCAGGTGGTGGGATTTATATGCCACAGCCAGAAATGCTGGCAGCTATTCGCCAAGAGATAGATTACAACCCTGACCGCCTCAAGGAGCTTATATCCTCTCAAGAATTTAAGCAAACGTTCGATGAAATCAGAGGAGACAAGCTCAAGACTGCGCCCAAAGGATATCCCAAAGATCACCCCAATATCGAACTCTTGAGGCTAAAGAGTTTTTATGTGGTAAAGGAATTTTCCGATAAGGAAATCACTGCTGATGGTTTCTTCGATGAGCTTATTTCTACCTATAAAAAGGCGTATGAGTTCAACAAATATTTAAAAGCTGCAATAAGCTAAAATTTTATTGCAAAAGATTTGGAAATATCCATTCCTAATCTATTTTTGCACACCCAAATCAAGGGCGCTTAGCTCAGCTGGTTCAGAGCACCTCGTTTACACCGAGGGGGTCGGGGGTTCGAATCCCTCAGCGCCCACATTAAAAAGCCATTGCATTATGCAATGGCTTTTTTTATACTAATACCTGTATCCCTTGTTTAGGACCAGTCAACATCATATGATTTTATTTATTCTTCTTTAGGTACCTGACTGACATCAAGCCTTGCGCCATTGCCCTCTACAGACGAAACACAAAAGAATCCCACGACCAAAGCATCAGAAGTCGAATTTTCAATATTCGTTGGAATATTACTCAGCGGAGTATCAAATAGTGCGGCAAATCCGCCAGGTCTATCTGTTTGAATTCTGAGCTCGTTCAAGAAATTGTGTGCTGCAGGAGTAATAGAATGTAATTCAACATATAGTGAATCTCCATCATCAAAGGGAGATACAAATACATCCTCTTCTCCTTCCTTCTCATCAAATGGGTTAACTGCATCTCTGATCGGAGGAATAAATATCAATCCATCTATGGCACCTCCCGCAGAAAATCCGGCGTCCCAAGCAATGTTGATTTCAGAAGGTTTGCCAAGAAATTCTTCGTTTTTGAACGATTTGATCCAATAAGTATCCCCAAACCCTTCGATATCTCTTGACCAAAATTCGCCAAGATAGAATTCGTCTTCTTCTCCAAAATTTAGGGAATTTTCAAATTTGAAGGTGACACTATCCACTGTTGGCACTCTATTTTTTATAGATGTGGCTGTAAAGGTGTCTCCACCAACATTTACTGTGAGCTGATACGCATTGCCAACTGTACCAAAAGTTTCGGTCGCATAAGGCCAAACATAGTCACCGTTTGTGGTCTCCACAAAATCGAACCTGACACCTTCATTGTCAGTCAAATAGACTTCAGCACCAGTGACTCCACTGCTTTCAGAGTTATCAAAATACGGTTGAGTTCTGGTCAGAGATATGACCTGATCTTCTGGTTTGTCAGTAACCCATGCATCTACAACCAAAATCTCTGGTGCATCATCTAGTTCTGGATAGATTTGATCATCGCAAGAAGAAATTAGCGCGATTACAAAAAGTATGTTTATATATTTTAAAGCTTTCATTGTCATTAGAATTTGAAATTGTAAGAAACTGCCGGGATCATATTACCAATGATCGACACTTGTCTGGCTTGGGTGTTGACCAAAGCACCGGGGTCAGGCCTGACATCCTCTTGGGTAAAGTATATGGAGAATGGATTTTTTCGGCCATATAGATTGTAGACTGAAAACACCCAATAACTCTCATTTTTTCTACGCTCACCATTGCGCTTGTAACGCTTGCCTTGCAATGTAGCTGAGACATCCAACCTATGATAGATAGGTATTCTAAAATTGTTTCTTCCGTCGCCATAGTTATAAGGCACCACATAGTCACCCATTTGAAATCTTGAGGTGGGAAAAGTCGTAGGGGTACCCGTCAGGAAGGTAAAGTTTGAAGAAAAGCTCCACCGATCATTTAGATCATAAAAGGCTGCCAGTTTCACATTGTGACGTTGATCGTATCGAGTAGGGTACCAATTACCGCTATTGATACCATCGACTTGTAATTCTGTCTTAGCCAGGGTATAACTGATCCAACCCGTAAACTTGCCGGTATTCTTTTTGGCATATAGCTCGAGTCCATAAGCACGCCCATCACCTGTTAGCAAATCACCTTCTATCAGCTCATTGATTAGCAAATCTGCTCCATCTATGTAGTCAATCTGATTGGCCGTTTTTCGATAATAGACTTCTGCGGAAAATTCTACATTATTGTCCGGACCAAAATTCCTAAACCATCCCAGTGCTACCTGATGACCTGTTTGGGGCTTGATATTGTTGCTGCTCGGAGTCCAAACGTCCAATGGATTAGAAGCTGTAGTATTTGAGATCAAATGCAGATATTGGCTTGTCTTGTTATAACTCGCTTTAAACGAATTTTGATTATTCAGCTGATACTTCACAGAAAAGCGGGGTTCGAAGTTGTCATAATTCTTTATTACCTCTCGGCTTTCGTACTGCACCTCACCTATCACAGGTTTTCTGATACCTGGAATAGTGTCGCCATATATATAAGCAGTCCCAGAACCCAGCAAACTAAAATTGGAGTAGCGGATACCATATTGTAGCTGAATGTTGTTTCCTATTTTTTGATCGTTTGAAATGTATAGAGCAGATTCCAGTGCGTTTTTAGAAGGAAGACTAATATCTCTGGCTTCTCCATTACTCACACCGATGGCATTTGCAGGTTCAAACTCTAGAAACAGTAGTTCTCCACCAAATGATAGCTCATTGTTCGGGTTCATGAAATACGTGAACTCTGGCTTGAAATCATAGTTTCTAATCCGCGAATTCCAATCAAACTTGTCCATGTCATCATCACCAAAGGCAAGTACGTAGTCATAGTCACTATAAAATGCCGTGAAATTGGCAAATATCCGATCTGTAAAAATGTGATTCCATCTTAACGTGGCTGTCTTGTTTCCCCAATTAAAGCCTTGATTTGCATCAAATTTAAAATTGTCTCTACCGAAATAGCCTGACAAGAAAACCCTGTTTTTCTTATTGATATTCCAGTTTGTCTTCATCGTCAAGTCATAAAAATTGAGCGCAGCACCGTCGTCCAGTGCATCGGTGAAAAGCTTAGCAAAAACATCGATATAGGATCTTCTCGCCGCAATAATGAATGACGCTTTATCTTTGACAATCGGGGCCTCGACTGCCACTCGGCTAAAGATTGTACCTACACCTCCCTGTGCTGCAAACTCTTTGCTATTGCCTTCTTTCATCCGTATATCCAACACAGAAGAGATCCTCCCTCCATACCTTGCAGGTATTCCACCTTTAATCAAGTTGACGTCTTTGACCGCGTCAGGGTTAAACACAGAGAAAAATCCTAACATGTGAGACGAGTTGTATACCGGAGCTTCGTCAAGCAGCACCATGTTTTGTCCCACGCTACCTCCGCGTACATTGAAGCCTGACGCTCCTTCACCTACAGTAGCTACACCAGGTACCATCTGAATACTACGAAGTACATCTGCTTCACCCAAGAAAGACGGGATTTTTGTGATCGTCTCAATGTCGAGTTTGTTGGTCGACATCTGTATACCAGAGACGTTGATATCTTCTGGTTCTGCTGAGATTACTATTTCTTCCAGCTGCTGACTTTCAGAAGGCAGCTCTACATCTATCCGCTGGTTTTCTGACAAGTTAATACTTTGCACCACAGACTGATATCCTATATATCTATATTCTATCTCATAGGTGTTTTCTGGAAGAGTTATCGAGTAAAACCCGTAGGCATTGGTTATTACGCCTTGTGATGTTCCTTTGATCAGCACCGTGGCACCGATCAGGGTCTCCCCGTTGCTTGCATCTTTTACATAGCCACTAATGGTATTTTGAGCTTGAGCGTACATAGTCAAACAAACCAAAAGTTTGGCCAATAGTAATTTGTTCATTGAGTTTAGTGTGATTTTAGTTTTTTACTTGTAATTAACTTTTTTAAGACCTGACTCATCCAACTTACACTTATAAAGACGTACTTTATTTTGAGTCAAATGATCTGAACCTTTTATTCTGAGCTAGTTGATTTCTAATTATGTTTTACAAAAAGACAATATTTGGAGCTAAATGGTTACCAACTCGGTAATAAATATTGAATTCTATTTTCTAGAAAACCAAAAAGGTATCTACCCCTACATCCACGTAAAAAATATGGTGTTAACTATTTTTGCTTATTCTTCTTTGAAAAAAGCACAAAGGATTCCATATCAAGTGCGCCTATAGCTCGACCGATGACCTCCAGTGGAAGGTTTTCCAATTTTCTAAATCGAACACAACTTTTGCCCATATCCATTTTTTTGCCACTGGCTTTGTAGTCATTCTCAAAATTGGCTCGCAGGGCCGCATCACAGTATATGCCAGAGAGGTAAACAGCCATATGGTTTTTCTGCGAGGCTAATGCAGCAAACATCAGTGGTTTCTTATTGTAGGTATCGGGATAGACATGCAATGGTACTTCATAGCTAATCAAACCATAATTCATCGTTTCTTCGATCCCTTTAGGAAGATGCTTGAGGATGACCTCGCGGACTTTGCTGATCGCTTTACTGCGATCCTCGGGTAGGGTTTCTAAATATTCTTCAACAGAAGTGGCAGTGCTTTGCATGTCGACAGGGCATGATTAAGACTAAAATTAGCCTTTTCGTTGGACATGTACCAAGGATCAAATATCCTTTTGCGACATAAGGGTATAAAATCTTCTGCACTTTGCAGGTATTTAAGTAGAATATTACGCTCCTGTTATCACTTATTATAAACCTTCTATCACTGAATTTGCCGTTTATCACAAAATATCCTCCCTCTTAGAGGATACACGTTTATCTAGTTGTTAAAAATTCAAATACCATAACCATTTATATTATGAAGACAAAAATTAACATGCAAGCACTTTTTACGGCTGCGTTGATCGCAATGCTGTGTTGGGAGGTAAGTGCCCAAAACGTAACTACGCCAAGAGCAGTAAGTCCTGCTGCAGAATTCACTCAGACTGTAGGGATCTCTACGATCAACATCAAATACAGTAGACCGCGTGTAACCTTTAGAGGCCAAGATCGAAGTGGAAATATCTGGGGAACTCAGGTCCCGTGGGGATTTGACGCCACTACATTTGTAGATGGAAGCAATATTCCATGGAGAGCTGGTGCAAATGAAAACACCATAATAACATTTTCACATGATGTCAGTATTGAAGGCAAAAAAATTGCTGCTGGATCTTATGGGCTACATATGGCCGTATATGAAAATGGAAAAGCCACTGTGATTTTTTCAAACAATACTTCTTCGTGGGGTAGTTTCTACTACAAAGAGGCGGAGGATGCGCTCAGAGTAGATGTACAAACCACAGCTATCGATCACACTGAACTGTTGACTTATGACGCGATCGCTATGGATAATACGAGTGCGACTATTGCCTTGAAATGGGAAAAGAAAGCTATTCCGTTTAAAGTATCTTTTGACGTACACGAAGTTGTGCTAGCTAACTTTAGAGATGAACTTAGGTCTATTCCAGGTTTTGGATGGCAAGGTTTAAATCAGGCAGCTCAGTACTGCGTGCAAAACAACATTAATCATGAGGAAGCTATTCAGTGGGTTGATCGATCAATCGCCAACACTAAAAACTTCAACAACCTTTCGACAAAAGGTCAGCTTTTGACTCAGCAAGGTAAAACAGCTGAGGCTCAGGCCTTGATTGATGAATCTGTAGCAATTGCCAATGTTGGTCAACTGAATTTTCTTGGATATCAAATGATCGGTCAGCAGAAATATGATAAGGCCATCGAATACTTTACACTAAATGCTAAGAGGAATCCTGAAAATGCCAATTGCTGGGATAGCCTGGGTGAGGCTTACAAAACAAAAGGAGATAATAAAAACGCAATCAAGTACTTGAAAAAGTCACTTTCACTGAACCCTGCTCCAAATGTGAAAGCTAACTCTATCAAATTATTGAAAGAGATGGGTGTGGATACCAGTGGATACGATTCTTAAAAGAGATTTCCAGTTTGGATAATGTTTGGGCCAGCTAGGTAGCTGGCCTTTTTTATGGGTTGATTTGCCTAAGCAAATGATAGACCTCTGTAGCCTCTTCGCTAAGCTGGACGTCGGCCGTCAGATCCATGTCTTGTTTGTTTTTAAGGAACTTTTCTCTGTTTTTACTCCTTGACTCAATGCCAATCCAGTTAAAAATTGTTTTTTCGACCTTGTGAGTATCTTCGAGAAAATCCTGATAATGCACAAATAGGAGATTCTGGTCATCACCAAATTTTAGAAGATAGCTATAGTATTCCACCCATAGTGCCAACCAATATTCCAGTGTGTCAGGATCTGCAAATTTTCTCTCCAGCTTGGACAGTCTAAAGGGTTTGTGATGCAGGCCAAATTCGTGATGGCCCAACCAGTCCATATATTCAAGCGCAAAAGGTTCCTTTTTCTGCAAGGTCAAGAAATTTTTGTGTTGCTGTAACAGTGAGGATGCATGCTCCATTGGTTCTCTATACATGAGTATGACCTTAAAGTCCTTGTTGTGTTTTCTTAACGACTCATATCTAAGTATCAGGTTATTATTTTTTACCAAATAGGTTTGGCGATTTGGTGCGACCAAATTTTGGTAAAGTAGATACTGATGATAGGTGTCATCGCTCAGATCGTGAAGATCAAGGTGGCCATCTGAAATATATTTATCCTCGAGATGGACCTTAAAAAAATATTCATCAAAGGCTTCTGCAGAGTTAAGGCTATGCTTCATCTGGTCTTTGTGATGCCTCTCTTGAAGTCGGGTATTCTTTGGTGAATAAAATATCTTCCAAATTCGGGTGCCCATCAGCATAGGCATATTGGCATATGAAAGTGAAGAAAACCTGTCCTGATCGTTTAACATTTGCATGAGCGCAGTGGTACCGGATCTTGCAAGACCTGAAACGATTACAAATTGGGGATTCAAATTATTCTTTTTCAGAAAGATGGCTTTATCCAATGAAAACAGGACTTTCCCTACTTGATAATGGTCCAGAATCAGCCGATGAAACAACTTAGACCAGTCGGAATAGTCTCCTTGGGCCTTGGGCCAAAAAAGAAGAGGAATCCCTCCACCTACTGACAGAGCAACAATGAATTTGTATGAAGAATAGTCTTGAGCATATAATTCTTCTAGGGAAGAATTATTGACTACGTACAGTAGTCCATAAAAACCAAAAAACAACAGCCCAAGGGTGGATAGAAAAACGGCTAGCCAAAGCAGAAGGCTTGACAGTCGTTTGATCAGGTGAGTGGTCTTTTCGTTTTCATCGATGGAGGTATTGAGCATCATGTCCAACAATCGAACAGTGGACATTGCCATTAAAAAAAACGGTTTTTTCGCCGTAAGAATAAGCCCTACAGTGAATAGTAAGGAACCAGTCGCCACCCAAAAGTAATGACTCATGGCTTAGTTGTTTTTGCCACGGATTTTTCTAATCAGATTTTTGATAGGCGTCCAGATGATCATTCCAAAGCTAAATACTACAATGAGCAGAATAATAATCACAAGGAATATGGTGCCTATACCAAGTCCCGGGCCTAAGTAAAGAAGTGTACACAGCATATTTTAGAAATTTATGTCTTCATACAATTGCATCCAATGTGGAAGATAGATCATATCTTCTTGCGAAGTGTCCAACTGTTTTTTGAAAACAATCTCATTTTCGTTTAAAATAAAAATTTTACCCTCCTCAAAACTCTCGACAAACAGATCACCGTTGCTCAAAAACTGATGGAGACCATTTGTTCTAGTATAGATTTTTTCCAGATCAAAAAACTTCTTGAACGAATTGGAATAGGTGCTATCCATAAGATCATATATCAGGACATCCGAAGAATTGAAGGAGTCTTGAAGTTTATCCGGCGTTCCGTACTCAGACATTTGGCGCTTGGATCCGATGCCCGTAGCGTTGTTGTTGAACAATGAAATTTTGTTATCTGATAAAATGTCAACGTCGTGTTGATTGATGAAGGGTCCTTGCACTACTCTTAGAATTTTATTGGTAGCAGGCCTGTACAATAGTATCATTGATCTATGTCGTAGGCTGAGAAAAATATCGCCTTTCTTCCAGAACTCACCATCTGTCAGTAAGGGCTGAATGTCGTTTAGATGAAATGGGTCTGGTTGATCATACGAGTTGATATGATTGCTATGCCCATAGATAATGTGATCCATCCCGTTTTCCTGAAACATTTCACTCAAGCTTTTATTGAAAATACGCTCTCCGGTTGAAAAATCATACAGAGACAATTGATCTTCGCGGTAATAATAAGTCCGGCCATCGGCAGATTTAAACGGTCGCTGGGTTCGAGATCCTATCCACAGATTGTTGTTGTGATCCTGATTAATGCTATGATGATGAAATCGATCATAGACTCTCCAGACCAGCTTTGAATCCCTATCTAGTCTCACGACATTGTTCGTTTTGTTGAATCTAAAAACAATCGAACGATTCGGTAATAAAACAATGTTTTTTAGGTCAGTATTAAAGAATTCAATAGGGTTTCCTTCATAATCAAAGTGCTCTTGTCCTACTTGCCACTCATAATGTACCGAATCATCCTTTAGGTTGAATAGTCTGATTTCCCAAAGTGAGTTTTTGTTGTCAAACGAACCGTGAAGCGAGAACACGTCGTAGGTCAGTTCGTTTTTGCTTATGAAATTTGGATCTCTTGGTTTGAAGTCCAGCGGGTTTCCCCAGAGTTCGTTGCTCCTTAGCACAGCATATGCCAATTTGGGAAATTCGTAGAAGCTCTTTATTGGCTCTGTCAAAGAACCAAACCTCGTACCGCCTCGCTCGATATGAATTATGCTAAAGCTATATAAGCAAAGCAAAGAAATCAATACTACAAAGATGTTGAGATAGGTTAATATCTTCTTCAATTTGAAAAGGGGTTATAAAAAGGCCTCAAACTAGTTGAACTTGTTTATAATCCCTAATTCAAATCATCAGATTTTTGCTTCATACGTAAAATTTATGCCTTATTCAGATCGCAGTACGTCTACTGGATTGACTCTGGTGGCATGTAGCAGCTGACCGGTAATCGTGGTGGCCACAGTAAATACTATGACCACTACAGATACAATGAATGGTAATATGCTAGATGGGGGAGTATCCGGGTAGATGGTTTGCAAAAGCTGAATAATCAACGCAAACCCCAGTGGCGCTCCAAATACAAATGCTGTAAGCATAATCCACACATACTCTTTGTTGGCCTGCTTAATGATAGAAAATCTACCAGCTCCCAGTACTTTTCGCACACCAAATTCTTTCATTCTTCGCTGAAGATTGAAGCTCAACAGCCCAAAAAGCCCGAGACAGGCAAGGATCATTGCAAAGGCTGATATGGTTATTATAAGTGTAAGATTGCCCTTGTTTTCTCTATAAAAATCATCAAAAGCAAATCTTTGGAACTCTCGATCATAAGGGTCATTGGGAGCAAAATCGAACCATACTGCCTGAAACTGATCATCCACTTCGAAAAGCTGATTTTCTTCCGTTTTGACAATAAAATACTTATGCTCATCGGGGTTTCCGATGGTAAAAAAAGCGGCGTCCGTTTCTTCATAAAAATTACGTGTATAAAAATCTTCAATAACGCCAATTACATAATAATCTGTGCTGTCATGAGTAAACTTCATATCAAGTGGTTTATCCCAACCCATTTTGGACGCAAATTTTTTGTTGATTACCGTTTGTTTTGATGGATAAGACGAGTTCTGGTCGAATAGTCTACCTTCCGCAAGCCTCAAATTCATTGTTTCAAGATAATTGGGAGTACTCTGGTAATGCAGCGTTTTGAGTTGTGATTCACGTACACTGATATGTGTGAGCCAGTTGGATCTACCCAGGTGGCCCAACCCTTCAGCATAGGATAGGACAGCCGGATTTGCTTCAGCCGTTTGCCGGAGGGAGTTGAGATGGCTGTTGTCATTTACTCTAATTGAAAATACCCCATTTGCTTTGTAGCCCCAGTCTTTGTCATTGAGATAGATGGCATTTTCTGTAAATACAAAGCAACCCACCACCATCATAAACGCCAGTAGTAATTGAAGTGTAAGCAAGATTTTACTGAACCAATTTTTTCCGCCAAGTTTTTGATTGCCTTTAAGAATAGCTGCCGGCTGAAATCTTGAAACATAAAACGCTGGATATGAGCCTGAAGCAAAGCCAATAAGTAAAAGCAGACCACCAAAAAACATAACAGCACTTTGAAAAGACGAGAACGAAAACGGAATTTCCACCGGAAACAAATAGTTAAAACCTGGGAGAAAGAAATAGTAGCTCAACAAGACTCCAAGAAATAAGGCGACTAGACAGAGTATAAAGTTTTCTGTAAGAAATTGATAGATGATGTTTTTTCTATCGCTCCCCATCACTTTTCTCATGGCGATTTCTTTGAGTCTCTTTGTAGCCGAAGCCACCGCTATATTCATATAGTTGAAACAAGCCAAGGCCAATAGGATTATTGCGATTACCGATAAGGCCATTCGCCCAGCAGGATGACTGCCTCCCGACACGCTTCCTTTTATTTGATAGTCCCGAATAGACATTTCTTCCAGTGGAACAAATTCAAAAATATTTATTGTCCAATCTGTAGCTGCTATGTTATGCCTATTGGCAAACTCCGTCATCTGATCATCTAGCTCTGATGGGTGGTGACCAGAGGCCATTTCTACAAAGGTGGCATTGGTCAAAAAATCCCAATCCATTTTTTCATAGCCTTTAATATCAAAAAGATTTTCCATTGGAATCATGATATCAAAACCAAAACTGGAGTTGGCGGGATATTTTTTGAGTACTGCACCAACTAGGAAGGATTGGGTTTGATTGCCTCCAAGATTGATGGTAAGCGTTTGTCCTATGGGGTCCTCTTCTCCAAAATATTTGACTGCCATGTCATGACTAATTATCATACTTTGTTTGTCCTCCAATATATTTCTTGGTCCTTTTGCCAGTTCGAAATCAAATATTTCAAGAAAAGAGGGTTCAATGTAGGACAGTCTTTCAGAAAATACTTTGTCGCCATACCTTACGTTTCCACCGACATACTCCATGCGCATGGTATTGCTTACAGATGCATTGTTCTGCTCCAATTCTTCTGCGAGTAAAAGTGGGTTTATACCCCACAGTTCATCACCAGATTCATTGTTTACATGATTGATCAATTGATAAATATTGTCTTTTTTTGAATGGAATTGATCCATATGGAGCTGCATATCCACAAAGATAAATGTGGTAATCGCACACCCTATGGCAAGAGCCAGACCAAAGATGTTGATGAAAGAAATAGCCAAGTTTTTACTAATATTTCTAAATCCTATTTTTAAATAGCTACTAAACATAATGAGTGAGTTTATTTTGAGTTTGTTTGACTTGTTCAGATTGGACCACCTGAAGAACCTAATGACATCCCAGACATATTTTCTTCTAGCCTTCCTTTCTCCATCCTTCTCTGCACGACGATAAAATAGTTCTTGTGCATCCCCTTGAATTTCTTCAAGAAGGTCAGGGTGACAATACCACTTTAAAAATCGATCGGCCCATTTAGGCGGAGAGATATTCAAGGTTATGAAAAGTTGAAAGTGAGTTTTGGGATCGCGTTGTAGAGTTCATTGCGCAACCCAATAGACTGATCGAGCGCTGCTTTTCCCTCAAAGGTGAGTGTAAAATATCTTTTTCGTCTACCCCCGCGCTCATTTGTGGCACCTCCCATCCTCGACTGAACAAAGCCCTTCTTTTCCAGGCGTTTCAATACTTCATGGACTGCGCTAATATTGACATTTCGGCCTGTTCTAGATGCAATTTCATCCATGACAGCAACGCCATAGGCTTCATTAAATAGAGCTCCCACTGTAAGTAGAGCAAGTTCTTCAAATTCACCAATATGAGTTCCCTTCGTTGTTCCCATTCAAAAAATTATTTGTTATACAAACGTGAATTTAATTCATTAGTTTCAGTTTTGTATAACTAGAAGATAATTATTTGCATCTCAATTACTGTTGGATCAACAAGGCAATTCAGCTATCTTGTTTCCCATGAAAGAAATTTCAGCTTTGCTTCTCGTTTGTTTTATGCTGGCTGCTAATACCTGCGAGTCCCCTTGTATTGATAAAAACAAAATCAACCTTGAAGGGATTTGTACGATGGAGTATGATCCTGTCTGCGGGTGTGATAATGAGACCTATAGCAATGCCTGCCAGGCTGGTAACGCCGGTGTCACCCGATGGGAAAAGGGGGCTTGTAAATAGCCGGTTTATACAAGATGCTCTCTGATGTATCCAGCAGATTTGTCTAAAAAAAGATGAAACTAAATTTATCCATGCCGAGCAAGTTGTTTTCTTTTTACTCTCAGGAGCTCACCAACTATCGACTAGCAAAAATAGCGAACGACAGTGCTCAAGTTTGGCACCATCTGGAGCGTGCTCATATCATCGGTCAAGCCTACCCAATACAACATACGCAGACACATTGGCTAATGCTCATGCAAGGCTGGCAAGAAAAAAGATTCAATGAAGTTCTAGGTCAAGCGATTCGGTTAGTATTTGGAGGCCCACTCTCTTTTATTAACTACTTTCCAAAAGGTAACCCTGGAAGCATTAGAGTATCTATGATGAAACCAGAAGCCCTTCCTGAGGACATCGCCCAATTTTTTCGTGACTACACCTAGACCACTAAGCATATAAATTCGTATAGCAAAATAAACCTCTACTGACTTATGGATATTCACAACGACTGGAGTAAAATTCGACGGCACTTTAGCCTGAGTTTCAAAAATAGTCTTCATGTCTCTATTGCCTCCGTTGACACAGAGCAGAACCCCACGGTGACTCCTATTGGTTCCTTTTTTTTGAATGACAACCTTTCCGGTTTCTATTTTGAAAAGTATGCTTCCAAACTCCCTGCTCATGCTAGCACAAACTCCAACATCTGCATATTAGGCGTGAATAGCAATCGTTGGTTATGGATCAAATCTCTTTTCAAAGGACGATTTGATCAGTATCCTGCAGTAAAATTATACGGTCAGCTTGGCGCAAAACGTAAGGCATCAGACCAGGAGGTGCTTCGTCTCAAAAGAAGAATGAGAACTACAAAACGACTCAAGGGCCATAAGTATCTCTGGGGGCAAATGGATAACGTCAGAGAGATTAGCTTTCACAAAGCTGAATGCATCAACCTGGCGGAGATGACTAGAGGGCACTAGTCCCTCTTCAGAAACCTCAGTCTTCGAGGTGAAACAATAAGCTTACATTAAAAACATTGCTTACCGCGTCTTGATAAGGATCATCCAGAGGAACATTAAGTGTAAGACCAGGTTCGAAATTTTTGGATCTGTAGCTCGCACCTAACGCAAATAAAAATGAAGCGGCGTCATCCTCTCCAAACTTGGAGTCTTCAGTCAGCCCAACTCTACTATTAATTGCAGCCAATACACCTATGCCATCGGACGTCCTAAGTCCAATTTGACCCATCAGATCAAGATGTAGAAGCGACACATCAAAGTCTTTTAGTTTCCAATAAAGTAACCCTCCTCTGACCCTATAATAAAGGCCATTATCGTTGATTGGCTTTTCTGCCGTTAACTTGGCGTTTAAACCCCAGGTATTCGGTGTGAATTTTTCTTCTCTGTTAAGCAATGCCAATGTTCCAAAAGAACTGGCGAACAGCTTGTCTTCTGCTGTAGTCGGTAGCGAAGCGCCAATCTCAACTCTTAACGGTTTAGATCTGTCACCAGTGCGGATTCCTACATAGAGATTGCCAATAGTCGTTTCAGAAGGAAAAGAACTTTCGCTTGCTTTGAAGTGCGAAATTGGTAAGTCCACGATCAATTCCGTTTTTTCTCCTACGCTAAACCCTCCAGACAAATCGTAAACAGCTGTAAGAAAGCCGAGTCCGTCATTGCCTCCACTTAATTTTACTTTTGAAAATTCAAAGGCAAAAAAACCAGGGTTGTTGTTGTTGAGCCAAGGGCTTTGTCCAAAAGACTGAAAGGACAAAAGAGTAATGCAGATTACTGCGCAGAATCTTAATTTTGAGTAGGCCATCGTGCTGTAAATTTTAGATTAGTAAAATGATTACAAAAGTATCACTTCTTAATAATAAATGGAAAAACTATTTTAAATAAACAGAACGTAGATTACAGATCTACCATTCCTTTTAACAGCTCTCTTACATTTTCGAAACTATTGACACTAAATTTAGCCGCCGAATTGGAGCTCCCAACCTTGACCGTATAGGCCTCCTTGGGCATAGCCTTGAAAGTATCTTCATCAGTCCAATCATCACCAATGGCCATGATAAAATCGGCATTCTCATGTCGCTTCATCCAATTGCGAGCTGCGCGACCTTTGTTGATTTCTGTGCTCTTGATTTCTACGACCATATCGCCTTCCAGCACCTGCAAGTTTTGATTGGAAGCCAGATATTTTAAATGGCTCGTGAGTTCACGCGTTCTGAGTTCTCCTAAACCTGTCTCTACCTTTCTATAATGCCACACAAGAGAATAATCTTTTTCTTCCACAAATGACCCTGGTGTCCGTGCTACATAGCCCTCGAGCACATCTCGAATGTCGTCTTTCCATACATCTGTAAGGTTTGTGATCGTATGCCATTCTTCGCCATGACCTCTTAGCCATACTCCATGCTCGCCGATGAGATCTACCTTTGATAGATTAAACCAGCTCGCTAAGGTTTGCTTATCCCGACCACTAATGATCACTACAGTTGACGTTTTGTTTTTTGTCAACCCTCCGATAATTTCATACAATTCTTCGTCAGGTTTGGCCGCCTGAGGATCACCAAAAAATCCTTTGAGGGTACCATCATAGTCGAGAAAAATCAGGGACTTTTTAGCCTTTTTATACGCCGTCTGAATGGATTCCTCTGATTTTTTATCTAACAATTTGGTGGTAAGGGCTCTCTGCTCTTCTTTTACCACAGAGAGTCTATTCATAAAGAGATCAACCCAGTTATATATATTGTATCTCTTGAGTGTGTTTTGCATGACAATCATGCGCTGAACTTGTTCGTCCTCTTGCATTTCCAAAGCTTCGCGTATAGCCTCTACCATCTGCTCCCGGTTGTTTGGATTGACCAAAAGAGCATCTGACAGCTCTTTAGATGCACCAGCCATTTCACTCAAAATCAGCACCCCTTTCTTGTCCAGCTTACTGGCTATGAATTCTTTGCAGACGAGGTTCATCCCATCTCTCATCGGACTGACGAGACATACATGCGCCATTCGATAAAATGCAGATAACGCATGCAAAGGATAGGAACGATAAAAGTAATGTATTGGGGTCCAGCTCAAACGGGAGTATTGTCCATTGATCCGTCCAACAAGCAAGTCGATTTCTTCTTTGAGTTCTTTGTACTTTCCTACTTGATCTCTAGAGGGTACGACCACCATTAGCATAGAAACCTTCTCCCGGTATTCGGGATTTCGCTCAAGTAGTTTTTCGAAGGCCTTAAGTCTTTGAGGAATTCCTTTGGAATAATCCAACCGGTCTATGCATAGAATAAGTTTTTGTGAGCCAATGCTGGTTCTGTACCTGACTTCTCTTTCGAGAGTCTCCGGCGCTGCTGCAGTCTCAGCATATTTATCATAGTCTATTCCCATCGGGAGCGCATCAGCCATGATCTGGCGATTGTTGTAATTGATATGCCCGTGTTCATTTCCCACTCCTGCAAGTCGGCTGACCGACGAGAGAAAGTGGCGCGTATCATCGTAGGTATGAAAGCCCAAAAAGTCAGCTCCAAGCATACCTACCAGCAGCTCTCTTCTCCAGGGCAGAATTCTAAAGGATTCGTAGGAAGGAAATGGAATATGAAGGAAAAACCCAATGGATATCTCAGGTAACTTTTCTCGAACCAGTGCCGGCAGGAGTAGGAGCTGATAATCATGAATCCAAATGGTATCATTTGGGTTTGCGTTTTTTATAACTTGATCGGCAAATTTTTGGTTGACCTCCTGATAGGACCTCCAATATTCTTGCTTAAATTCAGAGAATTGATTGAAGTAGTGAAAATTTGGCCAAAGTGTTTCGTTTGAAAATCCTTCATAATACAACTCAATATCCTCCTCTGTAAGAAAAACCGGAGCCATGTTCTGATCTTTTAACTCTTTTTTAGTTTGATCTTCTTCTGACTTGCCACTTAGAACAGCACCAGGCCATCCGAGCCAAATATTGTCTCCTTGCTTATAGATAGAACCTAACCCTGTAGCTAATCCTCCTTCACTTGGCATGAAGGATAATTTGTTTTCTTCTTTTACAATCCGAACTGGTAGCCGGTTGGATACAATTATTGTTTTTGTTTTTTGCTTAGCAGCCATAATTTTCTAATGAAGTACGATGCCGGTAACCTATTACCTGCGGAGAAAATTGGATAAAACTTGTCTAGTACGACTAGTATAAGTCGTCGAATCAGTTTTGGGCTAACTGGACTTAAAAGTAACGATAAAAAATAAGTTGAAAGAGATATCTATATCAATAGATTAGAACACTCGCTCTTTGGTTCTGAAAATCATCCATTTTTTCCATCTCAATTTCCCGAAGCTCCTCGATCGATCCATTAACTTCGACCCATTTTCTGATTCTATCGGTTCCATTTAATATATCAATGGGGAGTATTTCTTCTTCATATTCATAAGGTGGCTGCTTCCAGGCAAACTGCTCCCCAAGATGGTGATAGAACTCCCGATTAAGAAGCTGACCTACAAGCCAAGGTCTAAATCTACTTTTGTCCGTGATATGAATCTGATAACCATGGCACAAGATGCCTTGGTGCTTTTGAAAAGTCGGAATAAACGAGGTCGGTCTTAGTACAAAACCATCCAATCTTTGATTTTTTATTTCTTGTTGAATTTGGGTCAGTAGTTGATAATTGGCAATTGCTGGATGACCTACCGTTTCTAAACTTTTGGTGGTCCCTCTTCCTTCAGATATGTTGGTGCCTTCGAAAATTACCGTGCCCACAAAAGTAGATGCTGTCTCCGGATTGGGAAGATTTGGAGAGGGGAGGATCCAGGGCAGGCCTGTCTCTGCGAAATACATATCTCGTGTCCATCCCTTCATTTTAGCTATTCGCAACTCACAATCAACGCCCCAGTATTTCTTTGCTATCAGACCAACTTCTCCCATCGTCATCCCATGACGCATGGGAAGCTCGTATCTCCCAATAAATGATCTAAAGTCAAAATCCAAAACATTGCCTTCCATGGCCAAACCACCTATTGGGTTAGGTCTATCCAGTATAATCACTTCCACCCCCAGCTCACCGCAAGCTTCCATCATATAAATCATGGTATATATATAGGTGTATACCCTGGTCCCCACATCTTGCAGATCAATCAAGACATGATCTAAACCCTCGAGCATATCGGCTGTAGGTTTTCTTGTATCCGAGTAAAGACTGTATACCGGAAGGTCAAAGTGGGTATGATGAAAATGATCCGACTCCACCATGTTGTCTTGAACATCTGCAAAGATTCCATGCTGTGGAGCAAAGAGCTTTTTCAGACGTGAACCATACAAGGATTTGAGGAGGTCTATTCCGTGATCGAAGTTTGATGCAACAGATGCCGGATGGCAGAGATATCCCACATGACCATGTATGTCCTGAGAATTTTCCTTTAGTGATTCTAATCCTGTTATAACCATCAGACGATTTTCTCTCGAAGATACTTAGCTGTGTGGTTATTTTCCAATTTTATCATTTCCTCTGGAGTCCCTGCAAAACACAAACTTCCGCCTTGATCTCCACCATCAGGCCCGAGATCAATGATCCAATCTGCAGATTTTATAATTTCCATATTGTGCTCGATGATCACCACAGAATGGCCCTGATCGACCAATGCATTGATACTATCTAGCAGTTTCTCGATGTCCTTAAAATGTAGGCCGGTAGTGGGTTCATCAAAAATGAAGAGTATTTTTTCTTTTTGCTGTCCTTTGCCAAGGAATGATGCCAATTTCACACGTTGTGCCTCTCCACCGCTAAGTGAATTGGAAGACTGGCCGAGCTTCACATAGCCAAGACCCACGTCATCTAAAGGTTGGAGTTTGGATACAATAGCCCGCTGATCTGCAAAAAAGGTTAAACTCTCCTCTATACTCATATCCAAAATATCAGCAATATGCCTGTCATTGTAGGTGACCTCAAGAATATCTTCCTTAAAACGTTTTCCTTTGCATTCATCACAGGTCAGGTGTAAATCAGCCATAAATTGCATTTCAATTTTCACCTCGCCTTCTCCCTGACAAGTCTCGCACCTTCCACCGTCGACATTGAATGAAAAGTGTGCCGGCTTTAAGTTTCGCTGTTTTGCTGTAGGCTGATCTGAGTAGAGCTGGCGGATGGCATCATAGGCCTTGACATAAGTCACTGGGTTGGACCTTGAGCTTCTCCCAAGCGGGTTTTGATCTATCATCTCCATCCGCTGGATCATTTTGTAATCTCCATCCAGAGCACCAAACTTACCTGTTTCCTCACCGGTTACTCCTACAATTTTCCCCAAGGCAGGGTATAAGATCTTTCTTATCAAAGTCGATTTTCCAGACCCACTTACTCCTGTGACAACAGTGAGTACGCCCAATGGAATGGAAACATCAATACGCTTCAGATTGTTCTCTCTGGCTTCGATTATATCAATGCTGTGTTTCCACGGCCTTCGTCGTGTGGGTACGGGGATAAACTCTGTTCCATTGAGAAATCTAGCCGTTACGGAGTCTTTTTCCTCCAATATGTCGTCCCAATCTCCCTGAAAAACCAACTCTCCCCCGTGGATTCCGGCTGCTGGCCCAATGTCAATGATTTGGTCCGCTCGCTTCATTACCTCCTCTTCGTGCTCTACTACGATTACCGTATTTCCCAAATTTCTTAATGTATTGAGCACGTTACCTAAGCGAGCCGTATCTCTCGGGTGAAGCCCAATACTCGGTTCATCCAGGATATACATGGATCCGACCAAAGCACTGCCCAATGAGGTGGCTAACTTTATTCTTTGATATTCTCCACCTGAGAGTGTTGAGGTTAATCGGTTGAGGGTCAAATATCCAAGACCCACCTCTTTCATATAACTCAATCGGTTTTGAATTTCCTTGAGGATTCGTTTTGCTACCTGGCGATCAAATTCTGAAAGCTCAAGGTTGGCAAAAAACTCTACGGCATGATCCAACGGCATTAACACCAACTCGGAAATGGGTTTTCCTCCTACTTTGACATAGAAAGCATCTTTGCGCAATCGTGTGCCGTGGCATTCTGGACAAGACGTTTTTCCTCTGTACCGAGAGAGCATGACTCGGTATTGAATTTTGTGCAGTTGAGACTCAATAAATGCATAGAAGGCATGTAATCCTTCAAATTCACCTTTACCATTCCATAGCAAATCATACTCTTTTTCCGAAAGATCTTTTACCGGTCGATGAAGAGGGAAGTTTATTTCATGAGCAATTTTCAATAGCGGTTGAAGCCATTTTTTCATCGTTTCGCTTCTCCATGGTACGATCGCACCATCATATACAGAGAGGTTTTTGTCAGCAATGACCAAATCCGGGTCGATGCCCAATATTTTTCCAAACCCTTCACAACGTCTACATGCCCCATATGGATTGTTGAAGCTAAATAGATTCGTTGAAGGTTCTTCGAACAATATTCCGTCTAGTTCAAATCGATCTGAGAATTGCAGCACTTCGCCAGATTTCATGTGAATACGACAATCTCCTTCTCCTTCGAAAAATGCAGTTTGTACAGAATCTGAAAATCTAAAATTGGCGTCTTCGTCGGTAGCATTTACACTCAATCTATCAATCAGTACTTCGACCTTATTTGGATCAACCTGCGAAGCATCGAGCTCCTCAATCTGAGCTAGCTCACCATCTATCAACACACGAGTAAACCCCTTACTCAATAGAATGTTGAATTCTACCTCTACGCTTCTATTCTCATGTAGTCTAAAAGGTGCAGAGATCATAAACTTTGTTCCCTCATCGTACTTGTTGATCGAATTCACAACGGTGGATACGGTATCTCTTTTTACCAACTCACCGCTGATAGGTGATATCGTTTGACCTATTCTGGCATACAGCAGCTTGATATAGTCATAGATTTCTGTGGTGGTACCTACGGTAGATCTTGGATTTCTTGTATTTACTTTTTGTTCTATTGCTACTGCAGGAGATACTCCTTTTATATAGTCCACCTCTGGCTTCTCCATTCGACCCAGAAACTGCCGCGCATAAGAACTCAAACTTTCCACATATTTTCTTTGGCCTTCGGCAAACAAGGTATCAAAGGCTAGAGAAGACTTTCCAGACCCCGAAAGGCCTGTCACAACCACCAGCTTATTTCTAGGTATAGCAACACTTAGATTCTTCAGGTTGTTGACTCGGGCGTTCTTGATAATAATAAAATCTCTGGGGTCCAATTGGTCAATATTATTGGCAATGTGATTTTCTAGAATTTCGGCCATAGAGGGTGTGCATTTAACAATCCGCAAAGATAGAGATACGTGAGTCAAAAAGCATAGATCAGGAAAATATTGATTTTTTTGGCGACCTTTGTCACAAACAAGGGTTGATACTGTCCTTGTATATGCAAACAAACAATTGAAATGGAAATATTAATTTTTATGTTGGTGATGTGGTACGGCGGTCTGTTTTTTCAGACTTTCTTCCTCCATCGTTATTCAGCCCATCAGAGTTTTACTATGTCGAGATTCGGAGAAAAACTGTGTTATTTTCTTACCTGGGTTTTTCAAGGCTCAAATTACCTCAGCGCCTATGGGTACGGAGTAATGCACAGAATGCACCATGCCTATGCAGATACCGAAAAAGATCCCCACTCTCCTAAATATGATGAAAATCTGTTTGCTATGATGTGGAGGACAAAAACCACCTATTCCGCGATTACCAGCAAGAGGGTCGAAGTAGAGGCTAGGTTTACAGACAATGTGCCAGAATGGGTCGCATTTGACAAATTTGCTCGCTCATGGGTCTCTAGGATCGCATGGGGTGCAGCTTATACCTTCTTTTTTATGGCTTTTGCTACTGCTTGGTGGCAATGGTTGTTCTTACCTGCCGCATTTTTGATGGCTCCTATTCATGGTGCTATTATCAACTGGTTTGCTCATGTTTATGGCTATGTGAATTTTAAAGTGGGCGATACTTCTAAGAATCTTCTACCATTTGATTTTCTGATGATGGGAGAGAGTTATCACAACAATCACCACAAGCATGGCAACAGAGCCAATTTTGGTGGCGTAAGGTGGCATGAAATTGATCCTACTTATTTGATCATGTGGGTGATGGACAAAGTTGGAATTATTCATATCAAGAAACTCGAAGTCTCAGTGAAAAGAGAAAGCTTTAAGAAAGCAGCTTAACTCATACTGAGTTCTATAAAATTTGAACCCCTGTCTATTTGATTGGGGTTTTTTTGTGTTCTGGTCAATCGGCCTCTCATTAAGGAATTAATATTTCAGACAGCCTTACCATTCACATAAGGAGCTATCCGTTTACTTATTTTGAGGTTGGCAATTTGCGTGTGCTTTGATTAGGTTACGTAAAAATACAACTGAGAAAATGAGAAAAATGAAGAAGACGTTTGGGGTACTACTACTCGCTATACCACTGCTCATTCAGGCGCAACCTGAAGCGGGACCAAAGGACCTGTTAAAAAGTGATTTTCATAAAGAAAAAAGAGCAGAGCTTCGGGCAAAAATGCCTGACAATTCGGTTGCTGTATTCTTCTCCAATGCCATTCGGAATAGAGCCAACGATGTAGATTTCCTCTATCATCAGGATCCTAACTTCTTTTATCTAACCGGACACAAAGAGCCTCACTCGGTGCTTATGGTTTTCAAAGAAACCCAAAACATCAACGACAATACGCTAAACGAAATCATTTTTGTTCGTGGTCATGATGTACTAAGGGAGCTATATGATGGCCCAAGACTAGGCAAAGATGGTGCAGATGACAAACTTGCCATTCAAGTGGCTTTTGAAAATCCTAGCTTCAAAGATTTCAATATAGACTTCTCCAAATTCGATAAGGTCCTATTTTATGATTTCAAGAACGATGTTCGAAACACCGAAGAAGAAGGTGATTTGTTTGATTTGATTGAGCAGTTCAAACAAAAGTCAGGATATAAACAAGGTGAACTAGCTATCGAACCTCAGAAAAACAATTTGGACGTGGTAAGTCTGGACAGAATCATGCGTCAGTTAAGAGGAGTCAAAACCAAAGAAGAGCTGGATCTGATCAGAAAAGCCGTAGATATATCTACTATCGGTCAGCGAGAAGTAATGAAGGCTATGAAGCCAGGCATGTCTGAGGCTGAAATCCAGGGAATCCACGAATTTGTCTTTAAGAAATATGGCGCGGAATATGAAGGCTACCCAAGTATCGTAGGAGCTGGTAATCATGGTTGCATTCTTCACTACATCGACAATTATAAGCCAGCGATTGAGGATGGCGAACTAATCTTAATGGATTTGGGAGCAGAATACCATGGCTATACAGCAGATGTTACTCGCACGATTCCGGTAAATGGCACTTTTACCAAAGAACAAAAACTTATCTACGACTTAGTCTATGAGGCTCAGCAGGCCGCTGCGGATAGCTGCAAGGCTGGCCTGCCCTTCACCGCACTCTACGAAACTACAGCTAAAATTGTAAACGAAGGTTTGGTAGAATTGGGATTGTACAAGAGTCTAAAAGATGAAGATATCATTAACCCTGAAACCGGTAGAAACCGATACTATCCACACGGGTGCTGTCATCACATCGGTCTCGACGTTCATGACAAGGGGCTCTATGGAACGCTAGAGGAAAACATGACGATCACTATCGAGCCAGGTATCTATATTCCGAAAGATAGTCCGGCGGACAAAAAATGGTGGGACATCCCGGTCAGGATCGAAGATGACTACCTAATCACCAAAGATGGCTGTGAGCTGCTTTCTGACAAGGCGCCAAGGCGATCCGATGAGATAGAAAAGCTCATGAAGGAAACCAGCATATTTACAGATTATGAACTACCTCCGCTTAAATCAGAGGATTAGTCTAATGACATAAATTGAATGCTTTCTGGATCGGTGCAAGACGCTAATGTTTTGCACCGATTTTTTTACTTTTTGATTCAACCGATATTTGCTTAGTCTCTAGTTATCGAAATAGAATTGAGGAGGGCTATACCCAAACAAACAATTGACCATTCTCCCATTCCGTGCGGTAAATATTTAAGGATCGACAGCGCTTTTGACTTTCATCACCGCTGAATAGACTAAACCGGAAGCTGTGCCAAGGACAAACAATTTCTCCTGCTGGATTTAGGTTTCCTTTACTCAAATCCTCACCTAAATGAGGACAGGACTTTTCGAATACTCTAAACCCCTCAATATTTCGAGCCAAGCAGTAGAGGCGATTATCTAACCTAATCTTTTTAATCCGGTTTAGTGGAATCGTTGCCTCCGCCTGTTCTTTAGTTTCAAAAACAAGATATTTATTCATCCGATTGGGCTTTATTCTCTAATATTAAACTTTCGATTTAATATAACGCTATGAATTGTCAAAGAAAGAAATTCAACCTTAGTAAAAAGTATGCCTATCTCAACTGTGCCTACATGGCTCCTTTGTTGAAGAAAGTAGAGAAAGCCGGTATGGCAGGAATAAAAGCCAAACGCCAACCTTACAAAGTGACCGGTGAAGACTTTTTTAAAGACGTAGAAATACTTCGAATTCTTTTTTCTGACTTAATCAACAATCCAGAGCCCAATCGAGTGGTCATGGTTCCTTCTGTATCGTATGGGATTGGAAATGTGGTGAATAATATAGCGCTTACCAAAGGAGAAAATGTGGTACTGACAGAAGGTCAATTCCCAAGCAACGTCTATCCATGGAAACACCATTGTGAAAAAAATGGCGGGGAGTTAATGTTAGTGGCCGCACCTGATACCGAAGACCAAAGAGGATCAAAATGGAACGAAAATATATTAGCAGCCATAAACAATAGAACCCGAGCCGTGAGCCTAGGTCATGTCCATTGGGCAGATGGGACGTTATTCCATCTGAAAGCTATTAGAGAAAAATGCAACAAGGTGGGAGCTGCGCTGATCATAGATGGTACGCAATCTATTGGTGCCTATCCTTTCGACATACAAGAAATCAAACCAGATGCTTTGATTGTGGCAGGCTACAAGTGGTTGCTCGGTCCTTATACCAGCGGATTCGCCTACTTTGGCGAACGATTTGATCAGGGAGAGCCTATTGAGCACAATTGGATCAATAGACTCCATAGTGAAGATTTTGCCAATCTAGTCAACTACCAAGATGCATATCAGGATGGAGCCAGTAGATATGGCATGGGTCAACAAAGCAACTTCATAGCAAATCCAATGCTGATCACTGCTATCAAACAATTAAGATCATGGGGAGTTGAAAATATACAGAATTACTGCGCTGACTTAATAGAACCTACTCTTGCTGAAGTCCGTGATTTGGGCCTATACGTAGAAGACAAAGACGCAAGAGGGGCACATCTGTTTGGAATCAAATTTCCTCAAGAGAAAATGGATAAACTGGCAAACACACTCAAAACTCATCGAGTGAGTGTTTCCGTTCGTGGTGAATTCATTCGCGTAGCCCCTCATGTATATAATGACGATCGTGATATGAGAAAACTGGTGAAAGCGCTAAAGGAGGCTTTATAGATGATATTGAAGAAATACTTCATATTAGGATTGTTCCTCACAGTTTCTGCTGTAGGGATTGAAGCTCAAGAGTTATTGAATTTGCCTGGGTCCACCAAGTGGCGACAGGTGAAGAGTGAGCACTTTAAGGTCATTTATCCGGCAGGCCTGGAGCACGAAGCCCAACGTACTACCAACATTCTGGAGAATATATATGAGCCTGCCAGCCGATCTCTCGATGCTAGTCCACTTCGGTTTCCTATCATTCTTCAAAATCAACATGCCGTTTCCAACGGGTTTGTAACTGTTGCTCCGTATAGATCGGAGTTGTACATGTTCGAACCACAAGGCTACCGCAGCCAGGGCAATGATCGCTGGCTCGAGCGCCTCACTGTGCATGAATACAGGCATATAGTCCAGTTTGAAAAAGCCATCACTCCGATAAATAAAGTACTGTATTTTTTCATGGGGGAATTTGGGCCATTTCTCTCCGCGGCAGCCGCCGCTCCTCAATGGTTTTATGAGGGTGATGCCGTAGGGGTTGAAACTTCATTTGGACATACCGGACGAGGAAGAATGCCCTCATTCTTGATGTCTTTCAAGGCCAACCTGATAGATAAAGGAGGGTTCAACTACTATAAGCAATACCTCAAATCCTACCGTGAGCTGGTCCCTAATCACTATGTCACAGGGTATTTGATGACCACCTATCTCAAAAATAAGAGCGGAGTGGATGTCTGGGGTAAAATCGTCGGAAGGTCCTTTTCCAAACCATATCTTCCATTTATTTTTTCCAATTCCATGAAAAAAGAAACAGGCAAGCGTCTGGTTCCTACCTATAATGAAATGTTGGACCAGCAAAAGCAATTGTACACGCAACAGCTTAGCCAAATTGAGCCAACAGCGTTTTCTCAGTTGCCTCATGAGGCCAAAAAGAATTTTACAAACTATTACTTTCCACGAAGGGTCTACAATAATCAGGTATTGGTGGTGAAAACAGGGTTTTCTTTAATTCCTGCTCTAGTACTAATCGACGAATCGGGAAATGAAACAAAAGTTCATGAACTAGGGTCCTGGCAAAATCCAGATGGACTCAGTTCCAATGATTCTTCGGTGGTCTGGGCTGAGCTGGAACTTGATCCCCGGTGGCAACGGCGAACCTATTCGGTAGTCAAAAAACTAGACCTACGAACAAGAAAACTCACTCGACTCAGCAGCAAGTCGAAGTATATGGCTCCCACCATTTCCAACAATGGAAAATGGGTCGCTACTATACAACAATCTGATCTAGGTCAATATGAGATTCATCTACTTGATGCCCATACGGGTGAATTGATTAGGGCATTTGAGAATCCCAATAATGATTACTATTCCGTACCTCAATTCGATAGTAAGGATGAAAATCTAATTCTGCTCAAATACATGCTAGATGGAAAAGCAATCCTTAAGAAAAACATCACCACTGGACTGGAGGAAATACTCTACTACTCAGACAAAGAGAATCTGGGCAATCCCATTCTCCAGGATGGATGGGTATACTACGCCACAGACCGCGACGGCATAGACAATATCTACGCGATGAATATGGAAACTAAAGATCACTACCAGGTGACCAGCTCTCGTTTCGGGGCTTTTAGTCCAAGAGCTTCCCAGGCTGGTGAAATTTTGTATAATGATTACACCTCTGAAGGGTTTGAAATGGCCGCCGTTAGTGTTAATCCGTCCCTATGGATCAAAGCAGAAAATGTCAAATATGTAGGTTTTGATTTTCAGAAACAGATGGTGCAAGAAGAACATGCAGATGAAATCCTATACAATTATCCAGACTCAGTGTATGAAACCTCAAAATACCCGAAAGTAGGCCGCATCCTGAGGCCTCATAGCTGGGGTTTGAATACTATCACCTCTAACAACAACTACTCTTTTGGAGTGACCTCAAAAGATCTTCTGCAGACCACCACTCTTTCGGCAATTGGTATTTTTAATGGCAACGAAAGGGTCTGGCGCTTTGTGACTGGAGGTAGCTATCAGGGTTTTTATCCTATTATTGATGCCAACTATTCATTTGGTGCTCGCACACTTGATGTGCTCGTGCAGGACGGAGACAGAACATATACTCGCACTTACAGTTGGAACGAAACCAAAGTTACGGCTGGCCTACGTTTACCTCTGTATTTTACTAACTCCAAGTATGTAAGGAAAGCTGAGTTTGAAATAAAAACTCAACATACAACCGTCAACAATTATGACATTCCGTTCACCAGCCCTGAGCTTACTCATGTAAGAAATGGTAAGCTGATTTCCATGCAGTATGTGGCATCCTACCAGCGCTTACTCAAAAAAAGCTACCTGGACCTAAACAGCCGTTGGGGTCAAACGTTGGAATTGAACTATAGGCAGACTCCATTTGGAGGAGATTATCAAAGCGAGTTATTCTCAGCAGAATCAAGTTTGTACTTTCCTGGCCTATTCGATCATCACTCCGTACAGTTGAATGGCGCATTTCAATATGAAGACAATTCAGAATATAGATTTTCTAGTCCAATCCGCTACACCAGAGGGTTCAGCTATATCTCTTTTGACTCATTTGTCAACCTGTCTTTCAACTATAAAATGCCGTTGTTCTATATGGATTGGCACCTGGGTCCGGTTTTCAATCTTAGACGGGTCTATGTCAACGGGTTTTATGACTATGGAATCGGCAGGGGAAGAACCGACGGAGACCTCGATTTAAAATCCTATGGTGCCGAAGTATCATTTAACTTTAACTTGTTTAGAACGCTACCGCTCATAGACATGGGGTTTAGGTATAGCCGTCTTCCTGATAGAAAGGATCAAGTGTTCGAAATCATATTTGGCGGGATATCCTTCTGACTCTGATCTAACCTACTAGCATAAGTGACATCAGTAGCGCATATGAAATTAGACTTATCGCAATCCCGATGTATTTTTTGATGACTATCATTACGCAGTTTGAAGAATTTCTGAGACTTTTTCATGTACTTCCAGCCACGCTGCTTCTACCTCCTCATTCCAATTTTCGCGAAGCTCACCTTTGAAAGAATATAGCAAAGCCGATGCGGCCATATTATAATGCTCAACACCCAGGCCATACCGACTGTATCGTTTACCAATATTTCTGACTACTGGGGCAAGTACCTCCAGTGTGTTTAGTCCTTTGACCAACATCGATACCATTTCGATCATTGCTCTGCCTTGGCTGTTTTCATTAGCCTTCATGATCGGGCGCAATTCAGGGCTTGTTTCAAATAATCTATTGTAAAAAACCTTAGCAGTGTTATCAGCTTTCGATTCTACCATCCAGAATGTAGCTCTAACAAGCCGCTTGTGGTAGGGAGTAATTGATAAAGTATCAGTCATAACTATTGATTTAAAAGATGGAAAAATTCGGAGTATTGGCATCTCCAATACTCCGATGTAAGCATTTTCTCATATTAAAATTGTTAGACAAATCTATTGGCCATGTGATTGAGTTACTATGGTTGTACCCACCCAAGGATAGTTTTTATGACATGTTTTATCCTGTCAAAAGACAGATTAATGGTTAGGGAACAGAAAATTGGACATAAAAAAAACCGGCTTCTTTGGCCAGTTCAGCTGAGGCTTCTTGTTCATAAAACCCCTTTCGCGACGATCTACTTTATCTTGGTCATCCCCGCTGTGACTTTAGTAACCACTCGATCGTGGTTAGTTTCTGATACAAAGAACGCATATTATTATGGAATGGTTTCGAATGCAATGTTAAGTCTAGGTTAATTCTTTAGTCATCCTAGCAACAAGTATGGCTTGCATAGCTAATGAGGGTAACGCAATAGTCAGTGACTTTTCCATCAAAACAGCAGAAACCTGGAGAGTTCAGTTCAAAAACTTTCCTGGAGTGAATACAGCTTGGGGAGCACACCTAGTACATCACAAAGGTCTTACTACAATCTACTTGCGACTCAACGGAATCAAACCCATCCAATACTTAGTAGAGCAGTAGTTCATAGATGAAGAATTCTATTTTGAACAAGTGTCCATTTTCCAAATAATATAAAAGTATTACTGAAGGTCTCAATAGAATTTATTTTTAGACAGAGTGGGTGCTAGAACCGAGCTAGCTGTATACCTACATAAGCGGAGTAAAACTACGCCTATATCTATATCAACTAAAATAAATTTAACATGAGAAAATCATTACAGATTTTAATGTTGCTGGTCCTGCCATTTGCGGTAAGTGCTCAGCAACTTAGTGGGGTCATTTCTGACAAGAGTGGTCCAGTAATAGGTGCTACGGTAAGCATCTCGAGTAGCAACGGTACGATCACCAATGTAAACGGTGAGTATACTCTCAAAGTACCGGCAGGCACACATGAAGTGTCTATAAGTTTTGTAGGGTATTTGACGAAAAAGATTACCACTACAGTTGCTTCAGGAGAAAACAAAACATTGAACGCCACATTGGAGGAAAATGTCGAGCTTTTGAATGAGTTAGTAGTGGTAGGTACAAGGAGTAGACCGAGATCTTCGGTGGATACTGCTGTACCCGTCGATATTTTGGACGCTAAGGATTTGATTAGCACAGGACAAAATACCTTTGACAAGGCGTTGACCTATCGGGTACCTTCATTCAACTCTGTGCAAACTCCCGTAAACGATGCGACTTCGTTGCTGGATCCATATGAGATCAGAAACATGGGGCCTAGCCGTACCTTGATTTTGATCAATGGCAAAAGAAAAAACTTGAGTGCACTTCTTTACACTCAGACGTCTCCTGGTAGAGGAGAAACCGGTGCTGACATTTCAGCTATTCCACAGGATGCTATCGAGCGAGTGGAAATACTAAGAGATGGTGCATCAGCTCAGTATGGATCTGATGCCATCGCTGGTGTAATGAACATTATTCTCAAAGATGACGTGGACTACGGATCTGTGACATTACGTGCTGGTATCACTGGCGAAGGTGACGGAGAAACAGTTGGTGTAAGCTTGAACAGCGGTACTACTTTGGGTAACGATGGTTTCTTGAACTACACAGTAGATTTCTCTAAAAGAGAATTGGCCAACAGACCAGGTACTGTAAATGCTGCCGGTGAAGCGGGGGATTTTGGTGCTAATATTGCGGACGTCAGAGAGTTTTTGAACAGAAGACCAGACGCAGGAAACGTCAATGGATCTCCAGAGACTACAGCCGCAAAGTTTCTACTGAATGGTGGATTTAATATCAGCAGTGATGTTCAAGGTTATTTCAACGGAGCTTATGTTTATAAAAATGTAAACAGTTTTGCGAATTATAGAACTCCTTACTGGAGAACAGTTACTGACTTTCCATATCTAGCTGATTTCTTCCCAGGCGACCACCCGACTAACGCAGGTGGATATGACGGATATGTGCCTACATTCGACGGACTCTTGAATGACTATAATGGAACCCTCGGAGTAAGATCAGAAAGAAATGGATGGACATACGACGGGAGTTTCACCGTAGGTGGAAATACTCAAACCTATAAGGTGACTAATTCTCACAATAGAAATTTTGTCTACTCTCCCTCTACTTGGCTAGATGCAAACAGCAATGGCACTGTTGATGCCGGTGAAATCAATGAAGGCTCTCTGCTATACAGAGAAAACAGCCCGATTAGTTTTGATCCAGGCGGAACCAGGTTTTCTCACATCGTTGGGAACATAGACATTACCAAAGAGATCTCGAATTCATTGGCTATGGCTTTTGGTGCTGAGTTTAGAAACGAAACCTTCACGGTAATCGAAGGAGACAAAGCTTCTTATGACGGTGGTGGTGCAGATTCATTTGCTGGAAACACTCCTGAGAACTCAGGCAAGTTCAACAGATACAATTTTGGTGGATATTTTGATCTATCCTACGATGTGACCGATGACTTCCTGCTCAATGGTACCATTCGTATGGAAAACTACAGTGATTTCGGTCAGGCATTTGTTTGGAAGTTGAGTTCAAGATACAAGTTGATGGATGATAAGATGACCTTGAGAGCATCTGCCTCTACCGGATTCAGAGCACCTACATTGCATCAAATCTACACGCAAAAAGCACAATATAGCTTTGTTCCAGGAGCTGGTATCCAGGTGGGAGGATTAGTAAACAATGTGTCTCCGCAGGCCAAACTTTTGGGTATTCCACAATTGGATGCTGAAGAGTCTTTCAACTTCACTATTGGATTAGGTGCAAGACCAAGTGAGGATTTCGATGTCACCATCGACTATTACAACATTGCTGTAAAAGACAGAATCGTATTGAGTACTGAGATCGGTCCGACTGGTGGAAACACTGCATTGGATCAGGTATTGGCCGCCAATAATCTAAGCGACGTTAGCTTCTTTGTAAACGCTTTGGATACTAAAACTTCAGGTATTGATTTTGTAGCCAACTACAAAAATCTAGGTGTTGGGAATGGTACCATGAGATTTACTCTATCAGGAAACTACACGATCCAGAACGAAAGAGATGGAGACGTGAAAAATCCTGCCTTGGTGGCTGGTGCAGGTCAGTCAGTTGTAAATGAAACACAAGAAGCATTGTTCTTTACTTCAAGACCAAAAACTAAGTGGATATTAGGTGTTAATTATGATTTGGGCAAGTTTGGGTTCTCCTTGAACAACACCTACTTCGGAACAACTACTTTCAGACAGCAGGGAATGGATTCTAACTTGAAGACGGAGTTCAAACCTAAGGTTGTAACTGACCTTGGAGTAAATTTTTCTGCTTCGGACAACGTAAACATTTCATTTAATGTGAACAACATTTTGAATGTATTACCAGAGTGGGAATTCAAGGCGCTTAACGGAGCTGGAGAGAGCATTTTGAATGATCCTGCTCAAGTTCAGAACCAGTCTAACCTGATTACTTTCAATCAAAGATATTCTCAAATGACCTATGATGGCTACCATTTCAGTCAGCTAGGATCAATGTACAATCTTACAGTAAATGTGAGATTCTAAGAACCGAGTAAAGTTGAGTAATTAGTTAGTAAAGAGAGGCTTCATTTGAAGCCTCTCTTTTTTTGTTTCACTTCTTATTTTAAAAGAAAATCATCTTCAACTATTATAAGTGTGGATATTGAAACCGAAAAGGAACACTATATAGCTCGCAGAAAATAAAATGAGATTGCGTCGTTTTGCTCGCAAAGACGGATTCATTATAGGCTTTCTACCTCAGTTTTCGTTCCCAAAAATTAGCTTCGCGATTAGCGTCTATTTTCGACTTGTTCTTTTTGATCAACTCACTGATCTCACCTTGTGAGGTGAAATGATAGTTACCACATTCCCTACATTCATAAACATTGATTGGGCCGCTATTTTCTGAATGATAGTGTCTACTTCGGTTTTCGACTAGTGCTTCTTCTGCTATCTCTTTTGAAGCATAGCAAATTTTATTGGTCACGCACTTCATGATTTACAAGGTCTCCCGGAGCCACCTGAAAAACTCTTTTTGCCAGACGATTCCATTTTGTGCTGACAGCACCCAATGATTTTCCTCAGGCAAATAGATTAATCTGCTTTTTATCCCTAGTACCTGTGCCGCTTGAAATGCCTCTAGACCCTGACCGATGGGAACTCTATAATCCTTGCCTCCCTGTACAATCAAAATTGGAGTATCCCATTTTTCTACTAGTTCGATGGGGTTAAATTTGGTATATGACTGCTGTGCTGCAGCATTGTCTTTCTCCCAATAGGGGCCACCTATATCCCAGTTTACAAAAAAGAGTTCTTCGGTCGTCCCATACATGCTTCTCCAGTTGAAGATGCCGTCATGAGAAATAAAGCTCTTGAAGCGTTTGTTGTGGATTCCTGCTAAGTAAAATACTGAATACCCACCATAGCTAGCACCAACTGCACCTAATCTATCACTGTCAACATACGGTTCTTTGGCCATCGTATCAATTGCCGACAGGTAGTCTTGCATATTTTGTCCGCCGTAGTCTTTGCTGATTTGTTGATTCCATTCCACTCCATGGCCTGGCATTCCTCGACGGTTTGGAGCGACAACAATATACCCTTGTGCCGCCATGAGTTGAAAATTCCATCGGAAAGAATAGAATTGCGACAGCGCTCCATGAGGGCCTCCTTGGCAATAGAGCAGGGTAGGGTATTTCTTAGCTGGATCAAAATTAGGTGGATAGATCACCCAGGTTACCATTTGTTTATTATCAGTGGTTTGGATCATCCTTTTTTCCACTTTGCTCAAGGCAATGGAATCATAGAGGCTATCGTTGACATGAGTCAGTTGCGACATACCACCGTCCGCAAGGTTTACTATAAATATCTCCTTGGCATGATTCATATCTGTACGGGTCACAACCAAAGATTTTCCATTCTGCCCTATGATGCCAGTGATATCAAATTGCCCTTTCGTAATTTGTCTTACCTCAGGTGTCTTTTTAGATTTTCCAGGATAGTTTACTGAAAAAAGATGTTTCTCTCCTCCTTTGGGAGCTACAAAAAAGATCTCCTTACCATCTTCCGACCATTTGAATTCATCGACCGTGCCGTCCCAGTCTGCTGTGAGGTTTTTCTGTCCGTATCGGTCTGATATTACTATATCATTTTTGTCAGATTCATTGCCCTCTGTTGACATACTGAGCCACCCCAATATTCCATATTTTGAAAATGCAGGACTATTGTCATAGCCCATCATACCTTTGGTGAGATTGGTCGTGGTTTGCGTGTTTAGATCATAAGAGAAAATATCAGTATTTGTACTGGAGGCATAGGCCACTCCAGCCTTGGTTTTAGTCACATACAATATTCTGCGTCCTTTAGTATCCCAGATATAATCCGATTCATCCCCGAATGGGCTCGTTGGACACTTAAAGGTCTTGTTTTTCATAATGTCGATCTCCTCAGAACCATCAGATTTGCTCATAAATATATGATCAAAGCTGCCATCTGCCCAAGTATCCCAGTGACGATACATGAGATCGTTATAGATTTGAACCTGAGACTTATCTAATTCTGGGTAATAATCAGATCCTGAAATGCTATGAATCTTAACACGCTTATGATAGATTTTAAATGTTCCATCAGGAGATAATTTGTTGTCTTTGACGAGCGTATTTGGGTCGTTCACCCGAGTGGCTTCTCCGCCAGACAATGGAATTGAATAATATTCGGTTTTGCTAGTGTTAGTTGTAATATCATATTTGGTTACACCATATACAACAGATTGATTGTCGATAGATAAACCAACGCCACTTACACGACCAAGATTCCACAGGCGTTCGGGTGTCATTACTTCCTGTGATATGGCTGAGAAAACGATGAAAAACAGAAATGTGGAGGATATAATTTTTTTCATAGTAACAATCGGGTTTAGCATGCAATTTACAAAATAGAAAAGCAATTGGGGGTCAGTGCTTTATTATTTGTCCTATGGGGGAATATCAAACAATTTCTGGATATTTCGAACCGAATTATTATGATGAAGTCCTCTCTAGTCCTCACATTCATAGCTGCAGCAGTTTCGCTGAGTTTTACTGATCCAAACAAAGTAGCGGTTGATCAAAAGGTCCAACAGGTTTTTGAAGCCACACGTCAGATCGAATCTCTCAAATATGACTTTGTCCGAACAGAGAGAATCAATGGAAAATTTGAATCCAATGAGTCTTCAGTAAAAATGACTCGTAGGCCTTATCAGGTCTATATGAAACTTCAAGAACCACAAGCTGGTATCGAGGTTCTATATCCACACCCAACGGATGAAAAAAGAGCGCTTGTCAACCCGAATGGTTTCCCCTGGGTTAACCTAAAATTGGATCCAAAAGGAGATCTGATGCGCAAGGGTCAGCACCACACTATTTTGGATTGTGGCTATGATCATGTGGTCTCTGTGATGGAATATCTTTTTTACAAACACAAAAATGAGATCAATCAAATCTTGAATGAGCACGGAACAGCTCGTGTGAATGGTAGAAACTGTGAGGTAATATCTATGGTCAACTCTGACTTTGGTTATTTAAATCATGAGGTGAAGAAAGGTGAAAGTATTGCAAGTATTGCACTAAAAAATAGGCTAAACGAATATTTGATCTACGAGAAAAACAATCAGCTAGGTCTGTTCGCCGGAGTGAAAGAAGGAGACATCATCAAGGTTCCTACCGACTATGCAGCAAAAATGTATTTGTATATAGACATTGAAAAGCAGATTCCTTTAAAACTCGAAATCTATGACGAGCTTGGACTTTTCGAGAAATATGAGTTCAAAAATGTTGAAATCAATCCTGAGCTTTCTGCAGAAGAATTTTCACACGGCAATACCGCTTATCAGTTTTAATTGTTATTGTAGGTTATCGAAAGATTCCCCATTGGCCGACCTGCTCTATAAAGCCTGCAAGTACATGTGGCTCAATCAGCACACTAAATATTAATCCAAAAATGGCTCCAATTAGGTGAGCATCGTGGTTGATATTATCAGACATGTCCTTGCCTTTGGTGTATGAGTAGATCAAGTACAACACACCTAGAATAAATCCCGGAAGACACAAAAAGCCATAAAGACAAATGTCATTTGTTGGATAAAATAATATGCTACAGAATACTATTGCAGCTACACCGCCTGACGCACCAAGTGAATTATAATGCGGGTGATCTTTGTGTTTGATCAGAGAGGGAAGGTCTGAAATCACGATGCCTAGAAGGTAGAAGGAAATAAAATAGATCCCTCCCAGATCACCTTTCAATCCAGCAAAAATGTACTCTACTGTGCTGCCAAAAAAATAAAAAGTAAACATGTTGAATCCAAGGTGCATCCAGTTGGCATGGATAAATCCAGAAGTGATTGTACGATACCATTGCCTATTGTTTAATATGGCAACAGGGTTCATCATGAGTCTATGCTTAAAGTTCGGATCTTGAAATCCCATATAGCTGACTGCAACATTGATGATAATAATGACTGTGGTCCAGGACATAATATTTTATTAATGATCTCTTGCAATCAGCGCTTCGGTGAATTTTCTTAACGGTTGAATATTATAATCGCTCACTTCAAGGGTATTGAGTTGGACAAATCCTTTTTCAAAGTGGTCGTTCATAGCCTTCTCTGCAATCGCTTCAATATTGAGGTCTTCATAAATTGCCTTCATCTTTTTTACCTTCACCTCAGGATCTATTTCTTTGTCAGCCATCAAGTTATGCAAATCCAATTTTTGTTTCCCTTCAGCCAGTTCAATGGCCTTGATCAACAAGAGTGTCTTCTTGTTGGCAATGATATCTCCACCTACCTGCTTGCCAAATTTTTGGGCATCTCCATAGACATCCAAAAGGTCATCTTTCAGCTGAAACCCAATGCCAATATTGACCCCAAATTCTCTAAGGTGTATGGCCTCCTCTTTTGTCATGCCTCCTAGCAAACCTCCAAGCTCAAGACTAAACCCAAGGAGAACAGCCGTCTTGAGGCGAATCATTTCAATGTACTCATCCTCACTCACAAATGAGCGCTCTTCAAAGTTCATATCTAGCTGCTGGCCTTCACACACTTCTATTGCGCACTGGTTAAACAGTCTAAGTAGATATTTGAAATCCTTGTAGTCTGCTCTCATTAGTAAATCATAGGCCATGACCATGAGTACATCACCTGAAAGAATAGCGATGTCTTTGTTCCATTTTTTGTACACGGTAGGTTGACCTCTTCTGAGTGGTGCTTCATCCATTATATCATCATGGATCAAGGTAAAATTGTGAAACAGCTCAATGGAAAGTGCCGGATCAATAATTCGCTCCCAATCATCTTTGCTACACATATAGGCCATAATCGCCAATATCGGCCGCATGCGTTTGCCGCCCAGACTGAGCGTATAATGAATCGGCTCGTAGAGTTCTTTGGGTTGCTTGTCCAAGTCAAGTTCCAGCAGCCGTTCTGTCAGTTTTTTCTGAAAAATTATGATGTCTTCAGTCATTATTTACAATCTCAAGATCAATGGTTCTGCGATCAATATCGGTATCTACCACCATCACGGTGACTTGATCGCCCAAAGTAAACATCCTTTTATTTCGTTTGCCAATCATGCGAAAATTCTTTTCGTCAAATTCATAGAAGTCATCGGTCATTGTGGACATCCTGATCATACCTTCGCACTTGGTCTCGATCAATTCTACAAAAATGCCCCACTCGGTGACTCCTGAAATAATTCCATCAAAGGGCCGCTTTTCAGCCATTTGCATAAATTCGACCTGCTTGAATTTGATAGATGCACGCTCGGCATCAGCTGCTCTTTTCTCTCGCTCAGAAGAATGTCGACACAGTTCGTTGTACGGTTCCACTTTAGGAGATTTGGCTCCATCGAGATAGTGCTGTAGCAAACGGTGCACCATCACATCGGGATATCTCCTAATCGGAGAAGTGAAGTGTGTATAATGTGGAAAGGCTAATCCAAAATGTCCCTTGGGTTCGGTGGTGTACACCGCCTTAGACATGGTGCGAATGGCCAAAGATTCTAATACATTCTGTTCGGGCTTACCATTAATATCATCCATGAGTGCATTCAAACTACCTGAAATATCTGCACCCAGATTCATGCGATGACCAAACCTGGCCGCAAACTTGGAAAATGTTTCTAGTTTCTCAGGATTTGGGTCATCATGAGTTCTATAGACAAAGGTATCTTCTCCTTTGTGTTTGTTGAAGATAAACTCCGCGACTTTCTTGTTAGCCAGTAGCATAAATTCCTCCACCAGTTTGTGTGCGTCTTTTCTTTCTTTTGGAAATAGACCTATGGGCTTTCCGTTTTCATCTAGTTTGAATTTGACTTCAACCGTTTCAAAGCCGATCGCTCCTTTTTTAAATCGCTGATCTTTGAGTTTATGAGCCAGTCCATTGAGTAAGTTGATTTCTTCTTGAAAATCTCCTTCACCACTTTCTATTCTTTCTTGCGCCTCTTCGTAGGTAAACCTGCGATCAGAATAAGTCACTGTTCTACCAAACCATTGGCTTTTGATTTCAGCCGTCGGCGAAATCTCAAAAATGGCTGAAAAAGTCAGCTTCTCTTCCTTAGGCCTGAGTGAACAGAGGCCATTTGATAATTTTTCGGGAAGCATGGGTATGGTACGATCAACTAAATACACGGATGTCGCTCTATTTACAGCTTCATTATCTAAAACTCCGTCCTCTTCCACATAGTAGGACACATCGGCTATATGCACACCGATTTCGTAATTCCCATTTTTTAGATACTCTACAGAGATCGCATCATCAAAATCTTTGGCATCCTCGGGGTCGATAGTAAAGGTTGTGACGCCTCTGAGGTCTTTCCTTTTTTTGATTTCATTCTTAGGAATTTCTGCGGGTATATTTTTCGCTGCTTCCTCCACATTTTTAGGAAAACGAAAGGGGAGTTCGAATTCCGCCATGATCGAGTGAATCTCTGTCTCGTGATCACCTGCTTTACCCAATACTTCTACGACTTGACCTACAGGATTCTTTTGCTTGCCACCATGCCACTCTTTGATTTTGACCAGCACTTTGTCGTTGGTTTTGGCTTTCCCTATTTTTTCGGGATATATAAAAATATCATTATAGATCTTTCTAAAATCTGGTGTTACAAAAGCATAGTTGGGTAAGACTTCTATCTTCCCTACAAATTCTGTCCGCCCTCTGGATACAATACTAGTCACGACTCCTTCGGGTCTGCTACCGTGACGTCCTCCACTTTTGATTCGCACGGTCACTCTGTCACCATTGATGGCTCCTTTCAGATCATCGGTTTTTATCCAAATGTCCTCTTCCTCACCTTCGCAGATCACATACGCAAATCTTCGATTTACATGATCGACTATGCCTTGCAATCCTGTTGTGGTTGCGGTAACCCGCGATCTAAATGACCCGTTTCGCAACTGCTCTACGGTGCCTTCCTGCTCGAGGTCAAGCACAAAATTGAGCCCTGCTTTTTTGGACTGTTTATCCCTGAGTCCTGCTTTACTAAAAATTTGTTTTACTGTAAAGGCCTCTCCAGGGTTTTCGTCGAAGAGACTTACTACTTGCTTTCTTACAGCATCGGTGTTTAATACTTTATTAGTGCGATTGATTTTTCGCCTATTGTCTTTTTTCTTTTTCGCCATTTATGGGAATATAATAAGATGTGATTGGAGTCATAAGCAATCCCAACAAAGATACAGGGATGTGTTAGAATCTATCGTATCAGAAATTATCTTGTGATTATTTATTTCACGAAGGATAGGATCGTGAAAGTTCTTGAGTGGGATTGGATTGACTCGATTGGTTAATAATTTTTACAAAGGTAGGCATTAATTATTAAGTGCCTCCTCAGCGATAACGAGGAAGCGTGGTTTTGGGTTTTGTTAGGGGTTGAAGTCATTCATTTTTGGCACTCGTCAAATACATATTTTAATTCCTTTGGACCAAGAAATAATCAGTTCTTTGATTGCCAGAAGAACAATAAACTTTAGCAATACTAGAAGATATCAATACATCATATTTGGATTCGCGGAGGATTCTGGAATTTGTTGGATTGCATCCCAGTGTTCCACGATCTTGCCGCTGTCATCAAATCGGAAAAAATCCATCGTCACATACTGATCATTGCCTGGCCAGGTCTGGTGCGAATGCAATGCCACAAGGTTTCCTTCGGCTATCACACGAACAAATTCTATACTTTTCTCCGGGTATTCTTTTTGCATACGTAAAAAATAGTCGACGAACCCATCCGTTCCATTGGCCACATCAGGATTGTGCTGAATGTACTCATCACCAACAAACTGATCTACCGCCTGCTGCGGCTGGCCCTCATATGCCATTTTGTAAAAGGCTATTGCGTTTCTTTTGTTCTCTTCCAAGTTCATTTTGTGATATTTAATATCTAACTAAAGTTAAAAGTCTGCCATGTTATTTATACTGCTCTAAAAATTGAAATCGCATTGTGACCTCCAAAGCCAAATGTATTGCTCATCGCTACGTTCACCGCTTTTTGTCTGGCCGCTTTGGTTACAATTTCTAACCCCTCGACAATATCCGGATCGATGGTTTCGGTATTAATTGTAGGCGGAATGATGTTATGATTGATGGTCATAATGGATAAAATGGCTTCCGCGACTCCGGCAGCTCCAAGCATATGGCCGGTCATAGATTTGGTACCACTGATAACAGAGTTATTTTCAAATCCTTTCATCAGTTTGTGAATTGCTGCCGGCTCACTCAAATCACCGACCGGAGTAGAAGTCGAGTGGGTGTTAATGTAATCCAGGTCTGATGGTGTAAGGTTAGCTTCTTTGAGTGCCCATTCCATGGCACGAAGTGCTCCTAGCCCTTCCGGATGAGTAGCGGTCATATGATACGCATCATTGGTCATGGCAGAGCCGACTATTTCGGCATATATTTTTGCTCCTCTCGCCTTGGCATGATCATAATCCTCCAGGATCAAAGCTCCTCCTCCTTCTCCCATCACAAATCCGTCGCGATCAATATCATATGGCCTGGAGGCTGATACTGGGTCGTCGTTTCTAGTAGATAATGCTTTCATAGAGCCAAATCCACCAATGCTAGCTTCGGTGATAGGTGCTTCTGACCCTCCCGTCACAAAAATTTTGGCTTTTCCCAGCTTGATATAATTGAATGCATCCATGATCGCGGTATTCGTGGTCGCGCATGCTGAAATGGTCGTAAAACCTATGCCCATAAAACCATACTTCAGCGCAATCATACCGCCACACATATTGGTAAGCATCTTGGGTACGAGAAATGGATTGAACTTGGGTTCTTTGTCCTTCTCCATATAATATTGTACTTCTCTTTCCAATGTCTCTAATCCTCCTTGGCCCGTTCCCCAAATTACACCCACATCGAAAGGGTCCATTTTATCCAGCTCAAAACCGGAATCTTCAACAGCTTGCGCTGCAGCATAAAGTCCATATTGGCTATAGAGATCTGTTCTTTTTATTTCGTTTCGATCGAGGTATTTTGCGGGATCAAATCCTTTGACTTCACAGGCAAAACGTGTCTTGAACTTTTCTGCATTGAAGTGGGTAATCGGCCCTGCTCCGCTCATGCCATTTACGGCATTGTTCCAAAAAGTCTCGACATCATTTCCTAATGGTGTGACAGCACCCATTCCTGTTACAACTACTCTCTTTTCTGTCATTTCACTATTTAGTTTTGAGGTTTACAGATAATATTATTGATTGGACTATGGACTCAAATATTTGTCCATGCATCACTTTACTTAGTAATAAGGAAGACAGCAGGGAAGATATAATCAATTCGGCTTTTGCTCGTGGCTCTTCATCAAAATGAAATTCTCCTTTTTTCAACCCTTCAATTAGCGTTTGAGTCAGTCGATTCAAAATGTATTCAGCCATTTTGGTCAGCTTATTCTGCATCGTCGATGGGAGAGAATCGACTGACGAACTCAATGCGCCCATCAGACAAGACCAATTTTTGTCATGGCTTTTTTGATAAATATTGATGAAATCCAAAAGTTGTTCCTTTGAGGACAACTGATTCCACTGCTTTTCTTTTACAATAAACAAATCAATGCTTTGCTGAATGATCGCCGTTCCTAATGCTTCTTTGCTTGGAAAATGATAGTGGACGGCGGCATTTTTTATTCCCAATTTCTCACTAATGTCTTTGTAACTAAAAGCATTGAAACCTCTGGTACGAATCAACTCCTCACCCAAGTCTAATATTTGTGTCCTGGTATTTGACATGTAGCAAATATACTTACTAGTAAGTAAGTATATTTAATTTTGGACTATTATTTAAGAAGAGCTGCTTAGAGTAAATCACCTTACTTGACTGGCAATATTCATTAGTAGCTGTATTAGTTCATAGTTCGGATGTACGGGGTCTGGTAGAAAATCGGAGCCGATCGCTGATTTTTTATAGATTGTCTTATAGAAAATTAGTGCTGTTAAGAAACTTCCTAGCTCTGAAGGGTGACTCCCATCGGGATCGTATAATTCTATGACCGGAAAATCTCTTTTAGTCAGGTGCCATGCTTTTGCTACGGGTGCGATTTTGGCACCGGTATTTAATGCCAATTTCTCAAAGGTCGCATCAAGTTTTGATTGGGAATCAGGATTGTTTTTTCTTGCCCAGGTCTGATAAATAATAATTTGAGCTCCTTGCTGAATGGCAAGATCAGCCAGCTTCTTTCCATAACTTAGAGTCTTCTCTGCCTCTATTATCGGGGCAAGGCTCTGATCTTGCAAGACCACAAAATCAAATCTCTCTTTCTCTATCAATGTTTTGGTCTGTAGACCTGAATTTCCTTCCCAGTGGTCCTTCAGCGAAACACCCCCGCTCACGGAAAGTGTAACCATACAAGATTCACCATTTTGCTCAGCTATATTTTTCACTATTTCGGGCATATTATGAAAATAGGTATAACTGTTTCCAACGAACAAAACTGAGGTTTGCCCAAACAGAAAAATGGGAACAAGTAAGGTTATAACTGATGATAATATCGTTTTGAAATATTGTAGATTCATTTTTTAAGAACTCAACCCTTTATTCTTGGAAGATCCGTTTTCCTGGTTATTCAAAGATGCATCTTTTTATTATTTAAATATTCGCTATGCCCTAATTCAAATAGTGGAGTACCTTTGCACCCCGTTTTAAAAAAAACTTATTTTTTATGTTCGAGCTGATCAGAAATAAATCTAAAAATGCCAAAAATGATATTCTATCAGGAATTACAGTAGCGCTTGCTCTAGTGCCAGAAGCAGTCGCTTTTGCTTTTGTCGCAGGTATTGATCCTGTTATAGGCCTGTATGGTGCTTTTATGGTCGGCTTGGTGACTTCAGTTATTGGTGGACGACCTGGTATGATTTCGGGAGCTACTGGAGCCTTGGCTGTTGTGATGGTTGCGTTGGTCAGAGAAGGCAATGCACTCATGCCTGAAGTAGAAGGTGCAGGAGTTCAATATCTATTCGCCACTTTGGTAGTCATGGGATTGCTACAAATGGCTGCCGGAATATTCAAACTCGGAAAATTTGTTCGACTCATACCTCATCCGGTCATGCTTGGCTTTGTAAACGGATTGGCTATTGTCATCTTTCTTTCACAGATGGGAATGTTTAAGGTAGAAGGACAGTGGCTTGCCGGAAATGATCTTTGGATGATGCTCGGTCTGGTTCTTTTGACAATGGGTATCATGTTTGGCCTACCAAAGATTACAACCAAAATACCAGCTGGACTTGCGGCGATTGTGACTGTTTCATTAGTCGTAATACTCGGGGGTGTAGATACACAAACTGTACTATCATTTGTAAAGTCAAATGGCGGTAGCGGAATAGAAGGAGGATTACCATCGTTTATGATTCCACAAATTCCATTCACTTTGGAAACGCTAGCTTTCATTTTCCCGTATGCGGCAATTCTAGCAGCAATTGGTTTAATAGAATCGCTCATGACCTTGACTCTGATTGACGAGATCACTGAGACCAGAGGCAGTGGCAATCGAGAATGTGTAGCTCAGGGTACAGCCAATATTGTCAATGGTTTCTTTGGCGGCATGGGTGGATGTGCCATGATAGGCCAGTCCATGATCAATGTAAATTCTGGTGGACGTGGAAGGCTATCAGGTATAGTCGCTGCATTGATGCTTCTTTCATTTATTTTGTTTTTGTCTCCATATATCGAGCAGGTACCTATCGCAGCTTTGGTTGGAGTTATGTTTATGGTGGTGATTGGAACATTTGCATGGTCCAGCCTTAGAATCATCAACAAAATACCTCGGGCCGACGCCTTTGTGCTCATCCTCGTTTCCGCTGTGACGGTCTTCTTTGATTTAGCCATCGCGGTATTATGCGGAATCGTTGTTTCTTCATTAGTTTTTGCCTGGGAAAATGCCACCAAAATACGAGCTAGAAAAAGCATGAGGGAAGACGGCACAAAAGTGTATGAAATTTGGGGACCTTTGTTTTTTGGATCTATTCAAGCCTTCAATGGTAAATTCACTCCGGCAGAAGATCCTGATCATGTAGAAATTGACTTCATAGATTCAAAGGTATCTGACCACTCTGGTGTGGAAGCGATAAGGGTTATTGTAAATAAATATGAAGCGCTTGGCAAAAAAGTGATGCTTAAGCATCTCAGTCCTGATTGTAAATTGGTATTGAACAAAGCCAACTCAAAATTTGAGGAGATTATAATTTCTGATATCGACGATCCAAGATACTATGTAATGACAGAAGCTGTGGGTATTACTGAATAGACTAGTCTATGGTTTTCTTTTCTATCAGCACCTTTTGATCTTCTTCCGACAGTTGTAAATCCTCAATAATGGTGTTTAACGTTGGTCGCTTGAGCGAAAGAAGAATAGTAGTCGCGATATATGCCACAATAAAAAGGCCATTAGCTGTTAAGAAGAGTCCACAAACCAAAATCAAACTAGCCAGCAAATACGCCATGTATTTCCTAAATGACTCAGACCTGTATTCATTTAGCTTTTCCCTAAGTGTACTTTCTGTTTTATCTGATTGGACAAAATTGGAGAAGGATCGATAAGACTGATATATCAAGGCCGCAGCAGAGAGTATTAATACAACTACTAATAGAGGGTTCAGCGGATATGGCACTTGCGATTGTAGTGACCCTGTTTGTCTTAGTAGTAGCAAGTAGCCGAATGGTAATAATGAAACTGCGATGAGTGCGTTGAAGAGGAGGTAAATCTTATTGTAGTATTCTTCTCCGTTCTTATAATTTCCTTGCAAAACTATTCTACGTCTCCTGCTTCTCTTCGCCTATCCAATTGGTCTAACTCTTCTCGAATTTGAACCATACGATCCGGAAAGTCTGTAATGATTCCGTCCACACCCATATTAAGCATTTTCAGCATATCCGATCTTTCATTTACTACATAGGTATACACCTTGTAACCTCGAGCATGGAATCTAAATATTCTTCGCTGTGAAAGTGTAGTAAAATGTGGATTCAGCGTGCCATAGAATTCGTGCATATTCCTATGGTCTGTAAAATTTTTAGCGTTGATATAGAAGGCAAGTAGGTGAGTCTCATCTTCGCCCATCATGATCTTCTTCATTTCTATAGTAGAGTCTGCTTGATACGCATCCTCTAGATATTGTTCATCGTAGGCCTGAATGATGCACCAATCCATGGCTCCTTTATCATCTATAATCTCAACAATCCTTTCAGAAAAACCATGATAATATTGATGACCCTTTGATTTGATGTCAATTATGAGTTCCATTTTACCATGAATCAAATCAATGGTTTCAGCCAGTGTGGGGACTTTTTCCCCTTCGAACTTAGGGGAAAACCAATAACCGGCGTCAAGTTCTTTTACTTCCGCAAGTGTCAATTCATGAATTTTACCAGAACCGTTGGTAGTTCTGGAAATTTCTTCATCATGGAATACCACCACCTCTCCATCCTTGGTATAATGTACATCTATCTCGATCATATCAGCACCCATATCCATCGCTATCTGAAAGGACGTAAGTGTGTTTTCTGGTGCGTATCCAGCAGCACCTTTATGCCCAACAATTTTGAAGTCTCTTTTTTTGATTTTTTCCAGTTTTTCGCTGGCAACATATCTCTGGTAAAACCACGGCTCATATAGCCACATCATGCCCAAGAATATCATCATGGGAAGGGCATACCAGATAAAATTACGACTGTTCATGGACATGAGTAGATAATCGATGTTTGTGGCAATAAAAATACAACAAGTCCCTTACATAAAAAACTAGTTGATCGCAGGCGACACTATTGTTGTCAAGAATAGCAGTTTGATTGCAATGTTTTATTTAATTTCCTATTCCAAAATTATCAAGACATGAAATTTCTAATTTACGGAGCATACGGCTACACCGGCAAACTCATTTCTCAGTTGGCAAAATCTAAGGGACTAAGTCCAATTCTCGCCGGTCGCGATCATGACAAGACAAAAGCACTGGCAGAAGAACTTGACTTGGACCATCAATCATTTGATTTATCTGAATCCGACAAATTGAAAGCGGCGCTCGACCAAGTCGATTTGGTATTGCATTGTGCCGGTCCATTCTCCTCTACAGCCAAAGTGATGATGCAAGCTTGTCTAGCTACTAAAACGCACTATTTAGATATCACTGGAGAAATTGAAGTTTTCGAGCTCGGTGCGTCCTTAAACGAAGAAGCGAAAAAAGTAGAAATTGTCTTGATGCCAGGCGTGGGATTCGATGTTGTACCGAGTGATTGCCTGGCTGCATACTTAAAATCACAACTTCCAGATGCATCGCATTTGGAGCTCGCCTTCATGAGTGAATCATCAACTTCTCGCGGAACTGCCCTGACTATGACTCAGGGTATCGGTAAAGGTGGTGCTATTAGAAAAAACAAGAAAATTATTCCTGTTCCCCATGCCTATGCCTCCAGGAAACTAAATTTAGATGGAAAGGACAAAACTTTTGTTTCTATTCCATGGGGAGATGTCTCCACTGCCTATTATAGCACTGGCATCCCTAACATTATGGTGTATACCGCTATGCACCCCGGTCAGGTCAAAAAAATGAAATTTGTTCAGCGCTGGAAATGGGTTTTTAATTTAGGCTTTGTTCAAAAGTATCTACAAAACAAAGTGAAAAAAACAGTAACTGGACCTAGTGAACAGATGCGAGAAGAAAGCCACTGTTATCTATGGGGAGAGGTGAAAAATCAAGCGGGTACAACCAAATCAGCTAGGCTTACTACCCCAGAGGGATACAAGCTCACAGCCATCACTTCACTAATGGTCGTCGAAAAGCTGATGAACGATCTTCCTGCATTTGGATTTCAAACGCCATCCAGCGCCTTCGGTGCTGACTTCATTCTTGATGTAGAAGGAGCTATTAGAGAAGATCTTTAATGAGAATTGTCTTAAAAATACTTGGGGTTCTTACCCTCTTCACAACTATATCCTGCAACCAGAACACAAAGAAACCAGTACTTCCGGAGTTACCAGGAATAAAATCAGCCATAGGGTCGAAAGAAAAGCCCAGAGCTCGTTTCGATTATAAGACTAAAATGCTGGTTGATCCACGGACGGATGAGATTCCTTTTAATATTCATCGCGATGAACTAACCTTTTCGAGATCCATTCAAAATTCTACTCTTTCAAACCAAAGAAGAGAATCCTTGGAATGGACTACTGCAGGGCCCAATAATGTAGGAGGTAGAACTCGCGCGTTAGCTATTGATGATCGTGATGAGGATATTATCCTGGCAGGTGGAGTATCGGGAGGTGTCTGGCGCAGTTTAAATGGAGGTCTAAGTTGGACTCGAACCACTCAGCCAACCGTACTCAACAGCGTGACTTGTATTGCTCAAGACAATAGAACAGGTAAGCGAGATACCTGGTACTTTGGTACAGGCGAGCTTCGAGGAAACTCGGCAAGAGCCCCAGGGGCATTGTATAGAGGAGATGGAATATTTAAGTCTGTTGACAATGGTGCTTCTTGGGATATACTTCCTGCAACTTCAACAAATCAGGCGGCCTCCTTTGACAGCCCATTTAACTATGTGTGGAATCTTGCTACAGATCCCACCAGTGATTTTGGAATTGATGAAATATATGCTGCCCTATACGGAAATATCGTTAGATCTACCGATGGGGGTAACAATTGGGTGAAGGTGCATGGAGAACCAAATTTACTTGAAGACAACTCTGGGAATTTAAATAATTCGGGCGCCTCCTTCTATACTAATATTTTAATTACGCCAAGTGGAGACAAATACGCTTACTTAAGTACTTCCACCGGGACTGGGTTCAATGGAACTGATAAGGGAATTTTTTATTCAACGGACGGCACCAACTGGACAAACATTACTCCTCCCGGTTTTATAAATTTCTCGGAGAGGCTCGTGATGGCATACGCACCATCTGACGACGACATATTATACTTCCTAGTCGAAGGAACCTCCTTGCAGCTTTGGAAATATGAGAACAGTATTTGGTCTAATCGTTCAATGCAAGTTCCAGATGACACTTTTGATTTTGAGGCCTTCGACAGTCAAAGCTCTTATAACCTCACAATCAAAGTACACCCCAGTAATCCAAACATAGTCTACATTGGCGGCACCAATCTTTATCGCTCCACAGATGGCTTTACCACAAGGAGCAATGTTTCACAAATAGGAGGTTATGCCATAGAAGACGAATCTCTTATTTACGAAAATCATCACCCCGACCAACATGAATTGGTCTTTCTGGAGGATGCTGATCAAATGCTCACAGCAAATGATGGCGGTGTTTTCAAGACTTTTGACAACAGGTCAGCTAATGTCTCATGGGTTTCTTTGAATCAAGGATATATCACTTCACAGTTTTATACCATTGCCTTATCAAAGGTCGAGCAAAGTAGTAGAACCATCGGTGGCCTGCAAGACAACGGGTCCTATCTCAAATTTGAAAATAGTGTAAATTCTGATTGGACAGAAATATTGGGAGGGGATGGGAGTTTTTGCGCCTCTACTCCAGCGGACCTTTATTGGTATGCTTCCTTTCAGGAAGCGGGAATATTCAAGGTTTCTTATGATTCTGATGGAGATCTTAGTACATGGGCTGAAGTAGACCCAAAAGGTATTTCAAGAGACAACTATTTATTTGTTACACCCTTTGTACTGGATCCCAACAATTATAATCGAATGTATCTGGCTGGAGACAGTGCGATTTGGAGAAATAATAATTTAACTCAAATTTCACTATTCACTCAAAATACAACAACTACTAATTGGGATGTGATAGATCCGATCAGTGATCCAGAGGATATTACAGCACTTGAAATCTCCACCAATCCAGCGCACATACTCTATTACGGTACTAGCAATGGAAATGTATATAAGATAACCAGCGCTAACCAACCGACACCGGACACTGAGCAGATTTTTTCGCATCAGGGGTATGTCGCCAATATTAGTATCAACCCTAACAATGCAGATCAGTTATTAGTATGCTATTCCAATTATAATATCCCCAGCTTATTCTATACTGAGGATGGCGGTGAGAATTTTGTTGATGTGGGTGGCAATTTGGAAGAAAATGACGACGGAAGCGGAAATGGGCCAAGTATACGTTGGTCAGAAATTATACCCTTGAACAATGAAGAGTACTTTTATATGCTAGGTACCAGTACCGGTCTCTATAGTACAGAAGAATTGATTGAAGGTCAAACAGTTTGGCAACCAGAAGGTCTCGAAAGTATTGGCCATTCTGTAGTTTCTATGATCGATTATCGATCTACCGACGGCAAAATTGTAGTTGCCACTCACGGCAATGGAGTATTTGAATCAAGCCTCGCAAATACAGAAGAAATAGTGCCAGCAGTAATTGAAAAAAGCGGAATTCAGTTGGCCTCAGGTTTTCCGAACCCATTTACTGAAGAGTTTCAAATACGTTTTACGATTTCTGAAGCAGGTCCTCTAGCATTACATATTTCGGATGTATCCGGGCGTATCATCCGTACGATTCTAAACACGCCACAATTTGCCGGAGACATTTCTATTACTTGGGATGCCAAAAACAATAGCGGTGACTTTGTTGCTAATGGATTATATCAATATTTAATTATCTATGAAGGCCAATCTTGCGGTGGCAATGTTATTCTGAATCGTTGACCTCTACAACAATGACATCAAGGCCAAGTTTACCGATTTCTCTTCTCCGTTCTGGAGAATCACAAGTTTTACAGACTTACCTGGCTGCACTAGCATTTTTTGTATTTCAGGAAGGTTCACATCAGCAATTGCCTTCTTCCCATTGATACTTAACAACTCTGCGTTTTCTTCTATGCCTACACTCTCAGCAGCGCTACCTTCAAATACCTGATGAATCAGAACCTTCTGCTTATCTTTCGAAAGTTGAATATCTATGCCACTACAGTTTACGGTGAAGTGATCATCAAAACTTTTGTTTTTCTCTAAGTAGATAAGCTTGGCAGGCAAATCAAAGATTACGTTATATCTACTTAAAATTTTATTTCCCAAAATACCTGAGACTTTTTCATGAGCCTGGGTTCCTGTTTTTGCCTGACTGATGCCTATAGGCAAATTCTCGAATTTCTGTTGGCCAAAAGTGAAGGACTTTACCATTCCTTCATAATGTTTTGTTTCATCTTGCGATATACTTTTCACATAGTAAGAATAATGTTTCCCTGTTTTGTGAATTACATCATATTGCTCGGCATATGGTGAATTAAAATCCAATGTTGTACCTGCACCAGTCATTACAAAAAAAGTGCCCGGGTGTGGTTCGCCGTTATTTAGCACGACATTGCCCTGAATAGTGGGTATCGCAGTGTTTAGTTTGAAAGGAATTGCTTCGCCTTTTTTTGGATGTTGACCATGATCATAAATTTCAAAGGTACGATTGTCATAGTCAATACGCACTGCATGGTGATACAAAAGGTCATACCCAATAATTCCGTCGAAGTCTCTGCCTAAACTGATTTCTAAATGATCTAAATCAGTAGAATATACTTTGATGTTTTTTTCTAAAAGATAATCTCCTATTTCGAGCTTGTTATGCTTAATCAAGGAACCCGTAACTGTCCCTTGATTCAAGATTACTTTTTGTTTTACCAAATGTAGCTGCTCAGCTATATCTTCATCAATTACAGTAATCCCATCTCCAGAGTCAAAAATAAAATCTAATGGTTCCGAGCCATCTACGCTCAGTTGGATGATAATATGATCCCCGAATAGTTCAAAGGGAATACTTTTTACAGGTTTTTGTCCAAAAGCAACGGACGTACTGATGCATAAAAAAATTAAGACAAGATTCTTCATGATAGTTGGGAATTGATTTTTAACGATAATTTAAAGACTCTTGCTAAGGAAATAAAATTATTGGCGAGATATCAGACTCTAATCTTGCTGATTTTCACCACTCATATCCTCTTTTAGGTTTTTTATCAAACCTTCAAATTCACCCAGAGTGGCTTTCTTAAAATTATTTAAGAGAGCCTTAAGCTTATGTGGCTCTAGACTAAAACGTTCTTTTTCTTGCGACAACTTTTGTTGTGCTCGACTTAAAAGCTGACGGCAGTTATCAGATTTTTTTCCTAAAATCTCAGGTAGGTCAGAATATTCGAAGTTAAATATCTCTTTCAACACAAAAACTGCGCGTTCCGCCGGAGCAAGTTTTTTAAGCAAAATAGCCATAGAATCAGAAATATCCTGTTTTATGTCGAGGTAGGATATATCTGTACTAATAGAAAAGGAAGGTAAATTTGGAGTCAGATTTTCAAAAAGCTCATCTTTCTTCTTTTTCAAGTGATTGATACTCAAATTTCTCACAGAGGAGATCAAATAGGCTTTTGCGTCATTTACCTCCTTGCGCTCATATTTGAACCAGTTGAAGAACGTGTCTTGAACCAAATCTTCAGCAATAACCGAGCACCCTACTATTTTTTGGGCGATATGGTGTAACAATGGGCGATATAGTGTTGCTTCTGCTTGTGACATGATTTAAGTGCAAATTTAAGTAAAATATTTTAGGGTGATTAGCGACTGTCTTTCAGAATTAAATCGAATTCCAATTTCATTATTACTTAAAAGGTGTGTAGATGAACAATAAATTAAATATTTTTGAATTCTATATGTATATGTAAAAAAGTGTTAGTCTCCTAAGACACAGCAATCGTAGATTACATGGAATAAATTGTGATTATTTTCCTTGTAGTCATTTTACTATGTTTGTTTTAAGTAAAATTGTCTTTATTTTAGGAGCTTGAATAAAATTTAAGTGTGTTATGAAAAAATTTGTTCCTTACTTAAACGCGTCAGCCATTCTTATTGGTTTCACATTGGGTATATCCTCTTGTGGATCTCTCGGAGGAGGGGGGCATGCCACCAGTAGTGATCCAGGAGGATACAGTACTGCTACAGGCCTTGCCTACAATGAAGAAGAGGGTGATTTTCAGGTCAATGACTTTAGAGGTCAGCCAGAAGGACCCAACCTTAGGTTTATAGAAGGTGGAAGAACCATACTCGGTAGCTTCGAAGAAGATATAGCAAACACAAGTGACAATCACGAAAGAACAGTTACCGTTGCTTCTTTCTACATGGACGAAACTGAAGTAGCCAACATCCATTGGTTGGAATACTTGCACTATGTAAGATTGGATTCATCAAGAGAATTCTATGAATCAGCCTTGCCAGATACTACAGTATGGGCTAAAAACCTAGCATACAATGATCCCTATGTAGATCATTACCTTAGATATCCTGGTTTCAGATTTTTCCCTGTGGTAGGTGTGACTTGGCAACAAGCACAAGACTATTGTCTGTGGAGGTCTATTGTAGTCAATCAGAAATTGGCTGAAGAAGCAGGGTACTATGACGAAGCCATAGAAGCAGAAAGTGACTTGCCATCTGCAGGCAGAATTCCTTTGGAATCTGGCTTTGTTCTACCCAACTACCGTCTTCCAACTGAAGCAGAATGGGAGTATGCAGCACAAGCTTTAATTGGCACGCAGTGGTTAGATGAAAATCAAACTCACAGAAGATTATATCCGTGGGATGGTCATGCGCTTCGAAATCCATATGGAAAACAACTCGGTACATTCCTTGCCAACTTCAAAAGAGGTAGAGGTGATTATGCAGGTATCGCTGGTAAGTTGAATGATGGAGCAATGATAACTACGTATATATATGATTATCCTCCAAACGATTTCGGTCTATACAATATGGCTGGAAATGTAAATGAATGGGTACAAGATGTATATCGTCCATTATCATTCCAAGACTTTGACGATTTGAATCCTGTAAGAAGAGATGGATTTCTTGATGAAGAGGATGGTTACGATTTTTCTAACTACAACTCTTTAATTAATGACAGAGTTAGAGTCTACAAAGGCGGATCTTGGGCAGATGTAGCGTACTGGATGTCGCCAGGTACAAGAAGATACTTGGAAGAAGATTCAGCAACATCTACAATTGGTTTCAGATGTGCAATGATCAGAGCTGGTACTAACTACTAGTATTTGCTGCAAAAAAAAGCCTTGTCCTGAATAGGTTGACATAAATGTAACTTATTTATGAAAAAGGAAACTCCTTGGAAAAACTGAGCTCAAAGAGATTCATTTTGGTTTAAATGAGCCTTTGATCAAGCAGGCTCAAAAGGTCTATGGTATTCGTAAGCCAATGGTTCATTTGATTGTAGTCCAAAACGTAAGGAAACACCTGTCCAAAAGATTAGAGCGTCAAGCTAACGGATGAGAAACTAAAGGAGATATTGATTACCATGATTGATATCTCCAATCAACAACACGGCACCCAATCAGAATTTTTTTTACCCAAACAATTTGACGCATTCGGTCAACAAATCCATTAAGTCTCCCGCATAGTTGTTGTTTGTTTGGGATCAGCAGACAATCCATATATCAACAAAAATCTAAATCGACCTCGACAAATGGGTATAAAAATAGGAAGGATGCCCTCTTTTGACTACCTACGCTCAGAACATTTGCTGATATACCCTAAGAAGAATTACACTGAAACCACCTACAGCAATCATCGGTTGAGCAAGTATCCCACCTTGATGAAAGACCATTAAGCCTCAGCTCCGGAATAAGTCATTTTTAGCGACATCACCAGAAAAGACTCATTGCCTATCCCTGGTCACGGAGACCTTTAGTTGAAGTTTCATGGCCCTCAGTACGATATGGCCCCGAGCAGGTAGTCAAGGCACTCAAAATGCCATCTTTCAAAGAGTAAGTAGTGATGAAGCCTATCCATCATTCTGATAGAGGATTGCAATATTGCTCATCGCTATATCAGAATCAACTCAGTAAAACAAAATCACTCTGTCAGTGACCTATGAATAAGATTGCTATCAGAATGTATTAGCTGAAAGAATCAATGGAATACTCAAAAAAGAATTCCTGCTACACAATTCCAACACTGGCAAGGAGCAGGAAGAGTTGATCCAAGAATCCATTGATAACTACAACATCAAAAGATCCCATTGGAGTCCCAATCTAAAAACACCCAATTTTGTGCATGAAAAAAGCCTGCGAAAAGCATTCCACAGGCTTTAAATAATTACTTATAAAAACCGTCAACCTATTTTAGGACGAGTCATTAATTCTGCTAACTATTACTTCACAGGAGGTGTGATACCCATTTTCTTGAAGATCAAATCAGAAATATCATATTTCTCATCAGCATCCAATAAAATATCAACACCTGGCACGCCAGTGCTAAAAATCATGTCATACCCATTCTCGATTCTGACAGCTTTTACCGCTGTACCTACTTTTTCAAAAAGTGGGGCGTATAGCTCACCTTGTTTCTTTTGCAATGAAGATTGAGCTTCTCTTTGGAAAGCTTCGAATCTTTGATTTAAAGATTGCAATTCAGCTTCCTTATCGGCTCTTACCAAGTCAGTCATAGTAGATGACCCCTGCTGATATTCTTGCAACTTAGTTTGCAATTCAGTGCCTTTTGCTTGCAATTGATTCTGTAGTTGAGCCTCATAAGCTTTGAATTCAGAATCTACTTGTTTAGCCTCTGGCATCTGGCTAAGAATGTACTCTACATTGGTATAGCCTATCTTCATAACTACACCCTGCGCACTTGCAGTCAGGCTAAATGCAGACAATACAACTGCAAAAATTATCGATTTAATTTTCATAATTCAGTTCTAATTAGTTGTTACTTATTACATCGTTTTTATCACCGAGACCGAGCTCTTCCAGCACATAGTCTGTATAGTCATGAACCGGATCGGTATAAATCATTACCAAATCACCAGACTTGTCAAACACTATTTGCAAGCGATGGTTTTTGGCTATCCGTTCAACCGCATCAAACACTTGATCCTGAACGGGTTTTATTAATTCTTTCTTTTTTAGGAAAAACAGGCCCTCAAATCCAAATACTTTTTTCTGATATGCCTTCACTTCATCCCATTTTAGATCGATTTCTTTTAATCGATCATCTTTCATTTCCTTGGTCAATAGTACCTCTTCAGCTTTTAAGGAGGCTTCCATTTCTTCAATGGATTTATACATGTCCTGTATTTCCTGCTCCCAGGCTTTGGAGATTTTCTCAATCTCACTCTTGGCCTCGCTGTATTCAGGCATCTGGCTTAGGATATAATCTGTATCCACGTAGCCAAATTTCTGTGCAAATGTATCATTTAAAATGAAAACAAAAAGCAACAAAGTTAGGGTTGTGTATCGATTTACAATTTTCATACCATAAAATTAGCTCCTGCCTTCTATTCTATCTACTAATATCATGCAATATTCTTCATTATCTCAATTGCTGACCAATAGAGAAGTGAATTTGGCCACCTGGATTAGAAGTTTGTCCTGGCAGCTTATCATATCCGTATCCCCAATCTATTCCTAGCAGACCAAAAGCAGGCATGAATATTCGAACGCCAAATCCTGAAGATTTGTACAATTTGTTTGGGTTAAAAGTTTCAAAACCATTCCAATTATTACCAGCTTCAGAAAAGGCCAATAAGTAGATAGTAGCCGATGGATTTAATGATATTGGATACCTCAGCTCCATTACAAATTTGTTGAAAATATTACCTCCCGTAATGTTGGTGAGAGGGTCATATGGTGTAATTGAGTTGTTGTCATAGCCCCTAAGCCCAATGACATCGTTACCCAAGAGGAAGTTAGTTCCTGTAAGTCCGTCACCACCTAATTGAAATCTTTCAAAAGGGCCTACACCTACGTGCTTTTGATAGTGACCCATAAAACCCATATGAGCTCTCGCTTCGATAACTAAATCACCCACCAATTGCATATAGTATTTAGCATCAAACATCCATTTGTGATATTCTACATACCTATACTTCTCACTGTTTTCAGCGTTTTCGTAGTCTACATCATTCCAAAGAGACCAAGGCGGTGTAAGGGCGAGACTGAGCGACACAGAAGACCCACTTCTTGGATACATTGGATTATCAATACTGTTTCTAGCAATTGTCGTGTTGAAGGTAAAGTTGTTGGCAGCACCAGTACTAAACCCAAGGGTGTTTCCATAATTGAATAAATTATATCTCAGATACGACAGAGAATTGCTTACTGTAAAATAATCATCGGGCCACCTTACTCTTCTACCCAAACTCACAGTAGTACCAAATACCTGGAGCGACCCTGTAGTTCTATCAGTGAAGAAATCGATACTTCTTTGTACAGAATAATTAAAACTAACTCCGAACGAGTTAGGTTTTTTGCCTCCCAACCAAGGCTCTGAAAAGCTTACAGAGTAGCTTTGAAATCTTTTGCCATTTGCCTGCAGTCTTAATGATAGCTTCTGTCCGTCACCTACAGGTAATGGTCTCCATTTATCAAAATGGGGGATGTTTCTAAGCGAGAAGTTGTTGAAGGTAAGTCCCAAAGTCCCTACAAATCCAAAAGCACCTCCCCATCCACCAGACAGCTCGATCTGATCACTTGGTCTTTCTACAAGCTCCCATTCAATATCAACCGTCTCATCTATTGGATTTGGTAAAGGCTTGGGATTGACTTGCTCCGGATCAAAATAACCTAACTGTGATAGTTCTCGCTGGGTACGTATTAATTCCGCTCGACTAAATTTCTGTCCTGGTAGCGTTCTAAGTTCTCTCATGATCACATGATCATTTGTACGATCGTTTCCGGTTACAAAAACTTTTCGGATGGTGGCTTGAGCACCTTCATAAATTCGCATTTCAACATCGACCGAATCTCCATCAATTTTCACTTCGACTGGAGTTACACTAAAAAACAAATAACCATTGTCCATGTACAATGAGCTGATATCTGGCCCATTCGGGTTGAAGTTCAATTTTTTATCTACTAATTCTAGATTGTAGATATCGCCTTTTTCTATAGCGAGAATCCTATCGAGTGTTTTATCGTCATGGATAAAGTTGCCTACCCAAGTGACATCTCGAAAGTAGTATTGTCTTCCTGGGTTTACTTTTAAGTTGAGATCTACAGATCTTCGATCTGCAAATACTATCGTATCAGAAATAACCTCAGCATCGCGGTATCCTTTGGAGTTATAAAATGCAATCAGAGTTTCTTTGTCTTCTTCGTATTTTTCCTTTACAAACTTTGATGATTTAAAAACATTCAATTTTACGTTTTCATTGATAATCTCAATGACTGATTTTGACACATTGTGAGAAACTTCATCGTCGAGCATTTTTACTCTCTCTTGCTTAGGACCCACTACTTTTGCCCCAATTGCGACGATCGCACTGACAAGCTTAAACCTTGGCCGCTCTCCAGAGTTTTTCATTTTGCTTTTCAGCTTGGTAGCAGAGTAATTTTGATTTCCTACAAAATTCACATCTCTGATTTTGACCTTACGATTTCTTTCAATTTGCACATTAAGAAGCACGCTATTATGAATAGTTGTATCTTTTTTATAGGTAATGTCTACTTCGGTATTCAGAAAGCCCTTTTCATAGAAATATTTCTTCACGGTGAGTTCGGCATTTTTTCGTATGGCGTCTGTCATGACTCGGCCTCGAATCAGATTTATTTTTTCTCTTATGTCTGATTCTTGACTCTTAGAAATACCGCTAAATTCGAAACGGCTTAGTCGAGGCCTTTCGGCTAGTGAAATGGTTAGATAAATATCTTCCCCAACTACTTTTGAAGCATAAATTTGAATGTCGCCAATGAGGCCTTGTTTCCAGAGTTTTTTTATGGCAGAGGTGATCCCGTCTCCAGGTACTTTTATTTTGTCACCTACTTTTAGTCCTGAGATGGAAATGAGTGCAATCTTATCTAAGAATTCCGCACCTTCTACTTCAATATCGGCAATTGTAAATTCTTGAGGATTAGAGTAACTGATATTTACATTATTAGCATCGGTTCTTCCCTGATTCCCATATCTAATCTGACCAACAGCTGCTGTTGTAATGCATAGAAGAATTAAAAGTAATTTGGATCTCATTGTTTTCCTGACCTAATATATGTGCTCTAGTCTATTTTTGAATTAATTGTTCACTGGTCTTTCCAAGTCTTCTTTCCCGATTTTGGAAGTCCAAGATGGCATTGTATAAGTGTTCTTTTCTAAAATCTGGCCAAAGCGTTTCTGTAAAATGCAGCTCTGCATATGCAGCCTGCCACAATAAAAAATTGCTAATGCGATGTTCTCCACTAGTGCGAATCATTAATTCTACATCCGGACTGGTATGCTCATCTATATATTTGTTAATGGAGTCGACACTTATAGTATCAACTTCAGTATTGTTTTCCTCTATTTCGTTGATCAGCTTTTTCACCGCATAACTTATTTCCCATCTCCCACCATAGTTCAATGCCAATGATAAAACCATACCGGTATTGTCCTCTGTCTGCTTGATGCCAAGGTCGAGATTTTTTTGTGCGTCTATTGGTAAATGCTCTATATCTCCTATTGGTTGCAAGCGAATATTGTTTTTCACCAGAGTAGGAATTTCTTTTTTGATGGTAGAGATCAACAATGACATCAAACCATCCACTTCTAGCTTTGGTCGGTTCCAGTTTTCGGTAGAGAAAGCATATAAGGTAAGATGCTCGACTCCCAATTCTGCACAACCTTCTGTCACATCACGAACAGCCTGGATGGCATTCTTATGACCAAACAGTCTGGCTGCTCCGCGCTTCTTAGCCCATCGCCCATTGCCGTCCATTATTACGGCGATATGTGCAGGAATTTTTGCTGGATCAATCTTCTCTTTCATGCCCTCTTGTTGGCCCTTAGCCAAAACCAAACCGCAAATTTGTGCTTTTTTTTAGTCAAAAGGAATTTATGATGGATTTAATTATTTGTACAGAGAATTGTTTGGAACGTACTTATACTGGCAAGGGATTTTATAAATGAGATAGGAGATTGATATCCCGAAAAAATGATACCAATCTTTGTCGTTGGGATTACCAAATTGGGTGTTTGTTTTGTCGAAAACGTCTCCATCTGAAATGCCATCCAGCTGGTCAAAAAAGGTCTTTCGAGCCCCAAATTCTACTGCCATACTAAATTGTTTACCGATCAGATGTTTGATACCACCACCAAAAGGCAATACGGGTTGCAGGCTGCTAAAACTGTCGTTTTGTGCGTCCAAATTCAAAAATTTGGTGAGTCCGAAACCGGCAAAGAAGTAGGGAGACCACTTAATCGTTGAGTTTTTATTTTTGTAGTCAAGGAAATGATATTCAAAAGAGGCTGATGCTTCTAGAAAAGTTCTGCTGAAAGATGCGTTTCGGATTTCACCCAGTGCATCAAATGGATTGTCATCATCACCTGATACTTTCCCATAGAGCAAGGCGATTTTAAAGCTGACATCTTTTTCAATGTTGATTCTGTATATTCCCTGAATTCCCGGACTTTGATTGAGAAATTCATACCCTCTGTACAAATCACCTGCATAACTTACCCCACCTATGCCTAATCCAAATTCAGTTTTTTGACCTAAACTTATCATATGTATCAAAAGAAAAGCCGATAAAATCGGCAATTTTTTTTGAATCGTATGATGGATGAATTTCTTCAAATAGGAAATGATTATCTAAACTTCCCCCTGGTCACGCCTTTTTGATCAAATATGTAGACCAATCTAAGTTGAGTAACAAGGTACATGTCGTTGTCGGAAGATCCACCACGCGGGCTTTCGCCAGTCGGACTGTAATTCTCACCCACGTAGTAGCCGGCCCAATCGGCGGCATTGTAATATTGAGTATCTCGAGTCTCACCTTCCATAGCAGCAATCGCTTCGCCTCCTCTTTCAGACATCGCTCTGGCCAATGGGTCATCGAACAAGGCCAAGTCAACATAGTTACCACTTACATCGTCGATATAGTCGGTGAACAGCTTTCTCAATCCTACTTCTACATTTAAATCAAAGTTGCCAGGCAGTCTGACTTTGACGCCCAGACCAACCGGAATTGCAAAACTGAATTTACCATAAGGGGATAAGCCCGTAGTGTCCAGTTGTTGACCTTCGGTGCCCAAATCCCTTAAGTCGACCCACTCTCCGGCTTGTTCAAGAACAGTACCGGCCTGATCGGTTGCAGGGGCAATAGCTTTTGGAGCGTGCGAAAATACAGCTACGCCTACAAACATGTATGGGTTGATTGGAAATCTACCTCTGGCTCCACCATTGTTTGGAATCAAATCAGCCTCAAACCCTATAGATAGTTCGTGAATGTTGTTTTTGAAATGCAGGTTTCTAGCATATCTCCCTCGTGAACTATTGTCGCCTGTCGGATCTGCAGCTGAGAAGTCATCGCCCTTAATCGAGCCAAAATTATAACCAAGTCTTAAGAAAATCCCAGGATATACCATTCTGGAACCAGTGACGCCAAATCCGGCTCGAGTGAAACTCAAATCGGTACTGAGTTTCTTAGGCGTAGGTGATAAATCACCAAAGTAGTTCATGGCATTGAGACTAAAGCCTACTGTCCAATATTTGGTATTTCCTACTCCTTTATAACTGGTCCTACCACCACTATAATTGGAATATTTTTTGTTCTTGCTTTTGTTATAACCATAGCGTCGCTTCTGACCATAGGAATCAGTAGTGCAGGATATTACTAGCAGCAGAATAAATGTGATTAATAAATTTTTACGCATTTCCAATAATCAAACGACCAAAAATCTCTTTAATGTATAATTAGGCGCAATTTAATTCAACGCTAAAATTATTGCTTTTAACTTCTAATTCCTAACGTCTTGTCCCCAATTTAGCTTATTCCGCAGCGTATCAAAAAAATTGGAACCTGATATTTTAACAAGTTTAGCTGAAAAAGGTGCTTTTGTTAGTGAAATTTTAACCGCACTATTCACGGTATGAGACCGTGAGTCTAAGGAAATTAAAAAGGATCGGCCTTTACCTTCGATTTCAAGAGTTATTTCGCTTGAGTCAGAGACTACTAAAGGCCTCACGTTTAAATTGTGTGGGCTTACGGGCGTAATGATAAAACTGGCAGATTGCGAGTGCATTAATGGCCCTCCACAGCTTAATGAGTATCCAGTAGAGCCCGTAGGAGTGGACACCATCAATCCGTCGGCCCAGTAGGTGTTCACAAATTCACCATCTATATAGCATCGAACGATAATCATAGAAGAGGTATCCCGTTTGATAATGGCGACTTCATTCAGTGCAAATTTCTTTCCTTTGAACAAATTTGCCTCACTGGTCAAATTGATCAATGTACGCTGTTCTAACTCGTATTTCCCATCGAAAAAAAGATTCAATGCATTTTCGATATCATTTTTTGCTGTTGTAGCCAGGAATCCCATTGTGCCCAGATTGATCCCTAGTATGGGTATTTCCAGAGCGCCTACTATAGATACTGTTTCCAGCAGTGTGCCATCTCCACCTAGGCTAAAGAAGAAATCAACGGAGTCGAGGGTCTCTAATACTTTTACTTCTGGGTGTGAATTCAGGTAAGCTTGCGCTTCTGGTTTGTTTTCTTTTGCGCAGATATCAGTGATGAAAACTTCATGATTGTTATCGAGCAATTTTTTGGCGATAGTTTCAACGTATGGGAAAGATTCTTTGGAGAATCTTCTTCCATGAAGTGCTATTCTCATTAATTTAATTTTTAAACCTTGAGGTATCTCATCAGCGTATCAAGCCTTTCTTTTTCGATCAGCTCTTCATCACCTTTGCCAAAGATAGAACTTATAGTATAGCCAAAACGCTCAAGAGAGGATATTACCACAGATCCATTTTCCAAATTGAGCTTGATGGTCACCCGGATTTTTCCAGGTTGTTGCTCATTATCCTCAACAAAACTACTGAGTATTTTCCCTCCCTCAGATTCTATTATTCGGCTAAGTTCGGTCATCGAATAGTCAGCTTGCATCATCGACAAAACGATGATAGTACCTGGACTATGGATGGATGACATTTTGGAGAAGGCCTCTACCACATCTTGTATGGTGACAGCGCCCAGATATTTTTCATTTTCGTCGAGTACCGCGACCAAATTTGAGCTTGCCTCATAGGCCTTCTTAAGTAGTTCGTAGTAGTGCTCGTTTTGATCTACGTAAAGACTGGTTCCTATATACTGATAGTCTTCTATTTTTTCTGCACCCGTAAAATGATCAAATAGCAAATTTTCATTAAAAAACCCCAAGAAGTCTCCATCGGTGACAATGGGGAGCTCATGAACGTGAAATTCGCTCATCCAATCCTGAGCCTTCTCTATGCTGTCAGAAGGCTTAAGAGGTGGGATTGTATAATTTATTAAGTCTTTCGCTCTCATGCAGGTACCTTTACGCTCAAAAATTCTGCCACAATATCATTGAATTTTTCTGGCTGCTCCATCATGGGGGCATGACAGCACTCATCTATGAATCGTAAGGTTGAATTTTTAATGAGACGGTTGAAGTCGTGTCCGACCCGTGGAGGGGTAATGGTATCGTTGAGACCCCAAATTAGAAGCGTTTCGTTTTCGATTTTATGAAGTTCGTCTGCCAAGTTATTGCGCTGTGCTGATTTAGCCATTGCGATGATGCGCAAGCATTTAGGTACATCATTGGTGGTTTCAAAAATCTCATCAATATATTCCTTAGTGGCGGTATTCGGATCATAGAAGGTGTATCTAACTTTTTCTTCTATATAAGCATAATTGCCTCGCTTGGGGTAAGAACCTCCCATGGAGTTTTCAAATAATCCTGAGCTACCTGTCAGAATCATTCTGTCTACTTTATCTGGATGTTTAAGTGCATACATAAGTGCGACATGCCCACCAAGCGAGTTTCCCATGATATCAAAATTGTCATAACCCCTGTAATCGATAAACGATTCACAAAACTCGGTCAGTTTTGTTAATCCCGTTTCTCTAACTGGAAGCTCATAAATAGGCAACATGGGAATTACGACTTTAAACTCACTAGAAAATCTATTGACTACCGCTTCCCAGTTACTAAGTGCACCAAATAATCCATGTAGCAATAGCAATACTTTGCCTTCGCCTTCTTCGATGTAGGTAAACTCGCCTTCCTCTTTGATCTTGGGTAATGATAGCATTCTCAAATTATTGTTTTACTAATATTAGGTATAATATATTAAATTCTAATGAATCAGGCATTAAGTTCTTGTTGTTTTACCAATTCTTTCGATTGTTCGAAAAAGTCCATAAAATACGGAAAGAAGGCCGAGAGCATGTCGAATAACTTCGGAGCTAAAACTGCTACAGGATCAAATAGCATACTGCCCTGAGTGGCTTCTTCGCTGATTCTTCCTCCAAATGATTCAAATATCCAGATAAAAATACTGATAAACAATGCCCATTTCACTATTCCGATGATACTGCCAATTATATCATCCACACTTCCAAGTAAGGTAAGATCAAGTATTTTCTTGACCATTTTACCAAGTAAATTCAGGGCTATTATTATACCAATAAAAATAATACTGAATGCTATAATCGGTAAGAGTGAATCATACCCTTCAATGTAGTTCTCCAATATTGCTATTCCCCAATCCAGCAACTTGATGCCTGCAATTAGAGCAATAAAAAAAGCGATTAGAGAGATTAATTCCATCAACATCCCCTTCCTGAACCCCGTATAGGCTCCGATGAGTAAGAAAATTAATATGGCAATGTCAATGGTATTCACCTATGATAAGAGCTTCTTGATAATCGTTGAGATGGTTTTTCCATCTGATTTTCCATCCAGCGCTTTGGTAGCGACTCCCATTACTTTTCCCATGTCCTGTGGTCCTGATGCGCCGACTTGATCTATTACTTTTTGCAATTCTACGGTCAACTCCTCTTCCGAAAGCTGTTTTGGTAAGTATTGGCTAATTACGTCTAATTCACCCTGTTCCTTATCTGCAAGGTCGTCTCGTCCCTGTTCACGAAATAAGTCAACCGAATCCTTGCGCTGCTTGGCAGCTTTCATCAAAAGCTTCAGCTCAGCATCATTTGTGAGTTCTTCAGACGCTCCTTTTTCCGTTTCGGCTAGAAGAATCATTGATTTGATTGCTCTCAATGCTGTCAGTTTCTCTTTTTCTTTGGCCAGCATGGCAGTTTTTATATCGGCATTTATTTGGTTTTTCAAGCTCATCTTCTTGGTTTCTTTAATCCGTGAATTGATTATTTTTGCGGCAAATTTAATCAGAAAGAATTCTAACCCAACGATCGGCCTAAGTTACAATAGGCTCGTATATCTAGTATGACAAAACTGAGCGTGAACGTAAACAAATTCGCGACCCTTCGTAATGCGCGAGGCGGGAATAACCCTGATCTGGAGCAGGTAGTAAGGGATTGCGAAAAATTTGGAGCAGAAGGTATTACCGTACATCCGAGACCGGATGAACGTCATATTACCACTGACGATGTGTTTAATCTAAAAAAGGTGGTGACCACAGAGTACAATATAGAGGGATACCCAGATGAGCGATTTCTAAAAATAATAGAAGAAGTGAAGCCTGCCCAGGCAACACTGGTGCCTGACCCACCGGAGGTACTCACGTCCAATGCGGGATGGGATACCATCGAGCATGAAGAATTTCTCAAAGAGGTGATTGCCAGGATAAAACTGGCAGGAGTGAGAGTTTCAATATTCATTGATCCAATACCGGAAAGAATCGAAGGAGCAGCCAAAGTAGGAGCGGATCGGATAGAATTGTACACTGAGGCTTATGCCAGTCAATATCATTCGGATCGAGAAGATGCTATACGTTCATATGCCAATACAGCAAGATTGGCTAAAGATTTAGGCATGGGTGTCAATGCTGGTCATGACCTTGATCTGAAAAATCTACATTACCTAAAGCAACAAATTCCATTTTTGGATGAGGTTTCTATTGGTCATGCCCTAGTTTGCGACGCTCTTTATCTTGGGTTGGAAAATTCAATTCAGCGCTATAAAAGACAACTGGTCTAGATGGAAAGCTTAAACTATAAAAGGTTCGGGGCTGGTCAACCGCTTGTGATTCTACATGGCTTTCTTGGTTCTCTAGATAATTGGCAGACTTTGGGCAAGCAATTCGCAAAATCTTATGATGTCATATTAGTTGATCAAAGAAATCATGGGAAATCGTTTCACTCTGCAGCATTTAACTATGATGAGATGGTGAGCGATCTTGAAAACCTTATCGATCAGCTTGAGTTGAATGATCCCATCTTGTTGGGTCACTCGATGGGGGGTAAAACTGTAATGCAATATGCAGCATACCATCCTCAAAAGATTGACAAACTCATAGTGGCCGACATTGGCCCGAAGGCTTATCCTGTGCACCATGATCAGATACTGGAAGGCTTACAATCAATTCCTGTAAACGATATAGAATCCAGACAGGCGGCGGACGAGATTCTCTCGAAATATGTTGCTGTTGAAAGCACCCGAGTATTTCTATTGAAAAACTTGAAAAGAACAAACAGCGGATTTGCCTGGAAAATGAATTTACCTGTCCTCGCAGACAAAATAGAGGAGGTTGGCCAGGCACTTTCTTATCATTTACCAATTGAAACAGATACACTATTTATAAGAGGTGGAGCTTCAGATTATATACTGGACGAGGAGTGGGATGGCATAGAAGAAATATTTCCTAACGCAAAATTGGAAACTATCATTGGAGCGGGACACTGGCTCCACGCTGAAAAGCCAAATGAATTTTATCAGCACGTAATCAACTTCCTTTCATGAATCAAAGAAAAATATATCTGATCCCAATGGTAATCGCTGAAGACACAGAAGAGGCGGTAATCAGCGAAGAAGTCAAGAGAACAATTAAATCTCTCGATTATTTTTTGGTTGAAAACGTAAGAACGGCACGAAGATTTATCAGTAAGCTCAGGTTGGGTTTGACTATAGAGGAGTTGACTTTTGAAGTGTTGGATAGAAAAACAAAGCCTGAGCAAGTAGCAGAATATTTTGTACAAGCTGGAGACAAAAATATAGGAATACTTTCCGAGTCAGGCTGCCCGGGTATAGCTGACCCTGGGGCTGTAGCAGCAGCTGTAGCACATAAACAAGGACTGAGAGTAGTGCCGCTGAGTGGACCTTCGTCCATTTTTATGGCACTAATGGGATCTGGATTCAATGGGCAATCCTTTGTTTTTCATGGATATGTTCCTATTGATAAGAGAGAACGCGAGACCAAAATAAAATCTATGGAGGAAGCAGCCGTGCGTCTTCGCCAGACTCAGATTTTTATGGACACTCCGTATCGCAATCAAAAACTCTTCGATCATCTTTTGAGTGCATGTCACCCAAACACTTTGCTATCTGTGGCAAAAGGAATCACTGGTAGCGAAGAAATGATAGCAACGAAGCCTATCTTTGAATGGAAGAAAGAAAAAATTAATCTTCATAAAACACCAACCATTTTTTCGCTTTATGCGTGAGGATTCTAGGCTAGTTTTCAGATGAAAATCATTTGGCCTAAATTTGCCGACTTCAAATTAGAAATATCAATATTATATGCCTTATCTATTTACTTCCGAGTCTGTATCAGAAGGACACCCAGACAAAGTAGCTGATCAAATCTCAGATGCACTATTAGACCACTTCCTGGCTTTCGATAATGAGTCAAAGGTGGCTTGCGAAACTTTGGTTACTACAGGGCTGACCGTTTTGAGTGGAGAAGTGAAGACCAACTCTTATGTGGATGTCCAACAAGTGGCAAGAGAAGTAATCAACCGAATAGGATATACAAAAGGAGAATATCAGTTCGACGGAAAATCCTGTGGTGTGATTTCGGCCATTCACGAGCAGTCTCCTGATATTAATCAAGGAGTAGTGAGAGCAAGCGAAGAGGAGCAAGGTGCTGGCGATCAGGGTATGATGTTTGGCTATGCTACTAATGAGACGGAAAATTATATGCCGCTGGCCTTGCAGCTGTCTCATATGCTTTTGATAGAGCTATCTAAGCTTAGACGAGAAAATGACGTTATCAATTATTTGAGACCAGATGCCAAGTCCCAAGTAACAATAGAATATGATGATGATAACAAACCGGTCAGAATTGACGCCATCGTGGTCTCTACGCAGCATGACGATTTTGCCGAAGAAGCTGAGATGTTGGCAAAAATCAAAGCTGATATTATCAACACGCTGGTGCCTAGAGTCAAATCTCAACTGAAACCCGAGATTCAGGCATTATTCAATAACGATATCAAATATCATATCAACCCAACCGGTAAGTTTGTTATTGGTGGTCCTCATGGAGATACAGGTTTGACAGGTAGAAAAATAATCGTAGATACCTACGGTGGCAAAGGTGCGCACGGAGGAGGAGCCTTCTCAGGAAAAGATCCTTCTAAGGTGGATAGATCTGCGGCTTATGCCACACGCCACATAGCAAAAAACCTCGTGGCAGCTGGTGTAGCTGACGAGATTCTTGTACAAGTATCCTACGCGATCGGCGTATCCGAGCCAATGGGCATCTTTGTAAACACCTATGGGACATCTAAAGTAGATATGAATGATGGCGAGATAGCCAGGAAAATTTCTGAAATCTTCGATATGCGGCCGGCAGCACTAATAAGAAGATTGAAATTGATGAATCCTATCTACTCTGAGACAGCGGCCTATGGACATATGGGAAGAACTCCAGAGATAAAAACGGTAGCGTTTAGTAGCCCAGCTGGAAACACGGAAATGGAGGTAGAGACTTTCACTTGGGAAAAACTGGATTACGTAGATCAGGTGAAGCAGGCTTTCGAATTGTAGAGTTTAATCAAACCTTTCATGTATGGTTTTCGATTACATGCTTTGACAACACATCTAAGGAAATGAAAAAGATAATTGCGGTTGCCCTCTTAGTATTAAATACACAAAGCTGGGCTCAAATTCTCGAACCAGCTAAGTGGTCTATAGAAGTATCAGACTCTGCAGCTACAGTTGGAGACGAAGTCGATTTGATATTCAACGTAACCATAGATGATGATTGGTACCTGTATTCGACCGATTTTGACCCCAACCTTGGGCCCATGGTTACCGAATTCGAGTTTGTTCCCCATGGCAGCTACCAATTGGTTGATTCATTGATGCCAATCGGTGCGAAAAGAAAGTACGATGACTTATGGGAGGGTGAGTATACCTATTTTCGACATACAGCCAAGTTTGTTCAGAAAATAAAGCTTCTATCAAAAAATCCTGAAATAAAAGGCAGTTATGCCTATCAGGTTTGTACCGATGTGGATGGAAAATGTATTCCATTTGATGATGAATTTGATTTTGGAAAGCTCCTGGGCTCTGGTACTGGCAGCGAGAATGATCGCACCAGTGACAATGCATCAGTAAGCAAAGTTGAAAAAAAGGCTCTTCTTGAGCAAAGAGATGTAAATGACCCTTACAGTCTATGGGCTTTTATGATCGCGGCATTTTTGGCAGGAATAGCTGCAATCTTTACCCCTTGCGTGTTTCCAATGATACCTATGACCGTAAGTTTTTTTACTGGAAAAAAATCAAAAGGACTTGGAATTTCATATGGGCTATCGATTATCATCATCTATACGCTGATTGGCTCATTGCTGGCTCCTTTTATGGGTCCAGAGACTGCCAATGAGCTGGCCACCAACTGGTTGCCAAATGTCATCTTCTTTGCCGTATTCGTCATCTTCGCATTGTCATTTCTAGGCCTGTTTGAAATTACTCTGCCTAGCAGATTTGTCAACAATATGGACAAACAAGCAGATAAGGGTGGTTTGGTAGGGGTATTTTTTATGGCATTTACTTTAGTACTCGTCTCCTTTTCATGTACAGGTCCATTAGTAGGTACCATATTGGTGGAGTCTGCAGGTGGACTCATTCTGAAACCTATCCTTGGGATGTTCGCCTTCTCGTTAGCATTTGCCTTACCATTTACTGTATTTGCTTTGTTTCCAAGCTTAATGAACAATCTGCCTAAATCTGGTGGATGGTTAAATAGCGTAAAGGTGGTCCTTGGATTTCTAGAGCTTGCCTTTGCGTTCAAATTTTTGAGTATTGCTGACCAGGCTTATCATTGGAACTTACTGGATAGGGAAATTTATCTCGCTATTTGGATAGTAATTTTTACCCTGATGGGCTTTTACCTCTTGGGTAAAATTGAAATGCCGCACGATAGTAAAAACGAAAAGACATCAGTGGGAGGATTGATTCTGGCTATCATTACCTTTTCATTTGTGGTTTACTTGATTCCAGGAATGTTTGGCGCACCGCTAAAGGCTCTTTCAGGATATCTACCTCCGCAAACCACGCTGGATTTTGATTTGAGTGTTTCAAATCAGACCGAGGCTAACGCTATTTGCGAAGCGCCTAAGTATGCTGATTTTCTACATTTACCTCATGGCATACAAGGTTATTTCGATTATGATCAGGCTTTGGCCTGCGCCAAAGAACAAAACAAACCTTTGTTTATTGATTTTACAGGACATGGATGTGTCAACTGTCGAGAGATGGAAGCCAGAGTTTGGTCCGATCCTCAGGTGCTCAAGCGATTAAAGGAGGATTTTGTGGTAGTGGCACTCTATGTAGATGACAAAACTGATCTTCCTGAATCTGAGTGGTATAAGTCTTCCTATGACCAAAAAACAAAAAAATCGATAGGGAAACAAAATGCAGATTTTCAAATCACAAGGTTCAATAACAATGCTCAGCCTTATTATGTGATATTGGATACGGATGGTGAGTTGATCCCTCCGATCAAAGCATATGACCTGGAAATTGCTAATTTTGTACGGTTTTTAGATGAAGCTAAAGCAGAATTTTTAAAAAGAAATTGATCCGATAAATATGCAGTTTTTGAGGAAGTGGGGATGGGGCATTGTGCTCATTGGCGGGTTGATACCAACGTTGATATATTTTGCATTTTTATATCAGCCCATTCCTCAGTCTGAATTGGTAGATCTCCCAGTCGAAGATACTGTGGAAGTCTATATACCAAAAAAATATTTTGGTATTGTAGTAGACTCTTTACAAATCGACAAAGGCAAAATAAAACGGAATCAGAATCTGGCCGATATTCTTAAGCCTTATAATGTGCCTTATGAAAAAATTCATGAAGTGGCCAAAAAGTCTAAATCAGTATTTGACGTTAGAAAATTTGTTTCTGGGAAAGCGTATTCCATGCTCTACAAAGGAGATAGCTTGAAGGAAGCCACACACTTTATCTACCAGCCCAATTCTATAGACTATGTAGTGATTGATTTTCAGGATTCAGTCAGCATGTACCAGGCCAGCAAGGAGATCATTCTCAAAGAAGTCGAGATGATCGGAGAGATCAATACCTCTCTCTATGTGGACCTGCTCGAGTCGGGTGGTCAGGCCGATCTGGTCAACAAATTAGTAGATGTTTTTGCCTGGCAAGTCGACTTTTTTGGCATTCAGAGAGGAGATAACTATAAACTCATCTACGATGAAAAATATGTAGACGACGAGCTAGTAGGGACAGGAGATATCAAGGCTGCATATTTTGAGCACATAGGTGATTCTTATTATGGTTTTCGATATGATCAGGGTAATGGAGGCGACTATTTCGATGAAAAGGGGCAAAGCCTCAGACGCGAATTTCTAAAGGCCCCGTTGAGCTTTACGCGAATTAGCTCCCGATACACTGGGCGAAGATATCATCCCGTGCAGAAACGATACAAGGCACATTTGGGAACAGACTATGCGGCCCCCCGTGGTACACCGATCAGAGCGGTGGCTGATGGTAAAATAATTGCTGCAAAGTACCACCGGTTCAACGGCAACTTTGTAAAAATCCAACACAACGGCAACATCGCTACACAATACCTGCACATGTCAAAAATAGCCAGTGGAATAAAGTATGGTGGAAAAGTAAAAAGAGGCCAAACGATTGGATTTGTGGGCTCCACAGGGTTGGCGAATGGCCCACACCTCTGTTATCGGTTCTGGAAGAATGGCGTACAAGTCGATGCCCTCAAGGTAGAGCTACCTCCATCTGAGCCTATACTTGCTGACCACACCAAAGCTTTTGACTCCGTGCGACTAGTCTGGCAGGAGAGGCTCGACCTACTGCAGCTACCAGCTGTAAAAGAAGACAGTGTGGTATATGCAGGCATAAGACTATAACCCCCAGAAAAGATGACTTTCGATCCGGTACAAGTTTCGCATTTGATAAAAAATCGCAGATCTATTTTCCCAAAAAATTATTCTGGAGAGCGAGTAGCTGATGAGGTCATCATGGAAATGCTCGAAAATGCAAATTGGGCCCCGACACATAAAATGACAGAGCCTTGGCGGTTTACTGTATTTTGTGATGAAGGCATTGAATCGTTTGCAGACTATCAGGCAGAGAGATATCTCAAGTCTGCTGGCAAGAAGCCAGACGCTGACCGATTGAAAAAATTGAAATCGAAGCCCCTGATGTGCTCTCATATTATTTCAATAGGGATGAAAAGAAACAAATCAGTTCCGAAGATGGAGGAGGTTGCTGCGGTGGCTGCGGCCGTACAAAATATGCACCTGACCGCTACGGCCAACGGTGTAGGTTGCTACTGGAGTACCGGTGGGGTCACTTATGACAAAAAAGCCAAAGCATTTTTTGAACTTGGGGATAAGGATCTTTTAATGGGGTTTTTATATATAGGCATACCTAAAGCTGATAAGTGGCCTATTGGCAAAAGAAAAAGCATCGACAAAAAAGTACGCTGGATCAAAAAGTAGCCTATTTCCAAATGATAAGTTCCCAGCGGTATGCCCACCGCCATCGCACGGTGTAATTTTCAATTTCAGCAAGCTTCAGATAACGTTCAAGTTCGGCCTTGGTAAATGATCTGGCTACCGACAATACTGAATCAAATTTTACCATTTCTGATTTAGACCAACGAGTGAGTAGATGCTTAGTGAATAAATAGGACACCCAATGACGGTGCAGATCATTGATCACAACCCCAATACGTACCTGGCTCACTAGCTGCCTCAGCAACTCGACGATTTCCTCCTCTTGTAGGTGATGTAGAAAAAGACTTGCATGGGCAATATCGAAGGATCTATTTCTAAAGGTATCGCTGAGTATGTTTTCTGCTAAGAAGGAGATATTAGGTTTCTTCCGACAATTTTTCTTAGCGTATTCGATTATATATTCGTTGGCATCTATCCCAATCAGATTGAGGTTTTTTTTCTTTCTTTTACCCCAGTTGGAAAATAGCTTTAAGGTATCTCCACCCCCACAACCCAGATCTACTATTTCATAGTTTTGTTGTGGTTTTTGTGCGATTAATTTTTTAACTGCTTGTAGCGAGATCTGATCTCCACCTAGATAATTATTGATCTGATGAAGTTCTTTCAAAGTCTGATCTACCACCTCCCCCTGGCAAAAAAAATCATCCATTATTTCTTCTTGTAGCGAACGTTGGATAAGATTTTTCAACATGTCATATAGTTTGGAATAATATACTTTCCATGGTCAGGCCAGGACCGAAAGCAAAAGAAAGGATGTTTTTGTCGGGCTCATCTTCGAGCTTGGACCATACCCTTTTAAGAACAAAAAGAATAGTAGGCGACGACATATTGCCATAGTTTCTGAGGACATCATAGGCGACCTCATTCTGAGATTTAGCGATCCCTAATTGCTTTTCAATGGCTTCAAGTATTTTTTTCCCCCCAGGGTGAATGGCAAAAGCATGAATCATAGAAAGGTCAAGATTGCTTTGCTCCAAAAGCTGATCGGTAAGCTTTTTGATTCCACCTTCGATAATATCAGGAACATATGCGGTAAGCGCCATTTGAAAACCAGAATCACCAATTTGCCATGCCATATCATTTTTCCCTTGCATGAATAATTGACTGGCAGTTTGTTTTATCGCCAATGCTGATTCATTAGGGCGAGCAATACTGGACATCACCAAGGCAGCTGCCCCATCTGCAAAAAGTGAATGCGCGAGTAAGTTGTCTTCAGTTTGCATTTTTTGCAAGTGAATACTGCAGAGTTCAACACTTACAATAAGCACCTTAGCGTGACCATGACTATCGCAAATATCCTTTCCAATACCTATTGCATTCATAGCCGCATAGCAGCCCATAAAGTTTAGGCTGTTGCGCCGAATAGTAGGCGAAAGATTGAGTGCTTTGACCAGATCCACATCCAATCCTGGTGCATACATGCCCGTGCAGCTTACCGTGATTAGGTGAGTAAATTCTGATAACTGATGTTGGTCACCGAGGCATTCAGTGACGGCTGATATAGCTAGAGGCAGGGCTTTGTCGCGATAGGTCTGCATCCTTGCATGCGTAGATGGAAACTCTGTGGTCCCGTCCTGGTTGGGGTAGAAGGTGAAAGACCCCTTCTTCTTTTTGTAATCATCCAGAACAGAATGACGCGTAGTAATGCCAGTGGCTCGATAGAGTACCTTAAGTCGTTTTTGCTCGGCGTCGTCCAAATCCAGATGATCACACATGAATTGTGCAAGATCCTTTTGCTGGTACTGATTGGCCGGATTGGCGGTGCCTATAGCTGTAATGAACGCTCCCATTTTCTGAACTGGAAAATAAGGAATTTTTAGGGATTCGAACACTTTAATAAAATGTTTGAATCAGAAAATTTTCGTTCCAATTTTGGTAAATTGATGAAATATGCTTTGGCAATGAAAAAATCAACTTTTCTTCATCTTAGACTTTCTTTTTCCTTCTATCTGCTACCGGTATTTATATTTGGGGTGGCCCTTTCCGAATGGGAAAATTGGATAAGACTGTTGCTAGTATTCTTTATTCTGCACTTCTTGTTGTACCCAGCGAGTAACGGGTACAACTCATATTTTGACAAAGACGAGGGGAGTATAGGGGGTTTGGAAAACCCTCCTGCTACCACCAAAGATTTATACAATTGGTCTCTTTTGCTTGATTTGGCTGCTTTGGGCTTAGGGTTACTACTCAGCTGGTCATTTTGTCTGATGTTATTGATCTATGGAATAGCCTCAAAAGCCTACAGCCACCCAATGGTGAGACTCAAAAAGAGACCCGTTTTGGGATGGTTGTCAGTTGGGATTTTTCAGGGGTACTTTACCTTTTTGATGACAGTACATGGTGTATCAGGTATCTCTTTAGGTAGTTTGATGGAGTGGAATTGGCAACTACCGGCTTTACTTAGTTCATTTTTGCTGCTCGGCAGCTATCCGATGACACAGATTTATCAGCATGTAGAGGACGAAAAAAGAGGAGACATTACAATAAGTCTGATTTTAGGAGTGCTCGGCACTTTTTACTTCACAGGTATATTTTTCTTTAGTGCAGGATTGGGATTTTTCATTTATTTCATGGAAACCTTTTCTTTGCAAATAAGTCTTTTATTCGTTTTGCTACTATCTCCAGTTACTTTGTATTTCTTATATTGGTTTACTAAAGTATGGTCAGATCAGACCAAGGCTGATTTTAGACATACAATGCGATTAAACTTCGTGTCTGCATTGATGTTGAATCTCTTTTTTATAATTTTTGCGATAAATCTTCGCTAGAGTCATGACGGCCATTTCTGAACAAGATACATTGGATCAAAAATTCAAAGCACTCTACTTCAAGTACTATTCTGTGGCGCTTCGGACTGCCATTTATATTCTAAAAAGTGAAGAACCAGCGGAGGATGTGGCACAAAATGTCTTCCTCAAACTTTGGGACAGGCGTGAGCAGATCGAAGAACTCAAAAATCCAAAGGCTTATATCGTGCAGATGGCACGCAATGGAGCCTTGGACGCACTCAAGAAAGATGACACCCTAGGAGAGGAGTTTCTACCCTTAGAATACGCAGAAGACTTGGGCAATGAAGGCCCTCCAAACCAAGATATGCGAACGGCAATAGAAAAAGCAGTAGCAGACCTTAGTCCTAAATGCCGCCTCGTATTTTCTCTTAGCCGTTTTGAAGGCCTCACCAATCCAGAAATTGCGGAACACCTGGATATTTCTATACGAACAGTAGAAACTCAAATATCTAACGCCTTAAAATTGCTCAGAACCGACTTAAGGCACTATTTTGTTGAATTTCTGGGATGGGGTATCCTGGTAGGGTATCATTTTTTTCAGCTAACAACAGAATTTATTTCTTAGATACTACGTGTATTTATTGTGAGTATGTCTATAGGATGTACCTATTGGTAAAAACATGAATGATCAAAGATTTTTTGACCTAAGTGCTAAGCGGCTTTCTGCCACTATCTCCTCTCAGGAAGAGGATGAACTGACACAATATCTGGAAGAGCAACCAGATCAGCGCATCGTTTTTAGAGAGTTGGAAAATCACTGGAACGAAAGCGGCAAGCTCAGGCTCAAATACACCGATGATCCGCAGGGAGCATGGGAGAAGTTTTCCGGGATGAAATCAGACCACCAACCTAAAACAGTTCGCTGGGTACATTTTGCGTATCGCCTGGCAGCTATGGTTGTATTGACCGTAGGGTTGGGTTTCCTATTCCGAGAATTCGGCAAGACCGAACCCTACCATTATGCAACGTTCGAAGGGGAGATCAAATGGATCATGCTGCCTGATAGTAGCCACATCCGGCTCAACGAGTCAACTTTGCTGACCGTAGCAAGTGATTTCAATGAAAATGACAGAAATGTGATACTCGAAGGCGAGGCATTTTTCGAAATAGCTAGAGATGAAAATAGACCATTTATTATTGAGACCAATGAGGCAAAAACGCATGTTCTAGGTACCTCCTTCAACATTAGAGCCTTGGAAGAAGAGCCTCAAGTAGAAATATATGTGGTGAGTGGCAAAGTATCTTTTTCTGCCGGTGAGAAAGAATTGATCCTTACTAAAGGTATGGCAGCCAATTATAATAAGGCTGGAGAAGAGCTGGCATTGATTGCTGAAAGTCAAAACGCACTTGCCTGGCATTCGCAAACCCTCAAATTTGAAGATACTCCGTTGGGAAAAGTATTTGCAGACCTTGAGCAGTACTTTGATGTGGAAATAGCTGTGACCAATGAAAACCTCAAAAATTGTCGATTCACAGGGGAATTTAAGAAACCTAATCTAGAAGAGATATTAAAAATAATCTCGATATCAGCTGACATAACCTATTCAAAAAATAACAATCGCTATACGATTGATGGGGAAGGATGCTCCCCAGTCAAATAGTCAAAAATTCAAAACTCAAATCAAAAACCAATGAATAAGTTTTATTGCCTGATATTACTATATCTACTCTGCGGCACATTAGTAGCACAGGAGAGGCAGGACATCAGAATCAACACCTTTTTTCATGAACTACCTCTTGTAAAGGTGCTTGAATATTTGGAACAACAATCTGATTATACTTTTTCCTATAGCTCCAATACCATTCCAATGGACGAAAAAGTGACGCTAAAGGAACAGAATATTTCGCTCTGGACAGTCTTGGACGAAGTGTTCAAATACATGCCCGTCACCTATGAGATAGTCAATAAAAATATTGTACTGAAATATAATGAACTCACCCAGACCATCCGGGGTACCATTCTCGATAAGGACACTCAGCAGCCCATATTTGGTGCTACTGTGATCATTGTCGGCACCACTCCGCTCAAAGGAGCAACTACGGATGAATATGGTAGATATCGGATACCAAATGTAAAAGTGGGAAGAAAGACGATTCGATACAATTACCTCGGATATGAGGAAGGTATCATTCCTAATGCACTGCTTGGATCGGGCAAGGAACTGATCCTGGACGTGCAACTCGTAGAGTCTGTAATCAAAATGGAAGAGATAGTGGTGAGTGCGGTAGGCATTGGTTCTCAACCGCTCAACGAAATGGGGATGATCAGTGGACGATCTTTTACGGTGGAAGAGACTAAACGATACCCAATCAGTATTGGAGATCCGATGCGTCTGGCTTCTTCGTTTGCCGGTGTCATGGGTACAGACGATGGCAATAATGAAATTATCATCAGGGGCAATACTCCGCGCGGAATTCTGTGGAGGATGGAAGGCGTGGAAATACCAAGCCCCAATCACTTCTCTACTGAAGGAGCCTCATCGGGCGGTATCAGTATGTTTAGTACACAAGTAATATCCAGATCCGATTTCTTCACTGGAGCCTTTGCTCCTACTTATGGCAATGCTTTATCCGGGATCTTCGATATCAATTTAAGAAAAGGAAACAACGAGAAAAATGAGCACACAATTCAAGCAGGATTGCTAGGCCTGGACCTCTCCTCTGAGGGGCCGATCAGCAAAGAATCCGGGAGCTCTTATCTTTTTAATTATAGATATTCCACCTTGGCTATCTTAGGTGATTTGGGATTGGTAGAAATGGGTGAGAATGAAAGAAATGTCTTTCAGGACTTAGCGCTAAAGATCAACCTTCCCACTCGCTCTGCTGGTACCTTTTCCCTATTCGGAATGGGTGGTCTTAGCAAATACTCTCAAACAGGGTTTGGGTACAAACAAGATATCGAAAAGTACAATATGGGTGTAGCTGGGATCAATCATGACCTGATACTCAATAAAAGCACTTTCCTAAAAACGACTTTGTCAGTGTCTGCCACAGAGGTGGGTAATAATGAATTTGTGAAGTTTGTGAATGAGCGCGACACGGTAGATTTTTTTAATAGGGAGTCATTTAAAAAAAGCTATACGCGTGGAGCAGTAGTACTCAACAAAAAATTTAATTCTAGACACATACTTGAGACTGGTATCACAATCAGTCGTCTGGACTATGATTTTGTGGAAACGGAGCACAATATCAACAACACGGAACCATTTATAGATTTTGAATCATTCAACGATGAGGGTTCTTCCGGCACTCAACAGGCATTTGCTTCGTGGAAATTTCGCATCAGCGATCAGCTCAGTCTAGTGAATGGGTTTCACTATTTTCGATTCAGTTTTACAGGTGAGCAGTCCTTTGAACCTCGCTCCAGTCTAAAGTGGCAGTTTAGAGAAAATCAGTCATTTACGGCTGGATTTGGAGTGCATAGCCGTATCGAATCACTCGAGTACTACCTGGGCAATCATATCAATGCAGACGGGACTACGGTAGACAACAATCCGAATCTGGGAATGGCGAAGACCAATCATTATGTGATCGGGTATGATCGAATTCTGAGCCCGAGTTTATATTTCAAAACAGAAATATATTACCAGCATCTATACAACATTCCTGTAGCCGCAGACTCTCGCTTTGGCTGGTATTCATCTCTCAACTCAACTGATGACTATGCTACTATACCGCTGGTCAACGAAGGCACTGGCACCAACTATGGGATAGAAATGACCCTGGACAAGAAGTTTTCGCGCAACTATTACTTTATGGTGAATGGGGCGCTTTTCGAGTCAAAGTATAAAGGAGGCGACGGAATTCAACGAAATACCCGCTTCAACGGCAATTATAATTTTCATGCCCTCGGTGGAAAAGAATGGAATGTGGGGAAAAACGGAAAGAACAATATTTTTGGATTGAGTACAAAGATTTCATATGCTGGCAATCAACGTAATATTCCTATAAACTTAGAACAATCCAGAGCGGCTGGTACGCAGATCAATGATTTCGATAGAGCATTTACAAACAGAGTAGGCGATTATTTCCGACTGGATTTGCAAATCAGTTTTAGAAAAAATAAGCCTAAATCTACTTCAGAATGGCGTCTGGATATCCAGAACATGACAAATCGATTCAACTATGGTGGTGAGTATTATGATGCTGGCTTACAGCAGATTGCTGTAGACGATCAAATTGGAATCATACCTGTTTTGAGTTATAGAATTGAATTTTAGATAATCTCAGAACGCTATTGATATACACTTAATTTTTTAATTAAATTTGCCACCCCAAAGGATAAAATTCGGGATGTGGCGCAGTCCGGTAGCGCACCACGTTAGGGACGTGGGGGTCGCAGGTTCAAATCCTGTCATTCCGACCAGATGAAACCAAAGACAGTCAATCAAGGCTGTCTTTTTTTAATTTATTAAGGCAGTGCCACCACTTAGGAGTGGGGGTGGTAGCGGCCAGACGGTCTGCGGTCAGACGATCTGCGGTTCGGCGTTCCGATTCAAATCCTGTCAAGTCCGTTCATATAAATCCTCCAACCTTCTTTCAACAATGTGCGTTATTTTTCACCAACTCTACTGATCATCAATTATGAAAAAACTAGTATTCCTACTATTACTTGCCCAAACTGCAGCCCATGCGCAAGACTCTACTGACTACTATTACAAGATTCCCGAATATCCTGACAATTACAATGCCGGTACCGTTGCTGCACGAGTGGTGGATGGTCTGGGGTTTAGATACTACTGGGCAACGGTGGGACTAAGAGCGGAAGACTTGTCATATAAACCATCAGAAGAAGCCAGAACAGCCGATGAAACGCTAAACCATATCTACGGACTCACGAGGATCTTATTCAAGGCCACCAAGAAACTGCCTAACGATTTCACTCAACCTGAGGAAGAGCCTTTGAGCTACGAAGAAAAAAGAAATCAAACGCTGCAATTTATAAAAGAGGCAAGCTTGGTTCTTCGGGAAAGTACCGCTGAGGATCTTGATGCCTATCAGATGATATTTATTAGTGATCGTGGAAAATCAGAATATCCTTTCTGGAATCTACTAAATGGCCCTATCTCGGATGCCGTCTGGCATGTAGGTCAAATTGTTTCGTTTAGAAGAGCCTCTGGCAATCCATTCAATGGGAAGGTAAGTGTGCTTAGAGGAAGGCTAAGAGATTGACCAAAGCTAGCTACTAACAAATGGTTTGTAATTAGCCATTTTTACATAGTTTTGGCACATGGTAGAATACAACCCTAAGAGCTGGCTTAACTTACTCTTTCACAGCTATAGTAGATACGTCTTTAAGCGGCTTTTGCCCGCGCTCATATACGTCACAGTTTATACTTCTTCGATCACTTATGTATTTTATGAATTGAATATTGACTTTGTCAGTACCAGTTCAGTACATAGTATCTTAGGTATTGTCCTTGGATTCTTTTTGGTATTTAGGACCAACGGCGCCTATGACCGATGGTGGGAAGGCCGAAAGGTTTGGGGTGAGCTAGTCAACGAGACCAGAAATATGTCGCTGAAATTTTCAGTTTTGGTGCCTATGGGTCACCCAATGAGAGTTTACATTACCGAGTGTATTTCTGCCTATCCTAAAGCCCTCAAAGAGCACCTGAGAGAAGGAGTGCCGACTGATATGGCGGAGGAAATGGTTGCTAAATTAAAAATCGAAAACCTCTATCATATTCCCAATGCAATAGCCAAGAAGCTATTCGTCATCACCAATCAGTTAAAAAAAGAGGGCGTACTAGACCCTGAGCAGTACAGGGTGATGGATAATGAATTAAGTGCACTTACAGACATCACAGGGAAGTGTGAGCGGATCAGAAATACTCCTATCCCGTACTCATACAGTATGTTTATGAAGAAATTTATCTTCACTTTCATCGCCACCTTGCCATTCGCGTTTGTGACAGTCTATCACTACTGGACCATCATTATTGTTGTATTGATTTTGTATATCCTCATGAGTATAGAACTGCTTGCCGAGGAAATTGAAGATCCATTTGGTTCGGATATCAATGACTTGCCTACCGATATTTTGGCAAACAAAATTGAGAAGAACGTAAAAGAGATTATGGGCTAGACCCTTAGGCAAAAAACCAATAGTCCTGGACTGGTTTTTTGCCCCATTCCTCCAACTGGGTTTTGATCTCGACCTGTCCATCAGGCGAAGCGACCACAATCATTATTTGTGGATTTTCCAAGGCAGTTATGTGCTCATAGTGACGCAATCGAATCCCGTAGACGTCCCTGCCTATTTTGTTTGTATTGTCGCAGACCCAATGAAATTTGCTCTCTCTAGCCAGGAGCAACTTAGCCATATCCTTCCCATTTCTACCTGCACCCCATAGTACAATAGGGCGACTCACATCTCGGTCCAAAGAGTAGAAATTATTCACCTTGAGTCCAAAATACCTATTGTCTTTATACTCCTCCCAAGTTCGGGAGATACGATTAGAACGATCCCTCCAATAATGAAGAACCTTATCTATGCCAATGACAGTTAATTTTTGCCTATAAAATCGAAAGGTCAGATCGTAGTCTTCTGGATAGATTTCTGAATCGAACGCACCGACAGCATCAAAATCCTCCTTATGCACCATCCAGCTGTGCGAGGGAATAACACATTCTTTGTAAATTTCCTGATAATGCAGACTTTGACGAGCCACCTCGTTGAGCCATCGCTCATATCGCAGAAACCCACCACCGACCTCTCCCTCGTCGACAAAGTGCTCGGTACCCCCGGCTATAATGTGTCCACGACCATATTTTTGCCACTCTTTTACTAATACCTCGATCTTATCCAGAGGCATTTTGTCATCCGAATCCATCCTGTTGATTAGGCTGCCACGCACATGCCTGTACCCCTCCTGAAGGGCAGGAATAAGTTTTGATTTGATGCTATGAAAAACCCTGACCCTACTGTCTTTCTCAGCGTAAGCGCTTAGAATTTCTGGTGTATGATCTGTAGAATGGTCATTGACTGCGATCAGCTCCCAATTCTGATAACTTTGATTGATGATAGAGTCGAGGCAATCTGGCAGATACGGTTCCGTATCTTTGGTTGCCATTATTATTGAGACTAGCGGACAAGAATCTGCAGTATTTGTCATAGTGCAAACCTCAGCAAATCTGCTGAACAAATCTACTACAACTCAAATCTCTTTGAAAGAGCCGGCTTTGAATGAAAGCGTTTTGGAATGGCCTGATTCATTATAGGTCAAATCAAAATCATTGAACTCCGCGGGCAATTGGGTAGGCAACCAGTGGCGACCTGTCTCTACCACTATAATGGCCCCTTCATGGTCACCAATCCAGCAAAAATTGGATCTAAATGCAGAAGGGTTGATAGGTATGATGCCTGGGCCATCTTCCGCCAGCAGTTTTGCACTTTCTTCTAATGGATTGATTACAGGATGACCGATTTCATTGATACGGATGACGTCAGAAACTGCAAAAGACTTCTTTTTAGGGTAGTCGATCTTCGGACGTTCAATAAATTCAGCAATGTTTCCCTCAGGATCATAAAAGTAGATGGCTCTTCCTGAATCAAAATGTATAATTTTCTCACCCTTTAATGGCAGCAATTTGATCCCTTTTGACTCAATTAAGTCTATGGCTGATTCTAGACTGCCGGTCGGAATCAAAAAGGCAAAATGATACAAAGGTTTATATTTTGTGGCTCTAAATACGAGCTTCGTCTCTCCTGCCTCAATCATCAATTCTTCAGAATTGCTATGTCTTACCTGGAAGCCGATTAGACTCTCGTAAAAAGATTGCTGTAGAGCAAGATTTGCACTAGCTAAAGTAAGTATCTCAATTTTCATAAAGCCTCATTTTATCTATTGCCATAAGCCACGATTTAGTTTTGAATATTGTGTCGGCTGATTTCCTCAATATTCTTATATTTGAAATTAATCAATCTAATATCGTTTTACTATGCAAGTACGAGGGTCAGTAATAAAAAGTATCGATAGCTTCGTTTCCGATGTACATGGAAGTAAGTATGAAGACTGGAAAAAGAACCTTTCAGAAGCCTCCAGTCTTCTCTTGTCTACGGTATCCTCAGCCAATTGGTATCCTGTCGAGCCAGGCGTGATTGCGCCCACAAAAGTACTATGCGATATGTTTTATCAGGATAAGAAACAAGGCGCATGGGAGTCTGGTAGATATAGCGCAAAAATGGGATTGACAGGGATATATAAAGTTTTTGTACTGGTTAGTTCTCCTGCATTTCTGCTGAAGAGAGCATCGCGTGTCATTGCTACTTTCTATGACCCAACGGATCTAACAGTAGCACACAGTACAGACAAATCTATGATCATTCAGTTTACACAGTTGCCTATCAAGAATGAATTCATCGAGTATCGAATCGCTGGATGGATGGAAATGGCTTTGGAAATTTGCGGATGCAAAAACCTCTCCGTTCAAATTAGCAAGTCTATGGCCCGTGGCCACGATATGTTTGAAACCACAATCAACTGGGATTAAAGCAGCCCTGATAAAGGAGGAGAGACTAATTTTTTTGTGCTTTTACAAATAGGTAGTCCCCTAGATCATTTTCATAGCGACTCATTACGTTTTGAATCTCGTGATTGTCAATATCTGCTGCCAGTTGTTTTATGCCGGCTGTCACTTCTTTTTGATTAGCAAGGTCCGAAAAGGAGGATATGCCATGTCGTACTTCTGGATCAAGATATAGTGAAGGTCTTTGTTTTCCGCTGTATAAAAAGAGGTCCTGTAATTCAGAGGTGACAAAATATTTTTCAATTGCATCTATCTTAAACCCAGCATTCGTCAGAGACTGAGTGATCAATTCTAATCGCGGCATTTGGATCATAGAATCTGAAAGCATCTTGGGAAAGTAGGCATTGAGCCAATATCCTTTCATCTGATCTGGCGTAGATGTAAACAAGACCAAATCGCCATTAGGCCTCATTACCCGATACAATTCCCGGAAGGCGTCATCCAGATTCTGCCAGTGGTGAATGGTAAGACTTCCTACTATACCATCAAAAAAGTCCTCGTCAAAACCAGTGTTCTCAGCTCGTCCCTGTTTCCAAATACCCTCTGGACAATTTCTTTGTGCTTGTCTGAGCATATGTTCAGATGGATCCATTCCTATGAAATTTAATCCCGCTTTTATAAATGCGGATGTATAGTTTCCTGATCCACACCCTATGTCCAAAAATGATTGATCTTGTTGGCCATTCAAATGGTAAATAAGACTCTGACAGATGTAGGGATCTGCCTTACGGGTATTGTTGTAACCAACTCCTATTTTGTCATACTTTTCTCTTTCCAATATTAATAGCTTAAATTTATGGATAAGTGATTCTATAATTAGCAATAGAACGCCAACCTACCTCTCGATTACAATCTTTCTTGTTGAGAAATTCAACAAGATCGTTTACAAGTTTCCCCTCTTGGTTGAATAGTTGAAAATCAGCGCGACTCAACACCTATTATTGCCGTCTATAGTTACAATTTAATAAACGGAGTCGATATGCCATCTGCTTAATGAAGCAAACGCATGATCTAATTTATAAGGTTGATTAAAAATAAAGAAAGATGAATAAGAAATTGATTTTAACCGGTTGGATATTGTTTATGACGTTGGGGATAACCCTGGCCCAGCCACCACGTGGTCCTCGCATATCTCCAGATGAAATGGCACAGCGAGAGAAACAGAATTTGTATAAAAAAGTGACTGATCTGTCAGGGGATCAGAAATTATTGCTCGATGGGATCTATCAGGAATTTGGTGAAACTGCCAGTGAGAAATTTGAAGAAATACGAAAAACACGTGATCGTGAGAAAATGAGATCAGAAATGACCAAGCTACAGGAAGAGAAATATCAATTGGTTTCTGATGTACTCAACGAGGAGCAAATGAAAATCTATGACGAAATTGTACAGAATCAACGAAAACGGATGGAAGAAAGGCGCGAAAAATCAGGCGTTGGTCAATGATGACTAGGTGGCTAGTCGTTCTGTTTCTAGTGTTTGTAGTATTGGACACTCCTATGGCTCAAACTGTGGAGATAAATGTAAGTGGGGTGGTAGTGGACAAAGAGGATCTTTCCGCTCTTGTAGGTGCACGTGTTCTTCTAATAAATATCAAAGATTCGACTCAGTCTAAATATGGGATTGCGAATGACAAGGGTGAATTCTTGATTCAAAATCTGCAACGAGCCTTCTATCGCCTTCATATCACCAGCCTTGGCTTCAAGACCCATACACAGATTCTCAGAGTTACAAATAGTGAGCTTGATCTGGGTCAGATCAGACTTACAGCAGATGTTGAAATTCTTGATGAGGTTCAAATTAAGGGAGCTGTCATACCTGTAGAGCAAAAGGGAGATACCGTACTTTACAATGCTGAAGCTTTTAGTGTCAATCCTGATGCGAGCACCAGGGATCTTGTAACCAAGATGCCGGGAATTATGGTGGACGATAGTGGGGTCACAGCAAATGGTGAGAGTATTCAGCAGGTATTACTGGATGGCAAAAGATTTTTTGGTCAGGATCCCTTACTTTCTTTGAACACCATTCCGGCCGAAGTGGTAGAAAAAATCGAGGTATTCGATCAGCAAAGTGAGCAGTCACAGTTTACAGGATTCGATGATGGCAATACGACCAAGACGATGAACGTGGTCACGAAGGTCGATCGTGGCCAAGGTCAATTCGGTAAGCTTTATGGAGGCTACGGATCTGATGACAGGTATAAAATAGGCGGTCAGCTCAACTCGTTCAAGAAAGAGTCTCGATTGACGCTACTAGCCATGTCCAACGATATCAACCAACAAAATTTTAGTGAAGAGGATTTGGTGGGAGTTGCGTCTGCACGATCAGGCAGGAGAGAATCTGGCGGAGCCTTGATGACCGGTATCCAGAATGGAATCACAGAAACGAACTCATTAGGGAGCAACTTGAGTAAAGAGTGGGGTGAAAAAGTAAAACTCGAGGGTAGTTATTTTTTCAACCAAACCAATAACGTGCAAGATCAGGAGCTAAGTCGAGAAACTTTCTTGGAAGACCAAAGCCAATTCTACACAGAAGAGCAAATCAAAGAGGCGGACAACTACAATCATAGATTCAATTCACGTTTTTTTTATAACATCAATGAGAACAATAATTTAATTGTTCATCCATCTTTAAGTTTTCAGAAATATATAGGGCAGGAGAGTACTTTGGGCGAAACTTCAATTGATGATGGGGGTTTTACAAACCAAACACAAAACAATTTCACTTCCGAGGATGAGGCTCTCAGTTTTGAAAATAAACTTATATATCAGCATAAGTTTGAGAAAATCGGAAGATCTATCTCGTTGGAGTTTGATATGGAAAGAAATACGAAGAAGAACAGCAGCTTATACCATGATTTGACAACCGATTCTGTCATTATTTATTCTACCGACAGAAATGAATATGAATTCGGGGGTTCGATTTCATATGCTGAGCCTATTGGTAATACAGCATTGTTAAGTGCCTCCTATGAAATAGATTATGATAATCGAAATTTGTCAAAAGAGGCATTTGATGGTCGTTTTGGTAGTACTGAGACGGAGTCAATTTCTTCATTGACCAATGATTTTGACAGTGATTATACCAGGCATAGGTATTCACTTGAATTCAGCAATCGCTCCTATGACCTTTTCTATCGTTTTGGAGTTACCTATCAATATGCCACCTTGTTGGGCGAAGATGGTTTGCCTGGTAATACTCGCTTTCAACAATCGTTTCATAACTTCTTACCCATAATAGTCGGGAGATTGGAATTTGGCGATGGAGCCAACATCACTTTTAGATATCGCACCAGCACAAGTGCACCTTCAGTCACCCAATTGCAAAATGTGTTGGATAATAGTAATCCGCTTTTCTGGTCAATTGGAAATCCGCTTCTAAAGCAAAGCTATACACACAACATTTTTCTCCGTTATACAAAGACCAATTCGGACAAAAACACCACCTTTTCAAACTTTACTTATACACAAATACTTGAAGACTACCTCACGAGTGCCACCTATGTACTTACTGAAGATAGCGTCTACACCGAAGATCTATACATTCCTCGTGGCACACAAATATCCCAACCGGTGAATATGGATGGGTATTGGCAAGTGTCTAACAATACCAGCTTTGGTATGCTTTTGCCAGCAATCAAAACGAATATCAACACCACGGTAGGCGTGAGCTATACCCGCCAGCCCGGCATGACCAATGGTATTCTCAATCACTCAAATACCTACAGTGGGAATGTCCGACTGGCGCTGACAAGTAATATTGATGAAAATACAGATTTTAATGTCTACTATGATCTCAGTACCAACAAGGTTACTAATTCTATACAGGAGGTTTCTAATAGTAGATATCTGACACATGTACTTGGTGCAAAAGCGAATATTATTTTTTGGAAGATGTTTGTCTTCAGGACAGATTTGACTTATGAAAACTATCAGGGAGTAAACGAATCTTTTGACACAGAATATTTCCTTTGGAATATGAGTTTGGCGAAGAAATTTTTGAAGAATAATCAGGCCGAACTGGAATTGTCAGTTTTTGATTTACTCAATCAAAATCGTGATGTATCACAGACTGTTGGATCCTCTTATCTACAAGAAAAACGAACGGAAGTTTTGCGTCAGTACCTCATGCTCACCTTTACCTATCAACTCCGAAATTTCAAATCATAGCACAAATCTCGCTATGTACAGCATGTCTTATCACTCAGCTTTGAGCTATATTTTCTAAATCTAAAAAGAGGTTAATATTAATAGTCCTCATTAACTTGCATTTAGTTTTTCACTTTTCAACTCAAAAAAAATAGTTATGGAAAAATTTAGACCGACCTTGAATAGAACGATTTATATACTCCTGGCAGTAGTGCTTCTGGTATCCTGCAAGGATGACGAAGATCCTGTAATCGATAAAGCTAACCTTACAGGAGATACTTGGACTTATGATCATGCTGATGCCGGTGACCAAATTGCCTCAGCGCTGGTCGATGCCTTTTTGGAGGGCACTCAGTATACCTTTAATACTGACGGCAGTTATGTGCAGCTTACCACTATATTTGGAGAAGCTACCGTTGAAGGTACCTGGGAATACAGTCAAGCGATGATCACATTAGATGCAGGAGAGGAGTTGGAAGAAGTGTGGGAGGTAATTGAACTGTCCAGCACGACTTTGGCCTATATATCTACTACTGTGGACGACGAATCCGGCGATGAGTCAACAGTCACTTTTATATACACGAGATAAAGGTTATATACCATTAAAAAAAAGCCCGATGATCTAAATCATCGGGCTGTGCCTCCTACATGTGCATTCTACGCCTAACTCAGCATGCAGAAAGCATTACTACTGAACTAATCTAAAACCTATTCTTTGCGGCTGGCCTTCCATTGTTTGCGCTGTAGATTCAAATACTCTTCAAATTGTGTTTTTGAAAGCAGGCTACTCATTTCTCTATCTTTGGCTACTTTCAATTTGCTCGCTTTCTTAAGCTTATTCTCACGACTTCCTCCTGCTTTTTTGAGTCGTTCCAGCCTCTTCGCATACCTTAGAGATATTTCTGAATACACGGAAATCTGATAAGTGGTTAATCCCAGACTTGCATATTCTGTTCTGAGGTCATTGGTTCTCTGCCCTTCGACATGCTGATATCCAGACTCTTCCTGACCCCATACCTTTGGAGTTTGGCAGATGAGCATGATGACGATTAGAGATATAAACTTCATGGATCAAAAATCATCATTAATGGAGATAACCAAAAACATATTCAACTGACTGGAGCGATACCTCAACGAAAGCTCTTTTTTTGTCTACAGCTTGCTTTTAAAAGGATTGATTGGCTCTAGTACGCCCTACATTGAGATTTTAGCAGTGTACGTTGAAAATATGGTAGCGCAGACAACCAACTGTCTAATATTACATTTAATCTACTTTGGACCTGTAATGAAAAACGTCAAAATTTTCCTTATTCATGCCCTTGCTTGGGTTGGCTACTTCAACCTTATAGCGTGGTCATTTTTATCCTTTCAGGACTGGCAAGAGTCTGTGACCCGTGCGCTGGTCATCGTATCCATTCACGTTTTTCTCTTCTATCTCAATGGAAATCTACTTATGCCAAAATTTTTGGATAAGCAGAAGGTTATTACCTATGTGAGCCTGCTATTGATGTCTCTAGGTGTTGTTTTTGTGCTGCTCTATGGACCCTTGAATTCTGTGATGCCAGAGCGAAGGCCAAAATTTAGTCAGAATTTACAAAAAACCGACCCTGCCCAGCAGGAGATAAGGCCACGTATTCCGAATCGTAGAAAAAGAGGATGGGTGGACCCCAGAGTGATAGGCATTTTGGTATCTTCAGCAGCAGCGCTTTTTGTGAGTGCTATTTATTTCAATATTAGAAATAAGAAAAGTAAAGATGAAGAGATGCTTAGATTAACGAATCAGTCCCTGGAAGCAGAGAAAAAATTTCTCAAATCACAGATCAACCCTCACTTTCTCTTCAATACACTCAACAATCTGTATTCTCTGGCCACAGTCAAATCAGATAAGACAGCAGACGCCATTCAGCAATTATCAGAGATTTTGAGATATTCCATTTATGATTCGGAAAGTAAACTGGTGACCATACAAAAGGAGCTGGAATACATTAGCCATTATATACATCTCCAATCGTTGAAGGACGAGGGCTATGCTTCTAAAATATCACTAAAAGCGAAAGAGGTAAATGGACAGTTGCAGCTACCGCCAATGCTGTTGTTGCCTTTTATTGAAAATGCTTTCAAACATGGCAATCTAGCGACGGCAGAGAATGGCTTTATTGCCATCGAGGTGATGTCTACAGAAAACGCCGTTCATTTTAGCTGTGAAAATTCTACTTCGGAGCAAAAACAGCCCAAAGATCGTGTTGGTGGTATTGGCTTGAAAAATGTAAGAAGAAGACTTGAGCTTTTTTATGGAGAGTCCTTTGCGTTGGATATTATAAGAGGATCTAAGTCTTTTCGGATAAAACTAATTTTGAAAACATGAAATTCACCTGCTTGATAATAGACGACGAACAGCCTGCAAGGGAGCTTTTGGAGCAATATGTCAAAAAAGTGCCACAGTTAGAATTGATCCAATCGTGCAAGAATGCCATGGAGGCCATTGAGGCTATCAATAGTCATCAGGTTGATTTAATTTTTTTGGATATACAGATGCCTGATCTCACCGGTATAGAGATGATCAAGACACTCAGAAATCAACCAGCTACAATTTTTACTACAGCCTATCAGGAATTTGCTCTGGAAGGTTATCAGCTTAATGTTGTAGATTATTTATTAAAGCCATTTCCATTTACTCGATTCATTCAGGCGGTAAACAAGGCCTGTAATGGTTTAGAAATTGGAACAACGAAAAAAGGGAAAGATAACTCTGTAGAGAGTAAGGATGAGTCTATGGTCATCAAGGCTGAGCACAAACTTTATAAGGTTGAAATATCCAATATTCTGTTTATCGAAGGACTCAGAGAATACGTGACCTACCACCTCGTAGATCGCAAGATTATTTCACTTCAGGCACTCAAGGACATCGACCTTAATCTTCGAAGTCACGGATTTGTGAGAGTACACAAGTCATTCATAGTGAATAAACATTGGGTGGAGGTATTGGACGGTAATCGCCTCAAAATCGGTGAACGTTCTATTCCTGTCGGCGCTGCATATAAGGAAATTGCGGTCAAGGGAATTTTTGAAAAGTAATGCGGGTTTCGAGTAGGTGAGATCACAGAAGAATTGAAAAACTCATCTTTGATATTCACGTATGTGCAACAAACGGAATTCAATTTCAATGAAAAATTTCATCCTCTTCATTCTGCTACTGGCGATGGCTGCAGCCTGTACTCCCAACAAAGACCCACAAAAAATCATTGATAAAGCCATAGCTGCACATGCAGGGCAGCTATTTGAAGGGAGGAAAGTCTCCTTTGATTTTAGAGACAAGCACTATGCAGTGCAGCGCAAACCAGAAGGTGTCATCTATTTGAGATTATTTGAAGATGATAGTCTGGGTAGAGTTAAGGATGTTCTCCTCAATAGCACAGAACTGACTCGCTATGTCAACGACACTTTGGTAGAGCTCACAGATGAATGGAAGTTTAAATATGCCAATTCAGTGAATTCAGTATTATACTTCTTCCAGCTTCCCTATGGGCTCAATGACCCAGCGGTCAATAAAAAATATCTTGGCCAGAAAGTGATCAACGAGCAACTTTATGAAAAGATCAGAATCACTTTTAAGCAGGAAGATGGAGGCAAAGACTACGAAGATGTTTTTGTCTACTGGATTAATGCCAAAACCTCGACTTTAGATTTTCTGGCCTATTCCTATCTGACGGATGGCGGAGGTGTCAGATTTCGTCAGGCAATAAATCGCCGTAAAATAGGTGGGATGATATTTCAGGATTATATCAATTTCAGGCCGATCGATGACAAAGCTGACGTAGAATCTTTGGATGAGATGTTTATTAGCGCCTCGCTGATAGAGCTATCTATGATAGTTAATGAAAATATTGAGGTTGAGTAAGCTCGTCGGTCCTCACTAGATAGGAACGTTGACATGACGCTCCGCGTGATAAGATGATCTGACAAGTGGACCAGACTCTACATATTTCAGTCCTCGTCTTAATCCTTCCTCCTTGTATTTTTCAAACTGATCCGGGTGAATAAATTCGGCCACTTCAATATGCATTTTCGTAGGCTGAAGGTATTGGCCAAGAGTTAAAATATCCAGGCCATTTTCTACCAAATCATCCATGGCTTTGTGTACCTCATCTATTTTTTCACCTAGTCCCAACATGATACCGGATTTGGTTCTTTGACCATACGCCTTGGTGAGTTTGATCTGCTCCAGGCTACGGGCATATCTGGCCTGAGGTCTTACTCTACGATAGAGACTCTCTACCGTCTCCATATTGTGTGACACCACCTCTTGACCACCATCGATCATTCTATATAGTGCTTCCCATTTTCCTTTTACGTCTGGGATCAGAATCTCAATGGTTGTCTCTGGAGACGCTTTTTTAGTCTCTACGACTGTCTGGTACCAGATTTCGGCCCCACGATCTTTCAGTTCATCACGATTTACAGAGGTAAGCACTGCGTGCTTTACGCCCATAGTTTTTATAGCGTCCGCTACACGTTTTGGTTCGTCCGTATCATATTCGGGTGGACGACCTGTGGCTACCGCACAAAATGTGCAACTCCGGGTACAAACATTTCCCAGAATCATGAATGTGGCTGTACCAGCACCCCAGCACTCCCCCATATTTGGGCAATTGCCACTTTCGCAGATAGTGTGAAGTTTGTTTTCATCCACAATCTTACGCACGTTGGCATAGTTTTGCCCAACAGGCAATTTTACACGCAGCCAATCAGGTTTGGTGCGCTTTCTGGCCTGTTTTCCGTCAATTACTGGTAGCTCTATCATGAAACTTGAAATTTGTGCAAAGAAACAAACAAGTAGACTAATTTGAAGGGTTTACGAGTGGTTTTTTAAAAAGGTCGGCTGTATTGTGAATTATTTTCTGTGGCCGTAAAAGAGAGTAATAAAGGCAGAAAGGAACGTAGACTTGTTGCTTTCGGCTGGCATCAATTCTATACCGCCAGCATAAGTTTCAATCATCGACCCGATCTCAAATCCGGTAACGTTGCTCTTGAATGCGCCCATTTCAAAAGTGAGTGAGGCCTTCAAATTTACTCCAGGTTTGATAGACGATTGACCCAAACCTTGAAAGAGGTGTCCTGTACCTGCTATAGATTGATATGAATAGAGAGTCGGGGTCTTACCTGCACCCACAGTTTGCGGATCAAAACCAAAAGGGACTGCTTCGCCTTCGCCCAACTTAACAAAGTAAGGGGCGATTATGCCAATGGTAGGCCCAGCGGCAATAGATGCGTTTATTTGTACACCTTGCTGCGGTGCTTTTTTGAATAGAATAAAGTCGCGGCCATATTGTGCTCGTATCGCATAGAGATAGTTAGACTTACCATAAATAAATGGATTGCCGGATACCGAATTTCTGCGATGTTCCTTTGGATGTTTTACATTCATCAGTTCAAAACCAATCGTCCTGAACTGTGTGTCGCTTATCGCGCTTGAAAATTTCATTACAAAACCGCCAATCAGCCCTCCATTAGTATTCTTGTTGATCCCCCAGATAAACTCCTTGGTGTAATCATATTGACCAGAAGACTGAGCCATTCCTGCAGTAGCCAAAAGGACAAAAAATGATATGAATAAAAACTTCTTTAGCATGTTTCAATAAATCTAACAACTTAACTTGCTTATTACATTATCCTGAGAAAATAAAATTCTGATAACTTTTGATTTGAACTACAGGTGCTTAAGCTTTGCAAAATAACGTTTTTTAAAAATTTAAAGTTTAATGGGAACTCTAAAAAATGAATATCTGGGAAACCTTCGAACAGAAGGGCTCCATATTCCATCTGGAAATAAGATCATAACAGATGCCCCCGTGGACAATATGGGAAAAGGAGAGGCTTTCTCTCCGACGGACCTTATGACCTTCTCATTAAGCGCCTGTATGATGACCATCATGGGTCAGGTAGCAGACCGTGAAAAAATTGATATGAGCGGGCTCAAAACTGACATCACAAAAGTGATGGCAGCTAACCCAAGACGTGTGGCTGAAATTCACATCAGTTTTGCATGGCCCAACCTTGTCTTGTCTGACAAACAGAAAACGATGCTTATCAATGCAGCACGTACCTGCCCCGTTGCTCAAAGCATTCATCCGGATATCAAATTAGAGGTGACATTTAACTTGTATTGATACACTTTTTTTGACTAACATCGTATAACCCTTTTTTATTCTAATAAATCATTCTATTCATGTTGAAGGACCTTCGTATCAATAATTCGCTGACAGGGAAAAAGGAATTATTCAAGCCCATACACGCACCTCACGTAGGTATGTATGTGTGTGGTCCTACGGTATACAGTGATGTTCATCTTGGCAATGTCAGAACTTTTCTTAGCTTCGATGTGATTTTTAGATATTTGACGCATTTGGGTTATAAAGTCAGGTATGTTAGAAATATTACCGATGTTGGACATTTGGTAAATGATGAGGATGAAGGAGAGGATAAAATTGCCAAAAAGGCAAAGTTGGAAAATCTCGAACCCATGGAGGTCGTACAGCGCTACACTCAGGATTTTCATCATGTGATGGCTATGTTCAACACTCTTCCGCCAAGCATAGAACCCTCCGCGACAGGCCATATCCTTGAGCAAATCGAAATGATCCAACTACTCCTTGAAAAAGGACTCGCCTATGAGGTCTCAGGATCTGTTTATTTCGATGTAGATGCCTATCAAAAGGACCATGACTATGGCAAACTATCTGGCCGTAAAATAGAAGAACTGCTTTCCAATACCCGAGAACTGGATGGACAGGATGAAAAAAGAAATTCAGTGGACTTCGCACTTTGGAAAAACGCATCACCTGAGCATATCATGAGATGGAACTCTCCCTGGGGAATAGGCTTTCCGGGCTGGCATTTAGAGTGTACTGTAATGGGTAAAAAATACCTGGGTCAGACTTTTGATATTCATGGTGGTGGAATGGATTTGAAATTTCCTCATCACGAATGTGAATTAGCACAATCGGTGGGTGCACACGGTACAGACCCGGTAAAATATTGGATTCATACTAATATGCTTACCGTAAATGGGCAGAAAATGAGTAAGTCACTCGGCAACTCTTTCTTACCAAGAGAACTGTTCTCTGGTGATCATATGCTCCTTGATAAAGCCTATAGTCCGATGACGACTAAATTTTTTATGCTGCAATCTCACTATGCAAGTACCCTGGACTTTTCAAACGAGGCCTTAGGTGCCGCGCAAAAGGGATATAGAAAACTTATGAATGGCCTAAAGACACTCAGAGGAATATCAGAGGAATCTATAACTGAAGGAGAGCTAAACGATAAAGCCGTGCAGCAAATTAATAGTCTATGCGACAATTGCTACAGAGCTATGAACGATGACTTCAACACTGCATTGACCATTGGCCATTTATTTAATTTGCTCAAAAAAATTAATTCTATCCATACAGGAAGCCTGCAATTAGCTGAGGTGGGAAGCGATACGTTCAATAGGATGAAGACTACATTCGAAACGTTTGTGGTTGATATTCTTGGATTAAAGGAGGAGAACAATGTTGATTTTGATGGCCTGATCAATGTTTTACTGCAAGTCTATAAGGAGGCCAAAGAGGCTAAAGATTATGACAAGGTAGATGAAATCAGGAATAGTCTTAAAGCTCAAGGGATTGTACTCAAGGATATGAAGACTGGTATAGATTGGGCCTATGAAGAGTAATTGGGAAGGCAGAGTTCTTTGTCTCGCAAGCTATTTTTGATTAATCTCTTTTTGCCTGAGCTTCAAACAGATCAATAGTCAAATCTTCTGGTCAGATCGTCCAGACTTTTTCGAGACCCTACAAAAGTCACCAGATCTTTGAGACGCAATCGCGTATATCCGTGAGATATAATCATCTGTCCACTACGCTTAATAGATAAAATAATGACATCCGCCGGTAGACGCAGGTCACGCAGAGTCACACCGTGCAAGTCAGGATTGAGTACTTCCAGATCTCTAGAATCCTGACCAGGTTCCATGCCAAGAAGAAGTGATGTAGCCTGAGGCGACCTTACATAATGATCCATGAGACTGACCATAGCCATAGATGGGTCTACCACCCTTGCACCAAGGCTCAAAAATTTGTCGTAATGGACCCTTTCATTGAGGCGCACAATAATGTCCGGCGTGCCAAAGTGATGGTAAAAAAGCTCACAGATCTGTAGATTCTCTCGATCAGAAAGCATGCAGACGATGGCCTCAGTCTTAGCAGCTCCCATACCCTGTATTTTTTCGAGGTCAAGTTCCTTCATATAGTGAATAGCAATACCTTCCGGTTCTACGATGCTATCTTTGTCCATCATGGTCACCATCTGAACCTTCCAGTTGCTGCTCATTAGTTGTTTGGCTAAGGCCACAGATTGACTTTCAAATCCAAAAATGATAGCATCTCTAATACCGTCAGTTTGAAATTTGGCCCGGGTTCTGTCTTCACCGATTTTTCTTAGTGCAAATTTGAAAAGCGGTGGACCCACGATTTGATTAAGTACAATACAACCAATCATGATAGTGGCAAACTCCGTTCCCCACTCAGGAAATTGGTTAGAAACCAAGGCAGTAAGCCCAAGCGCAACTCCTGCCTGTGTCACATAAGGCATCCATCCCACATTGACGAACCGCATTGGGTCCTTTGCCATCATACCGCCAGCATATGAGCCGCCGATGATAGTTAGTAATCTAATACCAAAAAAGAATAAGGCCACAGGCCAAATCCCAAACAGTACATGTATATTGAGAGAAGCCCCTGTAAGCGTAAAAAATGCAGCGTAAATCATCGGTCCGGTCTGATCCAGAATAGACAAAAACTCAGGTTTGTACTTTGAATAATTGGTGATATAAAGACTGGCGATAATACAAGTGATCAGCGGTTCCAGTCTTATGTGATGATCAGGAATCAGGTTGATATCTTGCATCAAATGGTTAGCAAAATAGACAGAGTAGCCAAGTGTTACGATCAGAAAGGCTTTGGCTTCAGACATGATTCGTAGTGCCAATACGAGATTCAACAAACGTCCTAGTAAATAACCTATACCGGCAGAAATTGATATTTCCAGCACCGGTAATACCACACTTATATATTTGAACTCGTTGCCAGAAACCAGCGAAATGCTGAGGGCAAAACATAAGGCAAATAAAATAATGACCACAAAATCTTTGAGTACAGTCACTCCCATTACCGTCTGGGTAAATGGGCCTTTGGCTCGTAATTCGTTGATCACTGCAATAGCTGAGGCCGGAGATCTGGCAACAAAAACTGTCCCAGACATCAGAGAGACCGCCAAACGTGTATTAAAATTCATCTCCTGCATAAAAGAGATGTGATCAGCCAAAAAGAACACAATGATACTTCCCAATCCAAATGAGAAAAATAGCTGCCCTAAAGTATTCCACTTGATACTATTGATTTTAGAAATCAATTCCCTGAAGTACAATTCAGCCCCAGCCGCAAAGGCTATGAAAGCTAACGCGAGCTCATTGATAAAATTTAGTCTGGAAATGGATGCAGAAGGAATCAGGTCCAATACAAAAGGACCGCAAAGAATACCTGTCATCAAAAAGCCTGTAATGATAGGGAGATGAATTTTTTGAAAAAAAACAGCAATCTTATTCGCGGCAACGGATACAACACCGAACCCGGAGATCAGAATGATTGTTAGTTTTATGCTTTCAAAATCGAGATCCATTAACAGGTCTTTAAGTTGGACTAAATTCTAAAATAGTCAATATCTTTAAAAGGCCTCAGCATCTTAACCATTTTAAAAAACTTAAATTTCAAAATGCATATTCTAATAACAGGCGGTACCGGGCTTATTGGCCAAAGATTAACATCATCCTTGCTCAAGCAAGGCATGTATCCCAGATTGCTGAGCCGAAAGGCTAACCATTCTGGCGAAGTACCACGATATCAATGGAGTATTAAAGAAGGTAAATTGGATCCGACTGCTCTAGATGGAGTAGATGTGGTTATCCATTTGGCTGGTGCCGGAGTGGCGGACGAAAGATGGACAGCTAAGCGCCAAAAAGAGATACTTGATAGTCGTATTTTATCTACCCGTCTTTTGTATGATACCATCAATCAATTAGAATCTAAGCCGAGTCTGTTAATCTGTGCTTCGGCCACCGGATACTATGGAATTCACGACCATCAGCATATATCCAGAGAAGAAGACTCCGCAGGCACTGATTTTTTGGCCAATGTTTGTGTTCAATGGGAAGCAGAAGCTGATCGATTTGAAGCGCTCGATATGAAAGTAATAAAGGTGAGAACAGGGGTAGTATTGGATCCCGAAGGCGGAGCTCTACAAAAAATCGCTCAACCTATAAAATATTATGCTGGAGCACCGTTAGGGTCAGGTAAGCAGCAAATCAGCTGGATACATTGGGAAGATTGGTGCCGTGCTGTATTGCATTTTTTGTCCAAAGAGGCCCAATCTGGAGTCTACAATTTGGTAGCTCCAAACCCTGTAACTAATGCTCACCTGACTCGTTTGATAGCGAGGGCAATAAATAAGCCTATTTGGTTGCCTAATGTGCCAGGATTTGCGCTGAAGTTGATGCTCGGAAAAATGTCCTCGGTCGTACTTGAGGGACACAGCATCTCCGCAAAGAAATTGCAGCAGTCAGGGTTTCAATTCAAGTTTGAAACGGCAGAAGAAGCTATTAATGAATTGTTAGGGCCGGATTGAAGCTTTGGCTAATAATCTCTAACTTTGCCGGCTTGGTGTTTTTTGTGTTCCAAGCCAAAATAAAACCAAAATAAAGAAGATAACATGGGAAACGGAAGTGAGAAAAAAGCGCATGTAGAAAAGATTACAAAAGCCTTTAAGGACAAAGACTGGAATGAAATCAAGAGTGCAGATTCATGGGTAATATTTAAAGTGATGTCTGAATTTGTTGAAGGATTTGAAAAACTGGCCAAAATAGGACCGTGTGTTTCAATTTTTGGATCTGCCAGAACCCACGAAGATCACAAATATTATAAGATGGCAGAAGAGATATCTGCTAAGCTGGTACGACATGGATATGGTGTCATCACTGGTGGAGGGCCTGGTATTATGGAGGCAGGAAACAAGGGCGCTCATAGCGAGGATGGAAAATCCGTAGGCCTCAATATTGACTTACCGTTCGAACAAAATAATAATGTATTTATTGATCAGGACAAACTGATCAACTTCGACTATTTCTTTGTGCGTAAAGTTATGTTTGTCCGCTACTCACAGGGATTCATTGTAATGCCTGGTGGATTTGGTACACTAGACGAAATGTTTGAAGCTCTTACGCTTATTCAGACGCAAAAAATCGGGAGGTTTCCTATCGTAATGGTTGGGACAGACTACTGGGGAGGTCTGGTAGATTGGCTGAAAAATGTACTATTGAAAGAAAAAAACATCAATGCTGAAGATCTAGATTTGTTCCATTTGGTAGATACCGAATCTGAAGCCGTTGCTGTTATTGATGATTTCTACAATCAATTCAAACTCTCTCCGAATTTCTAGAAAAATAATGTTGAAGAAATACCACTATTTTCTAATCGGAATACTGATTGGAGGTCTACTGATTTACAGCATTGAAAAACTTAGGTCGGATACCGGCAAACCTAATTTAGCTACTGCTGCGATTGTGTCTAATCAGCAGCCAAACAATCAGTCAATAAAAGGTTATCCTTTGCCAGAGACGATGACTTTTGCTGGCGAATCCGTACCGCTGGATAGAATAGATGTCAGGGAGAGACTAGATAGAGAGATACAGGTGAATGCCTTTTGGCATTCAAATTCAATCTTACTGATTAAACGGGCTCAGCGCTGGTTGCCATTACTGGATTCCATACTTGTGGCCAATGATATCCCCCGAGATTTTAAATATCTGGCAGTAGCTGAAAGTGGACTGGATCAGGTGGTTTCCCCTGCCAAGGCCGTTGGCTTTTGGCAAATCATGAAAGGAACCGCTGGAGATATGGGATTGATAGTCAATAAGCAGGTAGATCAAAGATATGATCCTGTACGATCGACGGAAGCAGCCGTAAAATACCTTAAGCAAGCCTATGAGAAGTTTGGCAACTGGACAATAGTAGCCGCCTCCTACAATATGGGTATGAGTGGCGCTGCCTCGGTCATTGACAACCAAAGAGCCTCGTCCTACTATGATATGGTGATGTCAGAAGAGCCATCGAGATACGTATTTCGAATATTGGCATTAAAAATAATGCTTGAGAATCCAGCTAATTTCGGGTTTGACATAGATCAATCATACCTACCCGAAGCGCTCACCAATGTTATTGTCGACACTAACGTATCTAGTTGGAACGATTTTGCCGAAGAGTATGGCACGAACTACTATCAGCTGAAAAGGCACAATCCTTGGATTCGCACTTACGAAATGAGTGTAAAACCCGGACAAAAATTTGAAGTGAAAATCCCTGTAAAAAAATAATGGCGAAGTCAGAACAAATATTAGAGGACACAGAAGCGACAATATTAGACACTCTTGAGGGAGAGCATACCGATTACATAGAAGTCTACGGCGCCAGAGAGCACAATCTCAAGGACATTGACGTGAAGTTTAAGCGGAATCAACTGGTGGTCATTACTGGAATTAGCGGAAGCGGAAAGTCGTCACTTGCTTTTGATACCATCTACGCTGAAGGACAGCGTCGATACATGGAGAGCTTCTCAGCCTACGCCAGAAGTTTTCTAGGAGACATGGAACGCCCCGATGTAGACAAAATCAACGGCCTTTCTCCGGTGATATCCATAGAGCAAAAAACAACCAGCCGAAATCCAAGATCCACAGTAGGTACAGTTACAGAAGTATATGATTTTATGCGTCTATTGTTTGCAAGAGCAGGTATTGCTTACTCATACATGACGGGTGAAAAAATGGAGAAGCAGACTGAAGAGCAAATATTTTTTCATGTCTTGTCCTTTTTTGACAATCAAAAAATTGCAATTTTGGCGCCTGTGGTCAAAGGGAGAAAAGGTCACTATAGAGAGCTATTTGTTCAAATAGCTAAGATGGGCTACACAAAAGTCCGAATCGATGGTGAGCTACAGGACCTGGTACCCAAGATGCAAGTAGATCGATACAAAACACATGACATCGAAGTCGTGATCGATAGAGTACAGGTCAAAGAGAAGGATAAAATTCGAATCAATGCCTCTCTCAAAACGGCCATTCAGCAAGGCAAAGGAGTCATGATGATATTGGATGAGAAGGGTGAAATCCACCACTTCTCAAAGCATCTGATGGATGCCAAGTCTGGATTGGCATATGACGACCCGGCGCCCAACAATTTCTCGTTCAACTCACCGTATGGCGCTTGCCAAACTTGTAATGGATTAGGAGTCATCGAGAAAATTGAGAAAGAGAGTATTATTCCAGATGACACCCTAAGTATCAGTAGGGGAGCTATTCTCCCTTTAGGAGAATTTCGTGATATCTGGATTTTTAAGAAGGTCGAAGCGATACTCAAGAAGCATAAATACAGTTTGACGACAGCTGTGAAGAATATCAAACCTGAGGTATTGGACATATTGTTATACGGAGATGATGAGCCTATTTCAGTAGACTCAAAAAAATATCCAGGCACTGAATGGAATACCCAGTTTCAAGGCATTGCCAATTTTCTTGAAAAGCAAAAAGAAAGTGGGACTGAGAAAATCCAGAAATGGATCAAAGATTTCACCACAACTACCGTATGCCCAGACTGTGAAGGCGCAAGGTTGAGAAAGGAGTCTCTACATTTTAAAATAGCAGACAAAAACATTTCTGAGTTATCCCGACTCAACATCAGCGATCTCACCGAGTGGTTCACGGATGTAGAAAGCCGATTGAATGAAAGGCAGAATCTAATTGCAGCCGAAATATTGAAGGAAATCCGCAAGAGATTAGGGTTTCTTCTCGACGTAGGACTCAACTACCTTGAGCTCAACAGGCCGCTAAGGACTCTATCAGGAGGTGAAGCTCAAAGAATACGACTAGCCACTCAAATCGGGACCCAGCTGGTAGGTGTACTTTATATCCTGGACGAGCCGAGTATTGGACTTCATCAGCGAGATAACGTCAAACTAATCAAAGCGCTTAAAGATTTACGTGATTTGGGGAATACGGTCATTGTAGTAGAGCACGACAAAGACATGATGCTGGATTCGGATTATGTGATTGATATTGGTCCTGGCGCAGGGAGACATGGAGGTCAGATTGTAGCCCAAGGTGCTCCTGCCGAGTTTATTCAAAACCCGACGACCACTGCAGGTTATCTGAAAGGAGATTTGAAAATAGAGGTGCCGAAAAAGCGCAGACCCGGCAATGGAGAAAAAATCGTGCTGAAAGGAGCTAGTGGGCATAACCTTAAGAATGTGAATCTTACCTTGCCTCTCGGCAAAATGATTTGTGTTACCGGAGTTTCAGGAAGCGGTAAATCATCCCTCATCCATGAAACGTTTGTACCGATCCTAAACAAAGAGTTCTATCGATCAAGAAAAGAGCCGCTTCCTTATAAAAGTATTGCCGGTGTAGAGCATGTTGACAAAATAATTGAAGTAGACCAGTCACCTATTGGGCGTACGCCCAGGTCAAATCCAGCGACCTATACTGGAGTATTTACAGATATTCGAGCCTTGTTTTCTCAGCTGCCAGAGGCTAAAATTCGCGGATATAAGCCTGGCAGATTCTCATTTAATGTAAAAGGTGGTCGTTGCGAGACCTGTGAAGGTGCAGGAATGAAACTCGTAGAAATGGACTTTCTCCCAGACGTATATGTGCCTTGCGAGACATGCAAAGACAAACGCTACAATCGGGTGACCTTAGAGGTAAGATTCAAAGGCAAGTCTATCTCAGATGTGCTGGATATGACAGTTGAGCAAGCGGTTGATTTCTTTGAACATCAGCCTAAGATTGTCAGAAAAATCAAAACATTGAACGATGTAGGGCTGGGGTACATTACACTGGGGCAGCATGCTACCACACTTTCGGGAGGCGAAGCCCAGAGGGTCAAACTGGCCACCGAACTATCCAAAAAGGATACGGGTAAGACATTCTATGTACTGGATGAGCCTACTACAGGACTACATTTTCAGGACATACAGCACCTGCTCGATGTCCTAAATATTCTGGTTGAAAAAGGTAACACCGTAATGATTATAGAACACAACATGGATGTAATCAAAATCTCAGATCACATTATTGATCTCGGTCCCGAAGGTGGAAATGGCGGTGGCCAAATCATCGCCGAAGGCACTCCTGAGAAGGTGATTGATATAAATGCAGGATATACTGCCAAGTTTTTGGCTGAGGAATTATCATCTTAAAATATTTATCCTATTTTGGCGGCTTCGAATAGACGACATGAATAATACTGAAAGCGCACCTGCTCAAAAAAACCATACCTCCAAGCAACTCATTCCCTACCAGTGGTTTTGGACGGATGTCTATGGTCAGCGTATGGGATTTAGCGATTGGTTGAAATCCAGACCTTTTACTTTAGTCTATTTGGTCATTGCCTGGGCCATTGTTAGTGCACTGGGATTTGCTTCCACCCGTAATTGCGACGAAACCTGGCAGCTTGCGTTTGCTTGCGATCAAGCAATTTGGATGATAAAAATGATGACCGAACCAGTGTCCTATGTACTCAGCTGGTTTACTGCACCGTTTTTTCACAACGGGCTTGATCATATTCTCTTCGTTACCATTTTTGGATTTTTACTTCCGGTGCAGTCCTTTGAAGTGCAGCATGGCCCAAAAGCCACGGCTATTATCTTTTTTGTGTCATACATTGTAGTTGGGATTTTCTTTGGCTCGCTTTTTAACTGGGGGATTGCGTATTGGCCTGAAAGCGAATTTTTTCAATTCGGTTTTGTAAGGAATTGGATGGGAGGTTCCGTAGGGTTTTATGCTCTCATCGGTGCGTTGGCTTATACCAGCCAAAAGCAGTGGTTTCTGCTCCTGCTGGTAGCTACGTTCGAGGTGATCAATCTTACCATAATTGGCATTGATATACATATATCATTTATTCATGTGATTTCGCTTTCGAGTGGATTTATAACCTGTTTTGTCTTGAAAAAAAGAGGTTTGGTTGTGCTTGGCCATACTTAAAAATTCACTTTAACTCTGAGCAACAAAATAGTTTCAAATCATAGAACTTCACTGCTTGAGAAACGTTAGCTTCTAAAGTTATCAAACCGTACAGAAGTCATGGTTAATGAAAATGAGGAAATAAAAATTTCTCAATCAGAATTGCCCAGAATAGTGGTCGTTGGTGGAGGATTTGGCGGCCTTAGGTTTCTCAAGAAAATAGACACCAATCAGTATCAGGTAGTACTACTAGATAGATATAACTACCACACCTTTCAGCCCCTTTTGTATCAGGTAGCCACAGCTGGCCTTGAACCGGATTCCATTGCGGGACCTTTAAGAAAGAGTTTTCAAAATAAGAAGAATTTCTACTTTAGAATGGCGACTGTGAGTTGCATTAATTCAGACAAGCAAGAAGTAGAAACTAACATTGGCAGAATAAAATATGATCAATTGGTGTTGGCTTGTGGGTCACTGACCAATTTTTTTGGCAATGATGAATTTGAAGAAAAAAGCTTTCCACTCAAGCAAGTTCCCCATGCACTGAACCTAAGAAGTCAGATCCTTCAAAATTTTGAAAAAGCGGTACTCAAAACTGATGAGAATGAGATGCAGCGCCTCATGAATTATGTCATAGTAGGTGGAGGTCCTACGGGAGTAGAAGTGGCTGGTGCGCTGGGAGAGCTAAAGAAACATGTACTTCCCAAGGATTTTCCCGAGCTCAACCTCAACAAAATGCAAATCTATCTTATAGAAGGCCAAGAGAGACTATTAGGGGCGATGTCAGAATTCTCAGGTAATAAAGCATTTGAGTACCTCAAAAAATTTGATGTAAATATCTATGTAGGAAAAATTGTGAAGTCCTTCGATGGAGAGACTGTGACCCTCAATGACGGAATGCAGATACCTACCGAAACCCTGGTTTGGGCAGCTGGAGTAAAAGGCAATGCTATATCAGGACTGACTTTGGATATTACCCCAGATAATCGGTTCAAGGTGGACGACTATTGCCAGGTGGTAGATTATGAAAATGTTTACGCCATAGGTGATGTTGCCAGTATGTTTAGTGAAGGATATCCTAAAGGCCACCCTATGTTAGCGCCAGTGGCCATTCAGCAAGGAGAGTTGTTGGCTAGTAATTTAAATAGTCTCAAAAAAAATAAGCCCTGGAAGTCATTTTCCTATCAGGACAAGGGCACCATGGCTACTATTGGGCGCAACAAGGCCGTCACCGAGTTGCTTGGCAAATTCAAATTTGGAGGATTTATGGCCTGGCTTACATGGATGTTCGTGCACCTTATTCTTATCGTAGAATTCAGAAGCAAGATTGTAATTTTTGGAAACTGGCTTTGGAATTACTTCACATACGATAGAGGTACCAGATTGATCATCAGGCCGTTTGTGAAGAATAAGGCAGGCAAAAAACCTAAGAAAGAAAGCCAAGAGGAGGTGCTAGTAGCCTGATGATTCAGACCATTGGGTCAAAGGTTAGTACCGTTTCCATAGACCGCTTTATTTTACCACTTGTAAAATCTCTTCTTTCCTATAAGGCGGTTTAGCTAAATTTGGTGGGTATGCAGATAACTAAGCAACGTGCGTATTGGTTGTGCCAAATATTGGGTTGGTCTTTTTGGGGCCTGCTCAATTTCGCTGCGTTTCTTATGCAAAGCGAACGAGTGGAAATTGCAGATCTCTTTGGAGCCATATTTCAGGTGGCATTTTATATTGGCTCCTCTCATTTTTTACGCATGCAGATCAAAAGAAAAAAGTGGTTTACTTTTTCTTCAATTCAACTGATACCCAGAATACTGATTGCCGATTTTCTATTGGGATTGACCAACTACTTCTCGCTGATTCTTGTGTCTTACCTGATGGGCACTTTGATTGTATCTATAGAACTTCGATCCATCAATATTTTCTTAGGAATACTCGGCCCGTCAGCTATGTATTTTTTGTGGTCATTGGTTTATTTCACCTATCACTACTTCGAAGAGTACAACAAATCACTACGGTATGAAGCAGTGATTCGCGACACCGAGCTCAATAACCTCCGGGCTCAACTCAACCCACACTTCATATTCAACTCACTTAATAGTATAAGAGCACTTGTCGATGAAGATCCTCGAAAATCTAAATCTGCTATTACTCAGCTCTCGAATATTCTGAGAAATTCACTGCAGGTGGACAAAAAGAAATTAGTGCATCTGCAAGATGAGATGACTACTGTGGAAGATTATCTTAGCCTGGAATCTATTAGATACGAAGAGAGATTAAATATTGAACTGGAAATCAGTCGGCGTACACATAAAGTGAAAATCCCCCCACTTATGATTCAGACGTTGGTTGAAAATGGTATAAAACATGGCATTTCTAAACTCAAAAAAGGAGGGACAATCAATGTCATGGCCAGAATAGAAGGAGATTTCCTGGTGGTTCAAATTAGAAATTCAGGTGTATATTTAAATAACAAACCCTCTAAAAACAGAGGATATGGCTTGGACAACACAAGAAAAAGAATTGAGCTGATCTATGGTGACCAAGCAAGGTTTACCATTAAAAACGAAAGTGAAAACACTGTTCTTACCGAACTGGTTTTACCCAAAGGATATTAATTATGAAGACAATTATCATAGACGACGAGAGACTAGCAAGAAAGGAATTAGCAAATATACTGGCAGAGTTTCCAGAAATAGAAATTGTAGATGAAGCTGTCAATGTAGATGAAGCTGTGGAAAAAATTCAGCTCCATGATCCAGAGTTGATATTCTTGGATATCCAGATGCCAGATAAAACAGGTTTTGAACTGTTGGAAATGCTCGATAAGACCCCAATGGTGGTCTTCACCACTGCCTACGATCAATTCGCAATCAAGGCCTTCGAATTTAATGCTCTCGACTACTTGCTTAAGCCCATCGACACTAACCGTCTTGCAGATGTCGTGAAAAAAGTAATGGGCCGAACGGAGAAGCCAGCTCAAGTGGATGAATCAACTGAGCAACTGAAATCTACTGATCAAGTTTTCGTAAAAGACGGAGAAAAATGCTGGTTTGTCAAACTTGAAAACATAAGGCTTTTTGAATCTGATGGCAATTACATCAAGGTTTTCTTTGATGGCTTCCGACCGATGATACATAAGTCATTAAATGCGCTCGACGAAAAGCTCGACGACAAGTCTTTCTTTAGGGCTAGCAGGAAGCATATTATTAATCTTGGCTGGGTGGAATCCATAGAGCCATGGTTTAATGGAGGGCTTATGGTACAACTAAAAGGAGGAGAAAAAGTGGAGGTGAGTAGAAGACAAGCATCAAAGTTCAAAGAAAGAATGAGCCTCTAGCCTTCTCTAACCTTCTCCATAAGCTCGGTTTGTATTTCCCAGTCCTTGGCTAGATGGATCATCGCCGTGGCTTCCATCTCAGTCATATATCCTTTCTTGTGGTTGTCTTGCCATACTCCGATCAGATAATCAAGTTTTTTCTCTTTAGGCATCACGCCAATGACTTTGTTTAGAAACTCACGCGCACGCTCAAATGCAGATATAAAATCTTCAGCAATGAAAGCGTTGGCCCAGTCAAGCTCTCGTTGTGCACCATATTGATCAGCACTTTCATCTAATATTGCCTTTTCATCTTCGTCCAATCCATGATAGTGAAATATCAAGGATTTGAGTAACATCAATGCACGTTTTTCTTGTCTTGTCATATTGAGAGGCTGCTCACATTTTTGGCCTGAGTATCGTTAGTTCTTTCGATTCAATCGCCCTACCTCTATGAGTATAGAAGAGAAGAAATTAAATATTCATGAATATAATCAGATTATGAGTTTTTCAGTAATGAAATCAGCAAGTAATTTACCTTTTGAAGTTAATCGCAGAAAATTATTAGACAATTCCAGTAATTTGTGCTCAACAAACTCTTGAATAAAAGAACTCTTTACTTCTAATATGTCGTATCCATAAAGCTCCTTAAGTATAGAATAGTCCATTCCTGACTTCAATCTTAATCTAATTAGGATAAATTCGTTAATTAGATTCTCTCTAGAAAGTGTTTCGACAGTACAAGGAATCTTGCCATCATTGATTTGACGAATGTAGCGCATATTATGGGCATCATTTGATTGCCTTTCTATGCCATTGTATGAATGAGCCGAAGGGCCAATGCCGAGATATTTTTCCCCAGTCCAATAAGAAGAGTTGTGACGAGATGTAAATCCTGGTTTACTGAAATTTGATATTTCATATTGATCATATCCTGCCTTTTGCAGTGTTGACATGATTAGTTCTAGTTGCTCCCCAAATAGATCGTCGTCTATCGGATCCAGCTTGTTTTGTGCCTGCCATTTTCCAAACACAGTATTTTCTTCTATAGTCAACCCATAGATTGAAATATGTGGAGTCTTTAATTCCAGCGCTTGGTCAAGGTCGTATTTCAAATCCTTGATGGATTGATTGGGGCTTGCAAAAATCAGATCTATCGAAATATTATCGATGCCAATTCTTTGAGCAGCACGAACAGCTTCAATTGCCATTTTCGAGTGATGGGCACGATTAAAAAATCTTAATTCCTCATCTCTGAAAGATTGAATCCCAATACTTAATCGGTTGACTCCTGCTACTTTTAGCTCTTTCAGCTTATTAGTGGTCAGATCGTCCGGGTTTGCTTCAAGTGTTATTTCTGGAGTAGCGGTTATAGTAAAATTTTCCCTGATTTTATTTAGAATAGAACTCAATTCCTTTGAGCTCAGTAGGGACGGAGTGCCACCGCCGAAATAGATAGTTTCTATAACTTCTCCCGAGAGATATTCCTTTTGCAATTCAATTTCCATGAGAATTGCAGTTATTAAATCTGATTTGGTGTTTAGATTGGTGGAAAAATGAAAATCACAATAATGACAAGCCTGTTTGCAAAAGGGAATATGTATATAAATTCCTGCCATAATTCAGGGATTGTTTTGAGGCGCTAATGTATAGAGTATTTGGAAAATATTTGAGTTTACTTGGGCTTGCGCTCATAATTAATCTTAATGCCTGGTCTCAGCTAGATACCACAGTCTTTAATGTGCGCTTTATTGGAATGGAGCAAAATTATATACCAAGACAGAATTCATATGATTCATCCAGCTTCAAGCTGGCTTGCAAAGTGGTGCTCAAAGAATTAAGAAATGATGGATATTGGCTAGCTAGCATAGATTCATTAACTCAACAAGAGGACATACTGGTGGTCCATTTTTTTCAAGGAAGGAAATTCGATCATGTGCGGATCGAAATCATCGATGATCAAGGAGTGTTCAATCAATCTAGAACCTTGAATAAAGCTTCCTTGCAAAAGGTGCCTTCCATATCCCTCATAGAATCCTCCGTTGAAAATGTACTGGATCAATTAGAAGAGAGTGGTTATCCTTTTGCAAGCTTGTCTATTGATTCTTCACATGTAGAAAATGAAAACCTCAACATTCAACTACGTCTGGATGCAGGGGCAAGAATTACTTACGATAGCATAGCTGTGAAACCAGAAGGGCTAATCAAGCCAGTTTTTTTGAGTAAATATTTGAAAATGGAATATGGCGCTGATTACGACGAACGTGATTTGAGTCGAGTGGAGGAAAAAATAAAGCACCTGCCTTTTTTAGATCTTCAGAAAATCTATACCACTTTTCAGTTGAAAAAGGCAAAGGTTCATTTAGAACTTGAGCCTCGCAAGGTCAACCATTTTAATGGATTGCTTGGATTGGTTCCTGGTGCTGACGGCGAAGGGGTCGAAGTCACAGGAGAGTTGGATCTAAGTATCAGCAATTTATTTCAATCAGGAAAGAAGATTGAAATCAATTGGACCAAACTTCAACCCGGATCGCAACAATTACACGCAAGCTATCTTCATCCAATCTTACTCGGGTCACCACTCGATTTCTATTTTGCAATAGATCAGATTCGTCAGGATACTATTTATTCCAATAGATCCCTGCAGCTGGCGTTTGACTACCGACCTACAAAAAATTTGGAGCTTAGAATGAGTTATGAAGGCCTAATAGGCAACGCGTTGAATGATCAACAAGACCTTAGTGGAGACTTTGATATTAACTACTACGGACTTGCAGTTACCTGGTACAACCTCGACCGGCTGATCAGCCCCAAGAGAGGGGTCAAACTGCGTTCAGAGATAAGTGTAGGTAGAAAATCCATAATCGGAGCAGTATCCATTCCTGAGTCGACTCAATACCGCATGCAAAGCGCAATGGAATGGTACAAACCAGTAAAATCAAGATCGGTGATTTACATGGCGGCAAAAGGAGGTGCGTTGCTTAATGATTTCCTGTATCTAAATGATTTGTTCCGATTAGGCGGACTCAATACAATACGCGGGTTTAATGAGCTCGATTTTTTTGCGTCAAGGTATCTTCTATTCAATATGGAATGGCGCTATTACCTTGATCCCAATTCCTATATGGTGGCCTTTTATGATCAGTCCTTTATGGAGTATTCCATTGTGAATGGATCATTCGACGATGCACCGGCAGGCTTAGGGGTAGGTATGGAATTCGCGAATGATCAAGGTGTTTTCAAAATACTATATGGACTGGGAAAACGGGACGGTGATCCATTTTCATTTGCAACTTCAAAAATTCATTTTGGATATACCGCCATTTTTTGAAAAGGTATTGACTTTTGACTTACTTTGAGCCAAATACGCACTTGCATATGATCGAATCCATACTGATTTTTTTCTGGGCGCTTCTTATTTCTATGTTTTCCATACCCACAATTATCAGCGTGGCACATAGCAAGAGAATCTTAGATGAGCCTGACTTTAGAAAATTTCATGATATAAATACTCCTCGCCTAGGCGGTTTGGCCATTTTCGCGGGATTTATGACCGGTGTCGCAATTTTTGGTCAGATGTCACTTGGAATCCAACAATTGCTCGCAGGCAGTTTGATTATATTCTTTGTAGGTGTCAAAGACGATATCAACGGGGTATCTGTATTCAAGAAGTTCTTTGTGCAGGTTCTGGCAGCAGGCATAGTGCTTTTTTATGCAGATATTAGAATATCAAGCTTTCAGGGATTTTTAGGAATTTATGATTTAGAGGTTGGAATAAGCTATGCCTTTAGTTTTTTAGTAATTCTTTGTATTACCAACGCCATCAATTTGATTGATGGAATAGATGGGCTGGCAGGAGCCATAGTAGTCATTATCTGCATGACCTTTGGTACTTATTTTTATATGGCTGGCGAGGCTAGCTACGCCTATGTTTGTTTTGCACTTACAGGATCTATGATTGGTTTCTTGAGATATAATTTAATGAATGCACGAGTCTTTATGGGAGATACAGGAGCATTGGTAAGTGGATTTATCATTTCCATTTTAGCCATTCATTTCATAGAAATGGACAAAATAGGATCAGCACCAGCTTTATCAATAAGTGTTTTGTTCATTCCTATATTCGATACTATAAGAGTTTTTATAATAAGAGTGTATCGTGGAGTTTCACCATTTATGCCAGACAGAAACCATATTCACCATTACCTATGTGACTTTGGCTTATCTCACATCCAGGTAGTGCTGGTTTTGGCCTTCGTCAATCTAATGGTTATTACGTTTTCAATTTTATTTTCTGACCTTGGCAACTCCGCCTTATTACTCATAATAGGTGGCTTCGCAGTTATATTTAGTATGGCTCTAGAGGTATTAATTAAAAAAAGACGAACACAATTGGATGCGTAAGTATCTCTTATTTCTATTGTTGATCCATCATCTGGATTCTGTGTGCCAGCCTGAAAAAGACTTGTCATCCGACGTGGAACTGCTGAATTTGCGCTGGGATTGGGAAGTATACGATGCAGAAATTGGACACTACACCCCGTATTATAACCACACCAAAACCAGCGCCATATTTTTTGCTTTAGATCTAAACAAGTATCGAAAATCCTCAGTAAAATTGACACTCCCCGTCGGATGTTTTGTATGGCTGGACCAACAGCTAGTCTATCATTCTATGTCTGAAAGGCCGATTTACTGGAGTTTAGATAGTTTATACAACATCTATGACAAGAATAAGCTTGAGGTGACAATTTTTAGCAGTCAATTCAATGATCGAAGCACCGAAACTAAAATAGTCACAAGAAGTAAATCAAACAGCGCTGTATTAGATGAGGTCCTTTACAAAAAAAGAAATTCAAGAAATCGTTCTGGCATTTTCATTTTGATATCAATCCTGACCCTGTCAGTTATTGCCGTATTTAGAACCTCCCACTATCGCTTGTTTCAGGAGTTTTTCTCAATTGATAGAGCATTTAGGGCCAGACAAAATTTTGATCTGATAATAGCTAAATCACCGATGGCATGGCCCAATATTGGTTTTATTGGATTTTATGCACTTCTGATCGGTAGCTCGTTTGTAAGTATTAGGTTATATCAACCGGATTTTGATATTAAATCACTTGTGGGCCTTACGACAGAAAACAACCTTTTGTTGGGTCTTGCGGTCAGTTCATACTGTTTCGTGTTTATGTTGCTTAAACTTGTGCTGATTGCGATTAGTTCAGAGCTTTTCAAAATAAATAAAATCAGACTGGTTCATTTTTACACCTACTTCAGACTATCCTTAATTATTGCGATTGTCATTTTTACTCTAAGCATTATCAATGGAATTTTAAATGGCGATTTGATCGCTTCAGGTTGGTCGGTCTTTAAAGTGGCCGTTGTACTTTTATGGTCTGTGCGATTGCTGCTAATATTTTTTGTTTTAAATAAGATTTATACCTTTCGAAAACTTCATTTATTTTCTTACCTTTGCAGCACAGAATTGATCCCACTACTACTATTCTTTAAGATATTCTTAAAATAGTTACATAATAGTTTTCAAAAAGGTCCATTGGAATGAGCGAAGAATTATTGATTGAAGACAAAGCCAGGCTAAAAAAAGTTTCGAGTATTTTAGTTTCTCAGCCAAAACCAGAAGGTGATAAATCACCCTACTTTGATCTGGCAGAAAAGTACAATATTAAAATTGACTTCAGGCCTTTTATTCAAATCGACCCAGTCGATATAAAGGAGTTTAGGCTACAAAAAATTGACATTTTGAAGCATTCAGCTGTGATATTCACTAGCCGAAATGCTGTCGATCATTTTTTTAGACTCGCTACAGAAAACAAAGTGGAGATTCCTTCTGATATGAAATACTTCTGTATCTCTGAGCAGACCGCAAATTATCTACAGAAGTATATTGTGATTCGTAAGAGAAAGATTTTCACAGGTTCCAGAACCGCCAATGACTTAATAGAGGTGTTGAAAAAACACAAAAACGAAAAATACATTTTCCCATGTTCCAATATCAGGAAAAATGATATTCCTGATTTCCTGAACGATAACGGGTTTAGTTGTACTGAAGCTATTATCTATAGAACAGTGGCAAGTGACCTGTCTGATTTGGCTGATGTAAACTATGATATTATAGCCTTTTTTAGCCCATCAGGAATCAATTCTTTGATGGTTAATTTTCCAGATTTCAAACAAAATAATACCAGGATAGCTACTTTTGGACCGACTACGGCAAAGGCTGTTACTGATGCGGATTTAATTTTGGATATTCAGGCTCCTTTACCTAATGCCCCTTCGATGACAGGCGCGTTAGAGTTATATATCAAAAAGGCAAATAAAATTTAAGCCTTGATTATCGAGCATTTCCCTCGAACTTAATAAGGGTATTTTCTTTTTTTCGTTATTATTACATAAGACATTGGGCATTTCGCTAGTGTTATAGTAATAACTTCAAGGCTTTATGAGGAGACCTATATTTGTTGTATTGATTTTTGCGCTGATAGGCGTCAATGCGCAAGCACAGCAAGATCCGCATTTCAGTCAATACATGTTCAACAACTCTTATTGGAGTCCTGCGCTTACAGCTCTTGATGGAAAAGGTAGTGTCAGCTTAATTAGCCGTGCTCAGTGGGTTGGCTACGAGCCAACTTTCGAACAAGATGGAGGTGCACCATCAACACAATTCCTCAATTTCTCGACCCCGATTACTTTAAAGAAACTACCCCTGGGTGTGGGCGTCAATCTTATATACGATAAGCAAGGAGTACTCAACAATGTAGGCACACAAATCTCAATTGCCTATCACAAGCAACTTAATAGAGGAACATTAAGCTTTGGCGTTAGACCAGAAATATCTAATCAGACACTAGATTTTTCTAAACTACGGTTTGTTGACCCTTCCGATCCAAAAAACACACAGACTAAAGAATCTCAAACCGTATTTGATCTGGCTTTTGGCGTAGGCTTTTCGACTGAAAATTTCATTCTTGGAGCTGGTGTCAATCATTTGCTGCGACCCGAAATTAATTACGGAGTAGATGTATCAAATAATAGCGAGAATAAACGAAGCATGATATATAATCTATACGGCGAATACACATATCGTCTGACCTATAACATTGATCTTACCCCTTCTATTTTGATCACTTCAGATATAAACACTTACTCTATAGATTTGAGTGCTATCGCCACCTATAATGAAAAACTATGGGGAGGTTTATCCTATCGCAACAATGAAGCAATGGCATTGCTGATGGGTTATTCTTTCCTAGATAATAATCAATTGAAAGCTGGTTACGCATTCGACTATGTAATAAAAGAGCAATCTGCAAAGCAGCCAACATCTCATGAAATCTTCATTAGATACGACCTGCCTTCGATTTCAACAGGAGTCAAAAAAATCATACGCACGCCAAGGTTTAGATATTAATCGAAAGATTTGTTTCTTGAAAAACGTTCGAATGAGAGCGCTTTTCTTATTTTAGCCGCGTGAAATAATTTTTGTTCAAGAATTAATGTATCTTGAATTGTAAAGATTATATTTATGGTTTAAACCGTGCAATATATTTTGTGTATACTTGTTATGTTAAAGTATGAATATTATAAATTTTGTGTTATGAATAAATTTTGTGTAAGCCGAATTTTTTCGTTTCTATTTCTATTCACTGTTCTTATTGGTACTCAAGGTTGTAGCCTTCTCAATATTTTTGGAGGTAAGGGCGATCAGATGGATAGCAATGGGGAGTTGATTGGAGCTCAGGGACGTGAAGGTTGGGAAATGACTCGGCCGTTTGGCATGGTAGCTATACCTCCGGGGACATTTCATATGGGACAGGCAGACGAAGATGTGGCTGCCACCCAGATTAACTATAATAAGCAGGTGACGATCGGTCCATTTTATATGGACGATACTGAAATTACAAATAATGAGTATCGACAATTTGTTGAAGATATAACTGAGGGCTCAGAGACTGATCTTCCAGAAGGATTTGTAGTTGAAGATTTAGTCCCGGATTCTACAGTATGGGTAAGAGATTTTACACACCACATGGGTGATCCTATGATGGTGTACTATTGGTCCCACCCGGCGTTCGACCAATACCCTGTGGTAGGAGTAGATTGGGAAGCAGCCAAGTACTTCTGTAAGTGGCGTACTGATCATTTGAATAACTTCCGAGCCGATAGAGGTCTATTTCCAATGCCAAACTTTAGACTTCCGTCTGAAGCAGAGTGGGAATATGCAGCTAGAGGAGGCAGGGACATGAATAAGTACCCTTGGGGTAGCCCATATATCAGAAATAAAAAGGGATGTCTTTTGGCAAATTTCAAGCCTGGCAGAGGAAACTATTTTGATGATGGTTTTGCTTATACCTCACCTGTTGGAACATTCTTCGCTAATGACTATGGCCTATATGAAATGTCAGGTAACGTAGCAGAATGGTGTGAAGATGCATTTAACCCCTCAGCAATGCCATTGGTTTGGGATTTGAATCCAACCTATTTTGACGAGGATGAACCCAAAAAAGTAATTAGAGGAGGGTCTTGGAAGGATATAGCCTATTATCTAGAGACCGGAACCAAAACCTATGAGTTTAAAGACTCAACTAGAGCTTCTATCGGATTCAGATGTGCAATGACACATTTGGGAAGATCTGGTGGAAATGAATTTTAATTGTTATAACTGTATTAAATAACCTAAAATATTAAATAATATGAGTGCGAAAAAAGGTGGATTTAAAGAGCTTTTGTTTTCAACGATCATGCCAAAGGTATATGGTATTGGAGCAGCTGTTGTAATTGTAGGTGCCATGTTTAAAATTCTTCACTTGCCTGGCGCTAGTGAAATGCTGACCATCGGGTTAAGTACTGAGGCAGTAATATTTTTCCTAAGTGCATTTGAACCGAAGCATGCCGAAACTGATTGGTCTAAAGTGTATCCAGAATTAGCGGATGACTATGACGGACCAAAAGCTCAACCACGTGCAGCAGTACCCGCTGCAGCAGGAGGAGCCTCTCAGCAAATGGACAAAATGCTGGCGGAAGCTAAAGTCGGTCCAGATCTAATTAAGAGCTTGGGCGATGGCATGAGAAATATGGCAGAATCAGCTAAAAAGATGTCAAACTTAAGTGACGCAGCCGTCGCTACTAATGAGTACGCAAATAATGTCAAATCTGCTTCGAAGTCGCTTATCGAAATGAATAAATCGTACGCAACTACTGCTACATCAATGTCAGATATGGCTAATGCTTCTAAAGACGCTTCTGAGTATCATTCCCAGGTTAAAAATGTCACTAAGAACCTTGGAGCACTTAATGCAGTCTATGAAATGGAACTTCAAGATGCAAACAGCCATGTTAAGGCAATGAACAAGTTCTATTCTAATGTGACTTCTGCAATGGAAGGAATGGCTGAAGCAGCGAAAGATACTGAGAAATTTAGATCAGGAATGACAAGTTTAAATACCAATATCACTTCATTGAATAAAATCTACGGAAGTATGTTGGCAGCTATGAGAGGTGGGGGAGATACTTCATCAGCTAAATAAGTTAAATTATTTTTTAACCTTAAAAAGCGAAAATTATGGCTGGAGGTAAACAATCCGCAAGAGACAAGATGATTGGCATGATGTACTTGGTACTGACTGCCTTGCTTGCTCTGCAAGTAAGTAATAGTGTATTAGAGAAATTTATTTTCATTAACCAGGCGTTTGAAGCGACTAATGACGACAAGGTAAATGATAACACTAAAAAAATTGAGAGTATTCAAAAAGCTGTTTCTGATGCTGGCGATAGAGAAAAAGATGTAGCTGTTTTAACTAAAGCACAAGAAGTTAGAGCGAGAACTGCAGCAATTCTTAAGACAATTGATGGATATAAACAAGAATTGGTTGATAGAACTGATGGACTCACTGAAACAGGTGCATATAAAGGTCAAAAAGACATAGATGCTGCCCCTGCATTGTTTGTTAATGAGAAGGAAGGTGATGTTTTGAGAGATAATCTTAATGGCTATTCTGCATTTTTAAGAGAAATAACCGGAGATGAGTCTATTACTGATTTGGCAAAAGATGCGAAAGACATTAAGGTGTTCGCTGATGATCCTAATCAAAGAGATAAGGGATTTGCTGAGTTGAATTTTGGTCACAATACACCAATGGTAGGGGCTCTGGCTTCCTTAAGTCAGTTTCAGTCTGACGTGATTACGGAAGAGACTAAAGCTCTTGAAGACCTGGCTCGTCAGGTAGGTGCAGAGGATTTGAAATTCGATCAGATTGTTCCTATGGTGAAACCGCACTCTAAGGTGGTTGCTGCAGGTACTAAGTATGAAGCGGACATGTTCATCGCTGCATCATCGTCTTCTGTATCGCCTACCATGACAGTAAATGGAGAAGAGATAGAAGTAGTAGGAGGTATGGGTAAAGTATCCTTTACTGCAAGACCAGGTAACTATGATAAATCTGGAAATTCTACTCAATCCTTTATTGGAGCAATTAGTGTGAAAATGCCTGGAGGAAGAGATACTGTATTTGTAGACACTATTGAATATATCGTATCTAAGCCAGTAATGCAGATACAATCTGCTTCTGTTCAAGCACTATACTTGAATTGTGGTAATGAACTCGATGTACAAGTACCGGCAATGGGAACTTCATATAATCCGTCATTTTCAACAAAAGGTGGCACCAATATAGCTGGCTCTCAAAAGGGTGAAGTGGTTATTATACCAAACTCTGCGAAGGTTACGTTAAGTGTGTCTAGTAGTGGTAATTTGATTGGCACACAAGAATTTAAAGTTAAAAGAATCCCTAAGCCAGAAATTGTTGTTTTCGGCAAAGGAGGTCCAGTTAACTTGAAGCGTGGAGTGAAAGGTGCACCGAGATCATTGAAATTGGCTGCACAGCCGGATGAAAGTTTTGCTCAATTTCTACCCAAGGATGCCAAATTTAGAGTGGCTGAAAGTGAAATTAACTTGGTAAGAGCAGGAAGATCGGTTGGAAGTGTTAGACCAAAAGGACCAGATGTAAATCTTTCTTCTTTGGCTTCACAAGCAAGAGAGGGTGATGCTCTTGTGATTGAAATAAAGAAGGTTCAAAGAAGAAATTTTAAAGGTGATGTTGAGAATTTCTCGAATTTTGGCCCACGAATTATTACGATAAGAATTAACTAAACAGATAGGTTATGAAAAGAATTTGTTATGTAATTGGCCTTTTTGTATGTGTTGCTTTACTTGCTTCAAGTGCAAGTTATGCGCAGGAAAAATCTGACGGATATAATAAAGATTCTGTCCGCCCTGTAAATGAGGCATACAAAATGTTCAAAAAAACTGTTTGGAGAAGAATGGATTTGGAGGAAAAGCAAAATGCTCCGTTCTTTTCAAGAAATGGAGAACTTTCTACCATCATTATAAATGCCGTTAAATCAGGTTTGCTGTTTCCATATACGAATGATTCCGTAAATACGAGAATGTCTAAAGAGACTTTTTTGGAAAACATGAAGTTTGAAGAAGAAGGAGGAGGATTGACTCAGGAAGAAATGGATATGGGATTTGGTGCAGAGTCCGATGATGACTTCTTCGGCGGTGGAGGAGACGAAGCGGAAGAGCCTGAAGAGGAGATAATTGATAGTAATGAGTTTGCAACTCGTGACTTTTCCATTGCTGAATTAAAAGAAGAAGTGTATTTTGATCGAATGAGATCAAGAATTTTCTATGATATTCAAGCGATTACATTGTTTCTTCCTGCTGATAGAAACCCAGCTCTATTTGAAAAGCCTTTGGCTTCATTCAAATACAAAGATTTAGTAGCCTTGTTTAGAAGCATGCCTGATGAAGCGATTTGGTATAATGCACAAAACATGTCGGAACATAGAAATATGGCCGATGCGTTCAATCTTCGACTTTTTGGTTCTAATTTGACCAAGTTTGCTAATCCTAAGGATGATCGAATTGTTGACATCTATACTAAGTCGAGAAGAGATGCTATCTTAGCTTCCAAGCAATTAGAATACGATATGGTAGAGTTTGAGAATGAACTTTGGGAATTCTAAAATTCAGCGCATTCATAAAATACAAAGGGATCAATTTGATCCCTTTTTTTGTACATAATCAATAATGATTTTGGCCTTTGCCTTCCCTATTAACTGAATCAAATCAGAATCAAGAGCTGATTGGATTTTGTTAAATGATTTGTACTCTTTCAACAGAGTCATTTTTGTTTTCTCACCAATACCTGAAATATCATCCAATTCGGATTTTATTTGGCCTTTACTTCTCAGTGAACGATGGAAGGTGATTGCAAATCGATGGGCTTCATCACGTAGTTGCTGGATCAGTTTAAGGGACTCTGATTTTTTACTAATATGTAGAGGGATGCTGTCTTCTGGATAATAGATTTCTTCAAGCCGTTTGGCAATTCCTATAATAGGAACGTCAGAGTATACACCGAGCTCTTTTAATGCATCGCAAGCTGCGTGCAACTGACCCTTTCCTCCATCTACAATTATCAAGTCAGGAAAGTCAAGTTTTTCTTCCTGTAGTCTCTTATATCTACGGAATACGATTTCCCGCATTGACCCAAAATCGTCTGGACCTTCTACAGTTTTTATTTTAAAATGGCGATAATCTTTTTTGGACGCTTTACCATTTTTGAAGCAAACCATTGAAGCGACTGGATTTGTACCTTGAATGTTCGAATTATCGAAACACTCTATGTGGTTCGGTACGGTTTTCAGCTTCAAATCTTTCATGAGCTGTTGTGTCACTCGGCTTTCTCGCTGTTTGGATTTTTCTGTTTGTGAAATTGATTCCTTCTTGTGGAATAGTGCATTTTTGAGGGACAATTCTACAAGTTTTTTCTTGTCTCCTATTTGCGGAACGATTACCTCAAGTGATTCATCCCAGCACTCAAATTGTTTGTTGCTTAGAATAGTTTTGGAAGAGCTTTTAAAGCGCTCCCTCAACTCTATGATTAGCAGTTCGAGAATTTGCTCATCTGATTCGTCAAGTCGTTTATTTAGAGTAAGTGAATCCGAAATATTTATAATTCCATTGTCTACTCTCATGTAATTCACAAAGGCCTTTTTCTCTGTAGACGTTACTGTTAGAACATCGATTTCTTTTAATTTCTTATTTACAATTACTGTACGAGATTGAAATTTATCAAGAAATTCGATTTTTGATTTATATTCCTGAGCCAACTCAAAATTTAATTGTTCCGAGGCACTCGTCATTCTTGAAAGAAAGTGATCTTTTACTGTTTTGAGGTGTCCTTTGATAATATGGCGAGCTTCATTTATCTCCAGGAGATAATCAGCTTCGGATTGGAGTCCTTCACATGGGCCCAGGCAGTTGCCAATATGATACTCCAGACAAACCTTGAATTTATTGTCGGCAATGTTTTTCTCTGAAAGTAAGTAGTTGCAAGTCCTTACTTTATATAACTTTCGAATCAACTCAAGGACATTGTTGAGTGCTTTTACACTTGTATATGGACCATAGTAATCACCTTCATTTAGTTCATCTCTTCGTGTCGAAAATATCTTAGGAAAACGATCTTTGGATATACAAATGAAAGGAAAGCTTTTGTCATCTTTTAGCAGGATGTTGTACTTAGGTTGGTTCTCTTTGATGAGATTATTTTCGAGTAGCAGTGCATCGTATTCAGAATCTACAATGATATACTCAACCTTTTCTATTTCTTTTACCAGCTTGCGAGTTTTTAGACTTACTCCTGATTGTTTGTTGAAATAGCTAGAGACTCTTTTCTTGAGATTTTTAGCCTTGCCTACGTAGATTAGCGTTTCTTTATTGAAATATTTGTAAACACCCGGAGCATTTGGTAGGACTTTTAAATCTATGGGGGGTGTTTGTGATTTCAAAACAAGAGTTTGGTAATTACATTATACCGTCGTAATCCAATACTTCTAGAGTGTCAGTCTCTGCCGTACTACCTTCGTAAAGATCACAATCCAGTTCTACGCCAAGAGGAGTACTTGGTTTCTTGAAATAGCCTTTTTCTACACCAGTTCTGGGGTCATCATAAACCTTGAGCATGAAGTTTTCCCATATTGGCCTTGCAGTTTTGCCGCCTTGGCCCAAGGCCCAATGTTTGAAATGGATACTTCGATCATCTCCGCCGACCCACGCACCAGCCACCAAATCGTGGGTTACGCCCATGTACCAACCGTCGGAAGCATTTTGAGTCGTGCCAGTTTTTGCTCCTATTTCATTGTTTTGTTTTAGACGATAATCTAAGGCATGTGCAGATCCACCCCTTTCCTCCATAGCGCCTTTGAGCATATGTAGCATGAGATAAGCAGTTTTTTCGTTGAGAGCTTCTCTCCTCTCTGGAATGAAGTCTTGAATGACTACACCATTTTTGTCTTCTATTCTTGTGATAAAGAATGGTCGAGTCCATACTCCTTGATTTGCGAATGTAGAATACGCGCCAACTAATTCGTAGAGAGAGACCTCTCCGATTCCTAAGCAGAGTGCTGGCACTGCAGGCAGGCTACTTTCGATACCGCAGATATGTGCCATGTCTACTGCTGCTCTAGGGGTTATTTTTTGCATCACTCTTGCTGTAATAGAGTTGACAGAGGAAGCCATTGCTCGCCGAATAGTCATTGTCTCACCAGTAAATTTTCCATTTGCATTTTGTGGAGTCCATGTTGGGTTTTCAGGATCGTCTAGCATCCATGTTACGGGAGCATCTACTGCTGTATAACAAGGCGAGTAACCTAAGTCGATCGCAGCGGTATAGACAAATGGTTTGAACGTAGAGCCGGGTTGACGTTTGCTCTGTTTTACATGGTCAAATTTAAAATATCTGTGGTCGATGCCTCCAACCCAGGCTTTGATATGGCCGGTTTGTGGATCCATTGCCATAAAGCCAGCTTGTAAGAAGTGTTTGTAATATTTCAAGGAGTCAATTAAGCTGAAGGTTGTGTCAACCTCTCCTTCCCAGCTAAATACACTCATGTCTCTAGGGTAATTAAGCCAATAGTTTAATGAATCAGAGTTCTCCCCGTATTTTTTGGCTAGTGACCTATAGTTAGGAGTTCGTTTTATAGCCTTATCTACAAAATCAAGAATTTCATTTCCATCTTCATCAATCCATGGGCTGTCTCCGTTGAGATGATCAATAAATACTTGCTGTAGGGTGTCCATTTCTTCGATCACTGCCTGTTCTGCATAGAGTTGCATTCTACTGTCGATGGTCGTGTACACTTTTAACCCATCTGCGAAGAGGTCATAACCATTTTTTTCTGACCAGTTCATTAGAAAATTTCGCATGACAGTTCTAAAGTAAGTGGCTAGTCCTTCATTTTGATCTTGTACTTTGTACTGCAAGCCAAAGTCTGACACTTTTAAGGTGTCATAAGCTTCGCGATTAATTTTGCCATATTTTAGAAGATTGTAAAGAATTTCCGTTCGTTTTTCCATGGCAAATTCAGGGTTTCTGATCGGATTATAGCGTGTTGGTTTGTTGATGAGTCCAACTAATATGGCAGCTTCTTTGTGCGTGAGTTGACTTGGTAGTTTATTGAAGTAGGTTTGGGCGGCCACCTTGATGCCGTACGTATTATTACCATACTCTATGGTATTAAGATACATGGCAAGTATTTCTTCCTTCGTGTACGAAGCTTCTAATTGAACAGAAACGATCCATTCTTTCATCTTAATAATAAAAATGCCTAGTCCAGGCACATCACTCAACTTTCCGCCCAGATCTCTGGTTTTGAATAAATTTTTAGCCACCTGTTGGGTTAATGTACTTCCGCCACCGGCATTTTTATTGCCCATTAGTATCGTTTGAAACAATACCCTCCCGAGCCCTCTTAAATCTATTCCGGAATGTTTTGTAAATCTTATATCTTCAGTAACAAGTAGAGCATCTATTAGCTCCTGAGAGAGGTCATTGTAGGAGACTTCCGTTCTATTATGTCTGAAATATTTTCCAAGTGAAACACCATCCGCAGAAAACAGCTCTGAAGAAAGGTCAGGATCTGGTTTTTCAAGTGATTTTGTGCTAGGCAACCCTCCAAAGAGTCCAAAGGCGTCAATTTTGATGGAATAAAACATGAGTAAAATTGCCACTACGCCAGTGACTAGTAAGATCCAAACAAACGCAATTAGCTTTTTGTACTTATTCATTGCTGGTAATTTTTCCTATAGAATTTGAGATATGTATCCAACTCCTTCGTCTGATAGAGAATATTAAAATTGTCTTTTGTAATTACGAAATTAAAGAATTTGCCAGTCTTATTGATTTTTTCAGCTGGGTTTTCGGCTTCCACTAGTTGATTGAAATCTTCTGCTGTCTTTCTCAGTTCAAACTCCGATATCAAAATCATGGAGTTAGTTTCATCAAGGATTAAGTTGCCTATTTTCAAGTGGCTATCATCATTAATTAGTGTTTTGAAATATTGTGGTAGAGCGTCGGACAATTCTTGATCCGGCTGGTACATAAATATGAAAAAGTGTGGTTTCTCTAAATCGTTTATGAATTTTGCTTTGGTGCTATTCACCATATTGATTTGATATTTTTCGGATGCTGAAACCAATGAATTGGCATAGGGCAAAAGTTCACTTTCCGAATATGTTTTGATAAAATTATTCAGTTCATATTGGTATTTATAGATAGATTCTGATTTGCCTTGAACCAATATTTTAAGCAAAGCCATATTGTCTACAAAATCGTTGTCAGGGTAGTTTCGAAGGCCATCATTAATCAAATTCATAGCCTGCAAATAGTCCCCTGCCTGGTAGCTGGCGTATGCTTCATAATAGACTTTTTTCAGCTTCTCACTTGCCGCTTGTGATTCTGCCCGGTAGTTGGGGTTTATAATGATCTTAGCATAGATACTCTCAGGTGCCTCACCGAGTAAAAGGTTTTTGTAGTATTCTGACTTTGGAATATTATTGAGATCGCCATAGATTATATATAGTAAATACATCACTTCGTGCCGATACTCCGAGGCTGGAAATCGTTCGAACAGATTCACGAATGTTTCAGCAGAATTGTCTTTTTCGTCTAGATCGAAATTATAGATATTACCCAATTGGTATGACGCCTCCTCGATCTCGTCTAAAAGCTTTTGCTTATCTTCTTCTGTTTGGGGGAGTGTTGCTATGAGTGCCGATTTGTCTATTTTGAATTCTTCATCCTCCTTGCCTTTGGCACCTTTGGTGTCTTCACTTTCCTCATTTTCATCATCGCCTTTTGGACTGCCGTCTTCATTGGAGGAGTTCGAGCTGCTATTTGACCTACGCCAGTTATCTTCGAGTGTACGGTCCCCCCATACACGCTTAAAATCTGACTTTCCTTTGGATACAGCGGCTGGATTATAAAAATACCAAATGGCTCCTTCAAAATTGTTGCTTCCAATGTCTCTATTCGTCTGATCAAAACTATTAGAACTGTTGGCGGCAAGCCGTGCTGCGTTACGCTTCCTTTTTTTCTCCTCTTCTCTTCGTTCCTTCTCTATTGCTTCTGCCTTGGTAATATGGTCTGTTAGAAAGCGGTCAAGAGAGTCTTTTGACAAGCTTGCAAGATACAAGAGGCTATCGTTTACCTGAATTATGGTATACTGTTTCACGAAATTCTCCAATACTTTCTGTCTAGCCTCTATCTCAGCATAATCAAGTTCATCTTTTGGTAACACACTCAGGGTACTGTCATAGTAGAGTTTTGCGATTTTGTATTTAGCCAGGCTGTCGTAATAAATCTTTCCCAGACTCAGGTAGCTATGTGCCTTTTGTCGATTGTTGTTTATACTTGACCTTACAGATAGATTATAATATGCAATGCCCTGATCCAGATAACCATGGCGTACTTCGAACTTTGCCATTTCGTAATAGATCTTATCCTTGAACTCCTCATTTTTCCTATCTTTTAATAGTTTTCTGAAGTACTTTCGAATTTTCTTGGCATCGTTGCTTTTGGCCAATTGAGTCACCTGAGCCATATTTAGCTTAGTATAGAAAGATAGCTCGTAGGGGGGGTTGTTTTTAAGTGTCTGACGATAATAAGCATAGGCCTCGCCATCGAAACCCAGCGATTGATAGACTTGACCAATAATAAAATTGATGCGAGCTCTTTCTTTGAAATTCGTAATCAACGCTTCTGCTTGGATCAGATTCTGAACCATATTATTATAATCGCCACCTTTTTGATGTAAGTAGCCTCTGGTCAAATAGAGATTCTTTAAATTTTTCTTGTTGAGTTTTTCTTTTTTCAGATAGTCTGATACCGCAATGGCATTATTACTTTCCTTGTATTCAACAAACGTCCGCATTAAGGCCACGAGTGCTTCATGCTTGGCATTGTCATCCTCTCCTTTAGTATTTACATATTTGAAAGTTTCTACCGCATTTTGATAGTCGAGACTGTAGAAACGTGCCTTGCCTACGAGCACATAAGAATCATCTTCCCACTTAGAACCTTTGTGCCTTTGAATGGCAAGCGAGGCTTTTTCAACACAATCTTCAATCTGTGGAGTAAATGCACTGGCGGAGGTTGAGTCAAACTGTGGAAAAATAGGCAAGATCAAATTATAGTTCCAATCGTATTGATCCTCAATGCTCGTTTCGATCGCCTTGATGTGTTCAAGTGCGATGAAGTAGGCATTATAATGAGCTGTCATGTTATGGTAGGAGTTACTCATTACGTTATTCTTTTCAGCGGCACAAGAAGAAAGAATAACGGCTAGGCCAAGTAGTAGATTTAGACTTCGATGGATCAAATTCAATGTTTTCGAATAAACGCCAATTCAGATGCAATTAATACAATAATGGCTTACTAAATATCTATTAATATATATTTTTACCGCAAATCAGAAGCAATTTCCTTGGAACAAAAAAGAACTTTATCAAGTCGGCTCACTACCAAGTATCTTCTCATCATAAGAAATGAGGAAAATTTCGCCGAAAAATCCACGTATAGCTTTACCTATTCTAAGATTATTTTGGCACTGGTATTGGCTTTTATCGGTTTTTTTGGCCTTAGCTTTTACTTATCAACTTCTTTACTTGAGGCATGGTTTGACCCAAGATTTGCCGAGCTGAAGGCTACCAAGGAGGTATTGGAGTTGGCTTCCAGAGTTGACTCACTACAAGTGGAGATGAAGAAGAAAGATGATTTCATCAATAATTTTAAAACTATCATTTCAGGAGAAGATGCATCCTATACTGCTGTCGAAAATACAGGGTCTATAGGAAGTAGTGAGATCACTGAAATTGTTCAATCCGAAGTGATAAACCCTATAGATTCTCAATTTAGAGAAGAATTCGAAAAAGGAGGTTTAGAGTTTCAACTCACCGACAACCGACTATCCGAGGAACTTCAGGACTTCTTTTTGTTCAAACCTGTCGATGGAATTGTGTCTGAGCATTTTGATCCTCAGATAGATCATTTGGCCATAGATATAGTGGCTAAACAGGACGAACCGGTAAAATCTGTAGCTGACGGAACAGTTATTTTTGCCTCCTGGACGCAAGACAGTGGCTATGTAATGGCTATACAGCATCGAGGCAATCTAATATCTATGTACAAACACAATTCGGATTTGTTGAAAAACGTGGGTAATTTTGTGACCGCGGGAGAAGTGGTCTCTATTATCGGCAATACCGGAGAGCTTACTTCGGGTCCGCATTTGCATTTTGAGCTCTGGTATAATGGCAATCCCATTAATCCGGAAGAATTGATTAGATTTTAGTAAACACCTGTATTAACCAGTATTATGTTCAACAATAAGCAAGAAACGAGAGAAGTGGAAGAACTTAGCAACTCTAGTAACATCATCGGCAAGGGAACCCTTCTGAATGGAGACATCGAAACTTACGGCAATATTCGGGTAGAAGGCAAGATCGTAGGCAACATGAAAACCAAATCCAAGGCAGCCTGTGGGCACTCTTCTCACATAGAAGGCAATTTGGTAGCACAAAACGCTGAAATTGCTGGCCACGTGACAGGCACAGTCGAAGTATCGGAACTGCTGATTCTAAAGGCATCGGCTATTATCAACGGAGACATCATTACCAACAAACTCATTGTGGAATCTGGAGCTACTTTCAATGGCGGATGTAAAATGGGCGTAACCATCAAAGAAATTCAAATTGGAGACCAACCAGAATCAAAATCGCAACTCCTCAAAGCCGAATAAGGAAAAAGATAATTCGCCCTCTTTTCTGAAATTTACCGGGATTGCATTCGAAATGCTTGGATTTGTCCTGATAGGGTACTGGATAGGGAGCCAGCTTGATAAGTACTTTGAGACGGGCCCAATACTCACTCTGGTGGGTATCATGCTCGGGATCACGGGAGCTATGATCAATCTTTTTCGAAAACTCCCAAAATACTAATTCATGAAAGAACTCTCAAGAATCACTGTTTTTACAGGGATTTTGATCCTAATATGCTACTGTTTGCTGGATTTGATCGGCCTTTCATTTGTGCACCCGGCAGTTTATCAAGTGATAGGCTTCTTGTGGTTTCTCTATACAAGCATACATATCACCTATCTATTAGCTGCCAAAAACCCAAATATTGAGACCGCAATACTACCTCTGGTTGGGCTTGGGTTGAGGTTTGTTGTGACCCTTTTTACGCTTATGGTCTGGTTGATGAGAAACCCAGCTGACACTGAATTATTTGTGATCAATTTTATGGTAATCTATTTCGCCTTTGTAGTGTTTGAAATCACAGCCTTATTGTCTAACTTGCGACGAAATTCAAGTCAAGATCAAAATACATGATTAACGGTCGAATTATGACATCATTTAAGCATCTGAAAATCAGCATTTTATTTACGGTTTTCGGTCTGTTGGTATCACAGGCAAGTTTTGCAGGAGAAACAAAGGAAGGAGAGAAATTCGACCCAAGTGTGATGATCAATCATCACATCATGGATGCTCATTCATGGGAAATTTACCATGGGCTGACCCTACCACTTCCGGTGATTCTCTATTCTGAAGAAAAAGGGCTCGATATTTTTTCCTCGGCTAATTTTTATGATGCGGACCACAACGTGGTCCCTTATAATGGCTATGTGATGGAACACGAGCATATTTCATTAGAAAGCGGCGCTCATGTTTATGACATTTCTATTACCAAGAACGTTTTCTTCCTGTTCATCAATGCACTTATCATGATACTCATATTTTTGGCAGTAGCCAGAGGGTATAAGAAAAATGCAAAGCGTGCACCAAGAGGAATTCAATCATTCTTCGAGCCAATTATTATATATGTGAGGGATGAAATAGTCAAGCCAAACATTGGAGCAAAATACGAGCGGTATCTGCCTTATTTGTTGACCTTGTTTTTCTTTATTTGGTTCGGAAACTTATTAGGATTACTACCTGCAGCGGCTAACTTGACAGGAAACATTGCAGTTACACTTGTTCTTTCTGTGTTTTCATTGATTATCACCCTAGCATCGGGTAGAAAAACATATTGGTTGCACATATTGGACCCCTTGGGGAATAGTATGCCATGGGTGGCTAAGATTCCATTATATCTTATCCTATGGCCAATTGAATTAATTGGAATTATTACAAAGCCTTTCTCATTGATGGTTCGTTTGTTTGCGAACATCACAGCAGGGCATATTATCATATTAAGTATTATAAGTCTTACCTTCATCACCCAAAGTTTGGTGGTGGGATTGGCATCAACTGCATTTGCAACTGTCATGAACATGTTGGAATTGTTTGTGGCTTTGCTACAGGCTTATGTGTTTACACTTCTGACCTCCATGTATTTTGGACAGGCGGTAGAAGAACATCATTAAGGAATTATTTTTTTTTAACCATATAAATTAACTGTAATGGGAGCAATAGGAGCAGGATTAGCAGTACTAGGAGCAGGTCTTGGTATCGGAATGATCGGTAAAGGAGCCACTGAAAGTATCGCTAGACAACCTGAAGCAGCTGGAAAAATCCAGACAGCAATGATTATCGCAGCAGCCTTGATTGAAGGTGTTGCCTTATTTGCTGCAGTAATTGGATTTATGTCCGTTAACGCAGGAAATTAATTTTTTTGACATGGCTCTGTTTGCATTAGGCATCAGGGCCATGCCTTATAGTTATTTAAAATAAGAAAAACGTGGAACTAGTAACCCCCGGTATAGGACTAATAATTTGGCAAACGATAGTATTCCTTGCAGTCTTTGGAATATTGGCTGGATTTGTTTGGAGGCCCATCACAGACGCATTGAGAACAAGAGAGTCTTTTATTCAAGACTCATTAGATGCAGCTGAAAACGCCAAGAAGAAAATAGAGGAGCTTAAGCAAGACAATGAATACTTGCTACAAGAAGCCCGAATAGAAAGAGACAAAATGATCAAAGACGCTACCGAAGTGGCTAACAAGATCAAAGAAGAGGCCAAGGAGGAGACTTCGAAGATTACTGCCAAAATGGTGGAAGATGCTAAGTCAGTAATCAACACTGAGAAAAACGCAGCCTTAGCGGATGTGAAAAATCTTGTGGCTAATTTATCTCTTGATATCGCTGAAAAAGTCTTGAAAAACAGCTTGGCTGACAAGAAAGCTCAAGAGAAGTTGGTAAAGGATTTAGTAAAAGACATAAAGGTAAACTGATATGTCAGAATTTAGAATAGCATCGCGATATGCAAAGTCCCTTCTTGAGTTAGCCAACGAAAAGAAGTCTCTTGACAAAGTGTTATCAGACATGCAGATGTTTTCTGATATGTGTGACACAAATCACGATTTGGTATTAATGCTCAAAAACCCAATCATAAGTCATTATAAAAAACTGTCTATTCTAAAGGAGATTTTCAAGGGCAAAGTCAATGATTTGACCATGTCAATTTTTGAAATTCTAGCAAAAAAGAATAGAGAAATGTATTTGCCAGAGGTGGCAAAAGCATTCAAGTCTCAATACCACGTATTTAAAGGCATAGTAGAGAGCACCATCACTACCGTACATCCACTTTCGGCAGCAGTGAGAAAAGATATCAATGCTATCGTGAAGAAACTCACAAATAGCGAAGTGGAGCTAACCGAAAAGACAGATCCGAATTTGATAGGAGGATTTGTTTTGAAAATTGGCGATAGACAAATTGACGATAGCGTAAGCGGAAAATTGAAGGAACTTAGACTTCAGTTCGTTGACAAAGGATATGTAAGTAAACTATAATCACGAAAGTGATTTTATAATAGAAAATTAAAAGATCTAAAATTAACTACAGTAATGGCAGATGTAAGACCAGATGAAGTTTCATCAATATTGAGAGAGCAACTCTCAAACTTCAGAACAGAGGCTGAATTAGAAGAGATAGGTACAGTACTACAAGTAGGTGATGGTGTAGCCAGAATCTATGGCTTGACACAAGCACAGTCTGGAGAGCTTCTAGAGTTTGAAAATGGCTTAAAAGCTATGGTTTTGAACCTTGAAGAAGACAATGTAGGAGCCGTATTGCTAGGTGAGTCTTCTGGAGTAAGAGAAGGTGATACAGTGAAAAGAACCAAGCAAATTGCATCCATCAAAGCCGGTGATGGTTTGTGTGGGAGAGTAATTGACACCTTGGGAAATCCTATCGACGGGAAAGGCCCGGTCGCTGGTGATCTTTTTGAAATGCCATTGGAACGTAAAGCTCCAGGTGTAATCTATAGACAACCAGTTGATGAGCCGCTTCAAACAGGTATTACCTCAATTGATTCCATGATTCCAATTGGAAGAGGACAGCGAGAGCTTATCATTGGTGACCGTCAGACTGGAAAAACAGCCGTTGCGATTGATACAATTATCAATCAAAAAGAATTTTATGACAAAGGTGAGCCTGTATTTTGTATCTACGTAGCCGTAGGACAGAAAGCCTCTACTGTTGCGGGTATCTATAGCTCATTGGAAAAAGCCGGAGCGATGGATTATACAGTAATCGTGTCTGCTTCAGCTTCTGATCCAGCACCGATGCAATTCTTTGCTCCATTTACAGGAGCTGCTGTAGGCGAATACTTCAGAGATACAGGAAGACCAGCACTTGTCATATATGATGATTTGTCAAAGCAAGCTGTAGCATACAGAGAAGTTTCTTTATTGTTGAGAAGACCTCCGGGACGTGAAGCTTACCCTGGTGACGTATTCTATCTTCACTCAAGATTGCTTGAAAGAGCTGCAAAAGTGAGTCAGAATGATGACATCGCTAAAGAAATGAATGACTTACCTGAGTCGTTGAAAGGTAAAGTAAAAGGAGGCGGGTCATTGACAGCACTTCCAATTATCGAAACTCAGGCGGGCGACGTATCAGCCTATATTCCTACTAATGTAATTTCTATTACAGATGGACAGATTTTCTTGGAAACTAATCTGTTTAACTCTGGTATCAGACCTGCGATTAATGTAGGTATCTCCGTATCTAGAGTAGGAGGTAGTGCTCAGATCAAATCAATGAAGAAAGTAGCTGGTACCTTGAAATTAGATCAAGCGCAGTTTAGAGAACTTGAAGCGTTCGCAAAATTTGGTTCTGATCTCGATGCAGCAACTCAGTTGGTAATATCTCGAGGGCAGAAGAATCAGGAAATCCTGAAACAGCCACAATATTCTCCGATTCCAGTAGGTGAGCAGGTAGCCACTATCTATGCTTCTACAAAAGGATTTATGGATAAGGTGCCTGTAGAAAAAGCAAGAGCGTTTCAGTCTGAATTTATTACAGTAATGAGAACTCAGTATCAGGACGTTCTGAATGCACTAGCTGCCGGAAAATTCGATGATGCAGTTACGACTAAATTAGGTGAAGTAGCTAAAGATGTAGCTACCAGATTTGAAAACTAAGAAGCTGCATGGCTAATTTAAAAGAAGTAAAAAATAGGATAGCGTCTGTTAGTTCGACACAGCAAATCACAAGTGCCATGAAAATGGTGGCTGCTGCCAAGTTGAAGCGAGCTCAAGACAAAATCACTCAAATGCGACCATATTCTCAAAAACTCACGGGTCTTTTGCAGAATGTTTCGGCCGGTTTGGATGAAGGATCCGAAAATATTTTTGGAGATGAAAGAGAAGTCAACAACGTACTCATTGTAGTTGTTTCTTCAGACAGAGGTTTATGCGGGGCTTTCAACAACAATGTATTCAAGGCAACAGTCGCTCTAATCAAAGAGAAGTACTCATACGAGGATAAGCACGATGGTGTGCACATCCTGCCTATTGGCAAAAAAGCGTACGAATATTTCAACAAGCGCAACTATCAAGTCATCGATACATACTATTCACTTTTTTCTGACCTTACTTTCGAAAAAGCCAAAAAAGCAGCTGAGTTTGTAATGAAATCTTTCGTGGATGGTGAATTTGATAAGGTAGATTTGATCTATAACGAATTCAAAAATGTAGCCACTCAACTTCTTCAAGTAGAGCAATTCCTACCTATTGAGCAGCTGGTAGTTGATGAGGATGCCTCTCAAAGCGAATTTGCTAATCAAGAGTATATTTATCAGCCCTCCATGGAATACATCATTGAGGAATTGATTCCAAAGTCTTTGAAAATTCAATTTTATAAAGCCACTTTAGAGTCAAATGCTTCTGAAAATGGTGCAAGAATGACTGCCATGGATCAGGCCACCGACAATGCTGGTGAGATGCTCAAAGCGCTGAAACTCGATTATAACAGAACTCGACAAGCGGCGATTACTAAGGAGATTCTTGAAATCGTAGGTGGTGCAGAAGCACTGGCGAGCGATGGATAATTGAAATTAAAATACAACAAAAAGGCTGAGCTTAATTAATAGGTTCAGCCTTTTTTGCTTTCATTAGAAGATGAATCGAATCTATCTCATCATCTCAGTAGCCAGATGGCTATCACTCGATGTGGCCCTCGGTGGCGTGATATTTACACTTGCGTCCGGGAAAGTTGCAGAACTCAACTTGCCCTGGACTGTCGTCGCAGCTTTGGGATGCTGTATTTGGCTGATTTATACGCTAGATCATCTGATAGATGGCAATAGTTTGGATAGGAGTCCAAGTATTCCACGCCATAATTTTCATCGAAAATTTAGAAAACCAATCTTCGTTCTTTTTTCCATTGTAGCTGGGTTTGGTTTATGGCTACTCTTCTATCTTCCCTACCTCACCTTAGTTTATGGATGTATCATGCTAGGTTTGGTAGGGCTGTACTTTTTGTCAATATGGCTATTCAAAATCTACTTTGCCAAAGAGCTCTTTATAGCTATTTTATATTCTTGTGGGATATTCTTAGGTATTTTCTCAATGAAGGCCAGTATTGATTTTCCTATCTACGTGATGTTTTTTCAGACCATGATCATGGCATTTATCAATCTGTTGCTATTCTCATATTTTGAATTAGAAAATGACGTCAAAGATGGCCACCGCTCTTGGGTGACTTATTTTGGAGTTAGCAAAACCGTGATTCATCTAAAAGCACTTTTTGCACTATTGATAGTGTCGATTATTAGTTCTTTACTGTATTTCAAATCTGTGGAACTTATAGCTATGGAAGCCATTTTTATGGGAATGGGAGCTACCTTATTTATGATTTTTGCCAGACAAGAATTATTCACGGATCATGAAAGGTTTAGATGGATAGGTGACCTGGTGTTCTCCTTTCCTGTGTTGATCTACTTATTATGACGGGATATGATTACATCGCTTGGTTGTATGATTTCATAGCATCTGCTATATTCCGAGGCAGTATACTTGAATCACAACTCCATCACTTAAACCTCATAAAACCCAACCAAAAGGTTTTGATTGTAGGAGGTGGAACGGGCCAGATATTGTCAAAACTAGATGAACTTGACATTCCTCTGGTGGTGGATTTCTTGGAGCCATCAGGCCAGATGATCAGCCGTGCCAGACGTTGTGCCAGGCACTGTTCAAATATCACTATTAATTTTCATCAGACCAGATTAGAATTATTCAATAAGTCGAGCTCTTATGATGTTATTGGTTGTTTTTACTTCCTCGACCTATACCCAACTTCGGAATTGGATCAGACGGTAAGTGGACTATATGCAATCATAAACCAGCAAGGGTTTCTGCTGGTATCAGATTTTCAACTTAAAACTGGAGCCTATTGGCAAAAGACACTATCTAGAATCATGCATTTGTTTTTTAGATTGACGACTGGATTGCGAAGCAAATACTTAAAAAAGATTGAAGCAGTCATTCTAAGCCATAACTTTGAAAAGGTTGATGGCAGAGAATATTTTCATCAGTTTATCTTTAGTGCTGCCTACAAAAAAAATGTCTAGAAGAATGGAAACCATTCATAATTGAAGATGTCTATAGAGTATTCTGTAAAAGAGGTGAAAAATATTCAGTACGATATACATAGAGAACTTATACTAAGATGCCAGGCTGACGATCGGGTGGCACAGAATGAGTTGTACAAAAGGTACGCTGGAGCTATGTACAATATCTGCCGCAGAATGTTGAATGATGATGATGATGCTAAGGACATGCTGCAGGAGGTTTTTGTAGAAGCCTTTTTAAAAATTGGTAGCCTCAAAGAGCTCACTACCTTCAGCGCATGGATCAAGAGAATAGCAGTAAATAAGTGTATCAATGCGATTAAGAAAAAGAGAATTTTTGCTATATCCATCGATGAAAGTATAGATCCTACCGAAGAGACTGAGAGTATTGATAAGGACATTATAGGGAATGATGCCAAAAAAGTCATGAAAGCACTAGAGCAAATATCAGATGGTTGTCGTACAGTGTTCAATTTGTATTTGTTTGAAGGCTATGATCACAAGGAGATTAGCCAGATAATGGGAATATCAGAATCGGCATCTAAATCCCAGTATAGCAAAGCCAAACAGAAAATTCGTGATTTATTGAAAACCAAAAAATTCCACAGCTATGGAAATGAATGAACTTAAAAACTATGTGGATGTCAACCGTGAGTCGTTTGAAGTCTATGAATATGCGCCTGAGGACTGGAATGCCATTGCAGCTAAACTAGATGAGACCAAATCGAAGCATAAAAGTGTCAACATCCCTCTAAAGTATATTTGGAGAGCCGCCGCCGTTGTCCTTCTGGCATTCGGAGCAGTATTTTATACAAGCTGGATCAATTGGAGATCACAGAACCTGGACATGATGATGAGCAATGAGCTCAGGGAGGCAGAATTTTATTATAATGACCTCATTGCCGTTAAAGTTGCCGAGATAGGTAGACTGGACAGAAGTGCTGAGGTAGAAGTATTCAGGAATATGGAAGAACTGGATCAGGCTTTTCTTGAGCTCAAAAGAGACCTGGAAGACAATGCTGACAATGAAGAGGTATTGCTCGCTATGATGAATAACTATAAAATTAAACTCGAAATATTAGAACAAATCCTTCAGCAGCTAGAAGCTAGAAAAGCACTATGATCCAGACACAAACATATCGTTTGATAATGCGAGTCGCACTGACTTTGATAGGATCGACTATTCTGTTTTATTCTAGCCATGGCCAATCCAGAACGCTGGTCAAGAATATCACTCAGTCTTTTCAAGTGGCAGCCAAACCCACCATTGAGCTCACCAATAAATATGGAAAGGTTATTGTAGATACATGGGATAAGGACTCTGTAAGTGTGAAAGTGAAAATCACAGCCTATGGCAAAAATGACGAGGCCCTATCCAAGAACATGGAACGTGTAGACATCGAATTCAAAAACTTTGGCGATCTACTCAACATTGAAACTGTGCTGGATAGAAATTCCAGCGTATTCAAAGAAGTGCTCAACAGCCTGGGGGATTATTCGAAAACGCTGATTAGTAAAAACAAAATTAGCATCGACTATGACCTTATCATTCCTGCCAACTCAGCCCTGATATTGGATAATAAATTTGGAGACGTATATGTGCAAAGCCTGAAAAATGAAGCCAAAATCACTTTGGCACATGGAGATTTCAAAGCACAACAATTGACAGGGGTAACACGACTAAATCTGAGCTTTGGCAAGTCGTGGATTAAGAAATTGGATAAAGCCTTTGTTGAACTTAAAGGATCCGAGTTAGAGCTCGACGAAGGAGGAGATATAGATCTTACCAGCAGCTCCTCAAAATTTGAGGTGAGACACATCAAAAGTCTGAAGATAGATTCTCGAAATGATAAAATATACCTCGAGAAAGTCACAGCCATAAGAGGGTATTCAAGTTTTTCAAATGTGCTGATTGATAGTATTCTTGACCGAATAGACATGGAGCTCAACTATGGCGACCTGAAGGTTATGAGTGTGAATAGTAATTTCAACACTGTGAATCTGAAGAGCAAAAGTGCGGATATAAATGTCAGCTTGGATATGGGATCCTATTTTTCAGCAGTTTTGACTGGCCGTGAAGATAGGATGTTTCTCACCAGAAATTTCATGGGAATGAACAAGTCAAGAGATTCAGAAAACGAAAAATTAATCACCTTGACAGGGAGTGTAGGAACAATAAAACCAAAACAAAGCCAACTGAGTATCGAAGGAGAATCGGGAGAATTAACCGTATACCTCGAAGAAACAGGAGGCATTACCAATAAAAGATAATCAGGTCAATCTCGATGAATTCAAATAATCAAAACTCAATTTTCATAGGCCTCATACTATTGCTGATGCTCAGCTCAGTCCATGGCTATTCACAACAATATGACCGATCTGCTGGTATCAGGCTGGGAGGAAGTTCGGGACTCACATTCAAAAAGTTTATTGTTGAAGAAGAAGCTTTCGAAGTCATAATAAGCAATCGTAAGCATGGAATCCAACTCACAGGGCTGTATTTAATTCATCAGCCCATGGATGTTTCTTTCAATGACAATTTCTATTTCTACTACGGAGTCGGAGGGCACGTAGGAGCCGAAAAGCATGGTGATATTAGTAAAGTATTGTTCGACAGCGATCCTTCAATATTTATGTACGAAGAAAAAAGCTATCTCACCCTAGGCATCGATGGAATGATCGGTATTGAGTACCGGATGCTCAGTGTGCCCATCACGCTGAGCCTTGATTTAAAACCATACCTAAACTATGTGGGGATGAGAAAAATAAAAGCTGATTTCTGGGACGCCTCCATTGCTATTAAATATGTATTCTAAATTTCCGATGATGACCAACATTAAATATATACTAATCATCCTTAGTTCTCTGTTTTACACTACTTCGCAGGCACAGCAGTATACTGACGATCCAAAGGCCAACGAAATAAAATCTCTGATCGGAAAGGAAAAAGAAATTACCGGCTTTGGGAATGTGGATCTTCGCGTTGGCGAATTTGTGTCGCAGCAGGTATTAATTGTCGGTGCGTATGGAGGCATACTGATCAATAAAAATGTAATGTTCGGCGTAGGTGGGTATGGCATAGCGACGGAATCTCAATTCGAGGGATTCAATCCAGAGACCAATGAACAAAGAGATCTTAATATCTACGGAGGTTATGCAGGTATGCTACTAGGATTTAAGGTTGCCTCCAAAGAAATCATTCACCTAAGCGTACCTATACTTTTGGGTGCAGGGCATATTGATATATCGGATGACAACTATTTTGATCTGTCCAACGGAGACAATGATTTCACAGTGGAATCATCGGCCTTTTTCGTGCTAGAGCCATCTGCACTACTTGAACTCAATATTTCTAATCATTTTAGGCTAGGGTTTGGAGCTGGATACCGAATAGTCAAAGGCTCAAGCCTGGAAAATTTAAGTGATGACGACCTATCAGGATTCACAGGAGTGGTATCCTTTCAGCTTGGAAGATTTTAGATCTACCCTTAGACCAGTATTAGGAGATACTAGCCTTCATTAATCAATTCTAGAATATCGTCCAGATACTCCCGATCATTTGCTAGTCGAGGCACCTTATTTTGTCCACCAAGCTTCCCTCTCTTTTTCATCCATTGGTAGAAGGTCCCTGGTGCCGCTGCGTGGATCAATGGCATTTTTAAAGCAATGTCCTTATAGCGTTTGGCATCATAATCAGAATTAACCTCCCTCAATTTTTCGTCAAGAATTACCGCAAATCTTTCTGCGCTATCAGGAGGAGATTGAAATTCGATGACCCATTCGTGCCCGCCGCTTGATTGATTTGTAAAATGAATAGGTGCCGCTGTGAAGTTTTCAATAACAGCTCCGGTGATTTCACAAGCCTCTGTGATGGCCGATTCTGCATTTTCTACAACTAGCTCCTCACCAAAGGCATTGATAAAGTGTTTTGTCCTACCCGCAATTTTTATTCTATACGGACTCAGTGAGGTGAATTTTATGGTGTCACCGATGCTATATCGCCACAGACCTGCATTGGTGCTAATCACTAAAGCATAAATCTTTCCTATCTCTACCTCGTCCAGACCTATTGTATTGGGGTGTTCCTTTTGAATCTCCTCATAAGGGATAAACTCATAAAAAATTCCGTAGTCCAACATGAGTAACAATTCATCCGAATCCGATCTATCCTGAATTCCAAAAAAACCTTCCGAAGCTGTATAAGTCTCTACATAGTTCATTTGATCAGACGGAATCAATTGCTTAAAAAGAGAACGATACGGCCCAAAAGCCACTGCACCGTGAAAAAACACCTCCAGGTTTGGCCATACCTCAAGAATATTAGAAGCACCTTTCAGCTCAACGATTTTTTGAATTAGAGGAATCGTCCAGGTAGGCACACCAGAAATGTTAGTTACGTTTTCGTTGGCAGTAGACTCAGCCATTCTTTCAATTTTCTCTTCCCATTTGTCCATCAGAGCCACATCTAGAGAAGGGGTCCGAATAAACTGGGCCCAGATGGGTAAATTTTGCATGATTACTGCTGAGACATCCCCATAGTAAGAGTCCATTTTTGGGTCAAGCTCGTTGATCTGGTGACTACCACCTATAGCCAGACCCTTGCCTGTAAACATCTGAGTAGTGGGATTGTTATTTAAGTAGATAGAAATCAAGTCCTTTCCTCCCTTGAAGTGGCAATCTTCGAGTGCTTCGGGAGATACAGGGATAAACTTGCTACGGGCATTGGTCGTGCCGGAAGATTTTGCAAACCATTTCACATCAGACGACCAAAGTAATTTTTGCTCACCCTTCATCCTTCTCTCTATATATGGAAAAAGCGCCTCATAAGCCTGGACTGGAACGGTAGCTTTATACTGATCATAAGATTTGATGTTTTTGAAATCATATTTTTTCCCAAACTCAGTATCCCGAGCAGAATGCAGGAGCTTTGAGAAAATCTCTTTTTGAACATCATGCGGGTATTTCATGAAAAGTTCTATCTGATGGATTCGCTTTTTCATTACCCAAGAAAGGATTGAATTAAAAAGAGGCACGCTAATTAAATTTTTCTTTTTAGTTCGAAATGTCTTCCAAGATATACACGTCTGACTTGCTCATCGGCCGCGAGCTCCTCAGCCGTACCTGATTTCAAAAGTTTACCTTCAAACATAAGATAAGCTCGATCTGTAATCGACAATGTTTCTTGCACGTTGTGATCAGTGATTAAAATACCTATATTTTTATTTTTAAGCTGAGCTACTACCATCTGAATCTCCTCTACCGCTATTGGGTCCACACCCGCAAAAGGTTCATCCAGCAATACAAAATTAGGATCGATGGCTAAGGCACGCGCTATTTCCGTCCGTCTTCTCTCTCCACCCGAGAGCGCAATACCAAAGTTTTTTCGAACATGAGTCAAGCTAAACTCTTCCATCAGGGCCTCAGCTTTTTCCTTCTGCTCTTTTTTCGTATAATCCTTCATCTCCAGTACAGCAAGGATATTTTCTTCCACAGTCAATTTTCTGAACACCGAAGCCTCCTGCGCCAAATACCCGATCCCTAGTTTTGATCTTTTATACATAGGGAGGTCAGTGATGTCCTGATCATCGAGGTAAATCTTTCCGCTATTGGGTTTGATCAGACCTACCGTCATATAAAAACTTGTGGTTTTCCCCGCACCGTTAGGACCGAGTAGGCCTACGATCTCTCCCTGATCTACCTTTACAGAGATTCCCTTTACCACTGTTCTACTCTTATATTTTTTAACCAGGTTTTCTGCCCTCAACTGCATATGTCGTAGTTACTTTTGCTTTCAGCAATTTTAATGATAATAATTTACTTTAAGAGCCCTCAGACTCTTATATCCTTCAGCATCAGTTGCAATGTAGTATTGCCCTTATAATGATTTTCTTCTATGGTATAGACAATGTCAAACGGGGCATCCAGCTGATCATGGAAATGACCTAAGCCAAATCCAATCACGTCAAAGTTGTTTGCACAGCCTGCTTGCGATATAAACAGTTTGAGATGTTTTTCTTTAAGCACTCTAGGGTCCTTTTTCAAAAACACATTTCTACTGCAAAAAACCGGTTGCATATTCATTGGGCCAAAAGGTCCCATCTGTTTAAGGATGCCGAACATCTTGAAGTCAATATCCTGAAGATCAATCTCCGTATCTATATTCACAGTAGGCTTCTTTTGAGATTCCTCTATTAGTTCTGATACAGCTTCTTCAAAGGCTACTTTGAAATCATTGATACGGTCTGGCTCCATGGTGAGGCCAGCAGCATACTTGTGCCCACCAAATTGTATGAGATGATCACTGCACCTTTCTAACGCGAGATATACATCGAATCCTTGGACCGATCTGGCTGAGCCAGTAATCATTCCATTGGACTCAGTCATAATAATAGTCGGTTTATAGTATTGTTCAATGCACCTTGAAGCCACTATCCCAATGACACCCTTGTGCCAATCTTTTTTGAAAAGCACCGTACTACACTTATGTTCTTGACCCTCAGTTTTAATAAGCTCAAGGGCTGCGATGGTAATGTTCTCATCGTAATTTTTTCTTTCCTGGTTTTCTACGTTCAGTTTTTCCGCATATACATAGGCCTCCTCCTTTGTTGATTGTGTCATAAGGTCTAGTGCTGTTTTTGCATGACCAATACGTCCGGCAGCATTTATCCTGGGGCCGATGCCAAAGACCACATCAGAGATGGTCAATGGAACATTCATACCGGCTTTCTCGATGAGTGCAGCAAACCCTGGCAGGGGTGAGTTGTTAAGTTTTTTCAAACCAAACCAAGCCAACAGTCGATTTTCACCAGTGACCGGCACGATGTCAGAAGCAATGCTTACTGCTACCAAATCCAACAAGCCCAGCAGCTTGTTTTGATCGATACCATTTTGAATAGAGAACCCTTCCAGTAGTTTGTATCCTATGCCGCAACCAGATAATTCGTTGTATGGATAACTACAATCGTTTTGTTTTGGATCCAAAATAGCGACAGCAGCAGGCAACTCCTCTCCGGGCAAGTGATGATCACAAATGATGACATCGATACCCCCATCAGCGGCAACTTTGATATTTTCGGTAGCTCTTATTCCACAATCCAGTGTGATGAGCAGCTTTATGTCATGATCCAGTGCCCAATCTATACCCTTGCGGGAAACTCCATACCCCTCAGTATATCGATCAGGAATATAAGTGAAGATATTAGGCGAAAAATCCTTGAGAAAATTATAAGCCAGAGCTACACTGGTTGTGCCGTCTACATCGTAGTCTCCATAGATTAGAATTTTTTCTTCTTCAAAGATGGCTTGAGTCAGCCGCTCAACCGCCTTATCCATATCTCTCATTAGAAATGGGTCATGCAACCGATCTAGCTCAGGCCTAAAAAATGATTTGGCATCTTCAATATTTTTGATTCCTCTTTGAATTAAAAGAGCACAGAGGATAGGGTGAATATTAAGTTGATTTTGAAGTTCTTCGATTTTGGTTACTTCCGGTTTGATCTTGACGACCCATTCTTTTATCATATCGACAAAACTATTTAAGTAATTCCCCAAGAAGGTCTATAAAGCCAGAAAAGATTAGCACATTTTATTACCCTATTGGAGCTAATACGAAGTTTCCGTATGGTTTTGAAATATTTCTCAAAAACTTTATAGATGTATTTGGAATTGGCTGGGAGTTGTTGGTATCTTTGCGTCCCTTTAGGGGGGAAGGCACTTAGAGTAGTGCCAAATAGATTGACATTTTGAGGTGAGGGGCGGATCATTATTGGGTTTATTTTGCGTGAGTAAAAGGGGCTTCAAATTTTTTCCAAAACTTTTTTCTAAACCATTAGGATTAGGAAAAAATTACTTCTTATCTTTGCATCCGCTTTCACAGGGAGGCAGTTAACACGAGGTTAGCTTCTCATAAAAAAGTGTAGTAAAAT
>NZ_JBDVDW010000033.1:0-1050 GCF_039941815.1 Reichenbachiella sp.
GATTTAATCAAGGGCAAAGGTTACTGGAGCAAGATCTAGTCACTACAATTCCTAGTAACAGTATCAATACTCGAACTCCTCTCATAATGAGCGATAAACGCTTTTTCGAACTGTCTGAAACCTACCCAACCAAGATATCTCAATTGGTTAAGATTTGCGCTGTCTATTGTAAGGATAAAAGGGCAGAACTTTCTGAAGCTTGTTCAATGTTGATCACGCCAAGTGAAGTCAAGATGCGTATCGAAGAAAACGTTAAGCACTCATCTACTGATGAAGATGAGCAGGTAGGCTTTATCCCAAGTTATGTGATGAACAACGATTTTTTTATAAGTAACAAAAGAGTTTTACTGGCCGAAGATAATACTGCTAACGCCAATATAGTCTGTGATTTATATCGTAAGATAGGTGTTGAGATTGACTGGGTGGAAAATGGCCAGCTAGCCCTCGAGAAAGCAATAACAAAAAAATATGATCTAATTCTCATGGATATTCGTATGCCTGAGATGGACGGTTTTGAAACGGCTGAACGCATTAGGGAAAAGCTACTAGACAGCACCCCTTCTATTATCTGCTTGACGGCTGATGTAGTGAATATAGATTCGGGTGAACACTTAGAAAAATGCTTTGATGATGTGATGTACAAACCTTTAGATAACAAGGTTTTAATCGAGAAGTCGATTGTATTTTTGAAAGGTGATGAGGTAGGACAAGTCGATCAATGTGACGACGAAAAGAGTCGTGAAATGTTAGATGAAATTGACTATATAGAGTCTTTGCTTATCTCTGGTGATATTCAAGCTGAAGAGAGAATAAGGGCGTTATCACTCAAGATAACAAACAAAAAACAAGAAGAAATGCTGAAACATGTTTTGGCTTATATTGCAGACTACGACTTTTTAGATGCCATTGAGTCTCTGCATGATTTAAAGAAGGTGGTTTAGTGATGAGTTTAAATAGTTATGATTCGGTTAACAATGCCATGCAGGATTCAAGTTATTCATCTAATAAGAAGAAAGTACTGATAGTAGATGATGTCCCTAAAAATATTGA
>NZ_JBDVDW010000034.1:0-1225 GCF_039941815.1 Reichenbachiella sp.
CATAGTTCGGCAGGATAAGGTTACTATCTATAATAGAAATCAACTCAAATGGGACAATAGAGGCCAGCACCTCAGACTTGAACCACTTCTCTTCGAGATCATAGTATAAATCGACACCACGTTTACTCTGTTCCCAACCTATCTCTGCTAAAAGCAATTTTCTAAGAAGCAACTTATTAGTTAATGAGCTAAAATCAAATTTATCTTCAATCTGTAAATTAAAAACAAAATTTGCCAACTCAGTATCTATCCAAGGAAAAACGACATCAGCGCCCAGATAAGTAGTAGCGGCTTTAGTCTTACCCATCATGCATTGGTGATCATGAAAGGCGCCTCGCGAAAATGCCCTAAAATCCACAAAGGAAACTGGCTCTGATGATTTCTTAACCTTAGAAAAATATTGATTAAGATCAAAACTCTTCGGAATGGGGAAAATACAGCCAAGAGTCGATAGATCACCATGAGACTCGCATGGTGATCTAATATACCATTTAAGCGCTCTGAGATTGGTAGGGATTAACTTCCACAAGCCAAGCTTAGATAACAAGAAAGATCGGTATTGATTAGACGAAGGCAAATAACCAAAAGTCTCATCATTACCTAGCCCGTCAATCACCACATATTCGTCAGCATTCCGAGTGCCTTCACCAAAAAAAGATTTCAAACCATACAAAAAAAACATGAAACCTTGATCAAGAACAGGAGACTCCATTACACCACATGCACCCACGAATGTTTCCTTGCTAAATTGGTTCAATATATGATCAACTTCAACAAAATACGGTCGGTGCCCAAGTTTTCGACAAACCTTAGTAATGTATTCTTTCATCCCATGATCTTCGCGACGCAAAAAAGTGAGAGTTTCTACGCTTTCACCTAATCTGGAATAACCCACCGCTAGGGCCATTGAGTCTTTACCATCACTTAGAAGTAGCAGCGGGTGCTTAGACGAATCGATTTTCTGTAGAGATCGTTTAATCGCATTCAGCAAGGCATCAACATCACCACTATTTCCGGGTTGATAAGACACCGAACCCATCCGATAATCGTATTCTTCGAAATCAGAGAGACCTTGTTCAGACATACTCTCAATAGAGCTGCCACAATCAAGGCTCTTTGGGCATATCATATATTTTGCTATCGTAGATATTTTTTCAACACTTATTTCGGTATCAATCACTGAACCTTACCTCATATTATTATATGCAATAATTTTTAATAGATG
>NZ_JBDVDW010000035.1:0-1415 GCF_039941815.1 Reichenbachiella sp.
GGTTGCGGCGGTTGTCTCTACTAATGCGGGTCGGGCTTTTGAATTGGTTTTGGTGACAACAAAATGAAAATATCACTAGATAAAACAAAGAGGATAGCTGTTTGCTATCAGCCAAACAAACTTAGTCCTCTTTACTTTGAGCGATGTATCTGTATACACAACTCAAGCGGAAAGTCTCTATTCTGTTCAAGCAAATCGGTTTTTTTGCCAGGTGACGGCTTTCCAGTAATCGATCAGCACTTGATCTCACTTTGGGATACCCCGGAACAAAATAATCTAGCAGTCCGTTTCACAGATGCTCTGATATCGGTGATCTCTAAATTTTCGAGCACTGGATTCGACAAACACGAATTAAAAAATAGCACTGATATACTTTACAGGCTAAAAGTTGGAAAGCCGCATTTCTGGCAATGGTCAAGTCATGAGGATTGGCTGAAAATTACAGCAAAAATATTATTCGACGATGATGAGCCAATAGCTATTTTCGGAGATACCTATATTGATAGCAGAGGTGTGAGATGCGTAAAGAATTTATGCGTATTGGTTTTATCTGATTTGCTGAACAAACTAGGTTTCAGCGTCGAGCCTATTTTGGAACCAGACGGTGACATACTAATCGACTCTTCAGACAAAACTAGCTTCGAATCTTTTAATGGGATTGATTTGCTTTCACCACAACCTTTTGCGGTTTTGGTTGGTAATTTGATATATGATCCCAATGAAAAGTCTTGGGATGAGTTAGCAAAAATTGTTAACGATATCCGGTCGAAGGCTTATGGTATAAATGGAATGAGGGTCTTCCATCAGTATTTGAGTAGACTTTCAGGTTTAGAAAGCCAGGAGCAAGTCCTGACGGAGTTTTTAATTGCCAGAGAAAAGTTCATAAAAAACGCGGAAGACTATGGCCTTAAAGTCAAAGAAGGAAATATATTGGCTAATCTTTCTGCAAGTGAGGAGTTTTTGAAGTTTATTAATAGGTTGACGCAAGAGAACGGCATTAATTCGTCTTTTAATTTTGCATTGGAAGGACTTGGAGTTGTCTTAAAATTGATAGGATTAAATAAAAAAATAAAAAAATCAGGGTATGAACGGTTTTTCGTTGACCAAATTCTCGAAAAGAACGGAATCGCACATTTAATGCAGGTCGAAAAGCTGTTAGCCCAATAAGAACTCGGACGACGAGAGGCTTGGCGGCTTCCTCGGCGCAGCATACCTTGAAATTTGTAGCCTATGCTGGGCGTTTAACTACTGATCTGAATGCCCGCTTTGCGTCCAATTTCGGCGTGATGTGAATGTTCGCTTTGCGACCAGGCCGAGCTTCCCAAACTCTAAACAAAAGCGAAAATTAGTAACCTCTTTTTAAAGATCTACGCTTCCATTGGAAAGCGGATCTTTTTGCCGCGCCGAAATGGGCT
>NZ_JBDVDW010000036.1:0-1827 GCF_039941815.1 Reichenbachiella sp.
TGTGCTGTTTCGTTTTGGTTTGCTTCGTCGTCTTCCTTTTCGTTTTTTCTTGTCTATCTGTTTATGTTTTGCTCCTGGTGTTCTTAATAGCGGAGTAAGTACGTTTGTTTTTTAAGTTCTTATCTCTGTTCTACACCCCTCGCGTAGCTTGCGAGCCTGCAATCTGCGAAAATCTGCGTATTCTCTTGTGTGTTTTCCTTTCTTTATTTGTTGCTTTCATGCTTGAATCGTTTTTTTTTTTCCTCTCTCTTCTACTTTTGAATTTTGATTTTTCGACTTCGTTTTGCGATTTTTTTCGAAGTCGAGTTTTTTTTTTCATCTTGTCTATTTTTCCCGGGTAGTATGCGGTTTTCTCGGTTTATGTGACGACTTGTACAGCGTACCGCATGTACCTGATACGCACGAGCGCAGACCTCACTTTTTATTTTTGTCTGAGGTGTAGATGTGCGAGGGTTATTGGAGGGTCTTCTTCCACTCGAGAGTTATTGGAGCCTGTCCTGCGACCACAGAATGCATTGCATTGTGGCGATGAGTTAATGTGAGAACAGCAACAACAGCAACAAGTAGGAGCAGTACGGTCTAAGACCAACTCTTCAGGGAAACATTTTTTTGGGCTCCAGGAACTGAGTTTTACGGCCGAAAATAAGCGTTTTACTCTGCGGAATGGTAAAAAACACCGGTAGACTCCTGAGGATGCTTCCCGGAAATTTCTGAGAGCTTTCATGAACAGATCTCCATTTTTCTAGAGTCGTAGTTTGATTTTAGGCGCAGTCAATCAATTCTCTCTGGGGGGGCAAAAATAAGATTGTTAGTCAGAACTGGGGCCAGAAATAGCAGGGATAGTCAAAAACACTGGTAGACTCCTCAGGATGCTCCCTGGAGTGTCCCGAGAGCCTTTATGAACAGTTTTCTGTTTTTCCAGAGTCTTCGTTTGATTTTAGGCGCAGCCAATCAGTTTCTCTCGGGGATAAAAAAAAGGTTGCTTGTCAGAACTGGGGCCAGAAATCCTAGATCTTTGATGAAAAATCTTACTGTCCTCAGAACTGTTAAAATGGACGAACAGTCAAACTACGACTCTGGAGAATCGGAAACTGCTAAAACAAACTCTCAGCAAACAAAGAGGAGCACCATGAAGAGTCTACTGGTGTTTTTGACCGTCCTGCCGAGTAAATCGCGGGTTTTCGGCAAGAAAAAACAGTTCTTAGAGCCCTTAAACAAATCCCATAATAGTTGGTCTAACCCAGGGAAAACATTTAAGAAATTTAAAGAGCTGTGGCCAATATCAGGTTCACTTGATCATTGGGCCAAAACCAGGTAGTACTAAAACCAAGTAAAAAAGGCGCGCCACGAGCGGTATTCTAGTCCATGATAATTCATGAGCTATTTCTGTTCTTTTGAGCCTAACCATTAAGCGTGTGGCCTCCAAAATCTGTACCAGGTATTGTTTTGTTTTCGTTAGGATACGGGTACCACACTTGGACCTGCAGAGGGCATCAGGCTTCGTTTGTTTCGCCATGGCGGGAGCGCCAATAGTATTTATTCTGCCCCCCCCCATATATTGTATTGCTGGTATATATACAGTAAAGTATATCCTATTCCTCATCAACGTTCCATCCCCAGGTCATTGGTCGCATTCCTCCGGCTTCTTCCTCCCTTCCCCTAGCGGCCTGGCGGTCCCTCAGGGCTAGTTTGTACATATGTACTCGGCGCGAAATCGCGACCTGGGTGGTCACCGAGATGATCTGGAAGAGGCGTTCTTTGCAGACGCCCTTCCGCGCCAGGGACGCTCCGTCCGTCCCTCCAACTATGCTTGTCGCCAACTGATCC
>NZ_JBDVDW010000037.1:0-1209 GCF_039941815.1 Reichenbachiella sp.
TATTATTAATAGTCTCTTTTTTGCTTCCTGGTGTTCTTTATTTTTTATTTTATTTTTTTTAATCATCACTTTTACTTTCCAGCCTAAGACCTATGCCAATGGAAACGCGAAGTCCGAAAGTTTTTTTTTCAGATATTTTGCTTTAAAATACAGCCGAAAATATCCTCGTACCGCCGCTGTGGGAAAAAAGGGAAAAAAGGGAAAAAATGTTTGATTTTTTCTTCTTTTTTTCTTATGAAATATTGAAAAATAAATTTCTAACGGTCGCAGGCGGCGCAATTGTTTTTTTTTCGTTGCAAATTGTCAGGACGCTGATAGAAATCAGCTCGAGCAACGATAGATGCTTGATCTCGATATAGACTCACCGCACGGCCACCCTGCTTGATGTCGGGCAAGGCCAACGAATGTAGATGACGGCCTCGAAATGTCAGGCGGATCCTACAGGGCGCGACCTTGCCGGCGGCGTCCCACGGTATCCTCCCAAACCTGATGAAGAGCCTATGTTTTGTCATTCGAGACGAGTCGAGGAGTATCGTCATCTGTTTTGTGCACACCAAAGGCCAATCGTTTGCTTATTTTCCACCTGATCAGCGCCCGCCATATGTCACCTGCCATTGCGTGAACACGGCGAGTCGGTCGGAGCCCCTAATGAGCGCACACCGTTCAGAATTCATGACGCCGTCGTTGGTTTGGTCGATCAGTGTCTGTCGAGGACTCGGAATCTCGCCGATTTGAACCAACCATCCGCCTGAGCTTTTCTTAAGCCGATATAGGCTAGTCATCAGCCCCAGATTTGCTTTCTTCGGAGTTTTCCAAAAGTTTGGAACTTTCGGTTTTAAAAATCGTGCTCATAGCAAGCTGTACCTGAACAATTCTGATGGGAGTATTTGGAATTCAAACTTTTTATGGGAACTTTGCGTTTTCATCGGCATAGGGCTTACCGAGTTTTTTAGTTCCGCAAATATTTATGTATATATATGATAATACATGCACCACCACTCGTACCAGGTAGGAGGTTTTACCCTCAGCGGTCTTCTTCTGGACAAGCCGTGGTCACAGGTATCGTCCCTTCTCCCCCCCGGTACGTGCCCTCATTTTTTGCCGCGCATAGGGTGTAGCATTCCCAGTGCTCGTCGATTTTCATCGAATGTAGCTAACTCACGCTTTCGCGCTTTCCGCCAACTAAGTTCTTCATGCAAGAAAAAATCC
>NZ_JBDVDW010000038.1:0-1069 GCF_039941815.1 Reichenbachiella sp.
CTTACTGTGTTTAAAAGTTGATCGTTCAAATTCTGTTCGCATTTTGATCGTTTTTATAGACTAAACGCACCACAACAAAACAAGTTGATTTGGATTTATAGGAGGAGTTATATGCAAAATAATTTTGAATATATTACAACCGCAGCCGCTCAGAAAATTAAAGACCTAATGCCTGATTTGACAAAGTCCGAAGCACGAGTCGCTCAGTTTATTCTTTTAAATTTGGATCAAATTAGCTATGAAACGGGAGCATCGATTGCCGACAAAGCAGCAGTTAGCCAAATTACAGTCAGTCGTTTTCTAAAAAAAGCAGGCTATCGCGGTATTTCAGCGTTAAAAGAAGAGCTGAAAGAAATTAATCTTGATAGCAATACACAAGAGAAAAAGAAAAATAAGAAAAAAACTATATATAACAATAGTTTAAATATCGAGCTAAATAGTATGATGCGGCTATATGAGCAGTTTGAAACAGACGATTGGAGTAGTCTTGTAAATTGTGTCGCGACAGCTAAAAGAGTGTATATCTCTGGATTTCAATCTATTAGAGGGATCTCTGAAGATTTTGCCCGGCGCTTATTGTTAGCTCGAGACAATGTACAATATATTTCGATGCACGATGGAATGCTCGCAGAATGGCTAGAATATAAACCTAAAGTTGGAATGGGCTATGATGCCTTGGTTATCTTTGATGTAGTACCTTACGCTTCAGAAGGAAGAAAGCTGTGTGAAATAGCTATGGAAAAAGGAATTCAGATTGTCATCATTAGCGATGAATTCTGCTACTGGGCAAGTGAGTACAATGCCCATACCGTTCATCCAAAATCGAAATCGGGTTTGTTTCTCGAATCTACATGGGGACTTGTCTTAGCCTCTAATGTCTTAGTAGATGCTGTTTCTAGGAAAAACCTTCGCAGTGGAACCAGAATAAAACAGTGGCAAGAATGGGCCAAACGAGCAGACATTTTCTAATTACCAAAAGTCTGAGAAGTCCAATCTCTATTTTCAATTCAATTCAAATCAATTAGTAGGCCGTTTTCCATAGCATAACGAGTTAACTCAGCAGAATTAG
>NZ_JBDVDW010000039.1:0-1138 GCF_039941815.1 Reichenbachiella sp.
GAGTACAGTAGGCAGTCGAACCTCAACCTTACCTGCTCCGACGATGATGCTGAGGTTATGGCAGAAAGTATTCCCAACTGTCGGTTTCTCTCTGTTCCGAATGGGGTAGACGTCTCATACTTTTACCCAAATGCGTCAGTCGAAGTATTAGAAAAGAGCATTGTTATTGTCGGTGGACTTTCCTGGTATCCGAATCGCGAAGCAGTGGAGTATTTTATCCGGGAGATCTGGCCGCTGATCAAAGCCCGTATTCCTGACATGAGAGTAGATGTCATTGGTCGGGGACCGACCCGTGAAATGGTAAAGCTTTCTGAAAGCGACAAGTCATTTCATATCCACGGATTTGTTGATGACGTTCGAGACTATCTCTGGAGAGCACACTTCTATCTTTGCCCTATTCGTACTGGTGGCGGCACTAAGCTAAAGATACTGGATGCACTTGCAAGTGGGTGCTGTATTATTGCCGATCCGTTCGCTTGCAAAGGCATCAAGGTTCATAACGGAGCTGAGATTGTATATGCGGAAACACCGAAAGATTATGTGGACGAGATTGTAAATCTTCTTGAGAATAAGGACTATGAGTTGAGTCTAAGAGAAGCGGGTCCTCAACTTATTCGAAATCATTACAGCTATACAAGTATCGGAAAGCGGTATTCAGACGAACTCGACAATTTGATAGCCCGGTCGAGAAAGCTGAACAGGAGTAGTTTATGAACTCAGCGTTAGCTCGAAAGATTTTTGAAGCCGGTGCTAAAGTCAGAAATCCTTCTCTGTTTCGGCAATACGACTATCTGAAATCTACAGAATGGCTTTCTGGAAAGGAACTCGAGCAAATTCAAATTGAGAATGCCGAGAAATTCCTTCGGTTTTGCGGTAAGAATTCGCCGTATTTTCAAAAAATATTCCGAGAATCGAACTTTGCCCCAGAAAAATTTTCAGCCATATCAGATCTTCGTATTTTACCAGAACTGGATAAAGCTACGTTGATCAATGAAAACTCTGCAATTCACGCGAGTAACGTGAATGAAAAGCTTCGACTCGCAGAGACATCCGGAACGTCCGGCGAAGCCCTGGCATTTTACAGAAACGAAAAGTGGGATTCTATAAACCGAGCTGCGCTTATGCGTTCATACGATTG